>DATNDR010000074.1:0-132899 GCA_035606945.1 Pseudonocardiaceae bacterium
CGGGCCGGCCACCGACAGCGCGCCGCCCGGCTGCGCTGTCGGGTCATTCGGCTCGGTCATGCCAGTGCCTCTTCCGCTTGTTGGGAAAGCAGGTTGCGGTAGTGCGTGTTGCTGTTCAACAGCACCCGGTGGGTGCCCACCGCGGTGATCCGGCCGTCCTGCAGCAATGCCACCCGATCGGCCAGCAGCACGGTGGAGGCCCGGTGGGCCACCACCAGCGCGGTGGTCTGGGCGAGCACCTGGCGCAGCGCCCGCTCGACCTGCGCCTCGGTGTGCACGTCCAGCGCCGACAGCGGATCGTCGAGCACCAGCACCGCGGGATTTCCGATCACCGCGCGGGCTAGTGCCAGGCGCTGCCGTTGCCCCCCGGACAGCGTCAGGCCCTGCTCGCCGATCCGGGTGTCCAGACCCCACGGCAGGGCGTCGACGAACTGGGTGGCGTGCGCCACCGCAAGCGCGCGGCGCACCTGCTCGTCGGACGCGTCCGGGGTGGCCAGCGCCACGTTTTCCCGCACCGATGCCGAGAACAGCACCGGGTCTTCGAACGCGGTCGCCACGGTCGTGCGCAGGTCGGCCAACGCCAGGTTCCGCACGTCGACCCCGTCGAGCAGGATCCGGCCGCCGGTGACGTCGGCCAACCGCGGGATCAAGGCGGTCAAGGTGGTCTTGCCGCAGCCGGTGGCGCCCACCAGCGCCACCGTCTCGCCCGGCTGGACTTCGAGATCGACCCCACGCAGTACCTCGGTGGCCGCACCCGGGTAGCGGAAGTGCACTGACTCCAGTCGCAGCGCGCCGAGTACCGGCTGCGCCAGGGCCCGCGGCTGCGGCGGGTCGACGACGGCGGGGACGGTGTCGAGCACCTCGCAGTACCGGTTGGTCGCCGCAGTTGCCTTGCCCGTCTCGGCCAGCAGCCACCCCAGCGAGTCCAGTGGCCAGCGCAGGTAGGTCAGGATCGTGATCGCCCCGACGACGGTGCCCAGCGACATCGATCCGGCTACCACCGCATACCCGCCGACGGCGAGGATTGCGGCCAGTGTGAGCTCCGGCAACGCGATGACCACTGCCCACAGGATGGCCACCACCCGCAGCTTGATCAGCTCGGTACCGCGCAGCTCGCGTGCCTGCGCCACGAAGATCCGGGTGGCGCAGGGGCCGTGACCGAACGACTTGAGCACCCGGATTCCCAGCGTGGCTTCCTCCACGCGGGTGGCCAGATCGCCCACCTGGTCCTGGGCGCGGCGCGCAGCTGACTCATACCGTCGCTGATATCGCCGGCACAGCATCACCAGCGGCGCCGCCATGATCGCGGCGATGATCCCGAGCGCCGGCGCGATGACCACCAGCACGACCAACCCGATCAGTACGGTCAGCAGGTTGACGACCAGGAAGATGCCGGAGAAGGCCACGAACCGCCGGATCGTGGTCAGGTCGCTGACCGCGCGGGACAGCAACTGCCCTGACGGCCAGCGATCATGGAAGGCGACCGGCAGTCGTTGCAGGTGGCCAAAGAGGTCCGCCCGCATCCGTTTCTCGACCTCGGTGCTCGGGCGGGCCACCAGCGCGCGGCGTAGGTAGATCAGCCCAGCCTCGAGCACCCCGAACGCGAGCACCGCGAGCGACAGCAGCACCAGCCCCCGATGATCTTTGTGCGCGACCGGGCCGTCGACGATGCGCTGGATGAGCACCGGGATGCCCAGTCCGGCCAGCATTGCGGCCAGCGCGGCAACGCCCGAGCTCAGCAGCCGACCACGTACCGGCCGCACATAGGGCCACAATCGGCACAGCACAGCCAGGGAGGGTTTGGGGTGGGGAGTCATCGCGCCCCAGACGCTAGCTTCACCTCCCGCCCGAAAGCACTCGCTTTTCGGCCGTCAGACTGCGGAACGGCGGTGCATCATCCGCGGGGTGAGCGCACCCCGAGCAGCACGTCTTCCCACGACGGGACGATCGCGCGGTCCTTGCGACCTCGCTTGGCGGGCGGTTGCCCAGGCTGCTCGGATGCGCAGTAGGCCGGCCCGTCGTCGGGCACCGCCGGCTCCTCAGTCGCCGGCCGCACGGTGCGCAACGATCTGATCGCCGGCTCAGCAGACGATGGCACGGCGGGTTGCGGATCGATCAAAGCGGTGGCGTGGTCGTCGAGCGCGGTGACGGTGCCGCCGTGGGCACCGGGGTGCAACGTCCAGTGCGCCCGGTTCTCCGACCGCCCCGCCCGCCAGCGCAGCTGCACCACCCACTTGGCATCGTCTCCGCGCCAGGCGTCCCAGCTCACGGTGCCGAGGTCGTGGCCACGGCAGCGGAAGGTCTCGGTGACGACGGCCTCGAGCGTGCGCAGATCCGGCCCGTCCGTGCGCACCGGATGGGCGTGTTGCGCCAGCTGTGCTATTCGAGAACGCTCCAGCAGTACCGGGTAGGCGAACCGTTCGATCCGCTCGCAGGGCACTCCGGCGGCGGTGGCCACTTGCTCGACGGACGCTCCGGCCCTGATCCGGGCCTGGATCTCGCGGGGCCGCATCGGGCTGTCCGGCTCGATCTCGCTCTGGTCGACGTGGGGGAGATCACCTCGCACCGCTGCATGCAGGTTGTCGTCGAGCGGAAGAGCGAACTGCTCCCGGCGCGCCCCGGACTGCTGCGCCACGATTTCCACGATGATCGTGCGGTCGTCGGCGCCCAAGCCGACCACCCGCAACGCGCGCATCCGAGAACCTCCACATCTGGTGCCTGCCACCGTAGGCCGGTGAGCGGCCCGGCCGGGGGAGGCGCGCCGCCTTACGCCAGCCGCTCAACCACCCAATCGATGCACCTGGTGAGCGCTGATACGTCGTCGGGCTCGACGGCCGGGAACATCCCGACTCGCAGTTGGTTGCGGCCGAGCTTGCGATAGGGCTCGGTGTCCACGATGCCGTTTGCCCTGAGCACGGCCGCGACGGCGCCGGCATCCACGCCGGTGTCGAAATCCACGGTCCCCACCACGAGGGATCGCTTGGCGGGATCGGCGACGAACGGCGTTGCGTACGGCGAGGACTCCGCCCACGAGTACAGCCGCGACGACGAGTCGATGGTGCGCTTGACACACCAGCCCAGCCCGCCGTGAGCCAGCATCCACTCGATCTGATCGACGAACAGCAGCAGCGTCGCGACCGCCGGGGTGTTGTAGGTCTGGTCTTTGCGGCTGTTGTCCAGCGCGGTGGTCAGCGACAGGAACTCCGGTATCCATCGCGGCGACGAGCCGACCTCCGCGACCCGCTCCAACGCGGCCGGGCTGACCAGCGCGATCCACAGCCCCCCGTCGGACGCGAACGACTTCTGCGGTGCGAAGTAATAGACATCCGCGGCGGCGATATCGACGGGTAGGCCACCCGCGCCACTGGTCGCGTCGATCGCCACCAGCGCGTCCTGCGAATGTGCCGGCCTGCACACCGGGACCATCACCCCGGTCGAGGTCTCGTTGTGCGCCCAGCTGATCAGGTCACAGGACGGATCGCTCACCGGCTGCGGGGCATCCCCAGCCGGGGCGCTGACCACCACGGGATCGGCCAGGAACGGCGCGCGCGTGGTGACCGCGGCGAACTTCGCGGAGAACTCGCCATAGCTGAGGTGCAGCGAGCGTTGCCGGACCAGGCCCAGCGCAGCGGCATCCCAGAATGCGGTGGTGCCACCGTTGCCGAGCACCACCTCGTACCCCGGCGGCAACGAGAACAGCTCGCGCAACCCGGCGCGGATCCGGCCGACCAGCGACTTGACTGGCGCCTGCCGGTGTGAGGTGCCCATCAGCGAGGCACCCGTGTCGGCCAGCGCGGCCAGCTGCTCGGGACGGACCTTCGACGGCCCGCACCCGAACCGGCCGTCGGCGGGTTTCAGGTCGGCGGGGATGGTCAGCTGTTGCACGGTCTGCGTCATACCCCGACCCTACGACGACCAACCGGCGCCGGTGATGCGCTCGTAGGCCTCGACGTACCGGCGCCGGGTTTCCGCCACGATCGCGGGCGGGATGACCGGGCCGGGTGGCTCGCGATCCCATCCCGTGCTGACCGCCCAGTCCCGCACGAACTGCTTGTCCAAGGAATATTGCCGCTGGCCGGGACGCCATTTCTCGGCGAGCCAGAAACGCGATGAGTCCGACGTGATCACCTCGTCCCCGAGCGTCAATTGCCCGGCCGGGTCCCAGCCGAACTCGAATTTCGTATCCGCCACGATGACACCGTTGTCGAGGGCATGCCGCGCCGCCGTCGCATAAAGTTCCAGGGTCGCCTCGCGCAGCCGCTCTGCGGTGCCCGCACCGATTTCCCGGGCCACATCGTCGAAGGTGATGAACTCGTCATGGCCGGTGTCGGAGAACTTCGTGGTCGGTGTGAAGATCGGCTCGGGTAACCGGCTGCCGGCGACCAACCCCGCCGGTAGCGCCACGCCCGAGACGGTGCCGCTACGCTCGTACTCACGCAGCCCCAGGCCGGCGAGGTAGCCGCGCGCAATACACTCGACGGCAATCATCCGCAGCCGGGTGCAGCGAATCGCACTGCCTCCGAATTCCGGCGGTACGTCGGTCGCGGAGATCAGATGGTTGGGTATCACATCGCGCAGTTTGCGAAACCACCACACCGACAGTCGAGTGAGTAACGCACCCTTGTCCGGAATGGGCGTGGGAAGCACCACGTCGTATACCGATACCCGGTCCGACGCGACGAGCAACACGTCACCGTCAATTGAATAAAGATCCCGCACCTTACCGGTTGATACCCGCTCCACGTTCCCACCCTACCCACGTCAGCTGCCCACTCGATCCCACGCAACCCTCAGGTCGGCGACAACCCGCAGGTGCCGGAGCTGGCGGCCGGCAGGCACGGCACCCGCGCCGGTAGGTTGATCGCTGTGGACGTCAGCAGCACCTTCGGGACGCTTGTCGGGCAGCTCGAGTACTCGATGTTCATCGTCACCGTGCGGGCCGGCGACGAGCTGGCTGGTTGCCTGGTCGGGTTCGGCTGCCAGACCAGCATCGACCCCCCGCGCTTTTTGATCTGCCTGTCCCGGGAGAACCACACCTACCGGGTCGCGACGGGCGCGCCGGAGTTGGTCGTGCACTTCGTGCCGCGGCAGGCCGACGCGCTGGCCCGGCTGTTCGGCGGCAGCACCGGTGACGCCGCAGACAAGTTCGCCCGCTGCGCCTGGGAGTCCGGTCCGGGCGGGTTGCCGATCCTGCGGGAGTGCCCGGACTGGTTCGTCGGGCGGGTGATCGATCGGCTCGACCTCGGTGACCACGTCGGTTTCCTACTCGAGCCGATCGCGGCGCACCGAGCAGGAGGCGCCCCGTACTACACGTTCGAGCAAGCCAAGCGCCTTGAACCGGGACATCCGGCATGACCGCGGTCACCCTGCGCCGGCTGCTGCCCGAGCCGGGAACGGTCACCGCCGAGCAAGCCCTGGACGGTCTCGCGCTGGCCGAGCTGGCCCCCGATCACCGCCCGTACGTGGTGCTGAACATGGTGGCCACTGCGGATGGCGCGGCCGCGGTGGCCCACCACACCGCCCCGATCAGCAACGCCGCCGACCGGCAGCTGTTCCACGAGCTGCGGGCGCACGTCGATGCGGTGCTGGTCGGCGCTGGAACGGTGCGCACCGAGCGGTACGGGCGCCTGGTCCGCGATCCGGCGCGCCGGGCGCGCCGCGTTGCCAGGGGATTGGCACCCGATCCACTGGCCATCGTCGTGAGCCACCGGCTCAGCCTTACCCCGGACCTGCCACTGCTGGCTGACGAGCACTCCCGGGTGGTGGTGCTCACCGCCAGCGACGCCGAGCTGACGGGGTGCGCCGCGCAGATCACCTACCTGCGTACGGAGCGGGGCGGGGAGGTGAACCTGGCGGTGATGCTCGCCCGGTTGCGCGCCGAGTACGGGGTGCGCTCGGTGCTGTGTGAGGGCGGCCCGAACCTCAACGCCTCGTTGCTGCCGGCCGGCCTGATCGATGAGCTGTTCCTATCCATCGCCCCGGTACTCGCCGGCACCACCGGCTCGCTATCCATCATCAACCGCGCCCCCCTACCCCACCCCGTCGATCTGGAGCTCCGCTGGCTCCTCGAATCCAACGCCCACTTGTTCGCCCGCTACCGCCTCCTCCCGCATTCAGCAGGCTCAGCCGGGTAAACGACCACCGAATTACCCCGCTGAGCCCGCTCAATGCGGAACGGCGATGTCGCTCCAGCCGGGGACGTCTTGGGGGTGGCGCGGTGGCGGGCCGATGTATTGGGCGGTGGGGCGGACCAGGCGGCCGGTGCGCTTTTGTTCCATGATGTGGGCGCACCACCCAGCGGTGCGGGCGCAGGTGAACATCGCCGCCATCATGTGCGGCGGCACCTGTGCGAAGTCGAGGATCACGGCGGCCCAGAACTCGACGTTGGTCTCGATCGCACGGTCCGGTCGCCGGTCGGCCAGCGCGGTCAGCGCGGCCTGCTCCAGCGCCATCGCCACCTCGTAGCGCGGCGCACCGAGCTCACGGCAGAACCGCCGCAACACGCGGGCGCGCGGGTCCTTGGCCCGGTACACCCGATGACCGAAGCCCATCAGCCGCTCACCACGATCCAGCACGCTGCGCACCACCGCGGCCGGATCGCCGGTGCGCTCCACCTGTTCGATCATCGGCAGCACTCGCGCCGGCGCGCCACCGTGCAGCGGGCCGGACATCGCGCCGATCGCCCCCGACAGGCAGGCAGCGACATCGGCGCCGGTCGAGGCGATCACCCGGGCGGTCAGGGTCGAGGCGTTGAGCCCGTGCTCGGCGGCCGACACCCAGTAGGCGTCCACCGCCTTGACGTGCGCCGGATCCGGGTCGCCGCGCCAGCGGGTCATGAACCGCTCGGTGATCGTGGAGCACTGGTCGATCCGGTCCTGCGGGACGGCCGGTTGGTGAATCCCGCGAGCGGACTGCGCCACATAGGACAGTGCCATCACCGAAGCCCGGGCGAGATCGGCGCGAGCCTGCGCGCCGGTGCTGTCCAGCAGCGGTCGGTAGCCCCAGATCGGCGCCAGCATGGCCAGCGCGGCTTGCACGTCGACCCGGACGTCGCCGGTGTGTACCGGCAGGGGGAACGGTTCGGCGGGCGGCAGGCCGTGTCCGAAGCGTCCATCGGTCAGCAACGCCCACACGTCACCGAAGGTGACGTAACCAGCGAGATCCTCGATGTCCACGCCCCGGTAGCGCAACGCCCCGCCGTCGCGATCGGGCTCGGCGATCTCAGTCTGGAACGCGACCACGCCTTCCAGCCCAGGGTGGAAGCTGCCGTCGACTTGACCGTTCAACCCGTTCAGCCCGTTCAACACAGTCACGCCGTCCTCCTCGCGCGATAGGCGCCTTGACGAGGGCTACGCGCGGGTCGCTCACCGGCCAGCGGGCATGGGCGCGGTCGGGGATGGGCGCACGCCACAGCGCGGCGCCGCGCGGATGGGCTAACAGTGCACCCGATGACCGCCCGGGGGCAATGCAGATCTCGGTTTCCTGCACGATGGGGGCTGTCCCGGCAGGATGACGCCGGTACCCGATCACATCCGGGAGCGTGCGCCGGTGGCGGATGAGCCGCAGAGCGACCAGCCCATCGACCTGGCGCGGATGCGGGTCGTCTACACCGGCCGTGAGCTGGACGAAACCGACCTCGCCGGCAGCTGGTACGAGCAGCTTGCGAGTTGGCTCGACGACGCTCTGGGGGCAGGGGTGCCCGAGCCCAACGCGATGGTGCTGGCCACCGCTGATGCCCATGGGTTGCCCAGCTCCCGCACCGTGCTGGCCAAAGGCCTCGATGCGCGGGGTGTGGTGTTCTACACCAACCTGACGTCGGCCAAGATGCGCGATCTGGACGCCACCGGGTTCGCCGCGGTGACCTTCCCCTGGATCGCCGTGCACCGACAGGTGCACCTGCGCGGGCCGATCGAGAGGCTCACCCGCGAGGAGACCACCTCCTACTGGCAGACCCGCCCGCATGGTGCACAGCTGGGTGCGTGGGCTTCTGCGCAATCCACCGTGGTGCCCGATCGGCAGGCTCTGGACACCGCGCTGGCGCAGGCCGCGGCTCGCTTCACCGGCGCCGAGCACATACCGTTGCCGCCGCACTGGGGCGGAGTGCGGATCCGGCCGGTGAGCGCGGAGTTCTGGCAAGGCCGGCCGGACCGCATGCACGACCGCCTTCGCTACCGGCGCACCGACGACGGTCAGTGGCTTGTGGAGCGCCTTGCCCCGTGACCGCCACTCCGCGAGCTACCGTGGACAGGTGTCCAGCGAACAAGCCGTGACCTTGGACTATCCGGGCGGCGAGCACCAGATGCCGATCGTCGAGCCCACCTTGGGTGGGCCGGCGATCAACTTGAGCACCTTGCGGGCGAAGACCGGAATGGTCAGCCTCGACCCGGGGTTGGTGAACACCGCCCTGTGCACGTCGGAGATCACCTACATCGACGGTGACGCGGGCGTGTTGCGTTACCGCGGCTACCCGATCGACGTGCTGGCGGAACGCTCGTCGTTCCTGGAAACCAGCTATTTACTGATCTACGGTGACCTGCCGACCAGCGGGCAGCTGGAGCGCTTCACCGACTCCATCCGCATCCATACCCTGCTGCACGAGGACCTCAAGCGCTTCTTCGACGGCTTCCCGCCGGACGCCCATCCGATGCCCGTGCTGTCCAGCGCGGTGTCTGCGCTGTCCACCTTCTACCAGGACAGCCTCGACCCGTTCGATCACGATCAGGTGGAGATCTCCACCGTGCGGCTGCTGGCCAAGCTGCCCACCATCGCCGCCTACGCGTACAAGAAGTCGATCGGCCAGCCGTTCCTCTACCCGGATAACTCGCTGGGGCTGGTGCACAACTTCCTGCGGATGACCTTCGGCCTACCGGTGCAGCCCTACGAGGTCGACCCGGTGGTGGCCGCCGCCTTGGATCTGCTGTTCCTGCTGCACGCCGACCATGAACAGAACTGCTCGACGTCCACCGTGCGGCTGGTCGGCTCGACGCATGCCAACCTGTTCGCCTCGATCTCCGCGGGTATCAACGCGCTGTTCGGTCCGCTGCATGGTGGCGCGAACCAACTCGTGCTGGAGATGCTCGAACGCATCCACCTCGACGGTGATGACGTCGAAACCTTCGTCAAGAAGGTGAAAAGCCACGTTGACGGTGCGCGGTTGATGGGCTTCGGGCATCGGGTCTACAAGAACTACGACCCGCGCGCGAAGATCGTGAAGAAGACGGCGGACGAGGTCCTGCACAAGCTGGGCGTCAACGACCCGCTGCTGGACATCGCACTGCGGCTGGAGGCCAAGGCCCTAGCCGACGACTATTTCGTCGAGCGCAAGCTCTACCCCAACGTCGACTTCTACACCGGCCTGATCTACCGCGCGCTGGGATTCCCGACCAAGATGTTCACGGCACTGTTCGCGCTGGGCCGGCTACCCGGCTGGATCGCGCACTGGCGAGAGATGAACAGCGATCCGGAAACCAAGATCGGCAGACCGCGTCAGGTCTACACGGGCTACTCCGAACGGGAGTACACGCCTATCACACAGCGTTGAGCAGGCCGCGGCGCGGCGTCATCCGTTGAGCGGTGCGCGAGGTGGCTCCCGGCGCGTAGGTTGCGCGGAGGCCTGAGTGGGGAAGCACCAGAGTAAGAACCTGATTAAGCAAAGGTATCTATGCGGACCATCGAATGGGTCGACGGACACGTCGATGTGATTGACCAGACTGCGTTGCCGCACCAGCGGCGAGTGGTCCTGCACGCCGCCGAGGACGTGGTGGACGCGATCCGCCGGTTGGTGGTGCGCGGCGCACCGGCGTTGGGTGCGATGGGAGCGTTGGGCGTGGCGCTGGCCGCCGCCCGGTCGGCGGAGCTGGGCTATGACCCCGACGCGGTACGCACCGACGCCCGCCGGATCGCCGAAGCCCGGCCCACCGCAGCGCATCTGCGCTGGGCGGTGCAGCAGGTGCTGCCCGCGGTGTCGCGGGGACCCGCCGCGGTGCTGGCCGCCGCGCAAGCGTTGGTGGACACCGATGTGCGGGCGTGCGCGACGCTGTCCCGCCTGGGTGCCGCCCTGCTGCGCAGCTACGTCGGCGACCGGCCGATGGTGCTGCACACCCACTGCAACGCGGGCGCGATGGCCTGCGTGGAATGGGGCACCGCGCTCGGTGTGGTGCGGGCCCTGCATGCCGACGCGCTGATCAAAAGGATCCTGGTCGGGGAGACCCGGCCGCTGCTGCAGGGATCACGGATCACCGCGTTCGAACTCGCCGAGCTGGGCGTGCCCCACCAGGTGGTCGTGGACAGCGCGGGTCCGTCACTGATCGCCAGCGGTGAGGTGGATGCGGTGATCGTCGGAGCGGACCGGATCGCCGCCAACTACGACGTGGTGAACAAGGTGGGCACCTACCCACTGGCCCTGGCTGCAGCCAGAGCCGGCATCCCGTTCGTAGTGGCTGCCCCGACCGCCACGATCGACGTCGACACCCCCACCGGCGCGGCGGTGACCATCGAGTATCGGGACCCAGACGAGATATTGCTGGTAGGCGGCTGGCGGATGGCGCCGGACGAGTCCGGCGCGCTCAATCCCGCCTTCGACGTGACACCGGCCGATCTGGTCACCGCCATCGTGACCGAAGCTCGGGTGATCGAGCCGGCCCGCTCAACCGAGCCGATCGGCGTCGCGCACGCGCTGACGGTACCTGCTATGCGGATGGTCGGCGCTTCCTGACGGAAGTGCGATCTCGACCGGCCGGCTGGAGCCAGTCCGCTCAGTCTGGGCACGCCTAATCCGCCGGGGGCCGCCAGTCGTGGAGGTGTTCAGCCTCCGCGCCGATGCGGGTGGACTCGCCGTGGCCGGTGCGGACGGTGGTCTCCGCGGGCAGGGTCAGCAGCTTGTCCCGGATCGACCCGACGATGGTGCCGAAGTCGGAGAAGGAGCGGCCGGTCGCGCCGGGCCCGCCGTTGAACAGGGTGTCCCCGCTGAACACGGTCTTCAGCTCCGGGGCGTACAGGCAGCATGAGCCGGGGGAGTGCCCCGGGGTGTGCAGTACCCACAGCACGGTACCCGCGACCAGCAGCTGCTGACCGTCGGTGAGTTCGCCGTCGGGTGGCGGTGTGTCGGCGTGCGCCAAGCGCCATAGCACGTGCTCTGCGGGGTGCAGCAATACCGGTGCGGACAGCTTGCGGGACAGCTCCGGGGCGGCGTTGACGTGATCATCATGAGCGTGCGTGCACACGATCGCGCGCACCCGCCGATCACCCACCGCAGTGGCGATCGCCTCGGCGTCATGCGCGGCGTCGACAACAACGACTTCGCGCTCATCGCCGATCAGCCAGACATTGTTGTCTACCGCCCACGTCCCGCCATCCAGGCTGAACGTCCCGGACGTTTCCACACATGTGATCATGCTCGTGACTGTGGCAGCAGTACCACGCTGCGCAGCACCTCGCCGCCCTCGATTTTCTCGAAGGCGCGCTCCACGTCGTCCAAGCTGATCGTCTCGGACACGAACTTGTCCAGCGGTAGCCGTCCCTGCAGGTGCAGCTCGACCAGCATGGGGAAATCCCGCTCCGGCAGGCAGTCGCCGTACCACGACGACTTCAGCGCGCCGCCCCGGCCGAATATCTCCAGCAGCGGGATGTCGGGCACCATCATGTCCGGGGACGGCACTCCGACCAGGACGACGGTGCCCGCTAGATCGCGGGCGAAGAAGGCCTGTTGCCAGGTCTCCGGGCGGCCCACCGCATCGATCACCACGTCGGCTCCGAAACCCCCGGTGGCCGCCCGCACCGCCTCGACGACGTCGGACTCGCGGGCGTTGACGGTATGCGTCGCGCCGAGATCGGTGGCCCACCGTAGCTTGCCCGGGTCGATGTCGATGCCGATGATCGTGGTTGCCCCGGCCAGCCGGGCTCCGGCGATGGCGGCATCGCCTACCCCTCCGCACCCGATCACCGCCACCGAGTCGCCGCGGGTGACGCCGCCGGTGTTCATCGCGGCGCCGAGCCCGGCCATCACGCCGCAGCCGAGCAGCCCGGCGACCTCCGGCGGCACCGCAGGGTTGACCTTGGTGCACTGGCCGCTGTGAACCAAGGTCTTCTCGACGAACGCGCCGATGCCCAGGGCCGGTGACAGCGCCGTTCCGTCGGGCAGTGTCATGGACTGCGCGGCGTTGTGGGTGTCGAAGCAGTACCAGGGTTTGCCCCGGCGGCAGGCGCGGCAGCGCCCACACACCGCACGCCAGTTGAGGATGACGAAGTCACCCGGCGCCACGGTGTCGACGCCGTCGCCCACCGCCTCCACCACGCCGGCGGCCTCGTGTCCGAGCAGGAAGGGGAACTCGTCATTGATCCTGCCCTGGCGGTAGTGCAGGTCGGTGTAGCACACCCCGCATGCCTGCACCGCGACCAGCGCCTCACCCGGGCCGGGATCCGGCACGTGCACGGTCTCGACGGTGACCGCCGCACCCTTGCCGTGCGCGACTACCCCACGGACCTCGTGGCCCACCGTGACCTCCCGCGTTGCTCCATAACGTCGACTCCGAGTCGAGTGAGGTCAGCCTGCCACGACGTCCGTCAGCCGGCACGCCGGACGTTGCGTCGGTTGGATCATGCGTCGAGCAGTCAGCTCTTACGACGCCTGCGCCGGCGCTTGCCGCGAGGTGCGGAGATCGCCAGCAGCATCCCGCCTAGCTGCCCGCAGTTGGCCAGGAAACTCGCCTGGCGGGCCTTGCGAGCGTCGGGCGAACCAGCAGCGCCAAACGGCTGATCAGCCACGGCAGCCGGAATCAACTCCGCGGTGAGGACCATCGCCGCAATTCGGGGCGCCCAACCCAGGCCCATCAGCAGCCCGGCGGCGATCTTCACAGCAGCTCCCGCTTGAACGACCAACGCGGGATTGACGGGGGCCTTTGCCAGCAACGGCGCGGTCGAATCGATCTTCGGTTTGGGGTTGAGCAGGGTATCTACGCCGTTAGCGACGGATACGGCGGCAAGCAGTGGACGGGCAACGCGGCTGAGCAACACGGCGGCTCCTCTCTGAGCTGTTCGCTTTTGCACCGTAGCCTTCCTGCGGCGTGCCGAGGGGGAAGCCACCCATCCGGGGCATATGTGGGTTCGACGACCACTGACTCGGGGCAAATGGACCCGCGCTCTCGGCGTGTCGCTCGCCCCAACCCTCGCGTGTCGCTGTCTCCCGCGCGCCGTGTCGCGATCATGCGCTCGGTATGCCGTCACACCGTGCTCGCCTTCGAGCGGCATCCTGCCAAGGATCGAAGGCGCGGTCAGCTCCCAGACATCCTGGCCGCCGCGATGAGCAGCGCAGCGCGATCGACGATCTTGATGCGGGTACGTCCCACCGCCACTCCTAGCGCCCGCTCGGCGGCATCGATCGCTTCCCAGCCGGCCCACGTCACCACCCCCACGCCCCGCTGCGCGAGTTTGTCGATGATCGCGTCGGGGTCGCGATGTGGGGCACGCGGCAGGGCATCGAGATCGGCGAGCAGCTGCTCGACGGTCTCCTTGGCATCACCCTTGTTGGTGCCGATCACGCCGGTGGGGCCGCGTTTGATCCAGCCGACCACGTATTCCCCGGCTGCGGTGCTGCCGTCACGCTGCACCCGGCCGACCACATGCGGGATCACGCCTGATCGCTCGTCGAAGGGCACCCCCGGCAGCGGCAGCCCGCGGTAGCCCACCGAGCGCAGTAACAGCTGGGCTTCCAGGGTCACCGTCTCTCCGGTGCCGGTCACACCGCCGGATCCATCCAGCGCGTTGCGCTCACACTGCACCGCTTGGACCTGGCCGGTGCCGAGCGCTGCCACCGGGGAGAGCAGGAACCGCAGGTGGATCCGCCGGGCTCGACCGCCTTGGGGTCGGGCGGACCACTCCTGCAGAGTGTCCAGATTGCGCCGTACGGTCTTGTTCGTCTCCGCCAGCTCCTTGCTGGCCTGATCGAGCACCAGCTCAGCGGGGTCGACCACGACATCAGCGCTGGCCAGTTCGCCCAGCTCGCGCAACTCCTTGGTGGTGAACTTGGCTTGCGCCGGCCCGCGCCTGCCCACGATATAGATGTCGCTGATGGCGCTGGAATCGAGCACATCGAGCACGTGCTCAGGCATGTCGGTGACGTGGAGATCCTGCGCCGTCTTGGCGAGGATTCGCGCGACGTCCACCGCGACGTTGCCCACCCCGACCACCACCGCGCTGCGCGCATCCAAGGTGAAGGCGTCCACCTCGGCATCGGGGTGGCCGCAGTACCAGGCGACGAATTCAGTGGCCGAGAAGCTGCCCGGCAGGTCCTCGCCAGGGATGGACAGCCGGCGATCCACCGATGAGCCGGTGGCGTACACCACGGCGTCGTAGCATTCCCGCAGGTCGTCCACGGTGATACCAGTGCTGGCAGAGCCGAGCTCAACCCCGCCGAGAAAGCGCACGCCCGGCCGCTCCAGGATCTTGCGCAGCGTGATCTCCAGCGACTTCATCTTGAGGTGGTCCGGCGCGACGCCATAACGCAACAGTCCGTACGGGCAGGGCAGGCGGTCCAGGACATCTACCGACACCGCGTCGTGCTTGCTCAGCTCATCGGCCGTGTACAGCCCGGAAGGACCGGAGCCGATGACCGCCACCCGAACCGACCCGGACACGGTTGATCCACCTCCTGCACATTGTCGACGCCCGTGCGCGACGTTACGCCACGACCAGACGACGCAACGCCGCCACAGTGAGTCCGTCCCTAAGCTCGGGATCGCCGCGAAGCACAGATACCCCGCCAGGGCGCGCCATATCGTCGAGCACCGCTATCGCGCCGGACAGATCCTGGTCACGGGTGTAACCGTTGACCACCGCCACGCACCGCAGCCCGGCGGCCTGCGCGGCTTGTACCCCGTTGGCCGAATCCTCGATGGCGACCGCCTCGTCGGCACGCAAGCCCAGGCGAGCCAGCGTCTCATGGTAGACGGCCGGATCGGGCTTGAGGTCAGTAACGTCTGATCCGGTGACGACGACATCGAATGCATCGAGTCCGAAAAGAATGTCGAGCAACGGCAGCACCCAATCGCCGGTCCCCGTGGTCGCTACTGCGGTGGTCACTTTCTCGGCGCGCAGCTGCGTGATCAGCTCGGCGGCGCCCGGCCGGGCATCCATTGCGCCTGAGCGGACCAGTTCCGCGAATCGGCGGGTTTTGTCACGGTGCAGTTCTGCCGCCAGTGCGGTGATTTCGGCTGGCGGGTGTTTTCTGGATCGGAGGTAGCGTTCGATCCGTCGCCGTCCACCGGTTGTCGTGAGCAGTTCACCGTATTCGGCGACGTCCCACCGGTAATTCAAGCCGGCTGCCTCGAAGGCCGCATTGAATGCCACCCGATGACCGTCTCGTTCGGTGTCGGCGAGTGTGCCGTCCACATCGAAAATGACCGCCCGCAACGGGTGGTCGGCGGTAGTCGGCGCAGTGCTGTCCGGGTCCGGGTCCGGGTCCGGCGAGGTGGGGTGGGATCGGGCGGTGCGCATGGTGTTCACGCTAAAGCGGCCAGTCGACGGCCGGTCTCCCCCAGGAAGGTGGAACCAGAGGGTGTCAGGGCCACGCGCGACGCGCTGAACCGGTGCCTTACACAGTCGGTCGGGATCGCCTACCTCGCGCGCCATGGAACTCGGCCCGCACGGGCTTGGTGTCCCGAGCCTGGGCGGCGGGCCGCTGCCGGCTCCTCCGCGGTCCAATTTCATCCGATCGTGAAGATCTCTTGACCTCACCCTGCAGCGTGTCAGAAGTAGCTTGACGGCTGGTCGCTTCGATCCCGGGTGTGGTGGAAGTCTCGTTACCGACCTCCTCCCGGGAGGACTCGTGGCGGTCCTGCCAGCCGTCAGTAAGGGAGCCCAAGGCGTCGATGAGATTGCGCACGGAGGCGAAGGTCCCACGGCGGATCGCCTGCTGGGTGATGATGCCCAGCGAGACTTCGACGAGCTTGAGCCAAGGATCGGGCTGACCTGCGGCTTCTCCCTGAGTCCCGGCATCCGGACCACCGCGGTGACCGGACCGATGTAACGCCGCAGCGCGTTGGGACAGGTTCAAGTACAGCCCGCTGATGTCGCGAATTTTGGCCTGCTGCTGCAGGTCGCTGGCCAGCGCGAACGTCTCGACGTGTTCCGGCTGGATGCCCCACTTGCGCCAGATCCGCGAGACGGTGGCGAACGAGATACCCAGATGTTGACCGAGGAGTCGGGATGACCACTGGTCGGCGCCCAGGCGTGCTGGTGGGCGGCCGCCATCAGCGAGTGTGGTCGCCACCACTTCGAGTTCGTCCACCACGGCCGGCCGGCCGGGACGGGGTCGATCGCCCAGGGCGCTCATGCCGCCGGCGGCGTAGCGGTTGCGCCAATTGATCACGGTAGGCCGGGTCGCCCCGGTTCGCCGCGCGATCTCCGTGTTGGTCAGGCCCTCCGCTGACATCAAGACGATTCGCGCTCGTTGGGCGAGGCTGGGTCGTGCCGAGACCGAGCGCGCCAGCGCCTCGAGACGTCCTCGATCACCATCGCGAAGGATCAACGCTGCTGCGGCAGCCATGCCTCATCCTCTCGCAGCTCGCGCTGTAAAACAACTATCAACACATAGCCCTGCCTGGGATGTCTAAGGCTCCGCGGCCTGGCTCGACGGGGCTCAGATGCTCTTGACACGCCGATCCTCAGCCGTGTGGACTAATGCCCACGCGTACCTTCACACTGGTCGCGTAAGCCAACGAGCCCACCCGAAGTCGGCACTGGAGCCAGAGAGGGGCCAGACGATGGCGATCGAGTCAACCGGACACAGTAAAGGTAATCCCCGAATCTTTGAGCTGATCGAGAGCAGGCCGAAGACGGGGAAGAGCCCAACCCTCTTTGCTTGGCCAGAAGTTGTTGACTGGCTTCGCGTCGCCGGTCAACCGGTGCCCGGTCCATGGCCGCCGCACCAGCAGCCTCGCCCGAACCCCGAGGAAGAGAGTCTGCCGGTGGCCGTCTCCGAGCCCGCGCGCTCGGAGCCACGTCGGGAATACCGGCCGTCCAACGATCCCCCCGCCAGCTCACCCCCGGCGAGGGCGAGCGAGCCACCCCCGGCAAGGGCGAGCGAGCCCCCCAGCTACGGCGGGGTTGGGTCGGCGGATGATGCTCCGCCGCGGCACGGACTCGGCCTGATGGACACCTGAGTCTGCTGCTCATTTTCCCGGATCTTATCGGTCGGTGATTAGCTGTTCTTCGTAGTGTCCGAATTAGGATTCCTACGGACGGGTTAATGCGTCGCACAACTTCTCGTGAATTGTTCAGGACTTAGGAGGGTCTGGATGTACCCGTCTCGTTTCCACTACGAGGCCCCACGTACGCTCGACGAAGCCTTCGAGGTTTTGCGGGCGTATGGTGACGAGGGGAAGATCCTCGCTGGAGGGCAAAGCCTCATCCCTCTCATCAAATTACGCTTCGCGGCGCCGGCGTGCATCGTGGACATCAATAATATTCCGGGCCTCGACTATCACGAAGAAGACTCCGACGGATCGCTGAACATCGGCGCGCTGTGCCGGCACAGAAACCTGGAACGGTCCGCACTCCTGCGCAGCAAGTTCCCAGTTATGTTTGCTACCGCGCCTCTCATCGCCGACCCTATGGTCCGTAACCGGGGAACCCTGGTCGGCTCCATTTGCCACGCAGACCCGCAGGGTGACTGGGCGTCGGTGATGTTGGCGCTGGGTGGGGAGATCATCGCCCGGAACGCTGACGGCCGCGAGCGCGCCATCCCGGTTTCGCAGTTTGTGGTCGGGCCATTCCAGAACGCCCTGGAGCAGGGTGAGATTGCGGTGCGGGCTCGGGTGCCAGCCGCGCGAGGCACGCGTACCGGGACCTACCTCAAGCTCGAGCGGCGGGTAGGGGACTTCGCGACCGTCGGGGTGGCCATCAACCTCGAGATGTCCGGCGGCACGATCAACCGGGCTGGCATCGCACTCACCGGTGTCGGTTCCAACAACATTCAATGCACCGCGGCCGAGCAGGCGCTGGCGGGTAAGTCGCTGAACGCCAGCACGATCGATCAGGCCGCGCGGCTGGCGGCGGAGGCGTCTCAACCAAAGACCGACGTCCGCGGCAGCGCGGAGTACAAGCGCCACATTGTGTACACCTTCGTGCAGCGGGGATTGAGCAGCCCAGAGGCCCGAGCGGCCTGACGGCTCGAATTCGGACCCGAATATGTCCTTCAATCATGGCGACGTCAAGGAGGCGGCGTGGAAGAGCGACGAATTAACGTCGTGGTGAACGGGGAACCGAAGTCTGTCGATGTCGAGCCGCGCATACTGCTGGCCCACTTCCTTCGTGAAATCTTGGGCCTGACGGGCACGCACATCGGCTGTGACACGACGAACTGCGGTGTGTGCACCGTACTGGTAGACGGCTTGCCCATGAAGTCCTGCACCATGTTCGCAGTCATGTGTGACGGGCACGAGGTCACGACTGTGGAAGGACTCGGTCTGCCCAGCGAGATGCACCCCATCCAGCAGGGTTTCCGGGAGGAGCACGGACTGCAGTGCGGTTACTGCACTCCGGGGATGATGCTGGCATGCAAAGCGATTCTCGACGAGAACCCTAACCCGACAGAGGAAGAGATCCGCTGGGGTCTGGCTGGCAACCTCTGCCGTTGCACCGGTTACCAAAACATTGTGAAGGCCGTGCTCTGGGCCGCTGAGAAAATGCGGACCGAGGGCGGAGTGTACACGCTGGCGGCTAGAAGCCGACGATAAGGGAGATGTGACGTGGCGCAGGCGCTGGACGAAATTAAAATTGGTGGTTTGGGTGCAAGCCGTAAGCGGGTAGAGGACGACCGGTTTGTAGTAGGTAAGGGCAACTACACCGATGACTTTAAGTTGCCCAACATGGTGCACATGGAGATTCTCCGTAGCCCATTGGCCCACGCCCGGATCAAGTCGATCGACACAAGCAAAGCGTGGCAGATCCCCGGTGTACACATGGTGCTCACCGGCGAGATGGCAGCCCAGCACAACTTGGCGTGGATGCCAACGATTTCCTACGACACCCAACCGGTGCTGGCGACTGACAAGGTCCGTTTCCAGGGTCAGGAAATCGCATGCGTGGTCGCCGACGATCCTTACATCGCCAAGGATGGCTGTGAGGCGATCGTTGTCGAGTACGAACCTCTTCCTGTGATCGTCAACCCTTACCAGGCTGTTGCGGAAGGCGCCCCGATAATCCGGGACGACAAAGAGGGGCAGACGGACAACATCTGCTACCGGTGGGAGGTCGGTGACCGCGAAGGTACTGAACGCGCGTTCGCCCAGGCCGATTTGGTCTCGAAGATCGAACTGCACTACCCGCGGTCACACCCGTCACCCATCGAGTGCTGCGGATCGATTGCGGACTACAACCCGTCGACGACCAAGTTGACCGTCTACATGACCACGCAGGCACCGCACATCATCCGGGCCGCAGTGGCGATCGTCGCGGAGCTTCCGGAGCACATGATCCGGATCATCTCGCCGGACATCGGCGGCGGCTTCGGCAACAAGGTCCCGGTTTACCCGGGCTACGTTTGCTCGATTCTCTGCTCTATCCTGCTTGCCCGGCCGGTTAAGTGGATTGAGGACAAGACCGGTAACCTCATTTCGACGCACTACGCACGCGACATCTATTACAAGGGTGAGCTGGCGCTACGCAAGGATGGCAAGATTCTTGGCGTGCGGTTCCATTGTGATAGCGACAACGGATCGTCCTTCTCGGACGCCCAGCCAACGAAGTTCAAGATCGGCCTGATCCATTCCGCGTTCGCTGCCTACGACATTCCGTTCGGATACATGACCGCGCAAGGTCATTATACGAACAAGGCGCCCGGCGGAGTTGCATATCGGTGCTCCTTCCGGATCACCGAAGCGATGTTCTTCCAGGAACGCGCGATCCAGGCCGCTGCCGACGATCTGGGCATGGATCAGGCGGCTTTCCGGCGAATCAACCTGGTTAAGGATCACCAGTTCCCCTTCCGAACGCCCTACGGTTTCCTCCTGGACTCGGGGCAGTTCGAGAAATGTCTCGACGTGGCCTTGAACGCCATCGGCTACGACGATTTCCTGCGGGAGAAGGAGGAAGCACGCGCGCAGGGTCGGCGACTCGGGATCGGTATCTCAACGATGACCGAGCCGCTCGGGGCCGGTAACAGCCGCGAGTACGACATCCTCGGCATCAAGATGTTCGACTCCGCGGAGCTGCGGGTGCACCCGAGTGGGAAGGCGATTCTGAAGATCGGATCAAAGACCCAGGGTCAGGGTCACGAGACGACGTTCGCCCAGATCGTCACCCATGAGCTCGGCATTCCGGCGGCCGACATCCTCGTACAGCACGGAGACACCGACAACACCCCGTTCGGCATGGGCACGTACGCCTCCCGCAGCACACCGACCGCGGGTGCAGCGACGTCGATGGTGGCCCGCAAGATCCGTGCCAAGGCTAGGAAGTTGGCAGCACATCTCCTCGAGGTATCCGAAGAGGACGTCGAGTGGGAGCTCGGCCGCTTCTACGTTCGAGGTGCTCCTAACAATGGCGTGACCATTCAGGAGTGCGCGATGGCCGCCTACGGCAACATGCCCGACGGCATGGAGCCGGGTCTGGAGAACAACGCCTACTACGACCCGCCGAATATGACGTGGCCGTTCGCGGCGTACATCGTGACGGTAGAAGTCGATCCCGAGACCGGTGTGTGGGACGTCTTGCGGATGGTCGCGGTCGATGACTGCGGGGTGCGGATCAACCCGATGATCGTCGAGGGTCAGATCATGGGTGGTATGACCGAGGCCTATGCGATGGCCAGCATGCAGTTCATCACCTATGACGCCGAGGGCAACTGCGTGGGCTCGAACTACATGGACTACCTGCTGCCTACTGCGTGGGAAACGCCAGGTTTCGAACTGCATGAGGTTGTCACGCCGTCGCCGCATCATCCGATCGGCGCTAAGGGTATTGGTGAATGTGCGTGTGTCGGTGGTCCAGCAGCATTTACGAACGCAGTGCATAATGCTCTGGACGACACCGGGGTCCGCAACATCGACATGCCCTTGCTGCCGCACCGAGTGTGGGAGGCCATGAAGTACAAGCGTGACATCTCGGGAATGCCTCCACTCAAGACCGACGGCGGCTAAACCATAGGCATAGATAGGTCAGGTTGATGACCATGGACGGGTGGGACGTCCTCGAGCGTGCCCGCGAGTTGTCGCAGCGCGGTGAGGCGTTCGCGTTGGCCACTGTGGTGTGGCGGCGGGGCCCGTCCTCAGGCAAGGAGGGTTGCCGGGCTGTCATTACAGCCTCAGGGCAGGTGTTCGGCTTCATTGGTGGAGCCTGCGCCGAACCTGTGGTTGTTCGTGAGGCCCGGCATATCCTCGCCGAGGGTGTGCCGCGTCTCGTGTTCCTCGGCACGCCGGATGAGCTCGAGTCAGTGGCCGTCCGCGAGGGCATCAGCTACGTACCGATGTCCTGCCAGAGCGAGGGCGCCCTGGAGATCTACATCGAGCCTGTGCAGCCTAAGACCCACCTTATTGTGATCGGACGATCACCGATGGTCGAAGCCCTCGTTGAGATGGGTCAGGCGATTGGTTGGCGGGCAGTACTCGTCGATCCGGACGGCGGTTCGGCGCAGAGTCATCCGTCGGCGCACCACGTGGTCAGCGAACTTGACCTGAAGGCGGCTGGGGTGGACGAGCGCTCTCTCGTGGTAGTGGCCACGCAGGGTCATCACGACGAGGAAGCGGTCGAGCAGGCGTTGCTTGCGGGGCCCGCCTACGTAGGTTTGGTGGGCTCGCGTCCGCGGGCGAAATCTGTGCTGGAGTTCTTGGAAAGCCGTGGGTTGTCCAAGGAGGCCTTGGCTCGGGTGAAGGTGCCGGCTGGCCTGGATCTCGGGAGAGTCTCGCATCGCGAGATCGCCGTGGGGATCCTGGCTGAGTTGGTGCAAATGAGGGCGTCCGGCGAGCTAGTCAAGGGTGTGCCGCAAGAGGTGCCGGAAATTGCCGAAGCGGTCGACCCGGTGTGTGGCATGACGGTGGAGGTGGTGTCCGCGCAGCACAAGGTGGATCACGACGGAACCACCTACTACTTCTGTTGCCCGGGATGCGCGAGGGCGTTTAAGAACGATCCCGGGGAATTTGTCGGGTCGGGGACGAAGTCGTGAATCGCATGCACGAACCCGCGAGTGGTAGGGGAGAGCGAGTAGTCGATGCTGATTGAAAACGAGTTCGAGGTTGCTGCACCGATCGAGCAAGTGTGGAAGCACATGCAAGACGTGCCGCGGATCGCGCCTTGCTTGCCTGGTGCCGAGCTCATCGATGTCAACGGCGACGTGTACAAGGGCCGCGTGACGACCAAGATGGGGCCCGTAAAGCTCCAGTTCCTGGGCACCGCAAAGATCGTCCAGCGCGACGAGGCGGCTAAGCGGATCGTCATGGACGCGTCCGGGTCGGAAGAAAAGGGCAAGGGCCAGGCCACCATGAAGGTGACGTCGACAATGGCGCCTTCAGGTAGTGGGACGCGCGTGAAGGTGGCCCAAGACATTCAGCTCTCCGGTGCAGCTGCCCAGTTCGGACGCGGCATGGTGCAGGACGTCACTAGCGTCATCATGAGAAGTTTCGCCAAGTGCATCGCGGATGATATCGGGCGCGCATCACGTGGCGAGGCAGCCGTGACACGGGAAGCTGTCCCGGTGAAGGGGTTCAGCATTGCCATGCAGGCGACGATGACTGCGTTGAAGCGGTTCTTCGGTCGACTTTTCGGCCGGGGATAGTCGTGATAACGATCCATGAGCGAAAGAGAGGGCGAGTATGGTAGTTTGGTGGATTTGCGCTTTGATCTTGCTCTTCGTGGTGCTGCCGCTCGAGGCGGTCTTGTTGAACCGAATTGTCACGCCTGTGGATCGGATCCGCAAGACGGTGGATGACATTCTGTACAATGGTGTCATTTTGACCGGCGAGCTTGATAATTTGCCAGCGATGTTGGCAGAGACGGACGCTACGGTTCACGAGGTCGGTATTGGGGCCACGCGCTACGCGAAGCGCGCAGGCGGCTTAGCTGAAGCCCTTGGAGTCTAGCACGCGGATGACCTGAGGACCTATGGAGGGAGAGGAGGACCTATGACTGCAGTCGGAGCGGTCAGTATACTGGCCGTCGTATTGATATTCGCCGTTTTGGTCATCTCGCTGTTAAAGGTGATTTTTCAGCTTAAGCATGTCGCGTGGACCCTGGGCGCCATCATCGTCGGCGTCAACGCGATCGCCTATCAGCTGAGGACGGTTCCCGAGGTTGTACCGAGGGTAAACAATAACCTCGCACCCGTACGAGCTTTGGCAGAACAGCTTTAAACACTCGGCGGCGATCGACGAAGGTGAGCGTTAATATCGTAGAAGGAGTGGAAGATGCACGAGTTCTCGTGTGCCCATCAAGAATGTGCTTCACAGTTCACCGCTCACGACAAAGCCAGCTTGATGAAGCAGGTTGCTGATCATCTCAAGGATGCGCACGCCGTGCAGACTCCGACCCAGACACTTTTGGGTTACCTTGAGACAGTTTCTGTAACGTCAACGCCTGACCGTTAATTCTTCTGAGTCCAGTGTAATAACAACTGCTACCGCGAAAGGAGGCCCGCGCGATGGTGTTGCTTGCGGAACAGGCACCCGGACCACCTGAGGCGCACCTGTTTGGCTGGTACCTGGGTTTCGCTATTGCTGTCATCATGCTCGCCGTGGTGGTCGCATGTGTCGCCCCAATTCTGGTCCTTGCTGCTCGAATCGCTCGTCAGGCTCCACAGATCAACCAGGCCCTGCAACAGTCATACCGAAGCACGCTTCCGTTGGCTGACCTTCGGCAAACGATTGACCACGCTGAGGTCATCATCGGAGGTTTGGAACGCGTACGAGCTAGGCTTGGAGGCTGATGATGCCATTTCTATTGGGATATGCGGGTGCGCCTGACGGATATGCACCTGAAGAGGCCACCTTCTGGTGGGTCGCGATAGGAATGGCCGTTGCGGTCATAGTCGTGGTCATTCTATTGCTGAGTTCACTTGTTTCGATGGTCAGGTCCATCGACCGAAGCGTGGTCGGAGTGCGAGACACCCTACGTGCGATTCCGCAGAATACCGCTAATTGCGCGCTCATTCCCATTACGGCTGACAGGGTGGAGGCGGTACTGGCGGAGGGTCTGCAGCATCACCTGTTCTTGACCAGAGTACTGACCGGCTCTGGGACGCCGACGGGCGGAAAGGGCTAGACATGACTCTTGTTATCGTGACGATAGTCGTCGTCGCGGCGTTGGTCGGTGTGTTGTTCTTCTTCCTGCTCGTTATCGGGGTGCTGCTCAACCGTGTCGCGGACAACCTCGATGACTGCTTAGGAAACGTGAAGACAATTGCCCAGCAGGCCGAGCCCGTGCTTCCTGGGATCGAGCATATCAACCGTACCGGTGGCGTGGTGTCGGGTGCCCTGCCGCTGTTGTATGGGGGTGGTGACAAGATCGCAGCTAAGCTGGCTGCTCCTACGGCAGCTCCGGTGAATGGGCACACCAATGTGCCAGCTTCTGGTCGCCGTCGGTCTCGTCTGATGGACACTGTTGGTTTCCGGGCGCGCAAGCACTAGAGGTACGCACGGCTCGCTTTTCACAGTACTTCGCTGGTAGCAGTTGAAATATCGGGGCGGCGACCAACCTGGTCGCCGCCCCGATATTTTGCAATTTTCAGTTCAGACTATGGGAGTGTCGTCAGGACCCCGCTTGGCAAGGGGGCCAGTGAGTTCAGACTCGTATGAGCCGATCCAATGATCGTCCCAGTGCTGGTCATACTTGATTTCATTGCAGTGTGGATTATAGACCGCCGCCAGTTCCTGGCAGATCTGCTCTCGGTGAGATCTCGCCCATCCCGCGACCTCATAGGTGCAGATGTGCAGCTTCCATCGGGAACCAGCCCGCCCAATCCAACAGTTGGCACGCGGATGTTTGAAGGGGAAGCCCGCTTCAGCCATGTTGTCGGCGTGACCGACGTAGATGACCGCGTAGCGATCCGGCTTAGTCTCGGGATCGGGCTTATACATGATGGCAAAGACTGCCGGCCGCTTGGGAGGCGTCCAACCGCCGAGGATCCGCGGGCCCTCGAAGGAGTACCCGGCGAGCGAACCGAGGCGGATCATGTCCCGACCTGTGCATTCATCTGAGATGTCCTCGTGTCAGATCTCGTCGATTTCGTCGTCTTCTGCTTCACTCACGGCCTCGACGCGGACGATGGGAAACACCGGCAGCCCGGCCTTCTGCACTGCGTCGACAAAGTGTTCCTTACCCTTCTTGATCGCTTCATCCCGATCGCCGGCGAACACGACGACCTGCGCGCCGTAGCGATTGGTGCCAATGCCCGTGGCGATGCCACTGATCGGTGCGACGGCATCAGCCAACTCGACGACCTCTTCAAGCTTCATGATGCGGTCACCTTCGGCTTCGATGCCGACGCTCCATCTCATCAACATAGCCCCAGTCTCCCTAACTGAGCTTCGGCAGCAGCGTGGCAAGTTCTTCAAGGCTGCTCAGGTCGTGACCGGACAGTAGGACGTCGATGTGTGGTTGTGCTGCCATCATGCCGACGGTCTGAGGCTGGTAGTCAGCGTTGTTGCCTTTGTGCGGGTTCATCCACACGATGTTGTGGCACAGCCGGGACAGGCGCTCCATCGAGTCGGAAAGAAGCTCGGGATCTCCGCGGTCGAGACCGTCAGAGCAGATCACGACGACGCCACCGCGGCACATGCCTCTGCGGCCCCATTTGCGCACGAACCTGTCGATCGACTCGCCAATCCGGGTGCCGCCCTCCCAGTCGACCACAAGCTTCGCGGCGCGCTCGAGTGCCTCATCCGGCTTGCGTGTCTGAAGTGGTTTGGTTACCTGGGTGAGGCGAGTGCCGAAGCAGAACACCTCGACTTTCTGCGAGGCGCGCTTGGCCGAATACGCGAACTGAAGGAGTGCACGCGAATAGTCGGACATGGAGCCGGAGACGTCGAGAATGAGGATCAGCGGGCGTAGCCGCACGCGACGCCGACGCCAGTACAAATCGACCATCTCGCCGTTCGTACGCATCGACTCACGTATTGTTCGGCGCATGTCCGGCCGCCGCCCGTCGTTGGCCGTCCTGGTGCGACGGGTGCGACGTTTGGGCGGCGTGAACTTGATGCGCGCCATAATGCGCCGGATCGCGGCGAGTTCTTCATCGGTGCACTCACTGAACGAGCGGTGCTTGAGCGTCTCGACGTTCGAGGCCATCAACCCGAGGAGCGTTTCCTCCTCCTGCTCCTTGCCTGACGGCTCGGTGGCGGGGATCTCGAAGGCTGCCTCTGCCTCGGCCGCAGCTTGCGCCTTGATCTTCAACATCTTCTGGACCGGCGCGTCGGATGCCAGGAAGAACGCCTTGAAGACCTCGTCGTAGAGCGGAAGGTCTTCACGCCGGACAACCATGGTGGTTCGTCCGGCCCAGTACAAATCGAGAAGATCGGTTGGATCCAGCGGCGCCATCGCTGCGCAGTAGGTCAGGATATCACCCGATCCTATCGCCAATCCCTTAGCGCGTAGTGCGCGGCCGAACTCGACGAGGACCGTAACGAAGCCATTGTGGTTACCGGCCATCGGTCTCACGGGTCTCAAGCATTGGACGTCACTTCGTGGAGGTTGTCCCGGACAAGCTCGAGGTCGTCACGGTCCTTGATGATCGCACCAAGGGTGGCGTCGGCGCTGCTGGCGCTCAAATTCGGTTCGCCGAGGAATGACAGGGTACGCGCCCAGTCGATGGTCTCCGCAACGCCGGGCGGCTTGGCAAGGTCCATTTGACGCAGCCTGTTGACCGCGGCCACTACCTTCTGGGCCAGCGTCGCAGACACTTCGGGAGCCTGCACCGCCACGATATCGACCTCACGGTCGGGCTCCGGATAGCCGATCCAGTGGTACATGCAGCGGCGCTTCAACGCGTCGTGCAGGTCACGCGTGCGGTTGGAAGTCAGGATCACCAGCGGCGGGCGTTCGGCCTTGATCGTGCCCACTTCCGGAATGCTGATCTGGAAGTCCGACAACACCTCCAGCAAGAAGGCCTCAAACTCGTCGTCGGCGCGGTCGACCTCGTCGATCAAGAGCACCGCCTGATCGCCGGCCTGCACGGCCTGCATCAGGGGACGTTCGAGAAGGAACCGCGGGCCGAACAACTTCTCGATCGCTTCCTCGCCGCCGATGTCACGCTCGGACAGGGCCCGGATGTACAGCAGCTGGCGGGCGTAGTCCCACTCGTAGAGGGCTTGGTTGGTGTCAATGCCCTCGTAGCACTGCAGGCGAATCAGTTTGCGCCCGAACACCGAGGAGATCACTTTGGCAAGTTCGGTCTTGCCGACGCCTACCTCGCCTTCGAGCAGGAGGGGTCGCTGCAGGGACATCGCTACGAACACCGCCGTCGCCAGTCCGCGGTCCGCGAGGTAGTTACCCCGGCGCAACGTTTCGGTAAGTTCTTGGACGGTACGCGGGTAGTTCATCGAGCGATCTCCTTGACAAGCTCTGGCGGCCGCTGGGCGGCGATGTCGTCAGGTGCGCGTGGGGTGGCCTCGCGGTGCGGGTAGCCGGCGTAGCGAGCCCACCCGCGGGGATCCAGCCGTCACAGCGGGATCCCCGCGGGCGTATCAGTTTAGCGTCTCATAGCCGCGACCATTGAATTGCATCGCATTCACGTATGACGTTGTTCTTGTTACGTCAGTGCTCGCTGGCGCAGCGTCCTGGTTCATGCGGTATGACGAGGTGCGCTCCGAATCCTTGGTCTTCTCAGCGGACGACGCGTCGGGCCTCTTACGTCCGAACATGATCCTAGTCCCTCCTATTTTTCATCCGGCCACCGCTCGAACGAGCGATCACTGCTGGTCTTCCTGGTCAGACGAGCCGAAAATCAGGTCCCGGACGCTGGTGCCCTGGGACACCTTGCCCTCCCGTTCCAGCTTCCGCTTCCACGCAGTGCGCAAGTTGCTGCCCACTGACTGCGAGGTAGCCGGCATCCCGACGTCTTCGGCAAGGCCCTGGAAGCCAACCGACTCCATGCTCTTGCAGATGTTGTTGTTGCCGCATGCCTCGTCGAGGTCGGCGCTCGTCTGCCCTTGTGCTTGCCAGATGCCGCGCAGCGCCGAGAGGGCGTCCTGGCCCTCGCTGGTCAAACTGTCGGTCGACTTGGCGTTCTCGTGCTCTTGGCTCATGTCCGCGCACCCTCTCCGATGCAACTGTTCAGGGACATATTGGGAAACTGTGCAGCGATGCAGCCGGGCAGGCTCGACGGCAGACTACGAGCGCGTAGCCTCCTCAAACCGACGGCCTACCTCTTTCCAGTTCACGACGTTCCAGAAGGCTTCAATATAGTCGGCCCGTGAGCCCTGATATTTGAGGTAGTAGGCGTGCTCCCACAGGTCGAGTCCGAGAATAGGCGTCTCTTCTGCGGTGAGCGGAGTGTCCTCATTGGGGAGGCTGTAGACCAGCAGTCGGTTACGTACCAGGACCAACCATGCCCAGCCACTGCCCATATGAGCGGTGGCTACACCCGAGAACCTGTCCCGAAATGCGGTGAAGGAACCGAACTCCTCCCTGATTGTCTCCGCGAGGGGACCGGTGGGTTTTCCGCCGCCGTCCCCGCTCAAGATCGACCAGAAGAAGGAATGGTTCGCGTGCCCGCCGCCGTAATTACGCACCGCATTACGGGACTCCTCGGAGACCTTGCCGATATTCCACAGCAAGGCGTCAATGGACTGCTCTCCTGCGGGAGGGACCCGTGCTGCGGTTCTCAGAGCTGCGTTCAGCTGGTCGACATAACGACGGTGATGCTGAGTGTGCAGCTCCATGGTCCGCGCGTCGAAGTAAGGCTCGAGCGCGTCGTATCCATACGGCAGGTCGGGAAGACTGTAGGCGCTCATCGACCTCTTCCTGAACTGGGACTGTCGTAGTCCATAGTCGCCCATTGTACACGCTAAATCAGCACGGGCACGCGGAGCGCGACCCCGTGAAGGCGGTAAAGATGATCACGCCGGCTGGCGTGACGAGTACCTCTGAGAACGTACGTATGCGGACGGCGATCGGTTCGGGTCATCCAGCGCGTCGACCCGGCGCCTCCTGACTACTTGCGAGGCGGTCGACGGTCGGCTGAGGCCGATCACCGGTTTCCCTGAGGACTGTACCCGGCAAACAGCGGTACGCGTTGCGTTGAACGGACTAATGGGTGGCTTTTCGCCGCGGGGAACGTACCTGTGAGCGCGGTCGCGTGCTGAGGCCTCTCAGGTCCGGAGCAGGTGGCGACCGAGCGTCGTAATGTCCGCCGCGGCGACGGCTGGGTCTGGCTGGGTGTCACGGCCTCCAGCCGCCCGCACAACGGTCCGACCAAGTACGCCCGGCAGCACAACCGCCCGGTTCGGCGTGCGTTGCGTCTGGCGCGCTGGCATGTGCGGACTGGCTCAGCCCAGACGGCCGGGCCTCCCAGCGGCCCCGGATCGTCCGCTGCATGCTCACCGACACTGACTCGAGAGGGGTGCGCTGGTGACTCCCCGCACACCACGCTTCATCCGCTGGGGCCTGACTTCTGTCGCGGCCGCGCTGCCGATCGCGCTGGCGGCACCATGGCAGGCCCAGGCACGCCCCGAGCCGTCGGTCAGTATCGCGCCGGTGAGTATCGCCAGGACACTCACCGGCCCAGTACCAGTGAGGACTGGGTCGGCGATCGGCGCAGTAACCCACCGGGCAGCAGCGACCCTCGCTCGAATGGATGATCAAGTCGACGCCCTGGACGACGACGGCGGGCCGGATCCCGACCCCAACCCGGCCGGTCGGGGACGCAACAACGAGCGACACCGCAAGCTGCGCGACGCGCCGGACGGCGGCGGAGGCAAGGACCCTAACCCGAACTGCACGCTGATCGTGCCGGATGCGCCGCTCACCGCCCAGGGCCTGGCGACGCCTTATCAGCTGGTGGCGACCAATCGTCGCAAGGGCGCCTGCCGCGAGGCCAACGACAACCAATCGGCCTTCGTCGAAGCCACGATCATCGATCCGGCAACGGGTGCGTTGTCGATCTACCGGCCGCTGGTCATCGATCGCGGGACCCAGCCGGCGGCCGCGCCCGTCGTGCCGAAGCTGCCCGCGGGTTCGGTGGTCGGGATCTGGTTCGGGTTTCAGGGCAACACGTTGACTTTGAGTGGCGCTTCGGGTGGCTGCGTCAACGGGCTGCCCGGCTCACCGTTCGGGCAGTTCGCCTACTGCGGGGCCGCAGAGTTCTTCCGGGCCGCCAACGCCGCGATCAACACGGGCAAGTTGAAAGTGCCACCGGTCGGCATGGCCCGCGACGGCCAGCCCTGCCCGACCACTCGCGACTTCGCAGTCGTCGACCAGGACCAGAGTGACAACCTCACCACCCGTTACCTGGCGCTGCGAAACGGGCGCACCGCGCAGGACACCCCGGCGAACGTCGCCGGGCTGCCGGTCCGCACGGTTTTGAAGAATGCCAGCGACAACGGACTACTCACCGGGTTCATCAACCCCGCGCTGGGCTGTACCGCCTTCACCGCGCCCGACCTCACCGCAGGCGGCACGCCGGCACCATCGTTGGCGCTGAACGAACTGCAGGCCGCCGCGACGAAGACCACGCCGATGGCACTCATCCCGCCCAATGATCCGATGGCACAGGTCAATGGCAGGCCGAGCGTGGCCAAAGTCAATCTGTACCGGGCCGGGGTTAACCAGCCAACGCTGAATCCTGCGGTAGACACTGCCCGGAACTACTGCCGCAACCTGGCCACCGTCGCCACGGCCCGGCTGCGGCTCGATCGAGTGCTCACCATTGGCGCTCCATCCCCGGATCCGGCCGCGGCGAAGAACCTGTTCGCCTTCCTGGCGCAGCGGCTGAAGGCCTCGTTCACCGACCTGGCTTGCAATACCGGCCGCAACAGGAAGCGCTGACGTACTGGAACGCGATGGGGTCAGGCAATGCCGGGTGGTCTTCGGGGCCTGGCGGGCGAGCTGAGTTACGACGATGAGTCCTTCAGCGGCGTTGCCTCGCCGTGACGAGGCTGCTGCCCGGGCCGTGGATCAGCCACCGACCAGAGGAGCACGTGCCTCCAGGCGATGCGGTCACGGTAATCTCGGCCGGTAATCGGGCTCGGCCAGCACCAAATCGGTGTCACCCGATCAGGACCTCAACACTACAAGGAGTGGACGGATGCAGAGCAGTACCTTGTGCAGCTCGAGACGTCGCGAAGGCCATGGGCGAGGCGGCATATGGTCGGTGCTGCTGTTGGCCGGCTGGCTGCTAGGCGTCGGCTTGACCGCTGCGATGGGACTGATCCACCTGCGACTATGGCTGGACGGTTACCGGCAACTCCCGGTGATCGGCACGCTGTTCATTTCCAATGCGGTGTGCTCTGGCGTGCTGGCTGCGACATTGCTGATGGCGCCGGCCCGCCGGCGTCGCACAGTGGCCGTTATCGCCTCTTTATTCACCGGGGGAACCCTCGCGGCGCTGGTCCTCAGCCTGACAGTCGGGCTGTTCGGCACGCACGAGGTAGTCCAGGCTCCACTCGTGCGGACCACGCTGATCGTGGAGTCAGCCGGCGTGCTGGCGCTGCTCACTGCGGCACTCCCCGGCCGCAGCCGGGAACGTCAGTGATGGTGATAGTAGGTATTCCAATTATTGGGAACGAGGTCCTTGATCCCGCCCCACAGTCCAGCAAGCATGTCTCGGGTGTTCTGCGCAGCGCTTGGGAGCGCGCTGGAGATCGGCGGGCCCAGCAGGTTCAGGAGAATCAGGATCAAGATCACGACCACGAAGAAGTTCACGACTCTGATGACCGAATGGCCGATGTTCGGTGCCGCCATCACATTCCCTTTCCATGCGAGTGGTGCGCTCGGACAGTGCGCAGTTCTCCGAGGTCATCACAGTCGTCCCCGGCGCGCCCGCCCCGGCGAGCCGGGACGGGGCCGTTCGCACCTGCACACAAAGTCATCGCCACAGCATATCTATCAGGTTCGCACACGACCCCACGCGTGGCGAGGCTGCGCACCGGATCGCTGCGAGTGATCACAGGGCATAGCGTACGGCCTGCATCCGGATCCTCACATACCGCGACCGAATCCATCCCCCAGACGGATCACGGGTAGATCGATCACGCGCTGCCCGCGCCGCGCCCTGCAGCGGCGCCGCCACACGTCAGCGACCCACTACAACGGGCTGTTCGATCCGGACGTCTCGGTTTCCGAAGGGGCGTAGAGATGTGCATTGATCAGCCGCAGGAGCAGGTCGGTGTCCACCGGCTTGGTGACGTAGTCGTTGGCACCCGAGGCCAGGCTCTTGGCCCGGTCCTCCTTCATCGCCTTCGCGGTCACCGCGATGATGGGCAGGTCCGCGTAGCGGTTGAGGTTGCGGATCGCGGCCATCGTCGCGTTACCGTCCAGTTCGGGCATCATCACATCCATCAGCACCAGCGCGATGTCCTCGTTGCGTTCCAATGCGCGGACTCCGGCCACTCCGTTGTCGGCGAAGACGACGTGCAGCCCATGCGCCTCGAGCATGCTGCTCAGCGCGAAGACGTTGCGCAGGTCGTCGTCCACGATCAAGATCTTTTCCCCGTGGAAGCGCGGCGTCGCCTCGCCAGGTGCCGAGGGCAACTGCGGCAGCGATCGGGCCGCCGGCACCAGCTCCGGTGCGGTGAGCTTGTCCAAAGCGGTGTCCGGTGCCGGGCTCTCGGCAACCGCTGGGGTGGACGGCTGCGCAATTTCGGGCAGGTAGAGCGTGAAGACGCTGCCCACCCCGGGCTCGCTGCGGACGGTCAGCTCGCCGCCGAGCAGCTGGGTGAGCTGGCGGCTGATCGACAGCCCGAGCCCGGTACCGCCGTAACGCCGGCTGGTGGTGCCGTCGGCCTGCTGGAACGCTTCGAAGATCACCGACAGCTTGTCGGCCGGAATCCCGATACCGGTGTCTTCCACTTCGAACGCCACCCGGGCCGGTGCGGCGCGCAGCGCGTCGCCTTCCACCTCGTCGGCAGCGGCCGGCCGGATCCGCAACGTCACCCCGCCCTCGTCGGTGAACTTCACCGCGTTGGACGTCAGGTTGCGCAGCACCTGCTGCAAGCGCTGCTCATCGGTGTGCAGCATGGTCGGCAGCGTCGGATCGAGCTCCACGACGAAGTGCAGTGCTTTTTCCGCAGCCAACGGCTCGCAGAGGTTTCGGACGTATTTCACCACCGAACTCATCGCGACATCCGACAGCGACGGTTCCATCCGCCCCGCCTCGACCTTGGCCAGATCGAGGATGTCGTTGATCAGCTGCAGCAGGTCACTGCCTGCGGAATGGATGGTTCTGGCGAACTCCACCTGCTTGTCCATCAGGTTGCCGTCCAGGTTGTCGGCCAGCAGCTTGGCCAGTACCAGCGCGCTGTTGAGCGGGGTGCGCAGCTCGTGGGACATGTTCGCCATGAAGTCCGACTTGTAGCGCGATGCGGCGGCCAGCTGGGCGGCGCGCTCTTCGATCTCCTGGCGGGCCAGCTCGATCTCGGCGTTCTTGATCTCGATGGCGCGGTTCTGGGTCGCCAGTAGGGCAGCCTTCTCGGCCAGCTCGGTGTTGGACTTCTGCAGTTCATGCTGCTGGGCCTGTAGCCGCTGCGAACCGGCGGTCAGCTCCTGAGCCAGCCGCTGCGACTCGGCCAGCAGCGCCTCGGTGCGGGAGTTGGCCAGGATGGTGTTGACGTTCAGGCCGATCGATTCGCGCAGCCGCTCGAGCAGGTCCCGGTGCACCGTGGTGAACTCGTTGACCGAGGCCAGCTCGATCACCCCCAGCGCCTGGTCCTCGAACAGCAACGGCAGCACGAGCACGTTGACCGGGGTCGCCCGGCCGAGACCGGAGCTGATCGTGGCGTAATCCGGCGGCGCCTCGGTGACCAGCACGGTCCGCTTGTCCAAAGCCGCCTGCCCGACCAGCGACTCGCCGAGGGCGAAGCGGCGGACGGCATCGGGGTTCTGCACGCCGTAACCGGCGGTGAACTCCACGGTGGTCGACCCGGGGGCTGACCCATCGGCGTCCTCCCGGACCAGGAAGAAGGCCGCTTGCTGGGCCGACACCAGGGGGGCGAGTTCGCTGAGCACCAGCGAGGCGACGGTGGCCAGGTCGCGGTGGCCCTGCATGAGGCTGGACAGCCGGGCGAGATTGGTCTTGAGCCAGTCCTGTTCCTGGTTAGTCCGGGTGGCCTCCTTGAGGTTGGCGACCATCTGGTTGATGTTGTCCTTGAGCTCGGCGACCTCGCCGGACGCATCGACGGTGATCTGGCGGGTCAGATCGCCGGCGGTCACCGCGGTGGCCACCGCGGCGATCGCGCGCACCTGGCTGGTGAGGTTGCCCGCCAGCACGTTGACGTTCTCGGTCAACCGCTGCCACGTGCCGGACACGCCGATCACCTCGGCCTGGCCGCCCAGCTTGCCCTCGGTGCCGACCTCGCGGGCCACCCGGGTCACCTCGGAGGCGAAATCGGACAGCCGGTCGACCATGGTGTTGATCGTGGTCTTGAGTTCCAGGATCTCGCCGCGCGCGTCCACGTCGATTTTCTTGGAGAGGTCCCCGCCGGCCACCGCGGTGGTCACCTGCGCGATGTTGCGCACCTGGTTGGTCAGGTTGTTGGCCATCCCGTTGACGTTGACGGTGAGGTCTTTCCAGGTGCCGGCGACGTTGGGTACCCGAGCCTGGCCGCCCAAAATGCCTTCGGTGCCGACCTCGCGCGCCACCCGGGTCACCTCATCGGCGAACGCGCCGAGAGTGTCGACCATCCCGTTGATCGTCTCGGCGAGTGCGGCCACCTCACCGCGGGCCTCGACGGTGACCTTCTTCGACAGGTCCCCGCCGGCCACCGCGGTGGCCACGGTGGCGATGCTGCGCACCTGGCTGGTCAGGTTCTCCGCCATCCCGTTGACGTTGTCGGTCAGTGCCTTCCAGGTGCCGGCCACCCCCCGCACCCGAGCCTGACCGCCCAGCTGGCCCTCGCTGCCCACCTCGTGCGCCACCCGGGTGACCTCGTCGGCGAACGCGGAGAGCTGGTCGACCATGGTGTTGAGGGTGTTCTTCAGCTCCAGGATCTCGCCCCGCGCATCGACGGTGATCTTGCGGCTGAGATCGCCGCGGGCCACCGCGGTGGCCACCTGGGCGATGCTGCGCACCTGGTCGGTCAGGTTGCCGGCCATCACGTTGACCGAGTCGGTGAGATCCCGCCAGGTCCCGGCGACTCCGGGCACCTCCGCCTGGCCACCGAGCCGGCCCTCGCTGCCGACCTCGCGGGCCACCCGGGTCACCTCGGCGGCGAACGCGGAGAGCTGGTCGACCATGGTGTTGAGGGTGTCCTTGAGTTCCAGCAGCTCACCGGAGACCTCGACGGTGATCTTGCGGCTGAGATCGCCGCGGGCCACCGCGGTGGCCACCTGGGCGATGTCGCGGACCTGAGCGGTGAGGTTGCCGGCCATCACGTTCACCGAGTCGGTCAGGTCCCGCCAGGTTCCGGCCACCCCGGGGACGTTCGCCTGGCCACCGAGCCGGCCCTCGGTACCGACCTCGCGGGCCACCCTGGTCACCTCAGCGGCGAACAGCGACAACTGATCGAGTAATCCGTTGACGGTGTGGCCCAGCCGCGCGAAATCGCCACGCAGCGGCTGCTCGGTCACCCGTGACGACAGGTCACCTTCGGACACCGCGGCTAGTACCCGGGCCAGCTCGGTGGTGGGCCGGGTCAGGTCGTCGATCAAGCCGTTGATCGCGCCGGCGGCTACCGACCACCCGGCGCCACCTTCGTTGACGAGCCGCTCACGGGTCCGGCCGTCCTGGCCCACCGCCTCCCGTACCCGGACCAACTCGCCGACCAGTGACTGGTTGCGCTGGGCGATCTGGTTGATCACGGTGGCGATCCGGCCGGTGACGCTGGCGTCGGTCACCACCACGCGGCGCCGGAAGTTGCCGTCGCGAAGCTCCTCCAGAGCCAGCAGGATCCGCTCCAGCGCGGCGGGATCGGGTGGATTTCCTCGGTCCGGAAGCGTATCTGCGGCCGACACTGGCTGCGCGCTCACGATGGCCCTCCCGAAAACGGTACAGACGCCACAGTTTTAATGCCCGCAGCGTGCCACGATTATCGTTGGTTTTCGAACCCAGGTTCGGCTCCTGAGCCACGAACTGGCCGGCGCACCAGGCCGTCGGACTACCCTCGTCGCCACGCACCCGGATCGGGGAGGAGATGCAGTGGCATCTGACTCAGACCCCGTGGCCGAGTTGCTGGTGCCCGGGCTGCCGGCGCTCCTCGACGACATCGGCCAAGCCGTCATCGTGCACGACGCCTCGGGTCGGATCCGGTTACTCAACGCGGCGGCCCGCTTGCTGTTCCCCGGCCTGCGCCTCGGTGCCGAGTTCCGGCGCTCCGACGAAGAGTTCGTCGCCGGTCCAGGCGCGCGCCCGGTCAGCGGACGGTTGCGGCCGCTCGCTGATGGCTGGCAGGCCTGGGTGATCAGCGACGTGGACTTCGACGCCTGCCCTGGCACCGGAGGTCTGACGAGCAACAGCGATCGCGACAGCATCGGCGGCCAGGCGGAATCTGCGAACTTCGTATCCCCGATCTTCGATTCCCCGAACTTCGAATCCCCGAACTTCGTAGCACCGGACTTCATGGTGGAGGCCGGTCGCGAGCTGGCCATCGAAGCCGGGCACGATGCGGCGGCGGCCGCTCTGGTCCGGCTGGCCGTGCCGACGGTAGCAGCCCAGGCTGCGGTGCTGCTTCCGGCGCCGCGGGCCCGGGTGTCCTGGTGGCGCTTTGCTGGTGATGCGGCGCCGCCCGCCCAGGGGATGACCCGGACACCGGCCGCTCGAATAGCCCCGGTGCTGGCCGGCGCGCTGCGCGGGACGGCCTCAGGCAGCGGCACAGACAGCGGCACGGACACCGTCACGGTGCCTGCCGATGAGCTTCCCGCGTTGGGTGCGGTATTCGGGTCCGACGTCACCGAGAAGTTGCCAGTTGTGGCGGCGCCGTTACGTGGCCCGGACCGGACTGAGGGGTTGCTGATCGTGGTGGCACCCGTGTCGGTGACGCTGCTGGGCCAGCTGGCGGCGTTGGCCGGGCCGATCATCGCAGCCAGCCGCCGGCGCCGTGAACAGGCCACCGCGCTGGCACTGCTGCAGGCTCCGCTGCTGCCACCACGGCCCGGCGCGCTGCCGGAACTGCCCGGAATCCAGCTCGGCGTCGCCTACCAGGCGGCCGGCGACCTGGCGGTGGGTGGTGACTTCTACCTCTTTCGTCCCAAACCTGACCGAGGCGCGATATTCGGGCTCGGCGATGTGTGCGGCAAGGGCGCCGAGGCGCTGGCCGAAAGCGGCCGGGTGCAGCACTCGCTGTCCGCGTTGATGATCACCGAGCAGGACCCGACTCAGTTGCTCTACCTGCTCAACCGTGCCTTGCTGGCCGGTGGGCGCACCGTGTTCACCACGCTGGTGCTCGGCGCGCTGCGCCCCATCGGCGAGGCTCATCAGCTGACCCTCGCCACCGGCGGCCACCCCGCACCAATGGTGCTGCGCAGCAGTGGGCAGGTTGAAGAGGTGACGGTGCCCGGCACCGTGGTAGGGATCCTTCCGGACGCCCGGTTCGGTCGGACCACGATCACCTTGCGGCCGGGTGAGACTTTGCTGCTGTACAGCGACGGTGTCACCGAGGCCGGCCACCCGGGCGCTGATGGTTCCGAACAGTTCGGGTCGGCCCGGCTGGCCGCGTGCCTGCGAGACTGTGCGGGGATGACGGCGCAGGCTGTCGCTACCCGGGTGGAGCGGACCATCGCCGGCTGGCTCGGCCGCAATGACGGTGACGATCTTGCCGTGCTGGCGCTACGAGCCGTCGAACGTGGCGGGTAGTGCGAGATCTCATCCGATGGGCTATCCGGTCGGCCCCCGGTAGGCCTGCTACGGCCTGCGCTATATGGTGCAGGGGTGGACAGTGATTCCCCCGCCAGTGAGTTCCCTGCCGACATCATCGGCTTGCAGGTGGCCGAGCACGGTCCCGATGCGCGCGTGGTGATCGTGCGCGGTGAGGTCGATACGTTGACCGCGCCGAAGCTGGCGAGTTTCCTGAACACGCAGCTGTCCGCCGCCCGGGTCGTCGTGGTGGATCTCGACGGTGTGGAGTTCCTGGGATCGGCCGGTTTGTCCGCGCTGTTCGAGGCGAACGAGCTGGCCGCCCGCGAAAGTCGCGCCCTGCGCCTGGTGTGCCATTCCAGGATCGCCAACCGGGCGCTCGAGGCGACTGAACTGCGTGATCACTTCACCTTCGCCGACACAGTGCCGGATGCACTGAAGAACTCGCTGTAGGGCCGGCGTCGGTGATCGGCAGTGCTGGCAGTGCTATTGGCAGGGCTTTGGAGCCTGGTTTGGCGCCTTTCGACCTCGGGAACACCGCGGGCACGACCGGATGCGCCGCATGAGAGCCAACCGACAGTGCCGTACCACGGCGTAACCGACGAATAGAAGGGACGACGATGGCTGCTCTAGCCTGGAGCGTCGTGGCGATCGACGCCACCATGAATGCGGGACGATCACGGTGACGTACGTGGATAGAGATTGCTCAACCTCCAACGGGGGTGCCCGACCAGACGATTCGCCCGGCGAGGACTCGGCGTTGTGCCTTGAGCTGCACACCACGGCCGGTACCGCCGTGATCGCCACCATCCGTACCGTCGCGGCAGATCTTGCCGCGCGCGCCGATTTCGACCTCGACTCGATCGATGACCTGCGGATGGCGGTCGATGACCTGTGCGCCATGCTGGTCCGTCTGGCGCCCAAGGATGCGACGTTGCGGTGCCGCTTCACGGCCCGGCCGGAGCGCATCGAGGTGGCGGCTGACGTCGACGTCGAGGATGAAACCGAACCGCCACCCACCCGCTCGTTCGGCTGGCGGGTGCTGGAATGCCTCGCCGACGACGTCAGCGCCGTCGCACTGCCCAGGGAACTAGGTCAGCGCAGCCGGATTTGCATCACCGTGGCGAAGAACGCCGCGACGGCGCAACAGCCGTGATGCCATCTGTGTCCTCGGTGGGAACTGAGCACGGTGAGTACGCGCACCTCAGTCCGCTGCAGCGCCGGTACGCCGAGCTGGCCGCCGACGACCCCGAGCGCCCTCGCCTGCGCGAACAGTTGATCAACGGTTACCTGCCGGTGGCCGAACACATCGCGCGACGTTTCGCAGGTCGTGGCGAGCCGCTCGACGACCTGATGCAAGTTGCCACGGTGGGGCTGATCAATGCCGTGGACCGGTTCGAGCCCGACCGAGGTTCGGACTTCTTCTCCTTTGCGGTGCCGACGATCACCGGCGAGGTGCGTCGTTATTTCCGGGATCACGGGTGGTCGACACGGGTCCCGCGCCGGCTGAAGGACCTGCACATCGCGATCAGGAGCACGCTGGCCGAACTGTCCCAGCAGCTGGGCCGCGCTCCCCGGCCCAGTGAGATCGCCGAGCGGCTCGGACTACCCGTCTCGGAAGTGATCGAAGGGCTGCAGGCAGGCGAGGCGTACCGGAGCTCGTCGCTGGACGAGATGCTCGGGTCTGGGGAGGGTAAGGCGACGCTGGGTGAGTTCATCGGCGGGCTGGACGGCGAGCTTGCTCTCATCGACGATCGGGAAGCGCTGCGGCCGCTGCTGGCGCAGCTTCCGCCCCGCGAACGGACCATCATTGCACTGAGGTTCTTCCGGCAACTGACGCAAACTCAAATCGCCGAGCAGGTCGGAATCTCACAGATGCACGTCTCGCGGGTGCTGCGCCAAACACTGGCGTACTTACAGGAGCAGATGGCCGGTTTGGATTGATAGCGGCCAGCGGCCCCGTATAGCCCGGCATAGCCGTTTCGCTGGGCTGGCGGGTGGGTACACCCACAGCATGACGGCATCCACCACACCGACTGACGTAATCGTGTTTCTCACCGAGCAGCACCGCGAAGTCGACGACGTCTTCGCGCAACTCGAGAAGATGGACGGCGCCACCGACGAGAAGGCCCAGCTTCTCGCCGAGCAGGTTGTGACGTCTTTGGTCAAGCATTCCGTCGCGGAGGAGATCTACCTCTACCCGGCCGTGCGCAAGGCGCTACCCGACGGCGACGATATCGCCGATCACGAGCTGCACGAGCACGATGAGGCAGAACAGACCATGAAGGAGCTGGAGCAGCTCACCCCGGATCAGCCGCAGTTCTGGCCTACGTTGCACAAACTGATCGGCGAGATCCGCCACCACGTGTCCGAAGAGGAGAACAATCTGTTCCCGCAGCTGCGCGCGGCCTGTTCCGAGCAGGAGCTCCAGGACCTCGGGCGCAAGGTGCAGCAGGCAGAGAAGGTGGCCCCGACGCGGCCCCATCCCTCCGCACCGTCTGAGGGTGCGCTGCTCGGTGTGCTGGCTCCGGGTGCTGGATTGGTCGACCGGATCCGCGACGCGCTGTCCGGCCGCGGACGCTAGCAGTGATCCGCGGGTCAGCCGCGGAATTCTCAGCACCGGCCGGCCCGCGACTTCGCGTCGGCCGGTGCTCCCATGCGGGCCAGCAGGAGCGCACGATGCACGATGAGCAGTTCATCAGCGAGGTTCAGGCCCGGGCGGGTCTGGCCACCCGAGACGACGCCGAACGCGCCATCTTCGCAACACTGACAGTTCTCGGCGAACAGTTGCCGGACCAGGTGGTCGGCTCGATCGCCGCTGCGCTGCCCGAGCGGCTGGGGTCGCAGCTGTGGGGCCTGCGACCGCGCTCGCGGGTGACCGCGGCGCAGGCTGGGCGCCTGAGCCGCGGCGTAGCGCGCGGCGAGGGTAGCTGGCCTGGCGACAACACCGTCGCCGACGCCGACATCGACGGCGTCCCACGCCAGCGTTCTCAACCGCCGGCGTGAGGTTCACCTCTTCCGGTGGCTGACTTCGTCGATGAGGAAGTCGATGGCCATCCCCAGCAGCCACACGTCCTTGGCCAGCGGGATGCCGTCCTGAGTGGGTCGCAGGCTGCCGCGCCGGTGCATACCCGGGGTGCGCAGATAAAGTCCCAGCAAGCTAGCGGAGAAACCGGCCAAGCCGGCTGCGGCGACCGCGGTGGGCACCACTGGTGTCAGTAGTGCCACGCCTATTGCGATCTCCGCTCCGGCCAGCAGCCTGATGAACAGTTTAGGGTCGATCCTTTTGAGGGCGGGATAAGTTCCGGTGGCCATTCCGTGTATGCTGGCGGCGGCCTGATCATTCGCGGAAAGTTTCGTCAGGCCCGAGTTGAGGATAAAGGAACCAGTGGCCAGCCGGCCGGGGATATGCCGCACTTTCGATGCAAGTCTCATGCCGCGGGCTGTACCCGGCGAGCGCGGGTACTAAACGGCTGGGGTCATCTCGACCTGCTGTTATCGCTAAAAATTTTGTTCGTGCGCACGCGGCCTATCCCCGCTTCGCCGGCAGCTGTGCTGTGGTCTGGCGGCTTGCCGGCGCCGCTGGGGTTTGTCGCGTCCGCCTGCGTCACGGGGAAGATACGGGGCGCCGTTGCGATGGTGTCCTGGGCCACCGCGCGCCCGTGGCTGACGATTTCGGTGATGCCTACCAGGGCGGCACAGGCGAGGACGAAGCAAACCGCGGCGGCCGCCTTGGCCGATCGCGTCCCGGAAAGCAATGGCATCGCGATCTCACGTCGATGACTTACGGTAGTAGCCGCATCGCGCAAATAGGGGTCGGTGCTGATCCAGGCAATCAACGCGATGGCGGGAGGTCCTGAGCCGGCTCTCCGCCGATGGCGGGGCGTCTGTGCGTGCACGGTAATCTCCGGGTGCCTTTACCCCACCTCTTTACCCTGGATACGCCACGTCGGCTGCGAGCTGGCTGCGCCGCTGCGTCGGACAGGTGAACTCTGAGTGCTGCCCGTCGCGATCGAGAGCTTTTCATCGAACGGATGCCGAATGGTTACGAAAATTCAACAATGCTACCTATTCGAGTGTCATCCAATAGCCGGGACACCCGAGATCGTCGCTTTGTCGCGTGCAAGGTCACCCAGCGCTTCGCGGCTGTGACGCCGCGAGTGGTGCCCCGTGCAATCGACGTTGCGCGCCACTGCGCGGCAGGAGGTTTGACGAGGTCAGGGCGGGGGTATCCCAGTTCACACGTGACGCGCCCGGCGCTGGCGCAGTGGAAGGAGTGCTTGCGATGGGTATGCAGGACAAGATCGCGAATCGGGTCCAGGTGTTGAAGGGCAAAGCCAGGGAAGCCGCCGGCAAGATCTCCAATAACCCCGGGATGGCAGTCGACGGCAGATTGCAGCAAGGCATGGGCCACGTCAAGCAGGCCGGCGAGAAGATCAAGGACGCCGGCTGGAGCCTGTTCCGGCGGTAGCGCACTACCGCGACGGCCCGCAATGTGCGGCGACAACAGGTTGATGGCACGGCAACAGGCTCAGCGCAGATAGGCGAGGTTGTGAAGCGATTGCGAACTTGGGACCGGCGGCTGACGGAGGCACTCGGTCGGGAGACTAGTGGCCGGGCTGCTGGGCGCTCAGTGTACGCCGGAGCCAGTGGCTTTGCGTACGACTACCTGTGACAGTAAAGGGCTCGCTGATGGACGCCAATAGTTATGCAACTTTCCTACTAATCGGGGTATTGATTGTCCTGATAGACGGGCAAATCATCTACCGGGCCGGGCTCGGGTACCTGCGGAAAGTATATTCAGGCGACTCCGGCCGTTCAGTGATGCAGTTGGTGTCGGTACTTTTCCATCTCACGGTACTGGGAGCGGTGGCGCTGATCTCGATGATCAACGTGTCCACCGGGATGCCGGTGCGCGACCTCGTGGTCAAGCTGGGCGTGGTTCTCCTGATACTCGCCGCCGCGCACGGCATCACGATGGCGATCGTGGTGAATGTCCGCGACCGCCGCCGGGAGGAGCAGATTGAGGAGGAGATCGTGGCCGACCGGCCCACCATCCGCGAGGCGAGCGTGCAGCCGGTGGCCGACGACCGGTTCTCCGCGTGACGTGCACCGGTTAGCGACAGTCCAGCGCGGCGATCTGCGCCGCAGTCCAGTGGCCGCGCGCCCCCGGCAGGCCGGCCAGGTAGCCGCCGATCCGGCGGCCGGTCCAGCCGTAAGTCTCTCGCAGCCCCGCGGCCAGCATGCGCAGGTAGGACGCAGACGGCGCGATCGGGCACACGTCGCCGGCATGCCAGGGGGCGGTAAAGGTCAGCAGCGGGTATCCGTCCAGGTCACCGAGGTACAGGAGGGTCTCATAGCGGCCCGGACCGAGTTCGACTCGGCCGGCTGCGAGCACCGCAGTGAGGTCCAGATCTGCCCCGGTGGCTCGGTACATCTCCTGGCTGGCGATATCGGCGAACTGCCCGGATGTGATCAAGTAGGCGCGGGCCGCGGCGGTGCCGGGAAGATCAGCGTCGTAGAAGGCTCGCCCGCCGCCCCACACCGCCGACTCGGTGGCGAAGTACACCCCGCCGGCAAGCCGGTAGCCGGTTGACCGCAGCGGCGCTCGGCGCTCACGGCAGCCCGAATAGCCGCGGCTGGCCCCCGCCGGCACGCCGCCCGCGAGATAGCAGCCCAGCCGGTCAGCGCACATATTCGACCCGTAGCTGACGTACCACACCAGGGCGGGTTGGGTGATCGTGTTCGTCATCTCCATACCAGCATCGACGTAGTCGGCAAGCGCGTACCTGAACGGGGTGACGAACCACTCGTCCGGCTGACGAATCCGCGGGGACGGGAATCCCTGTGCATGGGACGCGCCCATGCGGAGAATGCGCTGCGACGCGCTCCGCACGTTCGGGGTAACCGGCGCCCATTGCCCCTCGCGCCGGATGCCGTGGCGGTCTAGGGTCGATCACCGGTACCGGTATTCCGGCGGCGTGGCGTGGAGATGATCACATGACGGATGTCGCGAGTAGGGCTTCCCTGGAATCGTTGCTGATGAGCCGGTCGTTGAGCGACCCGGAATTGATGCAGGCGAGTGGAATGGTGCCCGATTATGCCATTCTGCCCGATGTGAGCGTCATTAAAATCGGCGGTCAAAGCTTGATCGACCGGGGTAGGTCGGCGGTCTATCCGGTGGTCGAGGAGTTGGTGGCGGTCAAGCGGAGCCATCAGATTCTCATTGGCACGGGTGCAGGAACCCGCGCCCGGCATGTGTATGCGCTGGCGGCCGAACTCGGCCTGCCGACCGGGGTCCTGACCGATGTCGGCGCGGCAGTCGCCGACCAGAACGCCCAGATGCTGGGGTACCTGATGGCGCGCCATGGTGTGCCGGTCGTCGGTGGCTCGGCCTTCGGAGCGATCCCGCTGTACCTGGCCGAGTGCGGTGCGGCGATCTTCTCTGGAATGCCTCCGTATGACATGTGGCAGCACGTTCCCCGCGAGGGCGTGATACCGCCCTACCGCACAGACGCCGGGTGCTACCTCGTCGCGGAGGTCTATGGCTGCGCCAACATGATTTTCGTCAAGGACGAGGACGGGCTGTATACGGCCAATCCGAAGACCGACCCGGATGCCCAGCTGATCCCGGAGATCACGGTGGACGAGCTGATCGCGGCGGATCTACCGGATCTCATCATCGAGCGTCCGGTCCTGGAGCTGATGCGTCGCGCCCGGCACGTGAAGTCAGTCCAGGTCATCAATGGATTGCGGCCGGGTCTGATCAGGCGGGCGCTGGCCGGCGAGCACGTCGGCACGATCATCTCGGCGGCGTGACCGCCGGTCCACCCAGACGCTGCTGACCTGGTATCGAGGAGAACACCATGACAGACACCGCCTCGCACTCCGAGTCCTCCTTCGCAGCCAAGGACGTGCCCTCGGCGTTGATGCGCCAGACCCTGCTCGATCGCGAACTCGTCCGGCCGCTGGATCGTCCGGTGATCCCCCTACTTCCGTGGCTGGACGTGGTCGTGATCGGCGGGCGTTCGATCATGGACAAAGGCCGCGACGCGGTGGTCGGAGTCGTCGACGAGTTGCGTACGGCTTTGCCGGAGCACCGGATGCTGATCCTCACCGGTCCAGGAATCCGGGGCCGTCACGCTCTCGGTGTCGGGCTCGACCTCGGTCTGCCCACCGGTGTGCTGGCCGCGTTGGTCTCCGCCGATGCCGAGCAGAACGGGCACCTCGTCGCAGCGTTGCTCGCCGAGCAGGGGGTGTCCTACCTGCCGCACGCGGCGATCGCGCACCAGCTCGCAGTGCACCTGAGCGCCAGCCGGGCCGTGGTGTCCAACGGGTACCCACCATATGAGCTTTTCGAGTTCCCTCCCGAGGTGGGCAAGATCCCACCGCATCGCACGGATACCGGCGCGTTCCTGCTCGCCGACGCCTACGGAGCCGCCAGGATCACCTACGTCAAGGACGTCGATGGGGTGTTCACCAGCGACCCGTCCACGTCCAACGGAAGCCGGCCCGAGCTCATCCCGCGGATCGCAGCGGCAGATCTGCGGGCCCGCAAGCTCGCCACCCTCCCGATCGATTCGTTGGTACTGGACCTGATGGCGCACGCCAAGCACCTGAACCAGATTCAGGTCATCAACGGGCTGACCCCGGGGAACATCACCAAGGCCTTGCACGGTGAGCACGTCGGCACGATCGTGCACACCGTGCAACCCGGTACCTGAACCCTCTGATAAGGAGCCTTGACCCGCCTAAATCCCGCTACTGCCGACCGCTCAGCGCTGGAACTCCGCAAATAAGGAACATCGGTTGCGGTGCTGTTGTGGCGGATGTGACACTTGTGTGTGACATAGAAGGTGGGTGCCATGCGGGCCGCATTCCATGCCGGGCTGGATGAGCTCGCCAGCCATCTTGCCAGGATGGTGCGGCTGGCCGGTGACATGATGACCAATGCGTCCATCGCGCTGCATCAGAATGATCTCGCACTCGCCGCGCTGGTCGTCGATGACTATGACCAGATCAAGGGGTTGTATACCTCGCTGGAGCGACGATGCGTCGCCCTGCTGGCGCTGGAGGCGCCTGTCGCGGGCGATCTTCGGGTAGTGGTTTCGACCGTGCACGCACTGGGCCACGCCCAGCGGATGGGCAACCTCGCCCGGCACGTCGCCATGATCGCTCAATTCAAGCGCCCCAACCCCATGACCTCGGGCACAGTGCGGCCGGTCCTGGCCCGGATGAGCCTGCTCGCCAGCCAGCTCGCAGCGGATGCTGCGACGGCGATCGAGTACCAGGATCCGCTGTCCGGTTGCCGGCTCGCGGTCGCGGACGACGAGGTGGATGCGCTGCTTCGCCACCTGTTCGGCATTCTGTTTGCCAAGGACTGGTCAGATGGCGTGGAACCGGCCGTAAACGCCGCTCTGATCGGCCGCTATTACGAGCGTTTCGGTGACCATGCGGTGGCCATTGCGCGGGGTGTTTGCTACCGGGTGACCGGAGAGATATCGGATGGGCATGCGGTGCGTGCCGCCGGATACTTCGGCGAGCACCGCTTGCCTTTCTGACCACGGTCGGTGACGGCCGGCGAACTCGCGAAACGCGACCGGTCTTTCTCATAACGTTGGGTAGCTGTCCCCTGTGGGGTTGGTAGCAATCCTTTCGTCGATCTTTCGACCTGCTCCGTTTACATCCACGGGGCAGGGTCCCCGGCGTCTCAATCGGCGCGTGAGGGAGGCCGGATGGCTGCCGCTCGATGTCAGGGCCTACACCTGCGTCGACGGAGAACCGCGCTGCTGGCGGTCATGCTCGGCGTCACGGTTGGTAAGGAACTCTATGAACGATTCGTCTGCCTGCTGACAGTGATGGCCGAGCAACTGACAGCGCTGATTTCCGGTGCCGGCCGGCGCCGGCCGGATACGGCGCTTCTCGTGACCTCCCGGCGGGAGGCCGGCCCTGGGGAACACCGACGCGAGCCCGTGGAGGGCCCTGGTCTCGATCGGGTCGACCGCCGAGGCGTCGTTGCTGTGTCGCATCGGAGGTATCGGGTGGACGAGCGGCTACCCCGCGAGGAGCGAGCCCGGCCGCCGGTGGGCGGTTCAGCTCCTCACGATCACACCGAGTACCGGCTAGTCGGTCAGATACTCGGCATCGTTGCCGTGCTCGCGCTGTCCTTCCTGATCGAGCTCACCGTGCTCGGTGGCCTCCGGCACGACCGGGACCAGGCGCGGCTTGCTGCGCTGTTCCGCCTCGAGCTGGCCCAGGGCAAAGACGCCCAGGGCCAGGACCTGGTGGCGCCGGTTGGTCCCTTCGATGACGCCGGCCTGCCGCTGGCCGCGGGAGCGCCGGTGGCGTTGCTGGAGATCCCGCGGCTGAGTCTGCGTGAAGTTGTCGTGGAAGGCACGACATCGGGCACGCTGATGTCCGGGCCGGGCCACCGCAGGGATACCCCGCTCCCGGGCCAAGCCGGCACCAGCGTGATCGCTGGGCGTCGGGCGACCTATGGCGGGCCGTTCGGATCCATCGGTGAGCTGAGCGCGGATGATCACATTTTTGTGACCACCGGGCAGGGCAAGAGCTCCTTCACCGTGCTCGGTGTTCGGCGGGCGGGGGACCCGATCCCCCCGGCACTTACTCGTGGTCATGGCCGGCTCACCCTGGTGACTACCGACGGGCCGGCGCTGGCGCCCATCGACGCCCTGCGCGTCGATGCGGACCTGGTTAGTGAGACTCAACCTCGGCCCCCTCAGCTGCCATCCCGGGCACTGCCACCGGCCGACGCGATCATGGCCGGTGACACCTCGGCACTGTGGGGCGTGGTCGGGTGGTCAATCCTGTTGGTGGGGGCGGCGATCGCCACTGTGTGGGTCCGCTTCCGCACCGGGCTGTGGCCGGCCTGGGTGATCGGCGTGCCGGTGCTGGTCACGCTCGGCTTATTCGCTGCCGACGACATCGCCGCGATGCTGCCGAACGTGCTGTGACTGATCAGGGCCCGGCCATCGGACCGGGGAGTACCTGTGTCGAGGGCCGAGTAGTCGGCGGCTTGCTCGGTTACGCAGCGAGGCCAGTTCCCACACCCGCCGCCGCGCGCGCCGTTCGAAGGTCAGGACCCCGAGGCGGCCACCGGTGGGGAGGTGATTCCAGGCTGCGCGGCGTTCCTCCAACTCCACCGCGCCCATCGGATCAGCCTTGATCAGGCTATGCGGAAGACCCAACGGCGCAGGAGGAGGAATCGCATCAGGGTGGCGGCTGCGTTGGCTGCGACGAGCAGGGTGAGCTCTACTGCGGCCGGTGGTGTGCTGTTCAGGTAATGTGCGCCGGCCAGTGTGCCGCTGGTCACGCCTAAAGCGAACCCGAAGACGATCAGTCCTTGAAGTTGATGGCGCGTCCTGCGCTGGCGGCCGGTGACGCCGAAGGTGAATCGCCGGTTCAGCGCTGTGTTCACGATTGCGGTGATCAATAGGGTCAGGGCGTTGGCACCTTGGGCACCCAACCGGTTGTGCAGCAGGAGGAACAGGAGCAGGTAAGCCAGCGTGCTGAACACCCCGATGACGCCGAAGCGCACCAGTTGGCGAGTCAGACCGGCCGGTACGCCCGGCGTGGCCGGCTCCAGTGGAGTTCGTCCCAGCAGGGCACGGAGATCATTTACCGGCAGCTTGCCGGTCGCGAATGCGCGGGCCAGGCGGGCGATTCCGCTGAGGTCGGCTTTTGCGGTGTCGACGACGTGCACCCGGCTGTCAGGGTCGTCGATCCAGTCGACCGGAACCTCGTGGATCCGCAGCCCGCTGCGCTCGGCGAGCACGAGCAGTTCGGTGTCGAAAAACCATTCGTTGTCCCGGACGAGCGGCAGCAGGTGCTCGGCGACCTCCCGCCGGATGGCTTTGAACCCGCACTGCGCGTCGGAGAAGCCGGTGGACAGGGTGTGGCGGAGCATCAGGTTGTAGCTGCGGGAGATGAACTCCCGCTTCGCGCCGCGCACGATGCGTGACCCTCGGTGCAGCCGGGTGCCGATGGCGAGGTCGGAGTGGCCCGAGACCAGCGGTGCGATCAGTGGCAGCAGAGCCGCGAGGTCGGTCGACAGGTCGACGTCCATGTAGACCAGCACCGCCGCGTTAGAGCTCGACCAGACTGTCCGCAGGGCACGTCCGCGGCCTTTCTCCGGCAGGTGCACGACTCGTACCGACGGAATTTCCGCAGCCAGCCGGTTCGCGATCTCCAGCGTTGCATCGGTGCTGGCGTTGTCGGCGACCGTGATCTGAAACGAGTAGGGCATCCCGGTGGTGAGGTGCCCAAGCAGACCTCGCACGCACGGCTCGAGGTCGATCTCTTCATTGTGGACGGGAATGACTATGTCGACAACAGGTGAGAGCGCAGGCCCACCGGAGGTAGCTGCCGCAGCGACGTCGCCAAGGGTCACGCTCGAAACAGTAAGGAGAATGTCAACGCCACCATTATCGCGCAGAGTGGAGTGTTCGTCACTCCGCGCGGAAAACCAAGGTGAGACGTGCTCTTGGGGGCGGGCTGCACTCAGGATTATACGAGTGTTTCCTTCACTGTTGATCCCTTCTTAACCCGGCGCTTTAGTGGCGAGGCCAGGATGCGCCCACCCGGAAGATGAGTGGCAGTGATGATGCCTGCGCAGAATGGCGGGCGTCAATGACAGGGCACGAAACGATGATCTCGCCAATAGATGTCCCTTGTACATGACCGTGCCTGTGTGTCGTGGTCCGCCGTTCGATCGATGTTCACACCCGTCTTGCACAGTGCCCTCCGCGGGCCGTCCGCATGGAATGGAGTGTTGCGTGGTAGGTTCGGTCCGCTCTCGGCCCCTCGAACACTCGAGCAAGCGCGCTACTGGCGATGGAGATCAGGACGCGACGTCCCTTCGCAAGCCTGATGCCTCTGGTGGCGTAGGTGCAGCCTGGCGGCGGCTGAACCTGCCTCCGGAGCTGCTCTGGCTGATCTTCTTCGCGGCGGTGACCCGCCTGGCGGCGATCACCCACCCGCGCGCGATCGTCTTCGACGAGGTGTACTTCCGGGACACCGCGCTGCGCTACCTCCAGGGCTCGTACTTCTTCGACCTCCACCCCCCGCTGGGGAAGCTGCTGCTGGCCGGCTGGGCAAAGCTGGCCGGGGTCACCGCCAACACGCAGTCCACCGATCCTGCGGTGGCCCTGCGCATCCTGCCTGCGCTGGCCGGTACGGCGCTGGTGGCGGTGTTCTACCAGTTGCTGCGCGAGCTGGCGGCCAGCCGGCGGGTGGCGACGTTCGGGGCGGCACTACTGTCGTTAGACAACGCGATCCTCGTCGAGTCCCGGTTCACCCTCATTGACAGCATGCTGTTGTTGTTCGGCATTGGGGCCATCACCTGCTACTTGGCGTCCCGGCGCCGCACCGGACGGGCGCACTGGATCCCGCTGATTGCCAGCGCTGTGCTGGCCGGAATGGCTGCCAGCACCAAGCTGACCGGCCTGTCTGCACTCGGCGTGATCGGGCTGGTGTGGCTGGCTCAGACGCTGCGCACGCGGGTCAGCTGGCGGCTCGCACTACCCCAGGCAGGCGTCCTGCTCCTCATCCCGGCCGTTGTTTACGTCAGCGTCTTCGCCATCCATTTCCAGCTGCTGCCCCATAGTGGCCCGGGTGATGCGTTCATGTCTGCGCGCTTCCAATCCACCCTGGTCGGCAACCCCCACTACAGCCCGGGCGCCGGCATGTCGTTCACCGACCGCTTCATCGAGCTGAACCAGGCGATGCACAGCTATGAGCTCGCGCTCGACAACAGCCACCACCCCTACAGCTCCAGCTGGTTGAGCTGGCCATTGCTGAAGCGCCCCGTCTACTACTGGACCGGCGGTAAGGAGTACATCTATCTCCAGGGCAACCCGGTCATCTGGTGGGGCCTGTTAGTGGGCGTGGTGATCGTCGCGGTCGGCTGGATGCGCCGCCCGGAGCTTTTCGCACGGCATCGCTGGGCAATGGCTCTACTGGGTGTCGCGTGGGCAGCCAATTTCCTGCCGTTCGCCACCATCGTCCGGCCGATGTTTCTCTACCACTACTTCTTTGCGTTCATGTTCTGCATCGCAGCGGTCAGTATCGGGCTTGGACTGCTGGCAGGCTGGATGACCGACGGTGAGAAGGCGTGGCAGTTCCCATCCCGGGGTTCAGCTGCCCTGTACTGGGGGATCCTCGCGGTCGCGCTGGCGTGCTTCCTGTTCTTCGCCCCACTCTCCTACGGGCTCCCGCTCAGTGACGGCGGCCTGTCGGCTCGCATCTGGTTGGGTTCGTGGCGCTGATCCTGTTCCTATCGGCGCTCCTACTGGGGGCTGCCATCGTCTGGTGGCTCCAGCTGCCGCTCTATCCCTTCGAGGCCGCGGCGCTCACTATTGTGATCGGCCTGTTCGTCTGGACCTGGCTGGCGTTCCTCGCGTCGCTGGTCCTGCCGTACCACTTCGCGATCCCGCTCACCATCGGGCTGGGCGCCGGCGCCTGCGTCGTGTTGTGGAAGCCGGGTCGGCCCACATGGCGCCCGCTCGAAGGGGGTAGGCCCGGCTGGATCCTCTGGGGCGTGGCCAGCCTGGGCACCACGGCGTTGCTCGGCACGCTGTTCTGGACGCACAGCCTCCCGTCAGACCGGACGGGGGTATATACGGCCGGGGCGACCTGGGGTGATTTCGGGCTGCACGCGTCGATCATCAGCCACCTCGCGGTGTTCGACCGGATGCCGCTGGACCTGCCGGTCGCGAGCGGGGCGCGGATGACCTACCCGTTCCTCGTCGACTTCCTCTCGGCCCTCTACCTCCGCGACGGCTGGAGCCTGCATCTCGGCCTGTTCCTGCCCGCTGTCCTGCTGTCACTGGCCATCTGCCAGCTGCTGCTCTCCTTCAGCCTGCGACTGTTCGGCCACGTCGGTGCCGCTGTGATAGGCCTCGCATCGTTCTTGCTGATCGGTTCGGCCGCCGGGCTGCCCGCCGCCTTCGCCGACTGGCGGCACAGCGGTAAAAGCCTGCCGGACTTCCTCTCTAACCTCCCGCTGGACTACACCGTGCTCAGCGCGCAGAACGGCAACGTCACCAATCTCGTCACGGATGCTCTGCTGCCGCAGCGCGCAATCCTGTTCGGCTTCGGGGTCGGGCTCGCCGTGCTGATCCTGCTGCATGCCGCCCGGCGCACCGGTGAGCGGCGGCGGTACCTGCTCGTCAGCGGCGCGCTGATCGGGCTGCTGCCGATGGCCCACCCGCACTCGTTCATCGCATGTGGGGCGGTGCTCTTCGTCTTCACCGTGGAGTCCGCCGTCCGTCAGCGCCGGGTCCCCTGGAGTCATCTAGCCGCAGGGGGGATCGCGCTCGGCCTGACCGCACCGCAGCTGGCGTGGCAACAGCTGGCCAACCACGGCGGCACCGGAGGACGGGTCCGCCTCGGCTGGATGGTGGGCAACGGCGAGTCGATCTGGACATTTTGGTGGACCAACTTCGGCCTGATGGGCGTCCTGTTCGTCGCCCTGCCGTTCGTGTTGCTGCGTCCGGGTTGGCGGCACTACCTGGTGTGGTACCTGCCCTTCCTGGGGATTCTCCTCGCCACCCAGATGTATGTGTTCCAGCCGTTCGAGTACGACAACCTCAAGCTGATCTACTACGTGTACCTCATGGCTGGCCTGTTCGCCGGTTTCCTCGCAGTCCAGATCTACCAGGCGAGGCGCTGGAGCCTCGCGGTGCTGGTACCGGCTGGTCTCATCGTGGCGCTCCCGGGCGCCCTGTCGATCACCCACGAGTTTCAGATGCGCTACCAGTTCGCGGACAACGCTGATGTGGCGCTCGCTGGGTGGGTCCGCGCCAACACCGCGCCCGAGGACGTGTTCATCGGCCCTGAGCGACCTGGCGCACCGGTCGCGACGCTGGGTGGGCGGTCGATCGTACTGGGCTACCAGGGCTGGCTATTCAACTTCAGCCTGCCCTATGCGCAGCGGGAGGCTGCGGTCAGCGCCGCGCTCCAGGGCAGGGTCAACGACCCGATGGTGCGCAGGTTCGCCCCTGATTATCTCGTTGTCGGCGCGAACGAGGACAAAGCCTGGACGATCGATCGGAACTCGCTCGCGAGCCTGCCGGTCGCCTACCACAACGCCGAGTGGACGGTCTACCGATTGCCGGGCGTCCGGCTCTCCGACCGGGGCAAGGCGAAGCCCCGCTAGCGCCGCTTGGGCGCTAGCCATGGACAGATCGACGTATAACGATGCCCGCTTTGGATCGTGGGTAGACTTTGGCTGCGCTCGTTTTCCCGGTATCCTTAACGAACCGCTATACCGCGACGGCTTCTTTCGCTCATACCAATGGTCGAGAAACTGATAGCTCGTGTGCGGGATGACGCGTACTGGGACCACCACGCGAGCATGGTTGGGCTTGGGGGAGTCGATCCGCAGGAAGTGCGTTCCATCGGCCGCCGCACCACTGATAACCGCGGCCGTCGAGCTCCCGGGCACCCACTCAACGAACTTCCAGCCCACAGGCAAGCCGGGAAGCGATTCAAACGATTCGGTCAGTACTGGAAAGTTGTCGGCGAGCGCTGTCGCGGTGCCGAGTCCAAGAGATACCAGCCATCCTAGGACGACGGCGAACAGAATGGTCGCCGCTCGCTTGGCTGCGGTCTGCTCTGCCTGAGATGCACGCAATCGCAACCTCGTGTTCTGGCCATGATCGTCAACGCTCACCTGGTCGAGCGGTCGAGGAATCGGGAGCGGACCGCGCACCGGTTCCCGGCGCGTCGTGTTCAGGCCGGCAGCTGCCGATCTGTGCAAGGGATTCTGCAAGACGGGTATGAACATCTTTCGAACGGTGATTGACGTTACCGGACACGCTTGTTAAGGGGGATCAACGCTCGCGACTTAGGAGAGGCCAATGCGGCGTTCTACACAGGCGCAGGGGATCTTGAAGACCTCAGGCTGCGATCATTTATGCAGAAATCCCGGTGGCGGGCTTGATGCCAGCGTCATTTGCGTCGATGGTGCGCGAGCTGCATTTATTTATTTGCCATCCGGATCGTGTAATTGATCGAATCGGACCGGCGGCAGAGATTGTCGATCAATCACCTCAATTAGCTATCCCTTGTGGGGTTTGTGGTAGTCAAAATGTCGATTGTTGGTCTTCTTTTGTTCACCTTCGCGGGGCAGCGTCGCCCCGGGCACGCTGCGCCGGGTCGATCAACGGCCCCGGCACAGTGCGTTCGGGCGCATTCCAGCCGCTGCCGGCGACCCGCCAAAGGTCCACGACTGGGATTTGAGGAGCTTTGACGCCATGACCACGATCATGCCGACCACCCAACTGCAGGCCGTGTCGGGTACGGGTGACCTGGCCGCGTTGGAGGCTCGATCGATTTCGGCGTGGTTCGGCGATCGCAAGGTGCTCGACCGGGTATCGCTATTCATGCCGGCCGGGTCGGTGACCGCTTTGATCGGGCCTTCGGGCTGCGGCAAGTCGACGTTCCTGCGGATTCTCAACCGCATGCACGAGCTGATCCCGAGCGCGACGCTGGCCGGTGAGGTCTTGTTGTCCGGCTCGGATATCTATGACCCGGGCTGGAAACTCACCGATGCCCGGAAAGCGATCGGGATGGTCTTTCAGAAGCCCAATCCGTTCCCGGCGATGTCGATCTGTGACAACGTGACGGCCGGGCTGAAGCTGACCGGCATCAAGGTCTCCCGCGAGGGGCGCGACGACCTTATCGAGGAGTGCCTGACCAAGGCCGGGCTGTGGCACGAGGTGCGCGACCGGCTGCGCCAACCCGGTGGAGCGCTGTCGGGTGGACAGCAGCAGCGGTTGTGCATCGCGCGGTCGTTGGCGGTGCGTCCCCGAGTGCTGCTGATGGACGAACCGTGCTCGGCGCTGGACCCCACCTCGACGCGGCGCATCGAGCAGACCATCGCCGAACTCGCCAGCGAGGTGACCATCGTGATCGTCACCCACAACATGCAGCAGGCCGCCCGGGTCTCCCGGCAGAGCGCGTTCTTCCTCGCCGAGCAGGGCACGCCGGGCGTGATCGTCGAGGCCGGGCCCACCGCGAAGATCTTCGGCTCGCCGGAGGATCCCCGCACCTCCGACTACGTCAACGGCCGTTTCGGCTGATCCGCTGGCAACCAGGACCAGGGAGGACTCTGGCATGACTGATCCGGACTCCGAGGATGACCAGCCGCAGGCGCGGCTACGGCTGCCGCATGGGCGCCGCACGCGCATTGCTGCCGCCATCACGGGTTGCCTAGTGAGCCTCGGAGTGCCGATCGCCGCGCTGAGCAGTCCCACGCTCACGGTTGATCAGCAACCTGTTCGGCCTCCTGACGACCCGGCCGGGTTGGGCATCACCGGTGACCCACCGCTCAGCGCGGCGCCGGCGATCGGGCTCGGTGGCGACGGGCTAGCGGCTGGTGCGTTGCCGAGCGCGCTGCCAGGCATTCCTATCCCTCCAGATCTACCGGACGGACCATTGGGAATTCCAGGCGCGGTGCTCGATGCCTACCAGTTCGCGCAACGGACGCTGGCTGCCACCCGGCCGGCATGCCACCTGTCGTGGGCCGTGCTGGCGGGAATCGGCCGCATCGAATCCGATCATGCCAGCGACGGGCGAGTGGACACTTTCGGGAACACCGTAGGGCCGATCCTGGGTCCGCGACTTGATGGGTCGCCGGGAATCGCCTCAATCCCGGACACCGACCAGGGCGTGCTAGACGGCGACACCGTCTGGGACCGCGCGGTGGGTCCGATGCAGTTCATTCCGTCCACCTGGCGCAGCTTCGGCGTCGACGGCAACGGCGATGGGGTGGCGAACCCGAACAACATCTACGACTCCACCATCACGACCGGGCTGTACCTGTGCGCTGGCGGCACAAACCTGTCTGATCCGGTCCAGCTGCAAGCGGCTGTGTTCCGGTACAACCAATCGGCCACGTACGTCGACGTTGTGCTGCGGTGGGCTCATGCGTACCTGACCGGTGTCGTGCCTATCCCATCGGCGCCCGGACCAGTACCGCCGGGCATCAACGGCAACGGTGGCCGGCTCACACCTATCGATATCGCCCCGCCCGCGCCGGTAGCCGTTGCGCAAGCCGTGCCGGCAACGCCGGCTTCGTCAGCCTCGAGTCCGTCGCCGATACCACCGACGGCTACGCCGACGCCAGTTCCGGCGACGACCCCTGAAGCAACGTCAACTCCGCCGTCCCCAACACCGACCGCAACCCCGGCGATTCTGCCGCCAACACCGAGTGCGACTCCGACGACACTGCCCCCGACGACTTCACCCGCGACCACGCCCGCCCCGGCCGGGTCACCCTCCCCGAGTCCGTCGCCTACGCCCATCCCGACGCCGCCTTCACCACCACCGGCGACCACGACAACGTCGAGTCTGCCCCCAGCCGGACCCTGAGCGGCAGCGGTGTGTCGTCATGACACATCGAGCGATCAAGGGTCGCTAGTCACCACCGCTGACAGCGTGCCTGGTGAGGAGCCCGTTTCGCTGGATGGCTCCGTGGTGATGTCGGTGCTGCGGGGAGTGCCAGATCGATTGGATAGGGTAGGCCGAAGGCCATGTCGCTCCAGGCCCACAGCGTGTGCAGGATCCGGTCATACCCGGTGTAGGGCTCGAGGCTGTGGAAGACCCGGTAGTTGTCCAGACAGAGCAAGTCCCCAGGGTGGAGCAGGAACCGCGGCGCGCTTCGGGCGGCCTCCTCGGTGAGTCGTGCCCAGGCGGCGAGGTGCTGACGGTCGTCAGGCCGGGCCGGGCCGTCGTCGCGGAGCCGTTGGTGTGGATGGCGGCGCACGGTGAGGCGCCCACCGCAGGTCCGCGACGCCACTGGTCGGCGGCTGGGGACAGCCTTGCCGGTTCCGAGCGAGCGAAGTCCATTGGGCCGGCCGTGCTCCAGCTTGACATCCCACAGGAACCGGCTCAGCGCTCGCTGAGTGGGGTTGCTGGCTATCGAGTCAACGAGGCGCTGGCCATCGACGAGAGACAGCTCGCCGCCTGCGGTGACCTGGCGCTCACACAGGAGAAACACCAGGTCCGGATAGTAGTCGCCGAACTCCGTGTAACCGTCGATGTGCAGCTGGAGTGCCACGCTGGGGTTGCCGTCCCCGCTTTGGGCTACCGAACCGCAGTGGGTGTGGTGGTCAGGGGTGGTGCTGGTGGGCGACTGGTGGATGAACAGGCGGGGCCCGAAGACGTCCCGGGCGCCGGTGAGCATGCCTGCGGGGTCGGTGCTGTTGGAAGCGAAGATGACCGCGCCATCGCTGGACCATAAGTGGAATGCGCGACCTGGGTCCGCAGTACGTTCGGGGGTCAGCCCTGCGGTGCACATGTGAGTCTCCTTCGTCGCATCGTCACCCGGCCGTACGGGCGCTTCGCTGCGGCCAGACGGGCAGAGCCGGGTCACCAGGCCCGGCGGCGGGATCCGGATCCTGGACACGTCCCTGGGTCACGGTGGTCGACCGTGCGTCTCGACGCAAACCAGACAAGTTGCGCCATGGTCCATGTAAGCACCGCATCATCGGTAAGTCGAGCGGTAATTAACCGCTTTTACGGAAGATGCAGGTCTGGGGTGACGATCGCGTCTCCCTGCCAGCCAATGAGTGCGCGCAGTTGGTCGCTTGGGGGCGCCCGCGAACTCGAGCGACTTCCCGTGATCGTGGACGGCTCGGGTCCCTGCACGGACACGCCGTCAGCGGACGAGAGGAGGTGGACTGCAGCGCCACTTCTGCGCAAATGGATGAACGCGCGGTGAACGAGGGACGAAATGCGTGTCCAGGAGGGGTTTTTGTGGCTCGCAGTTCCTCGAAACTAGGGGTTACACCCAATCGAGTGCCTACCATCAGGGCTGTGACATTAGTAGCCGTGTTCACTGCGGTCGACGCGCTGGCAGTCGGGTTGGTGATGCGCGTTTTGCTCAGTCGACGTCGCGAGCCCCTCGCACTGCCGCCGCACCCGGACGCGACGGTCGCCGAGCTAGTCGAGTACGACAACGCGGTCCCCCGCAGGCTAGACCAGGGGGAGCAGGCCGATCCCGTCATCGGTCGTGAACCGGTCCGCCGGTCACCCGAGGACAAGACCTCACCAGAGCAATGGGATGTGGCCAGGCTCGACGAGATCCGGCAAGACTTCTTGGCCGACGTCAGCCACGAGTTGAAGACCCCGGTCGGGGCAGTGGCGCTGCTGGCCGAGGCGGTGCTCGACGCAGCCGATGACCCACACCTGGTGCGCTGGTTCGGTAACAAGATTCTCCACGAGGCCAACCGGTTGGGCACCTTGGTCACCGAATTGATCGCGCTGTCCCGGCTACAGTGCGGCGAGCGACTCCCCGAGATGGCTACCGTCGACGTCGACGAGGTGGTGCTCGAGGCAATAGCGCGGTGCAGGCTGGCCGTGGAATCGGCCAACATTCAGATCACTGTGGATCCACCCAGCGGGTTGATCCTCACCGGTGATGCGACGCTATTGGTGACCGCGCTGTCCAACCTGATCGACAACGCGGTGTCATACTCGCCTGCCGGCAGCCCGGTGTCGATCAGCACAAGACTGGCGAGCGGTTTCGTAGAAATCGCTGTGACCGATCAAGGCCGGGGCATCGCTCCCGAATATCAGGAGCGCGTGTTCGAGCGATTCTTCCGTGTTGATCGGGCGCTGAGCCGGTCCACCGGGGGCACCGGTCTGGGGCTGGCGATCGTCAAGCGAGTCGCGGTCAACCATGGCGGTGACGTCCAGCTTCGGAGTAGACCCCGCACCGGGTCGACGTTCACCCTGCGGATCCCCGCGCATCACGTCAGATTGCAGCGCGCGTCGTGCTCGCCGTCAGCACCCGAGCACGTGACACCCCCGCTGCTATGCGACCGCTGATCACGGATAGCCCGGGGCCGCAATCCCTGGACGGCCGCCGTATGAGACGCTGCGTCATCACAATGGCGCCTTCTGGAGGAACACCCGGTTGACGTTGGTGACGTAGCGGCCACCCGCGATGTCGCCGGGCACCACCAGCCGCGGGCCGTCAGTGTCCAGCTGGCGGCCGTCCTCGCTGGTCGCCAGCAGAACGTCCTTGTTCTCGAACCGTGGATCGATCTCATGGTGATCCAGGCTGGACTCCTCATCGCTCGATCGAACATCACGTTCGTAACTTTCGTATCTCAGTTTCCTGAATAATCCGTCGAACGTTGCACCGCTGGTGGTCTGAATACACTCTTTTGAGTGGTGACAAAAGTCATCTGTAACGGTAGGTAGCTGTCCCCTGTGGGGTTGGTATCAATCCTTTCGTCGACTCACGGACTCGCTGCGTTCACCTGCACGGGGGAGCGTCGCTCCGTCAAATCGGCGTGTGAAGGAGACCAGATGGCAGCCGCTCGATTCCAAGTGGTCTCCCTGACGCGTTCAGCGCGGGTTCCCGCCCCCCGCGAACCCGCCAGCAACGGATCCTGGACAGACATCCCGCCTCCCCGCACCCGCGGGTTCACGTGGCGATTCATGTCCGCGAACAACCGCAGCCTGGCCCGATCGGCACATGCCTGTCCCGACGTTGAATCCTGCTTGGCGGCCATTCGCTTCCTGCAAGAAGGTCTCCCCGAAGCAGTCGCCGAGACCTCCCGCAACGGCAACGGCCAATGGGTCTGGCGGGTACGCGTGGCCGACGAAGTCGTCGCGACGGCCGCCCGCAGCTACCCCCGTCAGGTCCGGGCCCGGCTCACCTGCACCGCGTTCATGCAGCTGGTCGCCGAAACGGCCGCCACCACTCCCGTTCAAGTGATGTACCGATGACCCTGGTGATGGCGCCGGTGCCAGCACCTGCCGATCCCCCCGAGCCGGCACGGAGGGTAAGAACCGCCTCCAGTGGTGCCGACCGGGTCTTTCGCCTCTCCCTGCTCGCTTCGGGCCTGACCGTGCTGATCATCATGGGCACGATCGGGCTCTTTCTTTTCTACCGCGGCTCCCAGGCGCTCGCCGACGACGGCCTGAAATTCCTCTCCACGCAGGCCTGGGAACCCGATACCCACAACTTCGGCATCGCCACCGTCATCGTCGGCACCTTGCTCATCGCCATCGTCGCCGTCATCTTCGCCGTCCCACTCGCCACCGGAGTGGCGCTCTACATCTCCGAGTACGCACCACGGCGACTGCGCCGAACGCTGATCAACATGGTCGACCTCATGGCCGCCGTGCCCAGTGTCGTCTACGGGCTCTGGGGCTTCTACTTCCTCACCGAGAAGATCATTCCGTTGGTCAGGTTCCTGTCGACTTACTTCCGCTGGATCCCGCTGGTGGGTATCCACGATGCCCACCCCGATGACCCCCTGCAGGCGCTGACGATCTACGAGAACTCGACGTTCATCGCGGGAATCGTGGTGGCGCTGATGATCATGCCGATCATCTGCTCGGTCATGCGGGAGTCCTTCACTCAGGCGCCGATCGGAGAACGCGAAGGCGCCTACGCGCTGGGTGCCACCCGGTGGGGGATGATCCGCAGCGTCGTACTGCCCTTCGGCAAGGGCGGGATGATCGGCGGCACGATGCTCGGGCTCGGTCGGGCGATGGGTGAGACCATCGCCATCTACATGATCATAAGTCAGGTCTTCCAGATCCAGCCCGAGATCCTGCGCAGCGGCGCGAACACGGTATCGGCGTTGATCGCGCTGCGATTCGAGACGGCCAGCCCGTTCGAGCTGTCCGCCTTGATGGCCGCCGGGCTGGCGCTGTTCGCCCTGACACTCGTCGTCAACTTCGGCGCGTCCGCGGTCATCGCCCGCACCCGATCCGGCCAGCTCAGTGATGCCTAGTGGCCACGACGCCGCCCTACGCCGCCGGTCGCCATGCCGCCGCCGACCCGTCGCCCGCCCAGGAGTTCCCCGGGATCGCCGCAGAAGTCCGCCGATCGACGTCGGCTCGCGGCCAAGCCGACATCATCGTGATCATCGGCGCGGCGGTGGCCGCGCTGAGCCTGGCGGCCCTGCTCAGTACCCGGGTGCTGCCGTCGGCCGGTCCGGGCAGCTTCCTGGTGGTCGCCTATCTGGCGTTCCTGGCGCTCTACGGGGTGCTGATATCACTTCAGGATGACGCTCGCGCGGTGCGGGATCGGCTCGCCTCGGTCGTCGTGCACAGCCTGGCCGCGCTCGCGCTGATCGCGCTGGTGTTCGTCGTCGGCTTCACATTCTGGCGGGCCCGTACCGCGCTGGGGCACCTGAACTTCTTCTTCTCGGACATGCAACTCGCCGGTCCGCTGGACCCGCTGACGGTGGGCGGCATCGTGCACGCCGCAACCGGCACCCTCATCGAGATCACCATCGCGTTGATCATCACCGTGCCGCTGGGGCTGGCCGGCGCGGTGTACCTCAACGAGACCAGAGGGCCGCTGGCGCGGTTCGTGCGCACGGTGGTCGAAGCGATGACCGCGCTGCCCTCCATCGTGGCGGGGCTGTTCATCCTGGCCTCGGCGATCCTGGCCCTGGGGCTGGTCAAATCCGGGTTGGCCGCCGGGCTGGCCATCAGCGTGATGATGTTGCCGATCATCATTCGGGCCTCCGACGTGGTGATCAGGCTGGTGCCCGGATCGCTGCGGGAGGCGTCGCTGGCGATGGGCGCATCGGAGCTGAGCACGGTCTGGCATGTCGTGTTGCCGACCGCGCGCTCCGGCCTGACCACGGCGGTGTTGCTGGGGGCGGCGCGGGGGCTCGGCGAGACGTCGCCGGTGCTGATCACCGCAGGATTCGGCTCAGGCCTCAACTTCAATCTGTTCTCCGGGCCGATGGTGTCCTTGCCGCTGGCCACCTTCGTCTTCTCCCGCTCGCCGGAGAAAACGATGGTCGCTCGTGGTTTCGGCGCCGCCGCTGTGTTGATGGCACTGGTGCTGGTGCTGTTCGCGCTGGCCCGGGTGCTCGGCGGCCGGCCGGCCGGCGAGCTGTCACCACGGGCCCAGCGGAAGCGGGCTGTGCAGTCGCAGCGCGACCTCGCCCGCTTCACGGATCGAGAGGCCACGCGCCGTCACCCTGGCGCGAGCGCGGAGAGCGCTTCCGATGCCTATCCTTGAGACCGGCGCGCCGCGAAACGCATGCGGGCAGTGGCAGCCGCTCTCGCGTTGCTCATAGGTAAACGGCGCTTCACACGCGCTTCTCGACGCTGTTCGGCGCCGTTCAATGAGCGTTTACGCCGGTCCCGCAGAGTTCCCTGCGCGAGTCGGCTCACGCGTATCTACGCAGGCCCGATTGGCTCCAGCCAAATGGAATGGAGTGTCAGGTGGCAGGTTCGGGCAGCTGATCGCACGCGAATTGGCAAGGGATGTCGCCCTCTCTAGGCAGGTGCTGCGACTGAGCTGGAGCCCTGTCCCCGAAAACGCCTGATTGTTGCACGCTGAAAGCGTAGTCATTGCCAATCGTGCGGCGCCAATTCACTCCTCCGGCCGCTGACAAGATGAGTATATAGCGATATGCGGTCATCCCTTGTGGGTGGCGTCGTAGTCCCTTGGTCGGTCGCCGGACTTCTGCTGTTCACCTCCTAGGCGCAGCGTCGCCCAATCGGTTCCGTGCGTGCGGGAGGTGCCGCTTTGTTAACTCAGTATCTGCGGCGTGTCGGCGTCGTTCTTGCCGTTCATGCCATTGGGCGAGGCGACGTGGAGACGTGCCGTCGCCCCGGGATGCAGTGGGTGAGACCCCGCTTCGCTGCGCTGCTCGCGGTTCTGATCACGTTGGCCGGCATTGGGGCCTTACTCGCGCCGAGCGCAAGTGCGGACAGCTTCGTCCCGATCAGCGGCTCTGGATCAACCTGGAGTTCGAATGCATTGGATCAGTGGCGGAGAAACGTGGCCAGCCTCTACGGCATCACCGTGAACTACTCGCCAAACGGTTCGACCAGTGGCCGCAACGATTTCCGCTCCAACCAGGTCGACTTCGCCGTCTCGGAGATCCCGTACGGCCTGAACGACGGTGGGGTGCTCGACCCGGCGCCGACGAAGGCGTTCGGCTACATGCCGATCGTCGCGGGTGGCACCTCGTTCATGTACAACCTCAAGGTCGCCGGCAAGCGGGTGACCAACCTACGGTTGTCTGGCGAGACCATCGTCAAAATTTTTACCCAGCAGATCACCAACTGGTCCGATCCGGCGATCAAGGCCGACAATCCCCAGCTGCCCCTACCGGCCCGGCCGATCGTGCCGGTGGTCTACTCCAACGGCTCGGGCACCACCGCGCAGTTCACCGCCTGGATGGCCGACCAGTACCCGGCCATGTGGGACGCCTACTGCCACCGGGTCGGCCGTAACGTCACGCCATGCGGGTTCACGTCCTTCTACCCGCACGACAACAACATGGTGGCCAAGGCGCAGTCGCAGGGCGTGGCCGGGTTCGTCGCTCAGGACGCCAGCGAAGGCGCGATCACCTTCGTCGAGTACTCCTATGCCCGCAATGCGGGCTTCCCGGTGGCGAAGGTTCTCAACAAGGCGAACTATTACGTCGAGCCCACCGCGGGCAGCGTCGCTGTCGCGCTGCTCAACGCTCAGATCAATCCCGATCTCACCCAGAAACTGCACAACGTCTACGTGGGCACCGACCCGCGTAACTACCCGCTGTCCAGCTACAGCTACATGATCCTGCCGAAGGACACCAGCCCGGACTCCCACTTCAACACCGAGAAGGGCCGCACGTTCTCCGAATTTGCCGCCTACTTCCTGTGCGAGGGGCAGCAGCAGGCCGACACCCTGGGCTACTCGCCGCTGCCGATCAACCTGGTGCAAGCCGGGGTCACCCAGATCAACCAGGTTCCCGGCTCGACCAAAAAGCTCGATCCCAACAACCTGGCGCATTGCAACAACCCGACGGTGTCTCCTGATGGCGGAAACCTGGTGGCCAAGAACGCCCCACAGCCCCAGGCGTGCGATGCCAAGGGGCCGACGCAGTGTGCCACCGGGACCGGGGGAGCGCGGCAGGCGACGGCCGGTGGTGGTAGTGCTGGGGGTTCGGCGGGTGGCGGTGGGGGAGCAGGAGCCGCCGGCGGTGGCGGCGGGGGCTCGGGTGGTACCGGCGGGAGCGACTCCGCCGGCGGTGCTGACACCGGGACGCTCGCGGACGGAACCGGTCCCGGCGGCGCGGCGGGCACCGTGATCGACCCCGATACCGGGCAGGTGATCAGCGGTGGAACGGCTGGAGGTGGCGGGTCAGCCGGTGTCACTGCCGTGCCGGTGACCGTGGATCTCGCCGACAACCGGCGGCAGACGGTGCTTGGGGTGCTCGCCGTCGTCCTCATGCTGGGCCTGGTGCTGGGGCCTCCGCTGGTGGCCCGCACCATGCGCAGCCGGGCGGCATCTCGGGAAGGCCCACTGCCGTGAGCGTGCCTCGCGTACTGGCGGGGCTGCTGACGATGGTGCTGTGCGCCGCTGGGGTCACTCTCTCGCCCCTCTCACCGCCAGCCGCTGCCGAGGATCCGACGGCGTCCAGCTCTGCGATGACCGTGTCGGGAAAGGGTGACTTCGCGGACCTGAAAGTGACGGTCAGCCAGACCAAGAACCTGGTCAACCAGACCATCACCGTGTCCTGGACCGGTGGCGCACCGACGATTCCGGACACCAGTTTCAGGGTCAACTACTTGCAGATCATGCAATGCTGGGGCGACGACCCGGCGGGGCCGGACCGCACCCAGTGCCAGTTCGGGGGGTTGGCCGCGACCCCATTGGCGAATACCAGTGGCACGTTCGTGCTGTCACGGCAGGTTTTTCCCGGGTTGGACCCGGAGGAAAAGCTTCAGGCGGTGAACGGACTCGGTCAGGCCTTCGTGCCGTTCTGGGCAGTGGGTCACGACGAGCCGGCTGGTTCCGGCACAGGCAACATCAACGACTTCTTCGACTCCCAGGTCACCAACGAGATCCCAGTGGCTCGTACCCATGGTGATGGCACCGGTGAGGAGTTCTTCGAAATTGAGACCGTGACCCAGGCCGCGGGTCTCGGCTGTGGCGACCCGGTCACCACTGGCGCAGTCACCAAGGGTCGATCATGCTGGTTGGTGATCGTGCCGCGAGACACCAAGGACGCGGACGGTTCCACTCGTGGCGGCGGAAGCGATCAGGATGCGCTGCAGTACTCCCCGCTGAGCCAATCAAACTGGGACCACCGGATCGTTGTCCCGCTGGAGTTTCAGCCGGTGGGTCGGGCCTGCCCGATCGGCGCGCCCGAGCGGTCCCTGATCGGCCAGGAGCTGGCAGTGGAGGCGGTCAGCTCCTGGCAGCCGGCTCTGTGCCAGGGCAATGGTCCGCTGTTCAGCTTTACCCAGCTGCCCGACGACGTGGCCCGCAGCCAGGTACAGAATGGCGGGCTGGCGCTGGTGACCGACCCGATCGCACCCGACCAGGTACCAGCGGACCATCCGCTGGTTTACGCCCCGGTGGGATTATCCGGGCTGACCGTCGCCTTCGACATCAACTACCAGCCCGACTTGGGGCACAGGACACCTGACGACTTGGCCCTTGCCGGCCGGCGGTTCACGTCCATGAAGCTCACCCCGCGGCTGGTAGCCAAGCTCCTCACCCAGTCATACCGGCGCTCGCTGGCCGTCCAGGTGCCCGAGCTGGCGAAGAACCCCACCGGCCTGCTCGCCGACCCCGAGTTCCTCGACCTCAACCCCGACTACCGGGGTTTTGTCGATTACCTGGGCAACCCAGTGCCGGACGTGTTGGTGCAGCTCAACGGAGCGGACATCACCACGCTGCTGTGGCGCTGGGTCATCGCCGACCCGGACGCCCGCGCCTTTCTCGCCGGGACCCCCGACAAGTACGGAATGCTGATCAATCCGCTCAACAAAGGTCTCAGCCTGCCGAGATCGACCTTTCCCCGCAACGACCAGAGCTGCGTGACCAGTACGGACGACGGCGGCAACACGGTGACGAACTGCAACCTGGATCTACGCCCGTATGCCAACGACATGCACGACGCCGGCCGGGCCGCCAGCCGGGGCGACACTCTCACCCGGCAGAACACCTTCGACTCCAACATCAAGCAACAGGTCTCGACCAAGGCTGCCCGGCAGGTAATCGGTGCGCAGGCGGTGATGGCGGTGGTGGACGCGGCGACCGCTGCCCGGTATGGCCTCCAGACTGCGCAGCTGCTCAACGCCGCTGGGAACTACGTCGCCCCCACTCCGGACAGCCTGCTGGCCAGTGCGGCGGTGATGAAGCCCAGCGCGGTGCCAGGGGTGCTAGCGCCCGACCCCGCAGCCAGCGACCCGAATGCCTACCCGCTGACCTCGTTGAGCTACGCGGTGACCTCGCCCACCATGCTGGACGCTGCGGCCGGCAAGGACTACACGGCGTTCCTGCGATACGCGGGCGGCCCGGGTCAGCAGCAGGGTCTCGCCCCCGGACAGCTTCCCCCCGGCATGGTGCCACTGCCCGATGCCCTCAAGGCGCAGACCCTCGCCGCCGCTACCACCGTCGAGAAGCTGATCAACTCCCTGCTGGCGCCACCAGCCCTGACCACCACCGGCGGCTCACCCGGTAGCTCTGCGACGCCAGGACCAGGTCGAGACGCGAACCCCCCGTACGTACCAGGGCAGCCGCCCGCTGGCCGATCGCCCGTTGCGCCACCCGCGCAGGTCGGGCCCGCGCCGCCGGCTACTTCGGTCGGCAAGACACCGAGCGTGGCCCAGGAGCCGGTCGCCGGGATACGCCGCACACCGCTGCTGCCTGCGCCGTGGTGGGTAGGCCTCGTGCTCCTGCTGACCCTCATCGTCGGGGGGCTGGCAGCGACCTCCTCACCGGCCATCCGGCTGCTTGGCGGCCGGCTAGCCCGGCGGCTGCGAAAGGAGGTGACACCGACCGAGCGGTGACCAGGAGTCTCCAGCTCCCGGGCACCACCCGGCCCATTTTCCTGCAAGACGGCCGTGACGGGGTGGTCGGCATGCATTGGTTCGCCCGTCACTGCCGTGTGCCCGGACAGCAGTCCGTGCATCCCTGCGTGCCCAGGATAACGGCAAATGTGTGTGGAGTCGTCCTCGCTGGTGGCGCGCTACCTGGCGGTGGGCGACGGCACCCCCGCGGAAGGAGGTGACACCGACCGAGCGGTGACCAGGAGTCTCCAGCTCCTGGCCACCAACCCGGCCCATTTCCTGGCCTGCAAGACGGCAGTGACGGGGTGGTTGGCATGCCACTGGTTCGCCCGTCGCTGGTGTGTGCCCGGACAGCAGTCCGGTGCATTCCTGCGTTTCAAAGGACAGCTACCAATGCGAAAGAGAAGACTGCTCCTGGCCGCTGGCGCCAGCGTGGCGACCGTGGCCCTCACCATGGGTACGGCGATAGCCGACCCCGTCCCTGCGCCTCCTCCCTACCCGCCGGTGGTCATTGTTGGCGCACAGACGACCCAGGACCTGTTCGACACCATGTGCAACAAGAACAAGGACTTCCGGAATCCTGCGGGCAGCACCAACACCGATAACAGGATTTGCCAGTCCTGGGGTGTGGATCCGCAGCCCAGCAATATCGTCACCAGAGACCCGGTGGCCCATCCCGAATGCAGTCCATCCAATCCCCCCGGTCCCCCACCCAATGGCATTCCCCGGCCGAAGCAAGGTGGTGATGGTACAGACAAGCTGGTCGCCTTCCCCAGTTGTATCGATGTCGCCCGGGTGGTGACCGATGATTCGCATTCCAACCCCGCCCGCGCGGGCAAGAACCTGACCTACATCCCGATGGCCACTGACGTTCTCGCCTATGCGACCAGTACCGATAGCGATGTAAACGCAGCTCTGACTAAAGACGATCTTAAGGCGATCTACACCTGTGATACCGCTCACTTCCCGGTTTTTGACAAGGTCACTGGTGCAAACCCAGACGGTTATCAGCCGCTGCTGGGGTCGTTCGGCGCCGGAAACCGCACGCAGCTCTTCAAGCTTCTTGGGATCACTAATGACGCGGCGAATTACACCGATCCGGGCCAGCCGGGTGAATGCATCACCGACAAGGATTCTCATGGAGTCGGAATCCTGGCCAACGATGGGCGCGTGATCACCAATTCTAAGCAGCTGATCACGTACTCGGTTGCGCCGTGGCTGGCCCAGCTTTTTCACGCGGCCCCCGATATTCACGGTAATACCACCCTCGGCTCAATCAACGGGATTAGCCCGGCGATTTTGAATGCCAGCTCGTTCGGGGCGCGGACGGTTTACAACGTCGTGCGAAACTCCGATGTCCCAGCAGGGCCTATCCATGACCTGTTCGTCGGACCGACGTCCAAGGTCTGTCAAGACACCGCTGACATCAAGCGCGCTGGGTTCAACACGCTACCCAATGGGACAGGCCCAGGCAATTGTGGTGACCCAAGTATCACGACTCCGTGATCAGGCCCCTTACTTATCAGTGAGAGTGGGTACATATCGTGCGTAAAAAGATCCTAGTGACACGGTTGGTGGCGGGGGTCGTGGCGGTCGCTGTCACGGCCGGGGCAGTGCTGGTGAGTGTCGGGGTGGCCAGCGCTGACCCAACGAGCGGCCCACCGCCCGGCACCCTGGGTGGCAACACCATCGCGCCGGACCCGGGCACCAACCTCGACCGCATGAGTTCGATGACAGCTGGTGGGTGCCCGGATCCCTCCGCGACGCAGGCCGATGTGAAGGTCGTCGGGCCGATCGGGGTGGATCCATCTCATCAGGTGTTCCCCGCCACCAATCCGTACAACGCAGTGGCCCCAACCGACACCCAGTTCTCCAACTCGGGTGCGTTTGTCCAGCAATGGAGGGTGACCTTCCAGCAGGCGGTGGAGGAACGGCTTGGCAAGGGCGCGGTGATTCCTCTCGGTGAGTACGACTTCACCACGCGTTGCCTTGATCGCCTAGGTTTCAACCCGACCGGCACCTACGTCGGGGGTCTGTTCTTCGACACTCCGACGACATATCACGGCCTCCCCAACGCGACTCCGACTCCGACTCCGACCCCGACCCCGACGGCGACCCCAACGCCGACGGCGACCCCAACGCCGACTCCGACCGCGACTCCGACCCCAACGCCCAATCCTCGACTGCAGGCCACGAGGACGGAGCTGTCGGTGCCGGTCCAGGTCAAGGTTGACGGCCTGGGGTTCTTAGTGGTCGCCGACGCGCGGGTGACCCCCGAACGCGACGGCAAGCCAGTGGGAACCGTCCAATTCAAGGACGGGGACACCAGGATCGGCGGCCCGGTTCCGGTGATTAACGGCCGTGCCTTGCTCGTCGCGTTCCGGCCTGGGGGTTCGCACGTGACCGCGGTGTACACGCCGAGCCCTGGCGTCCGCTTCCTTCCATCCACCTCCAAAACAGTGACGATCAGATCCACGTGATCGGTGCTGCACCTGGTGACCGCATCAGGTGCAGCCACCCGTCAGCCCGTCCGACAACCCGTGAGCGGGAATCGGTGCCTTCCCACACCGGTTCCCGCCCACGACTGGTGAGGGAATCATGAATCGTCTTTCCCGTCTGGTCTTCGTGATCACGATGGCGTTGGGCGCGCTAGTGGTGATGGTCCCGGTGCCCGCGCTGGCCGATCCGATCGGCGGCGTCATCATCATCCCGGGCAGCGGTACTAACCTTGATCCGCTCCGGCTCCGTACCTCGGCGGGATGCCCGGCACAGGCCACTGCGTACTACGCCACGATGCGTGGCCACGGTTTTCCGCCCAACGGCCAGACCGTTACGTCAGAAACTGACGCCGGCTTATCCCACAAAATCGGGTTCGACGTGTATGTGGCGCTGGTCATGCGAGACTACGCGAATAAGAACCACGCCACGCTGGCCGGTCGCTATGACATTACGGTGTACTGCGTCAACGGCTTTACCCAAAATAGCCTCGGAGAGTTCACCGCCTCGCTCGAATTCACTAGCCCTACGGCCTACCAAGCGCTTGGAACCGCGATGCCGGTCGGACCACCGCCCCCTCCGCTGGAGGATCCCGGGGCAACGGGGCCTCTGGATCCGATGCCACCGCCGGTTGGATCGGCACCGAAGACCGCTCCAGAAGCCGATTACCGAGATACGTCCCCGGTTGGGCCGCTCGCGTCTCAGCGCCACGACAGGACCGGTCAGGCCGTCCCATGGGTCCTTCTGGTTCTGGCTGGCGCCGTGTTCGGTGCCCTGGTCGCCGTAGTGACGTCGCGACAGATCGGGAAGCGTCGCTCGCCGTGATTGCTTCAGCGCCAGCATCCATGCCCCGTATTGACCATTAGTGAAAGTGAGCCGCATTGTGCATATGGAGTAATCGTTGACCCGCTTGGTGTCTGGGGCCACGGTGGCTGCTGCCACGGTCGGATCGGCATTCCTGGTGAGTATCCAGATGGCCGGCGCCGCGCCCACTGTGTCTGCGTTAGGCACCAGTACCGTCGCCCCGGACCCCGGCACAAACCTCGACCCCATGAGTTCGACGACATCTGGTGGCTGTCCGATGCCATCGGTCCAAGCGAATCTAAAGGTCGTCGGCCCACTCGAGACGGATCCGTCTCAGCAGGTGTTCCCCGCCAGCAAGCCGTACGGCGCGGTCGCCCCAACCGATACCCAGTTCTCGAATGACGGTCCGTTTGTTCAGCGGTGGAGGGTGGCCTTCCAGGTCGCCGTGGAGGAACGACTGGGAAAGGGCGCGCTGGTTCCCACGGGCACGTATGAACTCACCGCGCAGTGCCTCGATCGCCTAGGTTTCAACCCCACCGGTACCTTCGTCGGACGCCTCAAGTTCGATACTCCAACGACATATCATGGCGTCAAGGAGGCGACACCAACGCCGCCGGCGTCCACCCCGCCCCCAACCCAGACGCCGCCCCCGACGCCGACAGCCACACCAACGGCCACACCGGCACCCCCGCCTGGGTCGACGGCCACGACGACCAAGTTGCACCGGCACCACCCCCACCGGCGCCCCGGTACCAGTGTCCGCCGGCTTCGCGTTCGGAGGCTTCTTGGTGCTGCCTGTGGGTTCTCATTCGCTCACCGCAGTGTTCACTCCGACCGACCCGTCGTACACACCGTCCACGTCGGACAGCGTGACGTTCACGTTCTAAAGATGCTGAGTGGGCGGGAACCGGTGGCCTTCGCACTGGTTATGGCCCACGACTGGCGACGGTGTACCACTGGCACGGCCGGGCATACGGCGCGTTCCTGCGCGCAGTCCCGCCCGCCCGACAGACATCCCCTGTGGGGGCGTCCGTCATCGCCTAACCGGTTGCCGTTCATGTTCATGACGCAGCGTCGCTGAATCGCTCAATGCGGAAGGCGTGCCGGATGGATAGCAGCGATGCCGGGTAGGGCACCGTGGCATCACCGGCTGGCCGCGCTGGCCGCGTTGCTCGCCGTCGGGCTGGGCGGGCAAGCAGCCGGTTTTATCCCGATCAACGGTTCCGGCTCGACCTGGGGCTCCAATGCGCTGGATCACTGGCGGCGCGGTGTCGGCGACCTTGACGGTATAGCGGTGAACTTCTCCGCGGACGGCTCGACGCATGGCCGCAACGACTTCCGCGTCGGTCAGGTCGATTTCGCCGTCTCGGAACTCCCGTACGGCGGCAGCGATGGCGGAGTCCCGGACCCCCCACCGGCGCGGGCATTCGGATACCTGCCGATCGTCGGGGGTGGCACCGCGTCCATGTACAACCTCACGATCGGTGACAAGCGCGTCACCAACCTGCGGCTGTCCGGTGAGACCATCGCCAAGATCTTCACGCAGGAGATCACGAACTGGGCTGATCCGGCGATCAAGGCCGACAATCCCGGGCTCGCGCTGCCCACGCGCCACATCGTGCCGGTGGTCCGCGTGCCGGTTGGTGCGAAGGCCACCACGACGACCTTCATGGTCATCCCGAGCGGCCCGGTCATCCAAGGAACCCCGGTGATCCTCGTCGCGCAGGTGGCGCCCGCGAACGCCGCAGGCACCGTCCAGTTCAAGGACGGGGACTCCGCGCTGGGGCCACCACGGCCCGTGTTCGGTGGTTTCGCGCTGGCCGTCACATCGAAGCTGACCAAGGGCGCGCATTCACTGACCGCAGTATTCACCGCCACCAACCAGGACGCCTTCGGGTCGTCGGTGCCGACGCCGGTATCACTCTCTGTGATCGGGCTCTCCTAGTTCGCGATCGTTTCGGGCATGCGCTGCGTGCCCGATGCAACACAGCGTGTGGTTCACCGGAATGCCACACCGGCTGTTGGGACGAGGCGTCGTGTACGTATGCAAGAACAGATGCAATCGCATATCCTCGCGCTACCTCGGTTTGGGGCGTTTGACCGCTCTGGCGGCGCCCGCCAGCCGGAGCTCGTGGGAAGGTTCTGGAGATGCCGCAAGTCACGAACAGTGCGCCGTTGTGGGGTGTGACGTGGAGAAAGAGCAGCCGCAGTAATCCCAATGGCAACTGTGTGGAGTTGGCGGACATCGCACCCGGCATGATCGCCGTGCGGAATTCGCGAGACCCGTCCGGGCTCATCCAGATCTACCCGCGTGCCGCGATGGCCGCCTTCGTCGGAGCCGTGAAGGGCGATGGGTTCCACCCAGCCGCCGGGTGAGCCCCCGGTCTGGGATGGGGAAGCGACCGCCGGGGTTTCGGCTGGTCGTGCCGCAGTCTATGGTGAGACCATCCGTAGTGCTTCACCCGTAGGAGGAATGGTGAGGGCGGCTCGGTCGGGTAACGAACCGGCCATCGGTCACGCTCCGACGCGACCGCAGGGGCCAACAGCCCTGCGTATCGTGTTGGGTAATCAGCTACGTCAGCTCCGGGAAGCAAGCGGAATCACTGCCGGAGCGGCTGGCCACGCGATCCGGGCATCCCATGCCAAGATCAGCCGCATGGAGCTCGGACGGGTCGGCTTCAAGGAGCGTGACGTGGCGGATCTGCTCACCCTCTACGGCATTACCGATGAACAGGAGCGCACGGCATTTCTGGCGTTGGCCCGGCGGGCCAACGTGCCCGGTTGGTGGCATCACTACAGCGACATCCTGCCGAGCTGGTTCGAGATGTACCTCGGCTTGGAGCAGGCGGCCTCGGTCATCCGTACGTATGAGCCCCAGCTGGTGCCCGGCCTGTTGCAGACCGAGGACGGTGCTCGTGCCGTCTTCCAGCTCGGCCACCCAGACGCCAGCGGCGCTGATATCGACCGCCGGGTCGCACTGCGGATGAAACGCCAGCGGGTCCTCACCCAGCCCGAGGCGCCCAACCTGTGGGGAGTGATCGACGAGGCCGCGCTATGGCGCCTCGATGGGCGCGCCGCGATGCGAGACCAGATCCAGCATCTGATCGACATGGCCGAACTGCCCAACGTCACCCTGCAGGTGATGCCGTTCTACTCGGGCGCCCACGCGGCCGTCGGCGGTCCGTTCACGATCCTGCGGTTTTCCGAACACGACCTGCCTGATCTGGTCTACCTCGAACAATTGACCAGCGCCCTCTACCTGGACAAGACCGAGGACGTCCAGCACTACCTGGTGGTCATGGATCGCCTGTGTGTCCAGGCCAAATCTCCCGCCGAGACGATCAGGTTCCTGACCAGCACCCTCAAAGAGAGCTGACGCGCCAAGATCAATCGTGGCGAGCTGATCGTCGCACCGCACCATGATGTCGCATTCTCGCTAGCTCTGGCTGCGCCGGCGGGTGATGCTGGGCGCATGTACCAGGACGTGGAGCGGTGCGTGCGAGCGGTGCAGTCCAAGGACGCGCGGTTCGACGGCTGGTTTTTCGTCGCGGTGATCACCACTGGCATCTACTGCCGGCCGAGCTGCCCGGTGGTGCCGCCCAAGGCGCACAACATGCGCTTCTATCCCAGCGCGGCGGCGGCGCAGCTGGCGGGGTTCCGGGCCTGCAAGCGGTGCCGGCCCGACGCGAGCCCGGGATCTCCGCAGTGGAATGAACGCGCCGACCTGGTGGCTCGGGCGATGCGGTTGATCGCCGATGGGGTGGTCGACCGCGAGGGTGTGCCCGGCCTGGCCGCGCGGCTGGGCTACAGCATCCGGCAGATCCAGCGGCAGCTGCTCGCCGAGTTGGGCGCCGGCCCGCTGGCGCTGGCGCGCGCCCAGCGCGCGCAGACCGCGCGGCTGCTGATCGAGACGAGCTCGTTACCGATCAGCGACGTGGCTTTCGCGGCGGGCTTCGCCAGCGTGCGCGCGTTCAACGACACCGTGCGCGAGGTGTTCGCTCTCGCCCCCACCGAGCTGCGCGCCCGCGCCGCCCGCCGGAACCCGCCCGCCACGTCCGGATCCCTGGCGCTGCGCCTGCCGTTTCGCGCGCCGCTGTGCCCAGACAACCTGTTCGGGCATCTGAGTGCGACTGCGGTACCCGGGGTGGAGGAATGGCGCGACGGGGCCTACCGGCGCACCCTGCGGTTGCCGCACGGTTACGGTGTCGCGGCTCTGCGACCGCTACCTGATCACATCGACTGCCGGTTGGCGTTGACCGACCTGCGGGACCTGTCGACCGCCATCACCCGGTGCCGGTGGCTACTCGACCTCGACGCAGACCCGGTGGCCGTCGATGAGCTGCTGCGCAGTGACCCGGTGCTCACCGCGCTGGTGGACAAGAATCCAGGCCGCCGGGTGCCCCGCACCGTCGATGGGCCGGAATTCGCGGTGCGCGCGGTGCTTGGCCAGCAGGTGTCCACCCAGGCGGCCCGCACGCACGCCGGGCGGTTGGTGGCCGCCTACGGTGACCCGGTGAGCGATCCGGCAGGAGGTCTGACCCACCTGTTCCCCGATACAGCGGCGCTCGCCGCGCTCGATCCGGCCGCGCTCGCTCTCCCGCAGGCGCGTCGCACCACGCTGGCCACCCTGGTCGGCGCGCTGGCCAGCGGTGAGATCGACCTGAGTCTCGGTAGTGACTGGCAGCAGGCCCGGGTTCAGCTTGCTCGCCTGCCGGGTTTCGGCCCCTGGACCATCGAGATGATCGCGATGCGCGCACTCGGTGATCCGGACGCTTTCGTGGCGGCCGACCTGGGTGTCCGCCGCGCGGCCCGTGACATTGGCCTTCCGGTCAGTGCCCTAGCGCTGATCCGGCACGCCGCCGCCTGGCGGCCCTGGCGCGCCTACGCCGTGCAGTACCTCTGGGCGTCCGGTGACCACGCCATCAACCGGTTACCAGCTTAAGGAGACAGATTCCGTGACATGTCAAGTACATCGAGTACATACGCTGGTGGACAGCCCCGTCGGCACGCTCACCCTGGTAGCCCGTGACGGCGTCCTCAGTGGCCTTTACATGGACCTGCAGCGGCACCGGCCGCTGGACGAGACGTTCGGGGCGCCGGATCGCACGCCGTTCACCGAGGTGATCACACAGCTGGAGCAGTATTTCGCCGGGCAACGCACCGACTTCGACGTTGCCGTGTCGCTTGCCGGCACCCCGTTCCAGCGCACCGTGTGGGCGGCGCTGCGAGAGATTCCCTACGGCGAAACGGAGTCTTACGGCCAGCTCGCCGAGCGCATCGGAAGTCCCGGGGCGGCCCGAGCGGTCGGCCTCGCCAATGGCCGCAACCCGATCGGCATCATCGTGCCCTGCCACCGGGTCGTGGGCGCTACCGGCAACCTCACCGGCTACGGCGGAGGCCTGGAACGCAAGCAGTATCTCCTCGACTTCGAGCACCGCCGCGCGCTCGTGAGCGGCCAGCGGGGTGCTCAAGCATCCATAAGAGCCCGCGCAGGCCGGTAAAAAGGTGCTGAAGCATCCATGAGACCCCGGCGCTGGTGGGAGGTGAGCGTGGCTAGCGACGGGCTGCCCCAGCACGTCCTGCGGGCGCACGTCGCCGAGCTGGTCGAGACGCTGCTGGATCAGCTCGGCGACCGGGGGGCGCCGGCGGACCTACACGAGGCGCTGTCGTTCCCGCTGCCGGTGCAGGTCATCTGCGAGCTGCTCGGCGTGCCTACAGCGACCGCGCCCAGTTCCGGGTCTGGTCGGCCGGCGCGAGCAACCTGGGCGATCGCCAGGCCGCCACCGACTCGCTCCAGCAACTGGTGTCCTACATGCACCAGCTGATCACCCACAAACGCGCCCATCCCGGCCAGGACGTGATCTCCGATCTGGCCAGCACCCAGACCCAGTGGCGCTACGGCGACGAGGGCATCGCCGGATTGGCCGCCCCGCTGCTGTTCGCCGGCCACGAAACCACCACGTCGACCTCAGGTGCCATCGGTACCTCTCCTGCCAGCCTCATACCGACGTCACGGTTACCCCGGTCGCGGCGTTGGCCAGTGCCGTGAGATCGCGAGGGTCGCAGGTGAGCACAACGCCGTGCGGCTCCGCGACACCGATGACAATGGCGTCAACCGCTGAGCCCCGCCGAGCCTCGAACCTGAGGCGGGCGCAGCGCCTCACCAAAGCCTGCGGGAGCTCGGTGACGACATCACAAGACTTGAGCAGGCGGTTGGTCGCTGTATCCCGCCCGGCCGTACCCGTAAGGCACTCCACGAGTACCGGCGCGGGCACCAACACCGGCCAAAGCCCAGCCTCACGCATCTCCGCGATCACCGCCGCGGTGCGGGATGATCGCTTGGCGAGCCAGCTCACGCCGCCGGAGTCAAGGACAACCCTCATCCGACTTGGCGATGGACACCCTCGGTGAGGTCACGGACGAACCGCTTCGCATACTCGACGTCTGCGGCGCTCGGCTCGCCGACCTCGTCGATCAGCTCAGCGAGGTAGACGTCGGTGGCCGCATCGAGCTCTCGCCGGCGTATCTCTTCCCGCACGGCGTGCTGCAGCAGTTCCGAGGGAGAAACTCCGTGCTCTTTGAGCTGGCGGTGCAGCTCCTCGGGAAGGTATACCTGCAAGCGCGGCATGCGTGTAACTATACACACATCACGCTGCCGGTCCGCTCATGGGGCGGATCGTGACGGCCGTTCCGTATGCCGCGACCTCGCTCATGATGTTGCCGATCTCGTTGCAGTCGAAGCGCATCGCGAGCACGGCGTTCGCGCCGCGCGCAGCGGCCGCCTCCTGTAGCCGCGCGGTCGCTTGATCGCGGCTGTCCATGAGGAGCTTGGTGTAGCCTCTGGCCTCGCCGCCGACGATCGTCCGCAGCCCTGCTCCGAGGTTCGAGAACACGTTGCGCGCCCGGACGATCAGCCCGTACACCTCGCCGTGCACCTGCACAACCTCGTATCCGGGGACATCGTTCATCGTCGAGATCAGGACGCCATCACTCATGACCGGTTGATCCCTCCCTACACCATGTCCTCGAGTTGCTTACCCTTCGTCTCCTGCACGAATTTGAACACGAAGAGCAACGAGAGCAGCGCGAAGATCGTATAGAGGCCATAGGCCACTCCAAGACTGATATCAGCCAGCGTCGGGAACGTCGTCGAGACGATGAAGTTGCTGATCCATTGAGCGGCCGCGGCAAGGCCGAGCGCCGCGGCTCGGATCCGGTTGTTGAACATCTCGCCGAGCAACACCCAGACCGTCGGGCCCCAGGAGATGCCGAAGAACACGACGAAGGCATTGGCCGCGATCAGGGCGACCGTGCCGGCACTGGCGCCCAGCGACGGTTGCCCGTCGACGATGGGGGCGGTACCGAAGACGTAGGCCAGCATCGCCAGGCTGACGGACATGCCCGCCGAGCCGATCAGCAGCAGCCGGCGCCGGCCGATCTTGTCGATCACGGCGATCGCCACCAGCGTGACGACGATGTTGGTCACCGACGTCAGTACTGTGATGATCAGCGAGTCGGCCTCGGTGAACCCGACCTGCTGCCACAGCGTCGACGAGTAATAGAAGATCACGTTGATGCCGACGAACTGCTGGAAGACCGACAGCAGGATTCCTACCCAGACGATCGGTAGCAGGCCGAGAAATGGTCCCCGGAGGTCCTGGAAGGTCGATCGGGTGTCTTGGATGATCGTGCGGCTGATCTCGCGGATCCGGTTGTCGACCCCGCTTTTGAGCACCTGGGACAGCACGGCGCGGGCCTCGACGGTGCGGCCGCGGAATATCAGGTACCGCGGGGATTCGGGTATCTGCAGCGCGAGGATCCCGTAGGCCAGCGCGGGAACGGCCAGGGTGATGAACATCCACCGCCAGGCCGCCAACCCGAGCCATAGCGTGTTGGTCGCGCTTCCCGCGCTGGTGGCCAGGAAGTAGTCCGACAGCAACGCCACGAAGATCCCCGAGACGATGGCCAGCTGCTGCAGCGAGCCCAGCCGGCCGCGGATCGAGGCGGGCGCAATCTCTGCGATGTAGGCCGGTGCGATCACCGAGGCCGCACCCACACCCAGGCCGCCGATGATGCGCCACAACGTGAGGTCCCATGGCGAGAAGGCCAGCCCGGAACCGATCGCGCTGATCAGGAACAGTGCAGCAGCGAGCACCATGACCCGGATACGGCCGATCCGGTCCGCGAGCCTGCCGGCGAGCCAGGCGCCCACCGCGCAGCCCAGCAGCGCGGAGGCCACCACGAAGCCGGTCAGCCCGGCGCCGATCCGGAAGGTATCGCGGATGGCGAGCACCGCCCCGTTGATCACGGCGGTGTCGAAGCCGAACAGGAATCCGCCCAGCGCGGCCACCGCTGCCAGCAGCACAGCCCGCGCGATGTCATACCGCTCCGCCGCCGGCTCGATCGTCGTCATAGTTCCTCCCACCCGTCATGGAGACATATCGGGGTTTGCGGGGCGTTCATAACCCCGATATGTCTCCATGTCGGGAAAGGGGTGCGGCGGAGGGGTGCAGTTGCGGGCCGGTGATGCCGCAGTGGGAGCAGCGTTCTAGCGGGAGGCGTTCGGTCGGGACGGGAACCGGCGCCGGGCGAGCCTCGTGCAGTAGCACCGCGGCGAGCAACGAACCCAGTGCCAGTAGTGCCGCACTGATCAGCATCGCGGTGTGGAAGCCGGCTTCGAAGGACATCGGATCGGTGTAATCAGCGTTCGCCAGGCCGGCCACCGCCGGGATGACCGCGACGGCCAGCAGGCCGGCGGAGCGAGCGACCGCGTTGTTCACTCCCGATGCCGTCCCGGCATAGCGCGGATCAGCTGAGTTCAGCACCGTCGCGGTGAGCGGCGCCACGGTCAGCGACAGTCCCAGGCCCATCGCTACCACCGCCGGGAGCACGTCGCCCAGGTAGGACGCCCCCCGCCCGATCCGTAAGGTCAGCAGGAAACCCAGCGCCGCCAGCAAGGGCCCCAGCGACATGGGCAGCCGGGGACCGATCCGCTCGGCGAGCGCACCGGCCCGGGCGGACAGCAGCAGCATCAGCGCGGTCACCGGAAGCAACGCCGTCCCGGCGACCAGCGGGGAGAAGCCGGCCACGATCTGCAGGTGCAGGACCAGCAAGAAGAAGAAAACGCCGAGCCCGGCGTAGACCACGAAGGTGACCGCATTGGCCACGCTGAACCGGCGGTCGGCGAACAGCGCCAGCGGCACCAGGGGGTGCGGCGAGCGCCGTTCGACCAGCACGAAGGTCACCAACGCGACTACCCCGCCGGCTCCGGCGACGAATACCCCAGCGCGGCCGGGGCTGCCGCCGAGGCTGGTCAACGCGTACGTCAGCCCCGCCAATCCGGCGGCGGCGAGCACCGAGCCGGTCACGTCCAGACCCGGTGGGCTCTGCGCGTCCCGCGTCTCGGCCACGTGTCGTAGCGACACCAGCACGATGAAGACGGCGACCGGCAGGTTGATCAAAAACACCGCCCGCCAGTTCAGCAGCACCAGGTATCCACCCAGGAAGGGGCCGACCGCGGCAGCGACGCCACTGAGCCCGGACCACGCTCCCACGGCCCGCGCCCGGTCAGTGGCCACGAACGACGAGGAGATGATCGCCAGGCTGCCCGGGGTGAGCAAGGCGCCGCCGATGCCCTGCAGGGCGCGGGCGGCGACCAGGATCTCCGCGGTCGGCGCCAGCCCGCACAGCAGCGACGCCACGGCGAACCACACCACCCCGACGACGAACACCCGGCGCCGCCCGTACCGATCTCCGAGCGCCCCCGCCAGCAGGATCAGCGCGGCCAGCGTGAGCGTGTAGGCGTTGACGATCCACTGCAGGGTTCGAAATCCAGCACCGAAGTCGCGCCCGATCGAGGGCAACGCGATGTTCACCACGGTGGCGTCGAGCATCGCCATGCCTGAGCCGGAGATCGTCGCCAGCAGAACCCACCGTCCGGCGGGCGTGCCCATCCTCGCCCCCGCTGAGGGAGGAGTCGTCACCATCGCGCTCCAGTGTCGCGTACGTAGCCCGACTCGGGTAGGCAGGAGAAGTGGCCATCCCGCCGTCGTCTGAGCGCGTCCGGCTACTGCTTGGCCCCGTGCTGCGCCACGTTGGGCGCACGACGGCGACCGTGTGGGTGCAAACGTCCCGCCCGGCCGAGGTAGAGGTGCTCGGCTGCCGGGCGTCGACGTTCACCGTGTGTCGACAGCACTACGCACTGGTGGAGATCACCGGGCTGGCACCGGGTTCGGTCCGGACGTATCAGGTGCATCTCGATGGGGAGCTGGTCTGGCCGCGGCCCGGCTCATCCTGGCCCGGCAGTCAGATCCGGACCCGAGGCGCCAGGGCGGTGGTGCGGGTGGTCTTCGGTTCCTGCCGGCGTGCCAAACCTGATGACCCCGCAGCGGCAGCCGCCATCGGGACTGACGCGCTGGACGGGCTCGCTGCCCGGATGGCCACCATGGCGCCGCAGGATTGGCCGGACGCGCTGCTGCTGCTCGGCGATCAGGTCTACGCCGACGAGCCGACCCCGCAGACTCAACGCTGGATGGACTCCCGCCGCGACACCACAGCACCGCCCGGCCACGAGGTGACGGACTTCACCGAATATGCCCGGTTATACCTGGAAAGCTGGTCGGATCCGCCAATGCGGTGGCTGATGTCCACCGTACCCACCGCGATGATCTTCGATGACCACGATGTGCGCGACGACTGGAACACCTCGGCTGCCTGGCGAGAGCGGATCACCGCCCAGCCCTGGTGGCGCGGGCGGATCCGCGGTGCACTGGCCTCGTACTGGATCTACCAGCACATCGGCAACCTGTCTCCGCAGCATCGCCACGCCGACGCCACCTGGCGCGCCGTACAGGGCGTCGGCGCAGACGCCTGGCCCGTGTTGCGGAAGATGGCCGACGCCTCGGATTCGGATGCGGCGGCGGTTCGATGGAGCTTTCGCTGGGACATTGACGGTGTGCGGTTGGTCGTCGTCGACACTCGATGTGGGCGCGTGTTGACCGAGGGACGGCGCGCGATGCTCGACGACGCGGAGTTCTCCTGGGTGGAGGACGCGGTCAGCGCAGACGCCCACCAAGCCGATCACGTGCTGGTGGGTTGTTCGCTGCCGTGGTTGCTGGCGCCGGCGCTGCACGATCTGGAGGCGGCGAATGAGGCGGCCTGCGCTCGGGGCGGCGCGCTCGCAGAACGCATCCGGCAGGCCCTCGACCTGGAGCACTGGGCGGCGTTCCGCAACTCCTTCAACCGGCTCACCGCGCTGCTGCGCCGCGTCGCAGCTGGACCGGATGCGCCTGCGACGATCAGCGTGCTCTCCGGCGACGTGCACCACAGCTACGTAGCACGTGCCGACTTCAACGGCGCGGCGGGCGGCTCGCCCGTCTACCAGCTGGTGTCCTCAGCGGTGCATCATGGCCTGCCGTGGTACGCGCCGCCGTCGCTGCGGGCCGGTTGGAACCCGGTGCTGGCCGCGGTGGCTCGCAGCGTGGCGCGCCGCTTCGGGGTGCCCGATCCGGCGCTGTCCTGGCGCTTGCTCAGCCCCACCGTTTTCGACAACGCAGTCGCCGCGCTGGTGTTCTCGGCTCGCAACGCCACGCTCATCGTCGAGAGCAGCGCAGCAAGCGGCCAGCTGCACACTGAGTTCCAGATCGAGTTGACGCCGCGCGCAGAAGGCGACCAACAACAACTTCGCCAGCAGAGGAGTGATCGGCGATGAGGGTGTTCACGACAGCTGACGAGTTGCTGGCTGCGGCCGGCGAGCAGCTGGGCACGAGTGACTGGATGACCATCGACCAGCAACGCGTCAACGCGTTCGCGGACGCGACCGAGGATCACCAGTGGATCCATATCGACCCGCAGCGTGCGGCTGCCGGCCCTTTCGGTGCCACGATCGCGCACGGCTTCCTGACGCTGTCACTCTTGCCGTATCTGATCTTCCAGACCTACCGGGTCGACAGTGCCACGATGACCATCAATTACGGGCTGAACAAGGTGCGCTTTCCCGCTCCCGTGCCGGTCGGGTCCGCGGTGCGGGCCGGCGTCACGCTCGCCGAGGCCTCCGAGGTGGCCGGTGGCGTGCAACTCGTGCTGCGCGCCACGATGCAGATCGACGGTGGCGAAAAACCTGGCTGTGTAGCCGATTGGGTCACCCGGGTCTACTTCTGACCGCGCTGGCCAGGTCGGCCGGTCGCAACCGGAACACCTGCAGAAACATCCCGTGATACTTGTCGCTCTCGCCGACCCATTCCATGCCGATCCGCCGGGCGGTGGCCGCTGCGCGCGCATTATCCGGTTCGACCAGCGCGAACAGCTCGACCAGTGAATGTTCGAAGGCCCACCGCGCCAGCGCCCGGGCCGCCTCGGTGACGTAGCCGCGGCCCCAGTACTCCGGTGCCAGCTGGTACTCCATCTCGACGTCCGCCTCGGGTACCGGCATCGGCAGCAGGCTGATCCCGCCGACGAGCGCACCGCCATCGAGTGCGACCAACGCCCACCGCCCCGTTCCCGGCGACATCTCGCGTTGTTCGACGGCCCACCGCTGGAGCACTGCCTGCATGGCATCGGCGTTGGGGATGTCCTCAAGTTCGGGTAGCCAGAGCTTGAGGGCTTCGTGACGGTAAAGTTTCAGAGCTGCCTCGGCGTCTGCGCCGGACCAATCCCGCACCAGGAGCCGATCAGTGCGCAGCAGCTCCGCCATGAGCTGAATTTACTCCGACTCGGTGCGCCCCGGGCGGTTTGTCAGTCAGGGTTTCCTGGCGGTGCCGGTTTAATGTTCGCGTTCAGCGCGAACACGTTGTCCGGGTCGTAATGCGCCTTGATCCGAGCCAGTCGCTGGTACTTGGCCGGTCCGTAAGCGGCTTGCACGCGGTCCGGGTCGTCGTCGGCCATGAAGTTGAGATAGCCGCCGGTGTCGCCGGCATGTGGTACCAGCGCCTGCCACAACGAGCGGGTCCAGTCCCGGTCGGCCGCCAGCAGTTCGGCATTCGGAGCCACGGCGGCCATATTGACCACGAACCGGGTGGTTCGGGTGCAACCGAAGGCGGTGTCCTGGTCACCGACGGCAGCGAAGGCGCCGCCGAGCGTGAAGATCGGCACGAAGGACATCAGTGAATTCTTGCGGGGTATGTGTTCGGTGAGGACGGCGATCGCTGCATCGCTGAGTTCACGTAGACACAGGCTCTTTTCGTAGGCGTGGATGCCCCACGGTGTGGAGTCGTCGAGAATCTTCTGCAACTCGACGTACGGCAGTGGCGTCACGAATTCGAACAACGGTGGCAGAGCGTCCCGGATCGGCGTGATCAGCGCAGCGTGCTGCTGCGCCAACCCGAACCCGGCGAGCATTACCGCATACCCCGGCCTGCCGCGGAACCGTGCGGGCACGAACGGCGCCGCCGGCGCAGCCATACCGGCAGTCACCAGCAGCCCCGCATCGCGGGGCAGGGACGCCGCCACGTCCCTGGCGAGCCGGAGCGCTTCGCTGCCCTGCTCCAGCCCCCAGAAGAACAGGCCGAGATACACGAGTGGGCCCACCTCATGCAGCCGGAACTCGAAGCCGGTGACCACGCCGAAATTGCCGCCGCCACCTCGCAGCGCCCAGAACAGATCTGAATACTCATCGGCGGAAACGCCCAGCGTCCGCCCGTCGGCGGTGACCAGTTCGGCGGACAGCAAGTTGTCCACGGTCAGGCCGGCCTTGCGAACCAGCCAGCCGAACCCGCCGCCCAGAGTCAGGCCGCCGACCCCGGTGTGACTGATCGTTCCTCCGGTCACCGCCAGACCATGCCGCTGGGTGGCGGCATCCAGGTCGGCGATCGTGGCGCCGCCACTGCACCAGGCCCGGCGGCTGCCGGGGTCTACGGACACGCCCCGTAGTTCGCCGAGGTCGATGACCAAGCCACCGTGGGGTACCGCGGCTCCCCAGTAGCCGTGCCCGCCGCCGCGCACCGAAATCGCCAGCTCGCGCTTTCGACCGAAGGCAATCGCCGCTGCCACATCGGAGGGCCCGGTGCACTGCGCGATAACTGCGGGCTTGCGGGTTATTTCCGCATTCCATACCGCACATGCGGTGTCGTAATTCCGGTGCGACTTATCGATCACCCGGCCAGCGAGTTGAGCTCGCAGCGCGTCGATTCCCACCATGTGCGTCATCGCCGCACCTCCACGATAGGCTGAAGTGGTGAGCTCACAGCGAGGGAGTTTTAGGCACAGGACCACTTCGAAGGACATCACGCTAGGCCATCAGGGTAGCTATTGCGTCATTCCTTCGAGTGAAAGACCGGGAAGTCTCGGCACGATGAGCAGCGCAATGGTCGGGATGGTTCAGGCCGGTCCTGCGCTTCGCGGCACGCGGCACCCATCCGATAATCGCCTGTAGACTGGGAACCATGACCGAACAGCGCGACAAGACCCAGATGCCCGACAAGCCGCCGTCCGACGTCGTCGGAGACCACGACGAGTCGCTTCTGGGGGCGATGAGCGGCGGGTTCGGCGGCTGGAGTCGATGGAACGAAGAAGAGCACACCAAAACAGACATCAGAGAGTGCACCGATCAGCACTGCATGAATGTTGAGGTGAATTGCGGTTTTCAGGGATGGGTCCCCGATTCACCGCTGTCTCAGTCCGCAGCCGTCAGTGAGGATCTCCGTGCGGCATGGCGGGCGAAGCTCGCCAACGAAGGCAAGCCGACCTCGGGGACCAAGAGCGTCAGGGACATCGTCTTCGGTACCGCGTCCTGACACCTCAACAGCCCGGTTCCGTTGTTCCGCCAGCGTGACGCTGTACCAGCCGTTGCCTGGACGCAGGGGGTAGTGGGTGGTCGGGTAGCGCGGACCGCGTCGAGGGAAGCTCGCGTTCTCAGCGCTCCACGCGATCGGTGCTGTCCCGACCTGCCATGACGGTAGACAGCACCCGGTGGCAAGCGCCGCTCGGGTCCGCACGATCTTTCCCCTGGTGCACCCGGACCTGTGCTGCCTTGAGCGGGATTCCGCCTGTGTGCACAACTGGCTGCTCGATGACCCGGCCGTAGCGTCGATCCGCAACCAGGCCGGTCCCGGCAGTATGAACTCGACCTTCACCCGGCAGGGGATGCCGGAGCGGCCCTGATCGATTACGCATTGTTATTCGGCAGTCCCCAGCCGACCCGAACAGTGGCTAATCGCGCTCATGTGGGCGAATGTTCATGTGGTGTTCATGTTCTAAATAGGCGTCGTCCACTGTTGCACCCGCGCAGACTCTATAGGTTGCGCCAGCGGTCGTTGGGCGCTGGCAATGCGCATAGTCAATCTCGGCATGGGGAGGTTGGGTGAACCGTCAAGGGCATAGCGTCGCGGGAAGCTTGCTGGTGTGCGCCGCGCTGCTGCTCACCGCGTGCGGCACGGACACCGGAGGTGGCGCAGGACCGGCAACGAATCCGGGTGCGACTGCGGCGATCACATGTAGTGCCGGATCGCTGACTGCCGCCGGATCCACAGCTCAGCAGAATGCGATAGCGCAGTGGACCAAGGCATACATCAACAAATGTTCGGGTGCGAACATCAATTATTCTGGCGGGGGGTCGGGGCAAGGCGTCCAGCAGTTCACCGACGGGAAGATCGACTTCGCTGGTTCGGATTTTCCGCTGACTGAGGGCAAAGAGCAGCAAGCCGCAGACACGCGCTGTAAGAGTGGACCCGCGATCAACGTCCCGATGGTCGGTGGGCCGATCGCGGTCGGTTACAACGTGCCGGGCCTCGCGAAAAATCTGAATCTATCAGCCGGTACTTTGGCCAAGATTTTCAGCGGCAAGATCACCAATTGGAGTGATCCCGCAATCGCGAAGGATAATCCTGGCGCGCAGCTGCCATCGCTCGGTATCCAAAGTTTTCATCGTTCCGACGGCTCGGGGACGACCTATAATTTTACGAACTACCTGAGTAACGATGCCAAGGCTGACTGGGCATTCGGGACCGACAAGAACTGGACTGCGCCCGGTGGTCAAGGCGCCAAGGGTAGTCAAAGCGTTGCGCAGGGTGTGAAATCCACTCCCGGTGGTATCGGATATTTCGAACTATCATTCGCGACACAAAGCCAGATCCCCTACGCTGCAGTCGGTAACGCTGCGGGCGCGTTCGTGCGGCTTACCCTGGATAATGCGGTGAAATTCCTGTCGCAAGCCAAGGTGACCGGCGCCGGGGACGACCTGAAGCTGCAGGTCGATTACGCCACGACTGATGCCACCGCCTATCCGAACCTTCTCGTCACCTACGAGATCGTGTGTTCCAAGGGCAATGCTGCGGATAAGCTGCCGCTGCTCAAGAATTTCCTGGGATACGCTGCCAGCTCAGCCGGTCAGCAGGAGCTTCCGGGACAAGGATACATCTCCTTGCCCGGTAGCTTGCGCCAACGGGTACAACAGGTCATTGGTTCCTTGGCGTAGAGACCGCTTTACTGAGGTCCTTTGGATATTCGACACGAGGACATGGGATGGACGACACGGAAAGCGCGATGGTATCGATGGCGCGCTCCTCCTCGGCGGTTTCTGGTAACCGGGGAACTCGGGTCGGTTCGCCCTCCGGGCAGTCACCGATGAGGCGTGGTCCTCGTCCAGACGGCCCACGTCGCCGGCGTCATGGCGACGCGATCTTCCGGATGTTAGCCGGCGGATCCGGTGCCCTATTGTTGATCATCATGGCCGCTATAGCAGTGTTTCTCGTAATCCAGGCGGTCCCGGCGTTGAAAGCGGATACCACTAACTTCTTCTTCACGCTGAAGTGGGCGCCGGACAGTCCGCAGCCCTCGTTCGGAATTGCCGCCTTGGTCTTCGGTAGTGTCCTGACTTCACTGCTCGCGTTGTTGATGAGCGTACCGGTAGCGGTCGGCGTGGCGCTGGCGACCAGTCACTATGCGCCACGATGGCTGGCAGGCCCACTGGCCGGCGTCGTGGACTTGCTGGCGGCGGTACCCAGCGTCGTTTTCGGTCAATGGGGACTGATCTACCTCGTGCCCAACATCGATACGCCGTCGAGATTTCTCCATGACTACCTGGGCTTCATTCCCCTCTTCGCGTCCAACGGCACTTACGGTAAATCGATTTTTGCAGCATCGGTGGTGCTCGCCGTCATGGTAATTCCGATTGTGGCGGCCATCTCTCGGGAGGTATTTGTTCAGACGCCACGGGATCATATCGAGGCGGCCTGGGCGATCGGCGCGACCAAGTGGGAGATGGTCCGTATGGCGATCCTGCCCTATGGTCGTTCAGGGGTGGTCAGCGGCACTGTGCTCGGATTCGGTAGGGCGATAGGGGAGACGATCGCGGTCGCCTTGGTGTTGTCGTCCAATTATGTGATCTCGTTTCGCATCCTCGATCCGGGTGGGAACACTATCGCGGCCAACATCGCCAATCGTTATGGAGATGCCGGGGAGATGGGTCGCGGAGCATTGATCGCATCGGGTTTGGTGCTGTTCGTCATCACCCTGATCGTCAATTTCGGGGCGAGAGCGATCGTCCGGAGAAGCGGCCGGGGGGGTGCCTGAAGTGTCCTCGGTTGAGGCCGTGGTGAGTTCGGATCTGGTTCGCGCGCGGCTGCCCCGCTGGTCGCTGGGCGCCATCGCGGCCGGAGTGGTCGCCGTGACTGCGGTGTTATTCGTGGCTACTCCGCTGGCCGGGCGGGTTGGCTTCCTGCTCACCGCGGCTGGGCTTTACGTCCTGGTGCAGACCGCGGTCTCGCTTGTGGTCGAGGGCCGGCGCGCCGCACGGAACCGGCTGGTGACCAGTGCCGTGGTGGCATGCACGTGCGCCGCGGTGCTGCCGCTGGTCGCCGTCCTCGGATTCACCGTCGTGAAAGGCATGGCAGTACTCAACGGATCCTTTCTCACTCACACGATGCGTGGAGTCGCGGAGCAAGATGCAGCAGGTGGAATTTATCATGCCATGATCGGCACGCTCGAGCAGGTAGGTTTGGCCACCGTCATGGCGGTCCCGTTCGGCCTGCTCGTCGCGATTTATCTCGTGGAATACAGCGCCGGGCGATTGGGCCGAGTCGTGAGTTTTTTCGTCGACGTGATGACCGGCCTCCCGTCAATTGTTGCCGGACTGTTCATCTTCGCACTGTGGATCCTTGCGTTGGGACGCGGCTTTTCTGGTTTCGCTGGTTCTTTGGCGCTGGTGATTTTGATGTTGCCGACCGTAGTGCGGTCCGCGGAGGAGATGCTGAAGATCGTGCCCGATAGTCTCCGTGAAGGGAGCTATGCGCTTGGTGTGCCGAAATGGGTCACCGTGCTGCGAATTGTACTACCCACCGCCCTGGCGGGAATCGTGACAGGTGTGATGCTCGCTATTGCTCGGGTCACCGGAGAAACGGCTCCGCTGTTGCTCACCGTATTCGGCAACCCGGCGCTGAATTTCAATCCTTTTTCTGGCGCTCAGGCGTCGCTGCCACTGTTTGTGTTCAGTGAGGCGGGTCTGCCCGACGAGACGGCGGTCAATCGGGCCTGGGCGGCAGCATTGGTCCTGATTCTGATCGTCTTAACGCTCAATATTATCGCTCGCGTAATCGCACGCGTCGCGAGTGTCCGCAGCTAGCCGTCAACATTGGATCTATCATGGCCAAAAATGTACAAATGAAGAATGTTGAGATCTATTACGGTAAGTTCCACGCCGTGGAGGACGTGAGCCTGTCGGTGCCACCGCGGGCGGTCACCGCGTTTATCGGTCCGTCGGGCTGCGGGAAGTCCAGCGTGTTGCGCACCATCAATCGGATGCACGAGGTGATTCCCGGGGCGCGGATCGAGGGTCGGATAGAGCTCGACGGCGAAGACATCTACCAGCCAGGAGTCGACCCGGTCGAGGTGCGTCGCGCGGTGGGCATGGTGTTCCAGCGGCCGAATCCATTTCCTACGATGTCCATCCGGGACAACGTCGTGGCCGGCCTCAAACTGCAGGGGGTGAGAAACAGGTCACAGTTGGACGAGGTGACCGAGCGGTCGTTACGTGCCGCGAATCTGTGGAAAGAGGTCAGAGACCGGCTCGGCAGGCCCGGCGGCAGTCTGTCAGGCGGGCAGCAGCAACGGTTATGCATCGCGCGTGCCATCGCGGTGCAGCCAGACGTTCTCCTCATGGATGAGCCCTGCTCGGCGTTGGATCCGATCTCCACACTGGCGATCGAGGAGTTGATCGGGGACCTGAAAAAGGACTACACGATCATCATCGTGACGCACAACATGCAACAGGCCGCTCGGGTGTCGGACCAAACTGGATTCTTCAACCTGCCCGCCGCAGACCAGCCTGGCAGGCTCGTGGAGCTGGACGACACGGAGAAGATCTTCTCCAACCCGGCGAAAAAGGCTACTGAGGACTACATTTCGGGACGGTTTGGCTGATGTCATCAATCGAGAGCTGGGGGGCGACGAACACGCCGGAGGCAAGCCGTTACTTGCCGGTCGATCCTCAGACTCTCGGACGGTTGAGGATCTTGAAAGTAGGGGATGTCGAGCTCCAGCTCGACGGGCACCGGTTGCTTGTCCGCGGAGTACCCGTACACCTGCCGCACAAGGAGTTCGTGATCCTGCGCCAGCTGATGGACAACGCCGGCCGCGTGGTCTCGCGGCGCGAGTTGCTGGACAATGCGTGGGGGCCGGACCGGGCGGACGTCCGGAACTACCTGGAAGTGCACATTCGCCGGCTGCGCACGAAGATTGAAAGTGACGTGGACCGGCCTACCCGCATTCGGACCGTCCGCGGGGTCGGTTACATCTTCGACCTACCGCAAGAGAACCAGTGAGGCTTCGCCTCGGACCGCCGAGGTGGGCGGTGCCGTGAACTCGGCACTACCGATGTTGTGCGGCGGTGGGAGGTCGCTGGCGTCGAGTTCACGACACCGGTCTGAGAATGTGCCGAACCCCCCGCTCACGTGTCGAAGTTTCGGGGACCAAGGCGCCCTTAGCCGGCTGGTGGCTTGTCCCGTAGGTGGGGTTGGGAAGTCTCCGAAGAGGACGAAGAGGACGCAGAGGACGCAGACGACGCAGACGGTGACGCGGTAGGCGCATTCGGAGGCAGTTGTCCGGGCTCCTTGTCCCCGGACAGCGCGCGGGTCTCGGCCTTGAAGATCCGCATCGACTGACCTACCGACCGGGCCATCTGCGGCAGCTTGTTAGCCCCGAACAACAGCATGAAGACTGCCGCCACGATCAACAGATGCCACGGGCTGAACTCGCCCATCGCCGCCTCCCAGGTCAGCCCCACACTGCTCGCCGTACCTAAACATACTCGCCCGGGGGCCGCCGCGGTTGGTGCACATGACTCTGCCCGATGTCAGGCGGACTGGGAGATACTGCGCGGATGTGGCTTGCCCGCCGAAGGGAACCGTGATTATGGCGCAAGCATCCGTTCGCAGCGCGGCGTCCGAGGCCCGGCCGGGGTTCCGGCGCGACGTGGGCTTCGTGGCGTTGATGTTCGTCTCGCTGGGTTCGATCATCGGGTCGGGCTGGCTGCTGGGTGCGTTGACGGCGGCCACGTCGGCCGGTGGTGCGTCGATCGTGTCCTGGGTGCTCGCCGGCGTGATCATCGTGCTGCTGGCGTTGGTGCACTCGGAGCTGGGTGCGGCTTACCCGCTCGCCGGTGGTACGGGACGGTGGCCGCGCCTGGCGTTCGGTTCGCTGGGCGGGTTCACGGCGGGGTGGGTGGCCTGGCTGCAGGCGGTCACGATCGCGCCGATCGAGGTCGAGGCGGCGCTGAGCTACCTCGACCACAAGTGGCACGGATTGATCAATGAGGCCGGCGCGCTGACCCCCACCGGCCTGGCCGTATCCACCGGGTTGATGTTGCTCTTCACGGTGATCAACATTCTCGGGGTCCGGTGGCTCGCGGAGAGCAACCGGATCGCAGTGCTGTGGAAGGTGGCAGTACCGGTCCTGACGGTTGCCGTCCTGATCGTCGTGTCGTTCCAAGTCTCGAACTTCACCGCGGGCGGCGGCTTCGCCCCCTACGGTGCGCACGGGGTGCTTGCAGCTCTGCCGCTCGGCGTGGTGTTCGCCCTGCAAGGCTTCGAACAAGCGGCGCAGATAGCCGGCGAGGCGCGCGATCCGCAACGTAACGTGCCCCGCGCGGTGATCGGCTCGGTGGTGATCGGCACATTGCTGTACCTCGGGCTGGAGATCGCTTTCATCGGCGCGCTGAACCCGGGCAACCTCGCGCAGGGATGGGCCAACCCGGTCGGCAAAGGTGACTTCGGGCCGTACGCGACGCTGGCCACCGGCCTGGGCCTGGGCTGGTTGGCAGTCATCCTGTACATCGACGCGTTCATCTCACCGGCCGGTACCGGCTTGATCTACGTGGGCACCTCCGCGCGGTTGTCCTACGCTCTCGGCCACGCCGGGTACGTTCCCAAGGGCGTTAGCCGGATCAGTAGCCGTGGCGTTCCCTACACCTCGATCATCCTGGCGTTCGTGATCGGCCTGATCTGTTTCCTGCCCTTCCCGAGCTGGCAGAGCCTGGTCGGGCTGGTCACCTCGGCAACGGTGATCATGTACGGTTTCGCGCCGATCACCTTGCTGGCGCTGCGCAAGGCTGACCCCGACCGCGCCCGCCCGTACCGGCTGCCTGCCGCCCCGATTCTGGCGCCGCTGGCCTTCGTCGCGGCAAACGAGATCATCTACTGGACGTCCTGGGCCACAGTGGAAAAACTGATGCTGGCCATCGTCGCCGGGTACCTGCTGTTCGCCCTCGCCTATGCGACCGGCCATCCGATGGAGCGGCCACCGCTGGACCCGCGGTCGCTGGTCTGGATCGTTCCGTGGTTCGCCGGTCTGGCCATGATCTCCTACCTCGGTCAATACGGCGGCACGCGGCTCATTCCCGAATGGGTCGACCTCGGCGTGGTGGCCGCGTTCAGTCTGGTGATCTGCTACGTCGCTGTTGCATTCAGCCTGTCCAGCCACCGAGTCGCCGCCGCAGTTGCCATCGACGAGCACGAAGCAGCGGCTCAAGCTGAGCTCAAAACCGCGTGACGGGACCGCGCCACGGTTTTTCGTGCTGGCGGCGCGGGTAGCTCTACGGCATGTCATTGCCCGACTCAAGCCTGACCTTCATCGAGGGTGTGCGGACGGTGCGCCGCGGTGAGACTGTCGAGCTGGTGTCCCGGGGTCGTGCTGCGGGCGTTTTCCCCCGAGGCGTTGGGAAGGATTGAGCATGGCCGCCAACGAGAAGCAGGAAGCCGCCCGGGTGGTGGTGCTGGGTGCGACCGGCAATGTCGGCACCAGCGTGGTCGCCGCGCTGGCCGCCGACCCACGGGTGGCATCGATCCTCGGGGTGGCCCGCCGGCGGCCGCAGTGGTCGGCGCCCCGCACCGAGTGGGCCCAGGCCGACATCGAACGCGACGACCTGGTCGGGCTGTTCCGTGGCGCGGATGTGGTCATCCATCTGGCGTGGCTCATCCAGCCCACCCACAGTCCGCTGCTCACCTGGCGCACCAACGTCGTCGGTTCGCTACGGGTGTTCCAGGCCGCCGCCAAGACCGGCGTGCCGGCGTTGGTGTACGCGTCCTCAGTCGGCGCGTACTCGCCGGTATCCCAGCCGAAGGCCAAGGGCGCGGCGGTTGCTGAGGACTGGCCGACCGATGGCTGGCCCACTGCCAGCTACACCAGGGAGAAGGCTTACGTCGAACGCAGCTTGGACGCCTTCGAGCGGGGCCACCCCGACATCCGGGTGGTGCGGCTTCGACCCGGCTTCATCTTCAAACGCGAGTCCGCCAGCGGGCAGCGCCGCCTGTTCATCGGGCCGTTCCTGCCCAACCAGCTGGTGCGGCCAGGCCTGGTGCCGATCGTGCCCGACCTGCCGGGTCTGCGCTTCCAAGCCGTGCACACCGCCGATATCGCCGAGGCTTACCGGTTGGCCGCGCTGAGCGAGGTGCGCGGCGCATTCAACATCGCCGCCGAACCCGTGGTCGACGCCCTCCTGCTGGCGAACATCTTCGATGCACGGGTCGTGTCGCTGCCGCTGTCGCCGGCTCGTGCCGCGGTGTGGCTGGCCTGGCAACTGCATCTGGTGCCCGCCTCCCCCTACCTGTTCGATGCGTTCCTACACTTGCCAATCATGGACACCACCCGGGCCCGAACCGAGCTGGGTTGGTCGCCTCGGCACAGCTCGCGAGAAACCCTTGAGGAGTTCCTGGGCGGCCTGCGCGATGGCGCCGGCATGTCCACGCCGCCCTTGGCGCCCAGGGTGCCCGGTGGCCGCGTGCACGAAGTGCGTACCGGCGTCGGCGTCCGGCCCTAGTAGCCCGGATCAGCCTGATCAGATGGCCGCGCGCAGTGTGGGAGTAGAGGAAGAACTGCTGCTGGTCGATCCGGACAGTGGCCAGGCGTTAGCACAGTCCGCCGCGGTGCTGCGGCGTGTTCCGGATAGTGACGGCGTGGCGCTCGCCTCTGAGCTGACGCGTCAGCAGATCGAGACCAACACCCGTCCCTGCGACTCGCTGGAGGGACTCGCCTCCGAGTTGCGCCGGGGGCGGCGCGCGGCGGCCGATGCCGCCGACAGCCGCGGAGCTGCGGTGGTCGCAGTGGCCACCTCGCCGTTGCCGGCGGATGCGTCGATCACTTCCTCGCCGCGTTACCAGCGGATGGTCGACCAGTTCGGGCTCACCGCCGAGGAGCAACTCACCTGTGGCTGCCACGTCCACGTGCGGATCGAGTCTGATGCGGAGGGCGTGGCGGTGCTGGACCGCATCCGCGGTTGGCTGCCCTGCCTGCTCGCGCTCAGCGCGAACTCGCCGTTCTGGCAGGGTCAGGACACCGGCTACGCCAGCTTCCGGTCGCAGGTCTGGGGCCGGTGGCCATCAGCAGGACCGACTGAGCTGTTCGGCAGTCCGGAGATCTACCACGCCACCACTCAAGCCATGGTGGAGTCGAAGACGCTGCTCGATTTGGGAATGGTGTACTTCGACGCACGCCTTTCGCGGGAGCACCCGACGGTAGAGGTACGCGTTGCCGACGTCTGCCTGCTTGCCGACGATGCGGTATTGCTGGCGGCGCTGAGCAGGGCACTGGTCGAGACAGCGGCACGGTCGTGGCAGGCCGACGAGCCTCCCGCACCGATCAGGACCGAACTGCTCCGGCTCGCGGGCTGGCGAGCCGCTCGATCAGGACTCGGCGGTGATCTCATCGCGGTGACCGGCAGGCCCGCGCCGGCCCCGCAGGTGCTCCGCGCGCTGCTCGAACACGTCCAGCCGGTGCTGGCCGAGTACGGCGATCTCGAGATCGTCGAAGATCTCGTCGCTGCCGTGCTTGACCGTGGCACTGGCGCCACCGCGCAACGCCGGATCTATTGCCGAAGTGGTCAGCTGACCGATGTCGTCGGGCATGCCGTGAAGGCCACCATGTCGTGACGGCCCGCTCGGTATTGGTGTTCGCGCCGACTCCGCTGCTGACCGTGACGATCGAGGATCGCGGCGGCGAACCCGACCTGCACATCCATGCGGGCGGGCAGGGCGTGTGGCAAGCGCGGATGATCTCCAGCTTGGGTGTGCCGGTGGTGCTCTGCGCGGCTCTGGGTGGCGAGACCGGACAGGTGCTGCGGCACTTGATCGATGCCGAGGGGGTGGAGCTCGATGCCGAGCAGGTCGGTACCCGCAATGGTGGTTACGTGCATGACCGGCGCGATGGGCACCGGCGCTCGGTTGTCGAGACACCGGGCGACGCATTGGGCCGTCACGAGCTGGATGGCCTGTACGAGCGCACCCTGATCAGGGGCTTGGATGCCGCCGTCACGATCTTGTCGGGTCCGCACGATGATCGGATCGTGCCGGCGTCGGTATACCGGCGGTTGACCAGGGACCTGTCGGCCAACGGATGCCGGGTGATCGGAGATCTGTGTGGGCGGCCGCTGGACGCGATGCTAGCGGCCGGCCCGTTTCTGATCAAGATGAGCCACGAGCAGCTGCTGCGCGACGGGCGCGCCGGCGGTGAGTCGTCCGCGGAGCTGGTGTGCGCGATGCGCCAGTTGCGCGCCGACGGCGCAGGCGCGGTGGTGGTCTCCCGTGCGGACCAGCCGGCGCTGGCGTTGGTGGATGGCGAGGTTGTCGAGATACACGTGCCGCCGCTGGAGCCGGCTGAGCCGCGCGGTGCCGGTGACTCCATGACCGCAGGTTTGGCTGCATCGCTGGCCCGGGGTGAATCGCTGCCGACCGCACTGCGGGTGGGCGCCGCGTGTGGTGCGCTTAACGTAGTCCGCAGCGGGCTGGGTACCGGCGGTCGTGCGGCTGTGGCGGCGCTGGCGAAGCGGATCGAGATACACGGCAGACGAGACGGGGACTGAGTTGGTACCGCGATGCACGACCCTGGTGACCAACGACGACGGCATCGACTCGCCAGGCCTGGTCGTATTGGCGGCCGCAGCCGTGCGGGCCGGTCTCGACGTCGTGGTCGCCGCGCCGGCGCGGCAGTCCAGCGGGACCAGCGCGGGAATCATCGCCACCACCCGTGCGGGCCGGCCGCTGATCGAGCGCCGCCAGCTACCCGATCTGCCTGAGATCGAGGCCTACGCGGTGCAGGCTCAACCGGGTTACATCGTGCGTGCGGCGGTCCGCGGTTGGCTGGACCCGGTACCCCAGCTGGTGGTGTCCGGGATCAATCACGGCGCGAACGTGGGGCGCGCGATCTTGCATTCCGGCACGGTGGGCGCAGCGCTGACGGCCGGGGTGAACGGAGTGCGCGGGCTGGCGGTCTCCCTCGACGTCGGCCTTTACCCGGCGCAGCCACCATGCTGGAATACCGCCGCGCACCTGCTGCCGGACGTCCTGGAGATCTTGATCAGTGCTCCCGCGGGTACAGTGCTGTCGCTCAACGTCCCCGATCGGCCGATCGGGGACCTGGGCGAGTTGCGCCCCGCCGCACTCGCGCAGTTCGGCACCGTGCAGACCAGGGTGGACCGGGTGGAGGACGGGCAGCTGCACCTCGCGCAGGTCGAGGTGGACGCCCCGCCGGAGCCCGGCACCGACAGCGCCCTGCTCGCTGCCGGGCACCCCACGCTGACTGCTCTGGAATCGGTGTGCGAGGCATCCAATCCGGTACTACCTCAGTCGCTGGCACCCGGGCGGCCGCTCGTGTAATGGAATAGCCGAGTGTGCGACTACCCGAAGATGATCACTCCGGTGAATCATGTCGAGCCGGTACCTCGCCGGATCCGCGCCTTGCTGGGTGGAGAAGCGGTCTTCAGTACCACCGCAGCCTGGTATGTGTGGGAGTGGCCCTTTTACCCGCAGTACTACATACCCATCGCTGATGTACGTCGTGACCTGCTCGTCGCCGAGGGCGCTCAGTCCAGCAGCCGCGGCCCGGTCGAGGTGTACGGGCTGCAGGTCAAGGATGTCCATCGGTCCCGGGCTGCGCGGCTGCTGACCGACTCGTCCGTGGACGGGCTCAGCGGGACGGTGCGCTTCGAGTGGGCCGCGCTCGATGCGTGGTTCGAGGAAGACGAGCGGGTCTTCGTCCATCCTCGCAACCCGTACACCCGGGTGGACGCGGTGCGCTCGACGCGCTCGGTGCGCATCGAGCTCGACGGGGCCGTGCTGGGCGAGTCGCGCTCGCCGGTGATGGTGTTCGAGACGGGCTTGCCCACCCGCTACTACTTGAACCGGACTGAGGTGAACCTCGCGCACCTGATCCCCAGCGACACCGTCACCGCATGCCCTTACAAGGGCACCACCAGCGCCTACTGGTCGGTGCGGGTTGGCGAGACGGTGTATCTGGACCTGGCGTGGTGCTACGACTTCCCCACCCGGGCGCTATCGCCGATTACAGGGCTGATCGCCTTCTACAACGAGAAGCTCGACATCGTCCTCGACGGCCAACGACTCACCCGCCCGACAACCCACTTCTCCTGAAGTTTCGTGGTCCACCGTGGCTATCGGAATCGCCGCCTTATGCCGCCGATGAGATCCGCGCTGCGTTGGCCTGGGGTGAACAGCGGCGGTGAGACCAGCATCGGCGCCAGCCACGTTGCGGAACACACCAGCACCGTCCGGCCTGGTAGAACATTGCGGTGGGGCCAGACGATGGCGTTGGTCAGCTCGTGACGAACACCCCACAACAGCGTGGGGGTATCGCCAATGCGTGCAATACCGCTGGGCGAGCGTTGACTAGGCGGCTTGTCCTCGGACGCCACCGACCATCGTGGGCGCTCGCTTTCCCCGCTGTAGCTGCCTGCCGATCAGGTAGACGACGATGACCACGTTGAGTACCAGCCCGCCCACCTTCAGCCAGGTGGGGTGCTTGTGCAGCTCCTGAATCTCGGGCACGAGCAACAATGCCGTCGAGATGATGGTCAAGTACTCGCCCCAACGCCGGCGACGGAACAGGCCGTAGCCCTCTATCGCCTCCAAGACCCCGTACCCGACGGCGATCTCCCCGGCCCGGTGCGCCTGCTGCGGCCCGAACCCCGCCAGCCGGGAGACCAGCCGTCCGGTCTCGCTGCGGCTGGGGTCCAATCCGATCTGCTCGGCGAAGCGTCGCGCGAGATCGGCCCAGTCGGTGTGCACGTGGGTCAGCAGGATCAGACCCACCCCGATCAGAACGATCGCGCGAAGCGCTCGCTCCACCGCCAGCACCGGCAGCAGTCGGTCCTGATCCTTGCTGCGATCGTGCTGCTCGGCCGCTGGTGCCATGATGACCCCACAGGAGACTCCAGGTAAGGAACCGCGACACTACCGTGCCGGCCGCCCCCGTGCTGAGCGCCTCGGGTGCAATGGCGACGGCGGCAGTTTACCCGTGCACGGGTGGGGTATCGACTGGTGTGCAATCGGGGTGGGGGACGTCCCGTCGGTGGGTGGTGCTGACCGCCGCGATGGGCGCTGGCCATGACCAGGTGGCTGCTGCGCTGGCGGATCGCATCCGCGGTCGTGGTGACCAGGTGCTGGTGGTGGACCTGCTGGAGGTGCTACCGGCAGGCGTGGGGCGAGGGATCCGCCGCGGGTATGCCGTGATGCTGCGGGGCGCTCCATGGTTGTATGAGTCGATTTTCTGGATGTTCTTTTGCGAGCATCGGTACGGTCGGCCTGGTGTTTTCCCGCTAGATGTGCTGGCGACGTGGCGGCTGCGCCGGATCCTCCAGTCGTATCGCGCTGATGTGGTGGTTTCTACGTTCCATCTGGCCGCCCAGGTCGCGGGCCGGATGCGTCAACGAGGCCAGCTCGCGGTGCCGAGCGTGGTGGTGATCACCGAGCCCGCCGCGCACGTGCTGTGGCTGCACCCGGGAACCGATCTGTTTGTCTGTCCTTACCCGTGGATCGCCGCGGCAGCGCAGGAGCGGACCGGGCGACCGGCGTGTGCACCCGGTCCGGTCGTGGCGCAGCACTTCCGGCGGCCGGGCGATCCGGCCCGCGGCAGGCGATCGATGGAGCTGAGTCCCGGTGAGGACGCGGTGTTGGTCTCGGCCGGCTCGTGGGGAGTGGGCGAGGCCGCGGTCACGGCAAGGCTGTTGACGGGGCTGGAGGGGGTCCGCCCGGTCGTGCTGTGCGGCCGTAACGAGCAGCTGCGGCGTCGGATTGCTTGCCTGCCAGTGTGCCGGGCGCTGGGCTGGCGTGATGACCTCCCGGACTTGTTTGCGGCCAGCGCTGTGCTGGTTGACCAGTCCGGCGGCAGCACGTGTGCTGAGGCGTTCGCCGCCGGACTGCCGGTGGTGACGCATCGCCCACTGCCGGGTCATGGCCGGCTGGGCGTGCAGGCATTGGCCCAGGCCGGGCTGGTGTCGGCGGCGCCAGACGATCCTACGCTGCTGGAGATGGTCGATGCGCTGCGCCGCCCGGGCGGGCTGCGTGCGGCGCAGCTGGCTCGCGCTGCCGCGGTGTTCGTGCAGGACCCCGCCGAAGTCTTGATGCGCTGGGTCGCCACCGAGCAGGCTCGCCGGTCGGGCAGCACTGGCAGCTCGCGTTCGCTGGTGGCTAAGGAGCCGGTGTCGTTCGGCGCGCGGATGGTGATGTGGGCGTCGTCGGCGCGTAAACGGTGATCAATGACGAGCGGGACAGCAGGAGGCTGCCAGCCAGGACCAGCAGGGCGCCGGCGGCGGTAGGGATGATCCACAAGCCGCCGCGGAGCTGCTCGCCGAACACCAGCACCCCGTAAATGATGCTGGATAGCGGGTCGCAGGTGGTGATCGTGGGTTGGGCGGCCACCAGCGGCCCCGCCTGCAGGGCGTTCTGGGTCAAGAACACGCTCGTGATGCCGGCCGCGATCATGGCGTAGAGCTGCCATGCGGTGAACAGCGCGCCGAGGCCATGGTTGATCTGGTGTAGTGCGCTGTTCATCAGCGCGGCGGTGAAGCCGAACCCCAGCCCTGCGGCTGCGCCGAACAGGGCTGCCCGCCGGCTCGCGGTGGCGTGCAGGCCCGCCCCCACCAGCGAGGCGCCGATCGCCACACTGAGCACGCTGGCGAGAAGCCAGCTCAGCGTGGTGGCTGCCTGCCCGGGCCGGGGCGCGGTGGCAATCAGCACTGTGGCCACGCCGGCGCTGATCGCCACGGTTCCCCAGATGGCTTCGCGGTCAACCCGGGAATGAAACACCAGCGCCCCGAGCAGCAGCGTGAGCGGCAGTTCACTGACCACGATCGGCTGGACCACGGTGAGCACGCTGAAGTGCAGCGCCGCTGCTTGGAACAAGAACCCGCCGATGAGGCCGCAGATGCCCAGCAGCCATACCGGCCGGCGCGCCAGATCCCACAGCAGTGCCAGGCGCATCGCCTCCTCAGCCGGGGCGAGCCGGGCTGCCTTGCGCTGGTAGACGGTGCCCACCGCATTGCTCGCTGCGGCGCACACCGCAAACAGCACGCCGAACACTGCTAGACCCGGGCGTACTGCCGTGGTGGTGGTTGTTGAGGTGCCAGCATCGGGGAACGAGTCAGCACCACGATCCCGGCGACCAGCGCGATCAGCCCGGTCGCTTCCAGGACCAGCCACACCGGCGCGGTCCGCACCCGTTCCCCGAAGACGCTGATCCCGTAAGCGATACCGACCACCGGTTCAGCAGCAGTGATCGCCGGCAGGGACGCCCGCAGCGGAGCTACCTCGAACGCGCTCTGCGCCAGCAGCAAACCCGTCACCGCCACCGCAACCACCCCGTAGGGCAGCCACGACTCCAGCAGCTTCAGCGGGCCATCGCCCAACACGAGCATGGCCGCCCGGGTGAACCCGTCCTGCAGGCCGAACAGCAACCCCGCCCCGGCGGCGAGCAGCCCAGCCCGCGCTGCACCCGTGGCCCTTCGCCCGAGCGAGACCATCACCCCGACGATCACGGCAATGATCGCGACGAAGATGCCGGTGCGCGCCGACTCGCTCATCCCCCCGCTCACCCCGAAGCCGGTGCTCGGTTGGGCGGCCACGAGGAACACCGCGATACCGGCGATGAGCACCACAGCCCCAGCCCACTCCCGCCACCTCAACTGCTCATTCGACAGCGACCGGGCCAATCCCAGCGCGAACAGCAGGTTCGTGGTGAGTAGCGGCTCGACCAGGCTCACGTGACCCTCCTGACCCCCCAGGGCCAGCGCACCCAACGCCTGCCCGCTGACCATTGCCGCGATCCCCGCCAGCCATACGGGCTTGCCGATCAGGTCCGCGAACAGCCGCAACGACAACGCGTCATCCGGTGGCGCTTGGCGCGCCGCGTGTTGCTGCAACACAAAACCCAGCCCGAGCAGCACCGCCGCGGCCAAGCCCAGGACGATCGTCATCGTGCCTCCAGAGTGTCGAACTCCTCGCCGCGGCGCGCCGGCAGCCCATGATCGCCTAGTGGACCGAGCACCAGCCCCCGCGCGGCCACCAGGTCGGCGATCCGGGGTAGCGCCGCCACCGTCGCGCGCCAGGCACCCGCCGCGGCGGCATGATCGGCATCGTGGAGCAGCACAGTGGCACCACCGCGCAGGCCCGGTGCCACCGTATCGACTACCGACTTCGCCGTCGCCGCGGCGGTCCAATCGCGTCCCCACACCGTCCAGAGCACCGGGCGCATCCCCAACCGCCGGGCCGCGGCCGCGGCATCGCCGGTGAGCACGCCATACGCTGGCCGGAACCACTGCGGCGGCGCTCCGGCGACGTCGGCGACCAGCTCGCGCGCGCGTCGCAACTGTTCGTGGACGGTGGGAAAGGGCTGACCTAGCAGCCACCGGTGGTCCCAGCCGTGCACCGCCAGCTCATGGCCGGCGGCGCAGATAGCTCGGCCCAGCTCACGGTGGGCGGCCAAGGCGGTGCCGAGCACGAAAAATGTGGCCCGCACGTTCAGCTTGTCCAATGCGGCCAGCACCGCGGGCGTCGAGTCACGGCCCGGCCCGTCGTCGAACGTCACCGCTACATGATCAGCACGGCCGCTTCCCGCCAGCCCGGGCAGCAGCCGGCGCACCGGCGGCAACCAGGTCGCTGCCGGGCCCACGTGCCAGGCCACGCCCGCCACCAGCATCGCTGCGCAGCCCACACCGGTACGACTACCTACCATCAATACCTCCGATAGCAGGAGTACCCACGAAGCAACGGGTGAACTCAAGCGGCCCGGCCTGCACCGCGACCCGGATCCCCTCCGCGTCCTCGACCACCAGCACCCTGGCCCCGGTCACGGACTCCATCCTGCTCCGGCACGGTCGGATCCGGACTCATGGATGCTTGTGCACCTCCGCCGGACACGGACCCCCCGAGAAGCGCTGAAGGATCGCTGAGGATCGCGACCGTTTGGTGGTCGTGGGCTTCCCGGTAGGCCTAGCGTCTGAGGGATGGGAACCGCGACGGGCCGGATCGCCGATCGCGATGCGGTGCGCAGGCTGCTGCAGCGAGTCGGGCTCGGGCCGCGCCCGGGAGAGCTCGACGCCGCGGTAGCCCGGGGTTTCGACGCCACGGTGAGCGCGCTCACTCAACCAGCGAGCGGTCCGGACGCTGGTGTGGCGGCGACTCCGCTACCGGATTTCGGCCCACCGGCCCCGCCGCTGGCCAAGACCGCCAGCATCGAAACCCGGCAAGCGCGACGCCGCGAGCAGGCGGCGCAGACCCGCCAGTTGCAGCTGTGGTGGCTGGATCGGATGGCCTCGGTGGACGCGCCGTTCCCGGAGCGGATGACGTGGTTCTGGCACGGCCATTTCGCCACCAGCATCGCCAAGGTCCGCCGGGTGCAGTTGATGGCTGGTCAGAACGCTACCCAGCGCCGGCTGGGCCGGGGAGATTTCCGGGCGCTGGCGCAGGCCATGGTCGTCGATCCGGCAATGCTGATCTGGCTCGATGGGGGCGGCAACCGGATCGGGCGGCCGAACGAGAATCTGGCGCGGGAATTCATGGAGCTGTTCACACTTGGAGTGGGCAACTACTCCGAGACCGATGTCCGGCAGGCCGCTCGCGCGCTGACCGGCTGGCAGGTCAACTACCGCACCGACACCCCTTTTTTTCGCCCCCGCGCCCACGACGCCGGTCCGGAGACCGTGCTCGGCGCACCGGGCGGCTACGACGCATCCAGCCTGGTCGATCGGATCCTCAGCCAGCCGGCCGCACCCCGGTATCTCGCGCAGCGGATCTGGACCCGGTACGTGGCCGATACCCCGCCCGATCCGGCCACCCTCGACCGGCTGGTCACGGCCTACGGGCCCGGCCATGACATCACCGCCCTGCTCACTGCGGCGGTGTGCGCACCGGCCTTCCGCGACCCGGCCTCGGTGCTGGTCCGGGAGCCGGTGCTGTGGTTGGTCGGAGCGTTACGAGTGTTACGGCTGCCGGCGTCGAAACTTCCCCCAGCCGCGCTGGCTGCCACGCTGACCGGGCTGGGGCAGGTACCTTTCGCCCCACCGAACGTCGGCGGGTGGCCGGCTGGCCCGCAATGGCTGACGACCGCCGCCGCGCTGACCCGGCTACAGGTGGCCAGGACGCTGGCCACCCTCGGCGATATCTCCCCGGTCAGCGATACCGCACCGGCGGAGCGCGCCGACGCGGCCGCCGCGCTGCTGGGCCTGCCGACCCTCACCGACCGGACCCGCGGCGCGCTGCGCACCCTGACCAACGATCCCGCCCAGCTGGTGGCGTTGGCCCTCGCCAGCCCGGAAAACACCGTCAGCGCATGAGCTTGGCGGACCCATGGTGAGCTCCCTGACCCGGCGCCGGTTCCTCACCTACTCCGGCGGCGCCGCCATCGCCGCGGCCACCGCGACTGCGGGCTGGGCGGCCTTGCTCTCCCGGGCCCGCACCGACCCGCTGCCGGTGGGCGCCGGCGTGCTGGTCATGGTCACTCTCTACGGCGGCAACGACGGCCTGAACACCGTGATCCCGGCCGGCGACCCCGCCTACCACGACGCCCGACCCGATCTGGCCTACACCGAGGAGGAGGTGCACCCGCTCGCCGACGGGCTGGGGCTCAACCCCGGGATGACCGGCCTGAAAGCCCTGTGGGACCAGGGCCATCTGGCGATCGTGCGCGGGGTGTCCTACCCCCGGCCCGACCATAGCCACTTCCGTTCCATGGATATCTGGCAGACCGCCTCACCGGATCACCCGCTGCCCACCGGCTGGCTGGGCCGCTGGCTCGACGCCACCGGGCACGATCCACTACGCGCCGTCTCCCTGGAACCGGTGCTGCCGCCCATGCTCGCCGGGGCGACCACCGCCGGCGCCGCCTTGCCACTGCACGGGCTCACCCTGCCGACCGGCCCGCTCGCCAGCGCCTTCGAAGCCCTCGGCCAACCGTGTGCCGGAGAACCGCCAGTGCAAGCTCTCGCCGCGCGAGCCATCACCGATCTGCACCGCACCGCCAGGACCCTCGGCCCGGCGCTGGCCCACACCACCACCGGCGGTGGGACGCTGGCCACCCAGCTGGAGGTGGTGGCCCGCTGCGTGGAGATGGGCGCCCCGACCCAGGCGTACTCGATCAGCGTGGGAGGCTTCGACACCCATACGGCCGAACGTCCCACCCAGCAGCGCCTGCTCACCGCAGCGGATCAGGCGATCACCGGGTTCCTGTCTCGGATGCAAGGCACCGCCCGGGGCCGCAACGTCGTGCTGGTGGCCTACTCGGAGTTCGGTCGCCGGGTGGCCGCCAACACCAACGAGGGCACCGACCACGGCACCGCCGGACCCGTCTTCGTCGCAGGCGCCCCGGTCCGGGGAGGGTTCATCGGTGCCCAGCCCAGCCTCACCGACCTCAACGACGGCGATCTCAAACTCACCACCGACTTCCGGGACATCTACACCACCCTGATCGCCGACGTCCTACGCACCGACCCTGAGCCGGTCCTCGGCCCCGGCCGCGCCACCCTGCCCCTGCTCGCCGTCTGACCGCGGGTGTGGCGGGTGAGCGGCCGGGCCCGAGGCGCCCGGACCGTTCTCGATGGGTGATCCGGCGCGGGTGCGGACCGTGCTGACCATGATCGCAGCGTCAATCGGGAGATCAGGTCGTTACCTCGATTTATCGTGATGGCGGTTGCGCGCCGAGCAGACCGTGGGCACGGTGGTAGGCGGACGGCATATCCAGCACCCCGAGAACCCGGGAGTACTCAGCATGTCCACTCAGATCACTGGCGACCGATGGGGCACCGACGCCCGCATCGCTGCGGACCCGACAGCCCAGCGTGCGCAGGACTCGATGACCCAGCTTGCGCGTAAAGGACAGGACACCGCGCTTCGGTCGCTCCAGGTGTGGGCCGATCTGGCTCGCAACTTCGGCATTACCGCGCCGAGCTCAGCGGCGGGAGCCACGATGTTCTCGCTCGCGCACGACCCGTTCGAGAAGTTGCTCGTGGCTCAGCGCCAGATTGTCGACGAGCTCGTCGCCGCTCAACGTGAACTCACTCAGCAGCTCGTTGATGCCACCGCTGCCATCGCTGCTGTCGACGACCACCCTGTCCGCCGGTAGCGCCGCCGGCAGACACCGCCTAGACATCGGCTGATTCAGCCCGCGGGCAACGGCACTGGAAAAATCTTGCGTTGCCTGCGCGCGCGCCGCAAGCCCGCGCCTCACCGCTTACACTGCCGTCCTCACGCGGCCCGGGGCGCCCCACTCAATGACGACTACCAGAAGGTGGTTCCGCGATGAGTAACCCCTTGCAGCTCGCCCATCAGTGGTGGGAGACACTCGATCAAGCCGATCGTCAACGGGTGTGGAACGCACGCCAGGGCTACCTCGCCGGCGACCTCGTCGAGAGCATGGCCAATGCCGGCGTTCCCGTGGTCAGCGATGGTCGCTGGTCTTGCGTCGGTGTCGGGCCTACCGGTTTCACCGTGCCCGTTGCCGTCGAACAACTGCTTGAGCGGTTGGCTCAGGCGCCCGACGGCGCCCGCGGTTTCCCTTAACGGGAGCTTAACGGCAGGTCGGCAGCGCGTTCACCAGGCGATCCAGTTCCTCCTCCGTGTTGTAGTAGTGCACCGAGGCGCGTACCAGTTCAGCCAGGCCCCGGCAGGGCAGGTCCCACTGGGCGGAGCTGGCATAGGAAACGCTGGTGTTCACCCCCGACTCGGCCAGGCCGCGCTGTACCTGCTCGGCGGGCACACCGTCGACGGTGAACGTCACGATGCCACAGCGGCGCCGGCCCTGGTCGTGCACGCGCACACCGTCGGCAGCACGCAGCCGCTCACGCAAACCCTCGGCCAGAGCGGTGATCCGGGCCTCGATGGCATCGAGGCCCCAGGACAGCGCGTAATCGACGGCGATTCCCAAGCCGATCTTGGCGGCGTAGTTGGTCTCCCAGCTCTCGAATCGGCGCGCATCGGGCCGAATCTCGTAGCGCTGCGGCGCGGTCCAGGTCGCAGCGTGCAGGTCGAGAAATGGTGGCTCGAGATGGTCGAGAATCGACCGACGCACGTAGAGAAAGCCGGTGCCACGCGGGCCGCGCAGGAATTTACGGCCGGTCGCCGAGAGCAGGTCACAGCCGATGCGCTGGACGTCGACGGAAAACTGGCCGACTGACTGGCAGGCGTCGAGGAGGAACGCAACCCCCGCCTCGCGGGCGAGGGCGCCGACCTCCTCGGCGGGGTTGACCAGTCCACCTTGCGTCGGCACGTGGGTAATGGCGATGAGCTTCACCTCGCCTCCGGAATCGCCGCGGCCGCTGCGACCATCCAGGCGCCGCCGCAAATCGGCGAGACACAGCTGGCCGTGCTCATCGTCGTCGACGATCTCAATGACGGCGCCGGTGCGCCGCGCGACTTGCAGGAATGCGATGACGTTACTGGCGTACTCGGCATGCGCAGTCAGGATGCGATCGCCGGGCCGAAACGGCATCGCGTAGAAGGCCATGTCCCAGGCCCGGGTCGCGTTCTCCACGATCGCGACCTCGTCCACCTCGCAACCGATCAATCGAGCGATCCCGCGATAGGTCGCGTGGATCTGCTCGGCGGCCACCGCGGCAGCTTCGTACCCCCCGATTTGGGCTTCGAGACGTAGGTGGGCGATGACCCCATCAGTGACCGGTGACGGCGGCAACGCCGCTCCAGCGTTGTTCAAATGCGCTACCCGTGTTGATCCGGGGGTGTCGCGCCGAGCGCGGGCAACGTCAAAGGCCATACGGCGACCGTAGGGGTCAATATCCCGGGGTGCGGCGCACCAGGTCCAGATATTGACGCCCGGATGATCGTGATCGCTAGAAACCCACCGTGCACGGTGACGGGATACGCTAGCCCCGCAGCTCCCCGTACATACTCCAGCGTCGGACGGACGTTGATGGCCTACGAAGAGCAACAGCAGCGGTCCATACGACCCGACGGAGTGCCACCGCCGCGTTCCGCGAGCGGGATCCAGCGGCCCGTTGACCAGCAGCGCCACGGGTGGCTGACGCCGCGCCTGGTGCTGCTGACACTGACGATCATCCTGCTCGGCGCTGCCGCGGGGCTGGCCGGCGCGCTGGTACTGCCGAAGACCTACGGAGCACGCGCGGAGATCCTCTATTCCGCGAGCCAGCCTCAGCAAGGCGGCGACCCGCTCCAGCAGGATCGCCAGCTGTCCACTCAACTGGTGTTGTTGAAAAGTCGCGCCGTGCTCGGTCCGGTCGCGCAGAAACAAGGCCGCCGGTACGAGGACCTCGACCAGGATGTCAGCGTCTCGGTCCTGGAGAACAGCAACGTCATCCAGGTCGAAGCCCGCTCTTCCACCCAACCGGTCGCGCTGCAAACCTTGCTGGCCATCACGAACGGTTACCTGGCGCTGTCGGGTCAGCCCAGCGGTGTGGCCCGCAACCTCAGTGCCCAGCTTGCCGAGACTCGCCAGAACACGGCCCAGCTGCAAGCCCGGATTCCCCAGCTCGTCTCAGCGGTGTTAGCCGGCACTGCCGACCAAACCACCCTCGACGACGCCCGGGCCCAGCTGGCTGCCTCGCTGGCCCGGGAAAAGGCGCTCCAGGCCCGGATCGACGAGATCACCCTCACCGGTCAATCGGGGCCGGCTGCTCAGCTGCTGACGCCGCCCTACTCGCTGCCTGACCCGGTAAGCCCGCGGCCGCTCATCGCAACCGGAATCGGCGCGCTGGTGGGAGCGATCGTGGCCGGCACGATGCTGGCGGTAGGCGCCCGGCGCGCTGACCAGTAGTGGCCAAGTGTTTCCCGAGTAGGGTGATGGCGAATGAGCCCCTGCGTCCTACGCGGAGCTGAGTGAAGCGATGACGGCGGACCAGGTCGCCAACACCGCCGAGGCGGGCCAGTCTAGGGCCATCCTCGAATTCTGCCAGGTTAGCTACGAAGCAGAATCCGTCGAGGGAATCTACGACGCCGCGCTCACGGCGCTCGAACGAGCCATCGGTGTGCAGCGATCGTCCATCCTGTTGTTCGACCGCCACGGCGTGATGCGGTTCGGGGCCTGGCGCGGCCTGTCCGAGACGTACCGGAAGGCGGTCGAAGGGCACAGCCCATGGTCTGCCGACGCTAAGGATCCTGAGCCGATCCTCGTCCCGGATGTTGCGCTCGATCCGGCGCTTGCTGCGCTTGGTCCAGTGTTCGACGCCGAGCGCATTGCGGCGCTCGCATTCGTCCCACTGGTGCACGCCGGGCGCCTGCTCGGCAAGTTCATGCTTTATTACGAAGCGCTGCACCCCTTTACGCACGACGAGGTCCGCGTCGCCTCCGCTGTTGCGCAGTTGGTCGCTGGCGCCGTCGACCGCAAGCGCAATGAGGTCGACCTTCGCCGCAACCGGGAACATCTTGCCCTCGCGCTCGAGGCCAGCGCGATGGGAACGTGGGAGTGGGACTTGGCGTCCGGGGAAGTGATCTGGTCGCCCACGTTGGAGCGCATCCATGGTCTCGAGCCCGGGACATTTCCGGGGACGTTCGAGGCTTTCCAACGCGAGATCCTTGCCGAAGACCTGCCGGGCGTGCTGGCGGCAGTCCGCAGGGCGACCCAGAACGGCGCCGCATACCAGGTGACATACCGGCTCCGTCGTCCGGACGGAACGCTGCGGTGGATCGACACCCAGGGAATCGTGGTGCGCGGCGATACCGGCGCCCCGGTCCGCATGGTTGGGGTGTGCACCGACGTCACGCAGCGGCGGGCGGGTGAGGCGGAACGGGCGCGGCTGCTTGATGCCGAGCGGGCCGCCCGGCGTGAGGCGGAGACGTCGGCTGCGCGGCTTGACACGCTCCAGCGCGTTACCGCGGAGCTGTCTCGGGCGGTGGCGCTGGACGACGTCGTCGACGTGGTGCTCGGTACGGCGGTACACGAGCTCGGCGGGCAGACCGGGTCGCTGTGCCTGCGCAACGGGGACGAGCTCGTCATCGAGCACGCGGTGGGGTATCCCCGTGACGTCACCGAGCACTGGGGCCGGTTCCCCATCTCCGCGGATCTGCCGGCCAGCGAAGCGGTTCGCACCGGCCGAGCAGTGTTCATCAGCTCGCCCGAAGAGCGAGATCGCCGGTATCCGGTCTTCGCCACCACACCGCTGGTGCCCGATACGGCATACGCAATCGTGCCGCTTGCCGACCACGATCCCACCGGGTGCCTGGTGGTGGGATTCGCCGAGCCCCGGGAGTTCTCCGCCCAGGATGAGGATTTCTTTTTCGTGCTCGCCAGCCGCTGCGGCGCCGCGCTCGAGCGCGCGCGCCTGTTCGAGGAGCGTGAGCACGCTCGGGCGGCGGTGGCGTTCCTGGCCGAAGCGTCTGCCGTGCTGGTGTCCTCGCTCGACTACGAGCGCACCCTCAGGCAACTCGCGGAGCTTGCCGTGCCGCGGCTGGCGGATTGGTGCGGCGTCTACCTCACTCGCGAACCGGGCGAGATAGAACCGGTCGCGATCACGCATGTCGATCCCGACCGCGCCGATCTTGTCCGGCGGCTGCTGCAACGGTTCCCCGTCCGCCCGAGCGATGCCGTTGGTGTCGCTGACGTCATCAGGACTGGACAGCCGCAGATCTATCCCGCGATCGCCGATGATGTGCTGGTCGCCACGGCTCACAACGACGAGCATCTCGAGCTGTTGCGTAGCGTGGGGTTAGGTGCGGGGATCGCGGTGCCGCTGCAGGCGCGGGGACGGGTCTTCGGGGCCTTGTCGCTCGCTAACGACAGGGGCCGCCCTCTCCATTCCGACGATGTGTTACTCGTCGAAGAGCTTGCGGCCCGAGCGGGGACCGTGATCGACAATGCTCGCTTGTTCGCCGAGCGCACCTATGTCGCCCAAACGCTGCAACGCAGCCTGCTGCCAGGTCGGTTGCCCGAGTTCGATCGGCTGGCGCTGGCCGCGCGCTACCTGCCCGGTGCGCCCGACGTGGCCGCCGGTGGCGACTGGTATGACGTGCTGGCCCTGGACGGGCACCGGGTCGCGATCGTGGTGGGCGATGTCGTCGGGCGAGGCGCCGCGGCGGCCGCGGTGATGGGCCAGCTGCGCACCGCGCTGGCCACCGCGTTGCTGCACGGAGACTCCGCCGCGGCCGCTCTGGAGCACCTGGACCGGATGGCCGCGCGGGTCCCCGGTGCGCTGGCCTCCACCGCCGTCGTGACGATCCTGGACCTGGTGACTGGGCAGCTGTGCTGGTCCCGGGCGGGCCACCCGCCGCCGCTGCTGGTGGCGCATGACGACGTCCGTTACCTCACCGACGGCGCGGGCGGCCCGCTGGGTATCTCGGGCCGTCCGCCCTACCCGCAGGCGTCCACCCGCATCGAGGCCGGTGCGTGCTTGCTGCTGTATACCGACGGACTGATCGAGCGCCGCGGTCAGGTCATCGACGAGGGCCTGGACCACCTGGCCTTCACCGCGGCGCAGCTGCGTGCCCAGCCGCCCACGACGTTGCTTGACGGGTTGCTGGCCCGAGCCCTGCCCGACACCGGTCCGGCCGATGACATCGCGCTGGTTGCGGCGCGTTACCTGCCCGCGCCGCTGCATCAGCGATTACTCGCCGACCCGGCGCAGCTGTCCGGTGTGCGCCGCGCGGTGCGCGGCTGGGTGCAAGCCGGCGCGTTGCCCGCCGCGCTGGGTGAGGACTTGCAGATCACCCTGGGGGAAGCGGCCGCCAACGCCGTTGAGCACGCCTATGTCGGCACGGCGATGGGGGAGTTCACCTACCTGGTCACCCGCTGCGGCGACGGCGCGATCGAGGTCCAGGTGCGTGACTTCGGCCGCTGGCGCCGCGAACGCGCCAACAACTTCGTCCGCGGGCGCGGCCTGATGATCATCCGCGAACTCGGTGTCGATGTCGTTGTCGAGTCCAGCCCGGCTGGTACCGACGTCCGCTTCCGGGTGCCTGCGCCCCTTCCCGATCCCGGACCTGAGATGGGCACGCCAGCGTCGGTTGGCCAGCCGCAGCCTGACGCCGCACCGGCGGTACCCGCGGAGTTGCGAGTGCACCAGGAGACTGCCGGCGGGCGGCGCCTGGAATTTCGCGGCGAACTGGACCTGGACTCGGCCACGAGGCTGAACGGCCCACTGCTGGACCAGCTCCACGCCCCGGGCCCAGTCATTTTAGACCTGCGAGCCGTGGATTACCTCAGCAGCGCCGGAGTGGGCCTGCTCATTGACGCTGTTCAGCGCGCCGCCGTGCACGATCTCCCGGTGCAGCTTCAGCTGACACCGGACAGCCTGGCGGCCCGGGTGCTGGCACTCACCGGGCTGGAGCACACGGTGCCCCTGGTCACCGATGCCACCCAATCCACCGTCCGCTGATCACGACCCATCCCCATGCCGGCCTCCGTGAAACCGGATGCGTCCGCTCAGCGATGTTCCAGTTGCTGAGGTGTAAGGGTGACGGTCGGCCGGAGGTCGCCCTCCGGGATGCTTAGCCCTGCGCTTCGAGCATGAACTGGCCTTGCTGGGCGGGCTGACTCGGAAGCGGAAAGGGATGATTACGATTCGTTGGGCGTTGTGGTTTTCGCTGTTGCTGGTCATGGTCTTCGCGGTCAGCATCGGGTACCACCTAGGGATGGAGTACGCCGAGCAATTCATCGGACAGTGACCGCTCGCCTGAGGTCAGCCGGCCGGCGCCTCGCCGCCAGAAGCGAAGGTCTTGTTGACGATCTTCCATGAGCCGTCGATCTTCGCGAGCGCGAAGAAGTCGACGCACGACATGCTGCCCCAGATGCCATCCTCTTCGACGATAGCGGTTGCAGCGTCATCGACTTGTTGGACCGAGGTAATCCGCGCGTTGTAGTTACCTGCATTGTCGAACGGTTGGCTGGTGACCATCTCGATCAATTGACTGATCGGTATGTCATAACGCTGACCGGCGACGGAGCCGAACATCCATGCTTCACTGTGGAATCCCGCCTTCAGCTTGTCGGCGTCCCCCTTCGATACCCCGTCGATGTAGAGTTGAACTGCATTCTCGATCGCGCCACGCTCGTTTGCCGAGTACATCGTTGCCATAACTCGTTCGCTCCTTTGGTCATCGCTTTCAGGCCTCGCCGCGATCACGTCACGGTGGAAGCCGCCCACGTAAGTCCAGGTCAGGTATCTTGCGGCCGATCATTTGGTCCGGCTGTCACCTGCCTGACATAGGCAGTGTCAACTTGGCGACACGAGAGTGGGGCTATGCGGCCGCCACCACCGACTCATCCACCATTCGGACTGGCGAATCGACATGGCCACCGGCATCCCCGAATTCCACCCACCACCCTGGCTGGGCGGCCACGCCGCAACCCCCTCCACACCGCACCGGAGCTGACTCGAATCCGCCAGTAGCGGTGGCTGCCCGCACGCTGCGCGATATCGGGGACCTCTCCGGCACCCTCAAGGAATTCCGGCGCAGCGTGCGCACCCGCAAGGCACGGGTTCGATCGGGTCTCTGGGGACCCGCTTTGGCTGCTGGCCCGTCCACCCGGGACGACCTCCGCAAGCGCGCTACCGTGGAGACATGGGACAAGAAGAAGGAGAAGGGACCGTCGTCCCCCCGCTGGTTGGCCTCGAGGCCGCTGTGGCCCATGACGTAGCGCTGGACGCGCAGTTGCTCGCCGTCGACCAAGACCCCAGCCACTCACCGACTGTGGCGGGCGTGGTGGCGGCGCAGGAGCCTGTTGCGGGTAGCGAGGCGGCCCCCGGCGCTCGGGTTCGGATCTGGGTGCAGACCAACCCCGGTGAGGACGGCGGCGGTGGCGGTGGTGGCCTGCCAGTACCCAGCGGACCGACCCCGTTGACGCCGGCTGGCACCAAATAATCCGCGCCGACCGCGAGGAGTCAGCAGCCGGCGGTCGTCGTCCCCGATTGACCGCAACGGTGCTACCTAGGCTGGCGGAACATCCGGGAAGGGATGCGGTGCGAGGGCGAAGCGGTACGCCTGCTGGCCGTCTGTGCTGTCGAGGCGCTGCACGTCGAGCACCATGTCGTCGAGCGCCTGTGCAGCGACCGGCTCCAGGAAGACGACAGCCGCGCCGCCCTGCACGATCGTGTCCCCGGCGGCCGGTTGGGGCACCATCGACAGTTCGAGGGAGTGTTCGTCGTGCTCGGTGACACTGACGGCCTCGACGCGCAATCCGGATCCCTCGGGCATCTGTGTGGACGCCAAGAGGCTGGCGATGGTCTGGGCGCGACCTGAAGTCGCCGCTCAAAGGGCTTAGGACGCGAGGTTTTCGCATTCCACCCCATAAGCCACCATTTGCCGTGGGGTTGCGAGATGTCGACCCCACGCACAGGCTGGAAGTCGATGGCTCCCGATGATCATATCTGTCCGGATGCCACGGCGAGAGATCGCCGAATAGGGGACGACGTATCGATCCCGACTAAACCCCGGGCACGACCTGCCCCCCGTTGGTAGCGGTGCGAGTCGTACCGACGCCGCTGGCACAACTGAGAGGTGAGATGGAGAACCGACCTTTGGGTGACAGTTCTGGCAGTTGGCGGGTGCTCCTCGTCGGGCCCGGTGAGCTGCCCGATGCCACGCAGCGGGCGCTGCATGCCGCCGCGGCCCAGGTGACCCGCCTGGTGCAGCCGAGTGATACCGACATCCGCGAGGCGCTGACCGAGCAGGTCGACTCCGTGATCATATGCTCCAGGGATGATGCGGTGACGCTTCGGCTGGCGCTCGTTGTGGAGCATGTTCGTCCCGGGGTGCCTCTGATCGTCACGGTGCACGGCCGAATCGTCAGTTCCCAGTTGGAGCGCGCGGTGAGCAATATCCGCGTCACATCCATGGCCGAGATCGTGGCACCCACGCTGGCCGGGCCCAGCCTTGATGATCGCCTGCTGTGGGTGAGGCGCACGCCGGAGGGATTTTCCGGTGTGCGGGCAGACCACGCGAAACTACAGTTGGTGACGATCGAGGCGCCAGGCCGCCATCGCTGGCAGCAACTGCTGGCGGGCCTCGGCTCGCTTGTTCGGCCCTTCGAGCCCAGCGCCCAGATCCTGATTGCTGGCCTGTTCGGTTTTCTGTTCATACTGGTGCTCGAGACCGTGGGGACGATCTTGCTCCTTGACCGGTCCCTCATCGATGGCTTCTACGCGGCAACCAAGACCATCGTCACCGTCGGACCGGACCAGGCCGTTGAGCAGGGCCCCGGCTGGTTCAAGGTCTTCTCGGCGGTAAACATGCTCCTGGCCGTTGCCTTCACTGCGCTGTTCACCGCCGGAGTCGTCGAGCGCCTCCTGGACCGCCGGCTCACCACACTCTTCGGCTCCCGGAGGGTTCCCCGCAAGGGCCACGTCGTGGTCGTAGGTCTCGGCCAGGTTGGGTTACGCCTGTGTCTGCTGTTGCGCGAGCTTGGCGTACCCACGGTGGCGGTCGAAAGCGACCCGGACCGCTACAACGTCGCACGGGCGAAAAACTACGGCCTCCCCGTGGTGATCGGCCGGGGCGGCAGCCACTTTCTGCTCAGGCGGCTTTCACTACACCGGGCGCGAGCGCTGGCGGCGGTGACCAGCCACGAGATTGAGAACATCTCGGTTGCGGTGGCCGCGCTGGGCATGCAGGACAGTCTCCGCACGATCCTGCGGGCCGGGCGTGGGGAAGTGGTGAATGAGACGCGTTCGCTGTTCCGCATCGGCGTGGTGCGAGACGTCTACCGGATCGGGGGCACCTTGCTCGCCGCTGCGGCGTTGGGCTCGAACGCGGTGGGGGCCTTCCTCCGCGAGCAGACGGTGTACCTGATCATGCCCGATGGACGGATCGAGCCCTTCCGGGCCGATGCGCAGACCGCTTCAGCTGCATCGGCTGCGCTAGAGGCTCGAAACTGAGACGGCGCGTCTGTCTCACCGAGTAGCACCTGCTGGGACAACGTATCCGCGCTGGCCTCCACGGCTGCCCAGCTCATCGAGATACTCCCGGACGTCCAGCCGCCCGGCCCTGACCAGCTCTCCAGCGGTGCGCCGGGGCCGTCCGTGTCTTGCCCACAGCGCTGAAGTGGGTGCAGTCCGTACATGGGACAGCCACGCTCTCGCCCCCGCGTGCGCCATTGGAGTGGTTAGGGTGGCCCTGTCTCGCAGGTAAGCCTAACCTTAGGTAGCGAATGTCAATGGCACCTCCCTGATTGGCGGCGCCCATCCGGGCTCCGGCTCGAAGGAGTCCGCCGGCACTCCCCCTCGGTCCGGCGGCGCCGCGCCGCAGCGGGACGTCCCCAGTCCGCTGCGGCGCGGCAACTTTGCTGAACCCGGCGAAGTGGAATACGCGCTGCCACCACCTGCTCGTGACCGGCATGGGGGAGTACACCCGAGTGGAGTCGTCGGGATACTCCCTTACGGCATGGACCAGCTGACCGAGCGGCACATTTCGCTGCTGATCTCCTCGCGCGTTAACGCAGGGGTCTGTTACAAGTTGGCAAGAACCTCCCGGACCTCAACGGTGCGGAAGGTGATACCTGGCGGTGCACCGGGAGGGGCCTCGCCGATGTGGAACCGGCTGGCCAGCTTTTCCGCATCGTCTTGAGAATCAAAGACGGCTACAGAGATGCCGCGGCCGCCCTGTGGGGCGAGCCAATATGCGGCGCGAGCGCCGGCCTCGTGTGCCATCGGGGGTGCGTTTTCTTGCAGGTGTTTGCGAGCGTGCTCTAACGAGAAGCCATCCTCGACGTCGACTTCGATGAACAGTGCGTGCATGATGCCTCCAACCGAAATTGTGATCAGGTAACAGCTGGTTCGAAGCTGGCGAGCATTGCTTCCAGCGCACGTTGGTCGGGCCCGACGAACGGGTCGGCTTGCGGCGCCGCGGTGAGCATCTCGAGGAACTGTGATGTGAGCCCGACGGCGGGAGGTAGATGCGTGCTGAGAATCGCTGCGGGGTCCATCGCGCGTATCGGCTCGATGGTTTGGAGATAGCGCGCAACGTCCGTGGTGTGCACCCAGGGGCTGTCAACTGTGGCCCAGAGCAGTTGCCCGGAGCGGAGCTGGTCTGTCGGAACCTCTGCGACGTCGCTGCACCCGGCGAGTTCAGCGCTTGGCATGGGCGCGCCGAAGCAGTCGGAGCTGAAGCAGGTTTGTGAGCGGTCGTCGTAGAGGCCGATTGTTGCGGGGTTGTCGAATAACGGCGGTCTGAACGCCGTGAGGGTCCGGTCGCCTACCTGCAGTGATTGGCCGGGATTGAGCAAGTGGAGCCGATCAAGTGGCACTGGCCGCTCCGTCGACAGGATGCCGGCGCCAAGAAACGTAGTGACCAGCCGCGCGTGAGGTGCCGCATCGAGCAGGTCGAACAGCGCTCCGGTGTGATCTCGATCAGGATGGGTCAACCAGATCCATCGCACGTCAGCTGGATTGACGACCGATCCCAGCGTATCCATGAAGCCCCGACCCGGCAGGCTTAGGCCGGTGTCGACGACGACGGGCTCGGCAGCGTGCAGGACGAACGCGTTCACCGGCAGGAAACCAATGCCGGGCACCTCGAGGTGGTCGTTTAAGACGCTGATGTCGCCGGCGAGCCGGTGAATGTGCATGGGTCCTCCTAGAGTCGCGTCGGCACGTCGAGACCGCAGCTCACTTTCGTCTGCCACGCCGACCCCGACATCGATAGCGGGATGCTTGCAAAATCTTTTATCCCCGGATGCGTGGCGCGCGCGATACCATCGAAGTTGTGGCTGCAGAGAGTATCGGCGGCATCCACGTCGGCGTAACGAGCAAGCGTCTACACCGCTCGAATAGCGTAGTACGCTCGCGACAGGTGAGCAGTCATTTACTCAGCGCCAACGGTATGTATAGCACGGTTGCCCCCCAAATGACGCCGCTCTGTATTTTCCTGCAGCGCCGGTACTGCTTTTTCCGCGCCTATTGTCGAAATAGTAGACTGGCGATTTGATCGAACCGCACAGCCTGAACGCGGTAGGAGGTCCGCATGCCGGAGTTCACTGCCCTGCCTCACGTGCCGGGACTGGGACAACCGGGCACGGGGCTGCGAGCAGCAGATGTTCTACCGCCCAGGGCATCCGTGAGCCGATGACAGATCGGGCACTTCGCCTCAAGGCGGCTACTGTGCGTAGCTACAGCGAGGTCGCGTCCGTCTACCTGGTGAATCCTGGCAAGATCTGCAACATTGCCGTAGGCACCAGCGATAGGGACGGGTAGAGCCCCGTGATGCTGTTGGACCCCCGACCCGGCAGCGTCACGGGGCTTCTTCCATGTGGCTGCTCGCGGCCCCGTCGGCTGCCGCGATCGCGCGGATCGCCATGGATGTCTGGCGCATGCTCCTCGTGGGCAGCCGAGGCGGCCGACTGGAGGAGTAATGGCAGAGCGGACGCGGCAGATCCGCGGAGTGACGGTGCCAACCCTGCTCTATGGCACAGCCTGGAAGGAACAGCGAACAGCACACGTCGTTGAGCAGGCGCTCAGTATGGGGTTCCGCGGGGTGGACACGGCCAACCAGCGTCGGCATTACCTCGAAGCCGAGGTCGGACGTGCACTGCGGGCTGAGTTGGAGCGAGGAACGCTGCGCCGCGAAGACGTCTTCGTGCAAACCAAATTCACCTTCCGCGCGTACCAGGATCACCGATTGCCCTATGCTCCGACCGCGCCCGTCGCGCGTCAGGTGGAACAATCCTTCGAGAGTTCGCTGTCACACCTCGGTGTGGACGTAGTGGATTCTTATCTTCTGCACGCTCCCTCTCAGCCGCAGAGACTGTCCACGGCTGATATCGAAGCCTGGCGGGCCATGGAAACCCTTCACGAGGCGGGCCGGGCGCGCATCATAGGAGTGAGCAACTTCGTACCCGATCAGCTGGTAGCTCTGCTTCGCACCGTGCGGGTGCGGCCGACATTCGTGCAGAACCGTTGCTATGCATCGCAGGGATGGGACGCGAGCGTGCGGGCCATCTGTTCTCGTGAAGGGATGACCTATCAGGGATTCTCACTGCTCACTGCCAACGAAGGAGTTCTTCGCGGCGCGCTCGTTCACGGCATCGCCCGCCGCCACCAGCAGTCCCCGGCGCAGGTGATCCTTCGCTTTGCACTTCAGCTGGGAATGATCGTCCTCACCGGCACGACCAACCCCCAGCACATGGCCGATGATCTCGCTGCGTACGAGTTCACGCTGACGTCTGCCGACATGAACGCGCTCGAGCACGCCGAAACCTAGTAAGAGCGACGTTTAGCGGGTATGTACTGGGCATGGGCCACTCGCTGAGCCCCGAGTCGCGCCTTGGTTGCTGCACTCGGTCCGGGTGGTGATGTCATGTTCGTTGTCATCGGGGAGGCGCTTGTCGACCTGGTCGGCCAGCGTGGAGGTCGTACGTTCGTCGCCCATCCGGGCGGTAGCCCGGCTAATGTCGCGCTCGGTCTGGCACGGCTGGGTGTTCCGGTGACGCTCATGACTCGCCTCGGGCATGACGGGCTGGGCGAGATGATCTTTGAGCATCTGCGGGCCGGCGGCGTCCGGGTCAACGGAGGTCCCCCCGCCTTGTCGACCAGCCTGGCCATTGCGACGCTCGCCGCGGGTATCGCGTCGTACGACTTCCGGATCGATTGGGACATGCCCGCTCTCGCGCCGCTGCCGATCGAGGCTCGCTGCCTGCACACCGGTTCGCTGGCGACGGCTCTGCCGCCCGGCAACGCCAGCGTCATCGATCTGGTCGAGCGAGAGCGCACGAGGGGTCGGGTGACGATCTCCTACGACCCGAATGTACGGCCGGCTCTGCTGGGTGACGCGGCGCAGGCGCGGACGGAGATCGAGCATCTGGTTGCCCTTTCCGACGTAGTCAAGGTCAGCGACGAAGACCTTCGGTGGCTCTATCCCGATCAGCCCGATGAGCTCGTGGCACAGCACTGGCTGGGGTCAGGACCGGCACTGGTGGTGGTGACCCGCGGTGGGATGGGCGTCTACGCCGTCTGCGCCGGCGTCGAGTTGTACCGACCTGCCGTGCCGATCGACCTGGTGGACACCGTCGGCGCAGGTGATTCCTTCACCTCCGGGCTGCTCGAGGCGCTGCACCGGGCCGACCTGATCGGCGGATCGCGGCGCGCGGCTGTAGCGGCGATCGACGAGTCGACCCTGGCCAGCGTCGTGGACGCGGCGGCCATGACCGCGGCGATCACTTGTTCCCGGCCGGGTGCCGACCCGCCGACACGACCCGAGATCGACGCGCTGATCGCGGCCCGGGACTGCTCCAACGACGCGTCGGGTGCTGGGCGTGGCCACTTGCCCACCGTCTGATCCTGGCACGTCCGGCCGCGAAGGGAGCCGCGATGAGCACAATCGAGCAGCCGGCGGGCTCGAACCGGGCGACCGCTCAGCCGTTCGTCTACAAGCACATGATCGTGCTGTTCGCTGTCGTGGTCTGCTGCTTCACCGCATGGGGAATCGCCGCAGACATGACCGCTCCCATGGTGGCGGCCTTCAAGCGGATCTTCACCATGAGCACGTTCCAGGCGTCGCTGGTGCAGTTTGCCTACTACGGGGCCTATTTCGCGCTCGCCCTGCCGGCGGCGTTCATCAATCAGCGGTTCGGCTACAAGACCGGGGTGTTGACCGGACTCGGCCTGGCGTCGCTGGGTGCCTTGTCCTTCTACCCGGCCAGCAAGATCATGACCTACTCCGTGTTCCTGGTGGCGCTGTTTGCGCTCGCCGCCGGGTTATCGATCCTGGAGACGTCGGCAAATCCTTTTGTCATCTCGATGGGCCCGGAAGCCAACAGCACCCGGCGGCTGAACCTGGCGCAGGCGTTCAACCCGGTCGGCACCAATATCGGAGTCTTACTCGCCACCGTCCTCGTCCTACCCAAGCTGAATTCGCCGATCGACCGTGGCTCGGTGACCCCCGAGCAGTTGCGTATTATCCAGGCTGAGGAGCTGAAGGCGGTCATGGTGCCCTACATCGGGCTGGCCGTCCTGCTGCTGGTGATCTGGGTGGCCATTGCGGTCCAGAAGGCTCCGGCGATCCGGGAGGAATTTCCGCCGGCAAGCCCTAGCGCAGGGCCGCGCGGCGAGATCATCGGGCGGCTCTGGAGAAACCGAACCTATCGGTTCGGCGTCATCGCGCAGTTCTTCAACATCGCCGCCCAGGTGTGCACCTGGACGTTCATGATCCAGTATACCGAGCAGGCCCTGCACGGGAGCCTGGAGCTGGGCGGTTTCGTACTGCAGATCAGCCTGCTGGTTTTTCTCGGCTCCCGATTCCTGATGACCTGGTTGATGGGGTATTTCCGGGCCACCGCGCTCATGGCGATACTCGGCGGCCTGGCGGTGTTGCTGTGCATCTATGCCATGTCCAGCCCGGACCTCGGCGGCGTCATCGCGGTAGCGGCACTGTCGTTCTGCCTGTCGCTGATGTTCCCCACCATCTACGGCGTCGCGTTGCAGGGGCTGGGGCCGGCAACCAAGTTCGGTGCGGCCGGTCTGGTCATGGCGATCGTCGGCGGCGCGCTGATGCCGCTGATCCAAGGGAGGGTCATCGACGCGACGAGCCCGGCATTCTCCTTCATCGTGCCGGCCGCCTGTTACGCGGTGGTGATGGCCTACGCGCTCTACGACCTCGGGGCGACACAACCGGTCGCGCGCGGCGCGCCGGAGCCGGTGCCTGCCCATACCTGACCAGGAGAACCGACCGTGACTCGCAAACGCCGCTCAGGCCTGACGGCCCTGGCCGCCGGCCTCGCGCTGCTGCTCGCCGGCTGTGGCGGGCCGGCCTCAACGGCTACCAGCGCCCCCACCCGGAACCTCGAGGTGCTGTCGTGGTGGACGTCTGGGTCAGAGCGTGCCGCGCTGAACGTACTGCTGGACGACTTCCGAACCGCCCATCCGGGCGTAGACGTGCGCAACGTGGCGGTCGCCGGCGGCGGAGGCAGCAACGCACACGTCGTGCTGGCCAACCGCCTGCTCGGTGGTGATCCACCGGATGTGTGGCAGACCCACCCGGGCGCCTCCATCAAGCAGTACATCGACGCGGGACAAATCGCCGACGTGAGCTCGATCTACCAACGCGACAACCTGTCCTCCGCCATTCGCCCAGACCTGCGCCGAGCCGTCTCCGAGGACGGGAAGCAGTACGGCGTCTCCACCGGAGCGCACCGGATCAACGTGCTGTGGTTCAACAAAAGGCTGCTGGACAAGGCAACGATTACGGCGCCGGTCGCCGGCTACACAACCGATGCGTTCCTCGCCGACCTGGCCAAGCTGAAGGCGGCGGGGGTGGTCCCGCTGTGCCTGGGCGCGAAGGATCCGTTTGCTCGCGCCGAGCTGTTCGAGAACACGCTGCTGGGTGTCATCGGTGGCGACGGATGGGCCAGCCTGACATCCGACCGGCTGGACTGGAACGGCCCGCAGGTCCGCCAGGCCTTGGGTCGGTTCGGCACGATGCTGGAATACGCCGATCCGGAAGCCGGCGCGCTGACCTGGGACCAGGCGACCAGAAAACTCGCCGCCGGCGGTTGTGCCTTCGAGAGCATCAACGACTCGGCGTACGGTGAACTCGTCGTGGACGGTGCCAAGGAAGGGACCGACTTCGATCACGTGCCGTATCCCGGCACCGGCACCCTATTCCTGACGGTTGTCGACACCTTCGTCATGGCGAAGAACGCGAACGACCCGCAGAACGCCCAAGCATTCCTGGCCACGATCGGAGCGGCTCCCACCCAGCTGGCATTCAACCGGCAGAAGGGTTCCACACCATTACGGACAGACGTGGACGTGTCGTCGTTGTCGCCTTACCAGCAGTCCGCGGCGAAAGCCTTCGCGCAAGACCCAGTCCTGCTGTCGATCACACACGGTGAAGCCACCAGCCCACAGTTCCAGCAGGGTTTCTACGACGCGATCGCGGCATTTGCCCAGAGCAAAGACATCAACGTCTTCAACCAGGCCCTACGCGACGCCGTGAACCAGGTGCCGGCACCACCGCACTGAGCCTTTTTCGGGGCTCTTGTCCGCCGCGTACCGCTGTGGGTGTACACCAGTTCCTTTGGACGGGGCAGGACACTACGTGCCGCATCAGCGAGCCTTGGTAATCACCGCGGCGCACCTATGTCTTCCAGGGGCATGCCGGTTCCTGGGATGGGTCGGGGCAAGCAGGTATTCGTCGGCGCAACGACCTGCTGGCCGCCACCTAGGATCATCCCTGCGCACGTGACCAGCGATGATCCGGATGAGCTTGCCATGAATGAACTCGCCTGAGAGTTGCGTGTAGGTACAGATATTCTGGTCCTGAGTAACTGCTCGTCCGTCGGGTAAGTAATCGAAAAGGCTCTGTCGCGGCTACGTGGTGGGCTACACAATTAGGTGTGAACAGATGTTGTCAGATAACTTTTTGTTCGCCACGATAGGTATTAGCTAAATCGGTCACGCCGTCCGATGATGGCTTTATAGACTACTCCGAGGAGGACCTGGATGCCTGACGCATTGAGCTTTACCGAGATTGACGGTCAGCACGTTGAGTTGCTTCCCGCCCGTACCGTCCTGTCGTTGACCGGCAGCATTGCCAAGACCGGCGGCCAGTGCGGCGGCAACGGCGGTGTCGGTGGCAACGGCGGCGATGCCTATGGCGGCATCGGCGTCAACCTACTGAACATCATCCTGCAGCCCCACCAGCTCAACTCGGCTGCTAACGCCTATGGTGGCGCGGGCGGCAGCGCTGATGGTGCTCCCTGCCACTGATACCAGCAGCTAATAACCATGGCCGCTCGGGTGAGCGGTGATCGTATTCGGTGTCGTTAGCTAGGAAACGACACCCGCATGGCCGGCGTAACGCTGAGAGCGGTGCTGGGGCAGCCGACTAACCTCCTAGTCGTGCAGTACCGACGCGCGTTTCCCCTAAGCGCGCACGCAAATCGCCGGCACGGGAGGGGTGGCCGCATTGTGGTCACCCCTCCGTTTAGCTGCGCACAATCACCGCGGCGCTTTCGAGGCCTGTGAGAGGATTTAAGGATCCCTGAATGGGCCGGGCACAGGAACGTGGGTCACGGTGAGGCCGAACTGTGTCGTTGCGGTACGCGCGAGGCGTCCATCCGTAGTGACTAGTGGACATGGCAGGCTTGCGGCGAGGGCGGCGTAGAGCGCGTCGTAGCCGGACATCGCTGTGACGAACTGCCGGGCCGTGGTCAGCAGTTCCCGGCAGGGAACCCGTTCGATGGGGGCGTCGTAGAGCAACTCCAGGCGCTCGTCGAGCTGTCTCGGCTTGAGTGCTCCGCCGTGTTCGGCGCGGACCAGTCGATGAAACACCTCGGCATCCAGCAGGTCGGGCGCCATTGTGTCTTCGAGCAGTGTCTCCACCACCAGCCCGGATGTCGAGCGCATGAGCACTTCGAGAAACGCGCTCGCGTCGATCACGATCACGATTGACGCTGTTCCGGTAACGGATCGAGATCGCGCGCGGCACGATCGGCCTGAACGAACTTGGCGGCGGGCGCACCGAGATCGAGCGGCTCGAGCCGGCGAAGGCGTGCCAGCCACTCGGTCGCGGGCGGGCGTTGCTGGTCGTTTCGGATCAGGCGCAGCAGATAATCTCGGATGGTCAGCCCCTCCAGATCGGCACGGCGCCGCAGCTCGCGGTGCAGATCATCCGGAACATCCTTCACCTGTAGGCTAGCCATAAGCATGACGGTAGCATGCTACTTGCACCCATCTACCTTCACCACGGGCCTCGATCGACGACATCAGCGCGTGCTGGTGCGCTGATGCCTGCCGAGAAGTGCGACGCGGCCCTGACGAGATCTTCGGCGGGAGTCTGCGTCACAGGGCGTCCAGACCGCGCTCCCCGGTTCGCACCCGGACTATGGTCTCAACCGGAGTGACCCAGATCTTCCCGTCGCCGATCTTTCCGGTCCGAGCCGCCTCGATCAGCGCGTCGATGGTCTTGTCCACCCGCTCCTCGTCGACCACGATCTCGACCCGAACCTTGGGCACGAAGTCCACCGCGTACTCCACGCCTCGGTAGACCTCGGTGTGTCCCTTCTGCCGACCGTAGCCCTGCACCGCGCTGACCGTCATTCCGAGCACGCCGAGGCGCTCCAGCGCGACCTTGATGTCGCCCAGCGTGAACGGCTTGACGATCGCGGTCACCAGCATCATGTCGCGCTCTCCTCGTGAGTCACCGGGAGGGACGGCAGCACCGTGGCCCGGCCCGTCGTGGTGAGCGGCGAGAACTCGTACGCGCTTTCGGCATGCTCGGCTTCGTCGATGCCCTCGGCCTCGACCTCGGGGGCCACCCGGAACCCATCGTGACACGGACCAGCCAGGCGAGTCCGAAGGTGACCACGAATGCGTACCCGGCGGCTACCAGCATCCCGACGGCCTGCTTGCCGAGCTGGTCAGTACCGCCCCCGTAGAACAGCCCGTTCGCGCCCGCGGAGTTGACGGCGGTGGTCGCGAACAGCCCGTCAGCAGCAGCCCGACCGCTCCGCCTACGCCGTGGAGGGCGACCACGTCGAGCGAGTCGTCGTAGCCCAGCCGGTACTTGAGGCGGATCGCGAGCTGGCAGATCACGCCGCAGGCCAGCCCGATGACGATCGCGCCGAACGTGTCGACGTAGCCGCAGGCCGGGGTGATGCCGACCAGCCCGGCGATCACAGCCGACGCCGCGCCGAGGCTGGTGGGACGTCCGTCGAGGCGGTGCTCGACGCCCAGCCACGCGAGCACTGCGGCCGCTGCCGCGACCGTGGTGGTGAGGAAGGCGTTGGCCGCGACCGCGCTCGCGGCGAGCGCTGAACCCGCGTTGAAGCCGTACCAGCCGAACCACAGCAATCCGGCGCCGAGCAGTGTGGCCGGCAGATTGTGTGGGCGCATCGGCTCGCGTGGCCAGCCCTGGCGCCGGCCCACGATGAGCGCCAGCGCCAGGGCGGACATCCCCGAGTTGACCTCGACCGCCGTGCCCCCATCGAAGTCGAGCACACCCACCCGGTTCGCCAGCCAGCCGCCGTGCGCCCCGGAGAAACCGTCGAAGGCAAAGATCCAGTGGGCCAGCGGGACGTAGACCCCCACCGTCCACAGCGCGATGAACACCGTCCAGGACCAGAACCGCGCCCGGTCGACGATAGCCCCTGACACCAGCGCCGCGGTGATGATCGCGAACATCAACTCGAACATGGCGAAGGCCGCCAGCGGAATACCGTTCCCGACCACCATCCCGGGCACTCGCAGGCCGGCGAAGCCGAACCCGCCGATGAGCCCGGCGTGGGAGTCACCGAACGACAGCGAGAAGCCGAACAACACCCAGATCAGCCCGACGACGCCGAGCGTCACCATGCTCATCATCATGATGTTGAGCGCGCTGCGGGCCCGCACCATGCCTGCGTAGAAGAACGCCAGGCCCGGCGTCATGAGCATCACCAACGCCGCAGAGCCGAGCACGAACGCCGTATTTCCGCTGTCCATCTCCGGATTATCGTCCGTTGGTTACAGCCGTGGGGGCGCTGTGCTCACCGAACGCCGTGCGCTCAAGAGGTTTTGGCTGACGTTGTGGTGGTGATTTTTGACCAGCGCGCTTCCTGGTCAGTCCAGGTAGTCGCGCAGGACCCGGGAGCGGGAGGGGTGACGTAGCTTGGACATCGTCTTGGTTTCGATCTGCCGGATGCGTTCCCGGGTGACCCCATGGACCCGGCCGATCTCATCGAGTGTGCGTGGTCGACCGTCGATGAGCCCGAATCGCAGCCGCGTGATGCTGGCTTCTCGCTCGGACAGCGTGGCCAGCACGGACTGCAGGTCCTCCCGCAGAAGGAGGAGCGAGACGGCGTCCATGGCGACCACGGCCTGGGAGTCCTCGATGAAATCGCCGAGCCGGGAGTCGCCTTCTTCGCCGATGGTCTGATCGAGGGAGATTGGTTCGCGGGCGTACTGCTGGAGCTCTAGCACCTTCTTCGGAGTGATGTCCATTTCCCTGGCCAGTTCCACGGGGGTGGGCTCGCGGCCCAGGCTCTGTCGCAGGTCGCGTTGGACGCTAGCGAGGTTGTTGATGATTTCGGTCATGTGTACCGGGATCCGGATGGTGCGGGCCTGATCAGCCATCGCCCGGGCGATCGCTTGGCGGATCCACCAGGTGGCGTAGGTGGAGAACTTGTAGCCCTTGGCGTAGTCGAACTTCTCCACCGCGTGAATCAGACCCAGGTTTCCTTCCTGGATCAGGTCGAGGAAAGCCATGCCACGCCCGGTGTAGCGCTTGGCCAGCGAGACGACGAGGCGAAGGTTGGCCTCCAGCAGATGGTTTTTGGCGCGTTCGCCGTCGCGGACGATCCAGGCCAGATCCCGGCGCTGCTGCGGGCAGAGCTCCTCAGTCGGGTCCTCGGCGCGGTGCACCCGCTCGGCGGCATAGAGCCCAGCCTCAATGCGCTTGGCGAGCTGCACCTCTTGCTCGGCGTTCAGCAGCGCGACCTTGCCGATCTGCTTGAGATACGCGCGTACCGAATCAGCCGAGGCGGTGGTTTCAGCGTCCTTGCGGGCTTGGCGCAGCGCCTGGGATTCCTCCTCGTCCCAGACCAGATCCTCCGGGTCCGGCTCACGGGGTGCCTGAGCGTGCTGGCCGTCTACCGTGAGGTCTTGGACGTGGACTGACCTCGGCCATCCGGCGCGGTGGACAGCGGCCGTGGCGGAATTAGTTGATTGCAGACTCAGGCGTGCCGGGCCATCGCGGACAGCCGAGCCGGGCGCATCGAGCTGATCTGGGTTAGCGGTGCGAACCGACGTCATGTCGGTGTTCCCATCCCGGCATCAACGAGAGCCGTGTCATGGTGAAACCGGCAACGACGCGAGCTATGGTGCCGCGCGCACGAAGAGCAGTCGGTCACCGCGAAAGGTACCGTCAATTACTTCAAGACACCAGTGGCGTTAGCCGGACTGGTTAGCCGGTTGACCTCGAAGTCGGCGCGGAGGCCAGATCCGCCGCATTTCTCAGCGGAACCGCTGGTGCCAGGCGAGGCGTGCCGGTCGCGCTCCAGCCACTCTTCTGCTTGATGAGCGGACGCTTGTGTGGTCGTCCGGCCGAACACGGGCCGCAAGGGTCGGCAAGCGCACCACCGTGTCGAATTCTCGTTCTCGTCCGTCCGCACCGGCGCGGGAGAATCGTGAGCAGACCGCTGCGATCCGCGCACGGGCCCGCGAAGCTGGTCGTCAGGTGTCGGACCGTGGCCGGATTTCCGCTGAGGTTTGAAGGCGTTCGAGGACGCGCACCGCGGACTAGTGGCCGTGGAGTGAGGGCCGGATATGGCGCGCGCGCCTGATCGGCGTTGCGCTCCGCGAGGGGTGGGGACTGGCACATTCCCCACCCCTCGCCGGAGTAAATCCGCCTAGGAGCTCGTCCGCAAAAATCCTACGGGCAAGCAAATCTTCGAAATACGGGAAAACCCCGGGTCTTGTTCCCGGAGCAACGGAGATTTCGCGTATTCGGACGGTCAGACCAGACAGATGTTCTCGGCCTGCGGACCCTTCGGACCTTGCGTGACGTCGAAGGAGACCTTCTGGCCCTCCTGTAGCTCCCGATAGCCTCGGGCAGCGATGTTCGAGTAGTGCGCGAAGACGTCCGGGCCCCCACCTTCCTGTTCGATAAAACCAAACCCTTTTTGCCCGTTGAACCACTTCACTGTGCCTGTTGCCATGATGCTTCTCCTCCAGCCTGTTACAGACTGCGCTTGGCCCGTCGCCAGCCAGCCATCTTCGCGACGCACCCTACAGCCATCATGCGCACTCGCACGTGGATTCTCGTGTGAGTCCTCTCCCGATCTCGGCCAGGATGGCCGGCAGTCGAGGCGGTCGTGGTATACCCGACCGATCCAGGCTGGGTGATGCGGGGGGCAGGGTTAGCCGTGTGGTGAGTCACAAAGCGCCCGGCACCCGGTGGCCTACATCAGCGTCGGAGGGTGGAGTGGTGGCGCGGACGTAGCCGATGGGGCGCCGAGTGTGGGTACCGGGACCGGTGGCGGGAACGCGGATCAGCGCCAGCCCGTGTTCGGCGAGCAGCGACCGGGCCAGCGTCTCCGGCGGCACCTGTTGTGAGATCGGTACGCCCGAGCTGATCCAGTCCCTGATCGGGCCCAGCCCGGTGTCCCTGTCGAGTTCGCGCAGCTCCAGCGTCCAGGCGCTGCCGACCGAGCGACACCACACCGCGGCCATCACTTCCGCGGCCGAGGGGGCTCGCCGGACCGGATTCTTACTCCCGGTGGTCCCGCTGGCGGGTTGCGGCGCGGTGGTGTTCATGGGGGTACTGCTCGAATCGATCTGAGACACCATCAACACCCGGCCCCCGTAGGCAGCAGGGGCGGCGCCGGGCGAAGACAGGAACCAGCTCCCGCGATGATGATGGGCAGCTCGCAGATCTGGCCGGACGGCAGATGAATCTGGGCGCACGCGCCGGGGGCTGACTGCGTGTTGAGGGAGACGTTGTGGTCATTAAGTCGTTCGGTCATGTGGTTCTTAACCTAGCTCGGGTTAGCGCTGTACTCGTCGGTTCGGGCGTCGCCCCGGTGGCGGGACGTGGCGCTCCGCTACCCAGTGCGATGCCCGTCTGACCCAGCGCGGCGGGATCAAGCTCGTCGGTTATCGGTTGACAACAGGGCGCGCGGGGCGTCTTCCCGCCCATCGCGCCGGACACGGCAGTCTGGACGTAGGGCACGCATATCGACGGAGATGCCGGTGACTGCCGCGGACCGCCCCTCGACCGGCAGTCGGCCACGGGCACCTGGCGCGGAAAGAACAAGGGTCCGGCGGCGCATCACCCCACATCTGACTCGCAAGGGGTTGGCCGCGCTTCCGGACCGTGCTTGCACCGTAACACTTTTGGGGAATGGTTGGGTCCGCAGTAGCCCATACCGCTCAAACGTGGGAAAGTCGCCGACATCGGAGGTACCTCGAGTGCGTCGAGCAAGCGGCGTTCCGTCTGCGACGATCTGCGACTTGCTCGGCGGTCCGCGCCGAGCCTGGTGACGACACTCATGGAACCGCCCGTTTCCGGCCCATCCGCCGCCGCCGAACTTCAGCAACTGCTCATCGACACCGAAACCTTCACTCAGTTCCTGACCGAGCTGGCCCAGTACGCCACCACCCTGGGACCCGGGCTGTCTTGTGGGATCACTCTGCGCCGCGACGGCTGTCCGTTCACCGTGGCCGGCAGCGACCCCATCGCGACCAACCTCGATGAGGTGCAATATGGCCACCACGACGGGCCCTGCCTGACCGCCATGCGCACCGGGCAGGTCGTGACCATCACCGACCTGGCCACCGAGGAGCGATGGGGCACCTACCGCGCCGATGCGCTGGCCCACGGCATTGGCTCCGTGCTGTCTATCCCGCTGGTGATCAGCCCCGGCGTGTACGGGGCGTTAAACCTCTACTGTGGCCAGCCCGGAATCTTCACCGGGCAGCAGCGGGCGCAGGCCGAGGGCTTCGCCGGTGAGGCAACGCGGGCACTGCACTTAGCCTGGCGACTAGCCGACCAAGTCGAGCTCACCCACCACCTCGAAACCGCACTGTCCTCCCGCGGCTTCATCGATCAAGCGCTGGGCATCATCATGAGCCAAAACCGGTGCACCGCCGAGGAGGCTTTCGACATCCTGCGCGCCGCCTCCTCGCACCGCAATACCAAGCTGCGCGACGTTGCCCACGGCATGATCACCCGTGTCAGCGGCAAACCACCCGAGCCCAGCGCGAGTTTCTACAGCTAACCCCCCGGCCGCACCGGCAGGAAGGCCCGGTGGACCGCCGTGCATGATCCAGGTCGGGGGGTAAGTGACAGCGGGCCGACGTGACGAGCACGATCGGCGGCAGCCAACACCGGCCGACTACAAGCTGCGCAAAGGCGCTTGGATGCCCGGTTCTGTCATAGTGGAACCGGTAATCACGATGAACACTTTCACAAGTCAGCGGCCCAAGCCCTCGCTGTCCGGAGCCGGGTCCTGGCAAAACGGGTAGCAATTATTGCGCGGCGGTCTGGCTGGCCTCGTTGAACGTTCCTCCGGCGTGGGTTCAGTGTCCCGGAAATCGCGTTGTGGTGGTGCGAAGGGATCAGTGTTGCGCCGTTCATGGGTACGCCACACGGGGGACCGGGTAGTCGGCGGTCGCGGACCGATCAGCTTAGGCGGAGGGAACACTGCCATACGAGTGCCTTGCAGGTACGAATTCATAAATCGTTGCCAGGTCTCTCCGGGCAGGCCGCGTCCAAAGATGTCGGCTCCAGTGGCGTTCTTGATCGCTGAGTTGGCCGGATCGCCTACCCAGACCGCGGTGGAAATCGAGGTGGTATAGCCGATTGTCCAGGCAGCGGAGTTGTGGCCAGTGTCACCAAGCTGGCTGGTTCCGGTCTTGGCGGCCACCTGGCGGCCGCCTGCCAAGGGGATCTGGGAGCTGCGCGCCACGTCGGTGAGGGTGGCGGTGACGTTGCGGGCCAGCTGCGCATTGCGAGTGGGATCGGTTTGGTCGAATGCGGGTTGCGGCTTGTCGAGGTGCTGGTATGCGACGCTGCCGTGCGAGTTGTCGTACTCCCGGACCAAAAAAGGCTCGTGACGTATGCCGTCAGCGGCGAAGGTCGCGTACCCGCTGGCCATGTCGATGGTGTGCACCGGGTACTGGCCGAGGGTGATACCGATTCCGGGTGCCCCAGTGTCCGGTTCTGCCATGGCCCGCTTGCCGTTGATCTCTTCTGGGATTCCGGCCTGAATCGCGGCGTCCCGGACGGCCTGGGCACCCACGTCTTGGGCGAGCCGCAGGAAGGCTGTGTTGACCGACTGCGTCATCGCTTGCTTCAACGTCAGCTTCGGATAGTTGATGCTTTCGGAGTTAGAATAGGAACGACCATCAATGACCAGCGGGGACTGCCCGGCGTAAACCGAGTACATACCGATGCCGCGCTCCAACGCCGCCAGCATGGTGAACGGTTTGAACGCCGATCCTGGACTCCACGCCAGCCCACCGGCTAAATCGAACCCATTGCCGTCCGATCCACCGTAATACGCGATCACGGCTCCGCTGCGCGGATCGATCGCAACCAGCGAGGAGTGAAGGTTGCCGGGTTGCCCGCGCAGCTCGGTGCGGGCTGCATCGCGCGCCAGCTGCTGGGCGCGGGGATCAATGGTCGTCACGATCCGGCCACCCCCTTCGGCCAGCTGCGCTCGGGTAATGCCTTGCCTGTCCAACTCCTCCAGCACCCGATCAATGATGTGCGCCCGATCGTCAGTCGGCACACCGAGCGCCTGACTGGCCTGACTCAGCGGAAGCGTCTCCGGGTACTGCTGCACCGCCCGATCGGCAGGCGATAGCCAACCCTGCTCGACCATGCCGTTGAGGACCAGATTCCATCGCGCCTGGGCCGCCGCGAGGTCTGTAGCCGGATCCAAACCGGACGGATAGCGAATCAGTCCAGCCAGGACCGCCGCTTCGGAGACGGTCAGGTTCTCCACGTTTTTGCCGAAGTAGGCCTGGCTGGCAGCCTGGATGCCATAGACACCCCGGCCGAAATAGATGGTGTTGAGGTAGTCCTGCAGGATCTGGTCCTTGGATTCCCGCTTGGTGATCTTGGCTGCGACGATCACCTCACGGAATTTCCGAAGCAAGCTGTACTCGTCGTGGCCGGTGACTACCTTGATGTACTGCTGCGTAATCGTCGAGCCGCCGCCACTGCCACCGGTGACTTGTTCCCCAGCAGCTCGGGCGATTGCCCCGATGTCGAATCCTGGGTTGGACCGGAAGCTGCGGTCCTCAGCCTCCAGTACCGCGTTTTGCACGTGCACGGGCACCTGCGAGAGGCTGACGACAATCCGGTTGCCCTCTTCCGGCACATAACGACCAATCTCGGTCTTCCCATCACTCGCCACGATGGTGGTGGCTTGCTTGCGTGCTGCCGCCACCACCGCCGGCGAGGGCACCGGGAACACCAGCCAACCAACGACGAAGGCCATCACCGGCATCAGGATGATCGCCAGCAACCCAATCAGCACGATCCTGCGCACTCGCCACCGAAACGACCATTCCCCAAGGCTCCACCTAACCAGCTCATGCTCGGCTTGCCCCGGAGCGGGTGGCCTTGCTACCGGGCGGCCCTGCCCTGAACGAGGTCGCCCCCAGCGCTCAGGCGGGAGCTCCCCGCGCGGACTCCGCTTCCATGCCGGCGGCCTGGCATACCGACCGTTGTCATCTCGCCGGTCGCTCACGCGCTGCCCCCAGACCGGTGGCTCGGTCACCACAGTTCAAACAAGTCGACGCCAAGCCGACGTCCAACGAGCGAGCGTAGGAGCACACACCGTACGAGAACAGTGAAATCCCGCGATGGACAGCATCACGACGACGACGTCTAACCCCAGACGCCGTCCTACCTCGTCACAGGCTCCGTCCACGCGCACAAATGCACTGCCACGCGGGGCGTGGACGTATACAAACCCGGCAACAAGGCCGTTCGGCACAATAGCTACCCGCCTTCACCTCGCCTTGCTGGCCCGTTGGCCTTAGTGATCGCGTATCGAATTCCGCTCGCTCAGGAATAGCATCACGCTTGAGCTTGCAAGGTTGCGCTTCAATGTCTCGACGAGATCCCGACTCGAGATAGCGGTTCGACGTATCAATATTGCGGCGGCCTGCTTATTTGCAGGGTGGGTCGTAGGGCGACCGCGGAATGGTCTGCGGCCATTCCTCGCGTGGTTCTACGACGACTACTACGACACCGTGATGCTGGTTCCCGGTGCTGCCGCGCTGCTCGGCGACGGTGACGTCACGCTGGGCGCGAGCCTGCACGTGGCGCACCGCTGGCTGAGCCGAACCGACGCCTGCGCGCTGGTGCCCTTCCCCGGCCCAGCACAACGCGCTCGCGGTGATCGAGGAGTCTGTGCGTGCCGGCGAGGAAACGCCGTACTGCCAATGAATCGCGGACTCGGCCTTCTCCGCCGACCCGCCGAGCGAGTAAGGAGCTCTGGTGCTGCTTGATGACCTGCGGCCGCTGTCGGAGCCCACACTGTCCACTGGAGCGCTGGCCCGGATCGCCGCGTCCGGCAGCCTACCCGCCTCGCTCGCGTCGGCCGGACCACACCGTCACCAGGCGGTCGATGGTTCCTAGCAGGGTGGGCGATCTCGGATACGGCAGTATTGGATCGCGGTCCTGTATCTTCCGTTAAATGCGGACAACCGGAGTGATCGAGAATGCTCCGCATATCAACCGCGGCACGGCGCAGTTCCGGTTGCACGCCTCGCACC
>DATNDR010000091.1:0-9537 GCA_035606945.1 Pseudonocardiaceae bacterium
TGGTGGCCGCCTGGCTGGCCGGGATCATCGTCAACCTGCTGACCTTCCCGGGTTTCTTCGACATCGCGCTGCGTGATTTCGGGTTGTTCGTCGCCGCGGTAGCGCTGGCCCGGCTGGCCACCCGCTACGCACCCGGCTGGCGCACCTCCTAAAACGGCGTGATCACGCCGGCGACCTCAAGCACTCCCCGTCCCAAACCGACCAAGGACCAGCCTGATGCGCATTGTCAAGCCAACGGGATCGCTTTCCGAGCGACCAACACGCGTGTGCCGAAGCCTTCGCGGGCCAGAGCTCGCCGGCACCCCGAGGGCCGACGATGCGCAGCCAAGCTGGGACCAGGAGGTAGTGCGGCGACACTTCTCAGCCAGTGGTATGAGTGGGAGATCATTCCCGCTGCTGAAGTCGATCCCCTTGACGTCGTTGTGTGTTCTGCCGTCGCCGCCCCGCCAGCAACCCGGGCAGGGTTGAAATGAAGTCCTCTGAGCATCGCGCCGTGGGCCACGCCGCCACCGGAGGCGCGCTCGTCCAAGTCGGTGGCGACGCAGCCGAGGAGCGCTTTACCCTCAGCTACGGCGACATGGTGGCCTTGAGTGGTGACTTCTTCGCAAGCCACGACTCTAGGTCCCACGCCGTTAACGGCAGCCACGCCGAACCGGAATATGTACCATCCGACGACTTATTCCAGTTAGCAGCCATCCCCGGAAAGTGTGGAACTCAGCCCGGGACCCGGGACGAAATCATCTGCGCGCTGAAGGTGATGGCGGTGGACGGGGACTTCGTCGACTCTCGCTTCGAACCCGGAGGGCAGTTCAGTGACTTCCGGTTTACCGCGACTGCGGCGGCTACCAAGGTCGAAAGGCGAGTCCGGGACCGCTTCTTGACCTTGGCCACCGCAAACGGCGACCACTTCGTCGCTCCCGGCCGACCCGACACCACTCACGATCACAACGGCCCCCGATCCAGCCGCTTCGACTCCGCGGTCATCGCCTATCGCCGTCTTCACGAGGTGGCCCTCGACGAGGCCTGCCGACTGGGGCGTTGCCAGCATGACGAGTCCCGGGCGATGGCACGGGAGGCAGCAGCCCAGCACTATCTCACCGACGCCTTCGCGGCGGGGCACCTGCGGACTCCGGTCACAGCCATCCGCCACTTCTGGCATCACCGCTACCCTGGGTTCTGGCAAAGCTTGCAATGCAAAGTCGCCGCCGACACCGCCGCGGCACTACGACAACTCACCCGACCGGCCAGAATTCTCCCTGACGACTTTCTTTACGACCGCGCCCACGCGGCGGTCAAAGCCCGCACGAGAAGGTATCCGCCCATCACCTTCGGCGACCTGCTGGCCCGGGTGTTTCACGACTGGGACGACAGCCACGGCCTCACCCTCCAAGGAGGTGGAATCCTCTTCGGCGATGGCCACCTCGACGACGGCGTCGGCAAACAGCTCGCCATTACCGCGGCCCGCGCCGGCATCGACGACATCGACATCGCCTACCGGCTCGGGGCATCGGGCAGCCGCCTGCACGGACCGGCCCTCTACCGGGCCGTTCGGTCAGCCACCGGCGGCGCCAACGACGCATTCACCCCCGAAACCCTCATCCCGACCCCCTCAGCCGACAACCCTCCACAAAACTGGCGAGCAACAGATGCGGAAGCACTGTGGAGCTCCCCTATCGTTGGCACCACCGGCACCACCGTAGGCACGGCAGTCGAGCAGACACTGCGCCTCGGGACAGAGGTCTCCCGCCGACTGGACCGTCTGGGACCAGGCGTCTTCGAGCTGCCCGGACTCCTGGGCATCCCTCCCCTGCGGCGATGGGCCACCCGCAAGGCCCGCCAGGCCTATCACCACGGCTTCATCCAAGACCTAGCCCACGATCCCAAAGCGACCGTGCTCACCATCGTCAACAACGAGGCGGGCTCATGCCCGGACGCCACCACAAAGATTGAACATCGCGGACAATCGAAGATACAAGCCCGCGAAGATGCAGAGGCAACACCAGCACCACACTCTGGCAGCTAACTAGATGACATACTTCAATTCACCGAACGCGCGTGAGCGTGGTGGTCAGCGTGGACGGATGAGGTTATTCTGTCGGCGGCCTTGCTGGTCGATCTCGCCGGCGATTCGGTCTGCCAGGCGTCCCAGGCTCCGTTTCATCTTCGGGTCGATGATGCAGGCAGCCTCGTACGGGTACAGAATCCCCGGGACGGACCGACATCTCGCTGTGATCAGAACGGGATTGATGGTTGCTGAGGTTCGTCGGAGCGTTGGCCTGACGAGTTCCGACACCCCGCCGAGCAGCCACAGCGTGATCCGCCGGACGCCCAGCCCGGCCCGGTGGGCGACGACGGCGTGCGCCAGCTCGTGGGTCAGCAGCGACCCTCCCAGCCCTAACGCCGCCAGCCCACCGGCCAACCAGTAGGCACCTGCGCCCAGGCCAGGCGCCGTCGATGGCAGCACCGTCAACCCCACCAGCTGCCCGAGCAGCGCAATCCCGACCCGCGCCGACCAATGCATCCCTACCGGTATTCCGGCGACCCGACCGAGTGGAATCGTGGAGCGCACGGTGCACCTCCACCGGTCACGCAATGTGAACCTTGCGCAATGCTGATCCACTGGTGCGGGACCGACAGTGCCCAAGGACGGTCGGCGCGGGGACCGACGGCCCCCAGCCATTCTCCCCGCTTGGGTGAAACCGCTTCGGCTCCCGATGTTGGGTCCAGCAGCCCACCAGCTGCCTCCGCCATGCCCAGGCCGGTGCCATCACCGTCACCGCGAAGCGCGGCGACGAGCTGGTCATCTAAGTAGTCGACGACGGAATCGGTATCACCGAGCAGGGGCTGGCAACGGCTTGGCCAATGTGGAGCGGCGGGCCGCTGTGTGCCATGGCAGGGTCAGCGTTGTCGCCCAGCAGGGCGGCGTACCTGGCTGACCTAGCGGGTGCCGTTGCTCTGAAAGCATCAACGAGTCTCGCCGCCACGTGACCTTTGTCTCTGGTCGATGGCCATGACCGCCGGGATGCTCAAACGCGACAGTGCCAGTGGGACGTTGTCGTGGCAATGAGGAGGACTTGCAATGACTGAACAAGAGCACCTCCCGATCGTGGTGGGAATTGATGGTTTTGAAACGGGCCGGCATGCACTTGAGTGGGCACTGCGGGAGGCACAAATCCGCAACTGCCCTGTGCAGGTCATACATGCCTGGACCTTTGATCCGACGGCGGAATACTTCACGGAAGCCTCAAGCCGCCAGGTGCATCAGGAATCATTGGCAATGCTGCACCGTGAGGTCGAACAGGCCACCAGCGGAATAACCGAGCTTCCCCCCATCGCCGAAAGCAGCATTGAAGGTGACGCAAGCCGCATCCTGCCTGAGCTATCGCGCGGCGCAGCAATGCTGGTTGTCGGTCGGCATCGGGGCGGATTGGTCCGGCAGGTGCTGCTGGGCTCGGTCAGCGCGGCGTGCGTACGCCATGCAACCTGCCCAGTCGTCGTCATTCCAGCAACCGTGACGCCGCACGAGGACGCCAGTCCGGCGGAGCCTGCCTCAGCTTCGCATAGTTAGCCAGCATCCGTTCGGCCCAACGATCGGCTGGCGGGCAGCTGGCGAGGTCGACCATCGTCTGCCGAGCCAGAACCCTGACGATCCCGGTTATCGGCGGCTTCGGTATGTGCGGTGCTGCGATTTTCTCTTGGGGGTTTGCTGGTCCTCGGCGCGAAGCCGTGGAGATCAAGTCGAAGGTCGGCGAGTTCCTGCGTGACGAGCTCAAGCTGGAGTTGTCCAAATCCAAGACTTTGATCACTCACGCCACCAGCCAGGTGGCGCGGTTCCTCGGCTACGAGATCAGGACGCAGCGCGCTGACACGAAGATCACCCGGAACCGTCGGGCGGTCAATGGTGCAATCGGCCTGTTCGTGCCACGGGATGTCATCCGGGGACGAGGCGCCTGCTACATGAGCAAGAGAAAACCCGAGCAACATGGCCCATTGGTGCACGACGAGGATTGCACGATCGTCGCCAAGTATCGGTCGGGATATCGCGGGTTCGTCCAGTATTACCTTCTTGCCCAGGATGTACCCGCTTGGGGAAGCTGCGTCATGGAGACATCGATGCTCAAGACCCCGGCCGGGAAACATAAGTCCACCGTTGCGAAGATGGCCTGCAAGTACGGATGCCGCCAGGGGGTCAACTTTGGCGTGCCGTTGACAGGCTGCTGAGGGGACGCGGCCGGTAGGGTCCTGACCGTGTCCTCGTGCTATTCGGTCGGCAGCACTTGGGCGATGCTGCTCCGGGAGGCCAGTCTCGCCCCCGACCTGACCCGCGAGAGTGGATCAGTTCGGGAATGCCCATCACCGAGTCTATCCCGAACTCGCTGACCCTCGAGCTGCTCGCACAGCACGGTTTCTGGCTTTTCCCTGTCGCAGACTATCCACAGTCCACCCGGAATGTGCACAGGCTGGGTTTCGTCTGCCGCGATGCGAAGCTGTTCCTGTTGGACGAGGCCGTCCGGGACCAGACCATCGAACATCGCGAACATCCGCTCGCGCTGGCCACACGCTGGACAGGTTCAGCCCGCCCGCACTACCCATCCGCACGCAAATTTTTATCGTGATACGATATTACTTATTACCCGGCTGGTAGAGACTTCCCAGGCCGGTGGCACCAGGAGGCGAGTCGTGCTCAATGACCGCGAACGCGCGACGCTGTACGACATTCAGCGCCAGTTGCTGATCGAGGACCCAGACTTTGTGCGGTTCTTCCGCACCGCCGGGCAGCGGCCACCGTGCGATCCGTCGGATCACCGAAGGCAGGCACTGCCACTGGCGATCGCCCTCACCGCAGTCCTCCGCTGCTCGTGCTGGTGGCGAGTCGCTCGGGACGGCGTTGTGGTGGCTGGCTGCATCATCGGTCGGCGTCGACAAGCCTCGCCGAGTTCGACGTAGCCGTATCACCACGGACCCGAGACACTGCCGATCACCTGAGATCACCGTCACCGGCCTGGGCGGCCGATGTCATCCAGGAGCCGCGCGCCCTCCCTCGGGCGGGTCGTTCCAGCTCGGCAGGGTGAGCGCCGCGCCCATGCGTTGGAGCTCGTCACGATGCAGTGCACTGAGGCGTGCCAGGATCCGCTCCCCGGCCTTGGTCAGTAATACCCGGACCGCCCGACCGTCGCTCGGGTCCGCTGCTCGCTCAATAAGCCCCTGGCGCTGGGCCCGGTTGACCAGTTCCACCACGCTGTGATGACGCAGCTGGAGCCGGTCGGCCAGCTCCCGCACGGTCGCCCATTCCCGGCCGGGGAATCCCTTCAGCGCCAGCAGCAGCTGGTATTGCTGCGGAGTCAAGCCGTCCCGGCGCACCGCCTCCTCACTGAAGCGTAGGTAGCGGCGGATCCCGAAGCGGAACTGGGCCAACGCCTCGAAATCCTGCTTCGTCAGGGGTTCTGATCCCCCATCTTCAGTCTCCGTCGCCATAGGACCCATGACACCACTCCTTTCCACCATCGCCGAACACGGACACTATATCGTGTTACGATGGTTTGGCGCGAAGGGTTGGCTCAGCGTCAAGACCCCGACAGGCGCCAGGAGGTGCCCCATGTTCGGTGACGACACACACGCTCCGCGAGCCGATCTACGCTCGTTGGTGATGTGCGTGTCCGGCGTGGGGTGTTTTGACCAGTCCCGCCGGGGCGACCACTGCGGTGGGGGTGATCTGGTCGAGCGCTTCGGTATGGTCGTCGGCGTGGTGCTGGCGCTGTGGCGGGAGGGTCACCGGTTTGGTCTTTCCGATGACTCAAAGCTCAGGTACAAGGGTCAATCCACCATCGCCCACCAGGGTCACGAGGGTCACCCGGTGATGTAGGCGGCTTCGTCCGAGCACAGGAACGCGGTGACCGCGGCCATATCCTCGAACGTGCCGGCCCGACGCATCGGGATGTGCGCCTCGACGGCGGCGTTGTTGATCGGGTCGTCGGTCCAGTACCGGTTGATCGGGGTGACGGTGGCGCCGAAACCACGCCGTTGACCTGGATACCGCGGCTGGCGTACGGCGGGTTGGGTCGCCTGCCGACGCCGCCTGACACTCGAGCTCAGCAAGCTCCCGCGCCACCACACCCGGGGAGGCAAGTCGATGAGTACTACTCCGATCGCCGACTACGCCTTGCTCTCCGACCGGCACAGCGCTGCCTTGGTCAGCCGGGCGGGTTCGGTGGACTGGCTGTGCTTTCCCCGATTCGACGGCCCCGCGGTGTTCGGCCGGCTGCTCGATGCCCGCGCGGGGCACTTCAGTGTGCGCGCGGTCGGGCAGGCCACGGTGACGCGCCGCTATCTGGATGCAACGATGGTGCTCCAAACGTCCTTCGACACCCCCAGCGGCACCCTACTGCTCGCCGACGCGCTGGCCACCGGCGCCGCCAGCGACCCGCACCGGCTGGGCGCCACTGCGCCCCGCCTGCTAGTCAGAGCGGTTGAGTGCACCACCGGCGAGGTGAGCGTCGAGGTGCACTTCGCCCCGCGCCCGGAGTACGGCCTGGTGGCCCCGCTGCTGACGGCTATTGACGGGGGTGTGCTGGTGCGGGGAGGAGCCGATGTGCTGATCCTGTCCTGCTCGGCGCCGCTGCAGATCGCCGAGGGCGCCGCAACCGGAAAATTCCCACTGCAAGCCGGGCAGCGGGTCCTGCTAGGCGTGCAGCACCGCAGCACCTCCGAGCCGTTTCCCGCGCCACTGTCCGCGACGGAACTTGATGCGGCGTTGCGGCGGACCATCACCGCCTGGCAGGCCTGGTCGGCGGCACACCAGGGCTACCAGGGACCATGGCAGGAGCTGGTGCACCACAGTGGCCGGGTGCTGCAAGCGCTGTCCTATCAGCCCACCGGAGCGATCGTCGCCGCGCCCACGACATCGCTGCCCGAAGCAGTGGGCGCGCAGCGCAACTGGGACTACCGCTACACCTGGGTGCGCGACGCCAGCTTCACCCTCGAGGCGCTGTGGGTGGCGGCCTGCCCGGATGAAGCGCACCAATTCTTCGATCAGCTGGCGGTCAGCGCGGCCGGCTCAGTGCACTCCGGTCGAGAGCTGCAGATCATGTTCGGTATCGGCGGCGAGCAGGACCTGACCGAACGGGAACTGCCGCACCTGCGCGGCTGGCGCAACTCCCGCCCGGTACGAGTCGGTAACGGCGCGTGGAACCAGCGCCAAATCGACGTCTATGGCGAGCTGCTCAGCGCTGCGTACCGGCTGTTCGATCAGCTCAACCCCGACCACCCGGGCGCGGGCGCGTGGCGGGAGTTTTTGGTGGCCTGCGCCGACACCGCCGCGATCCGGTGGCGAGAGCCTGACCAGGGCATCTGGGAGGTGCGCAGCGAACCGCGGCATTTCCTTTACTCCAAGCTGATGTGCTGGGTGGCGCTGGACCGCGCGATCGCGCTAGCGCCAGCGTTACGCGCGCAGCATAAGGTGCCGGGCTGGCAGGCCACCGCAACCAAGATCCGCTCCACCATCCTGGAGCACGGCTGGAGCGACACCGCCAAGTCATTCACCCAATCCTTCGGCTCCACCGATCTGGACGCTTCCAACCTGATGATGGCCATCGTCGGGTTCTTGCCCGCCAATGACCCCCGGATGCTGGCGACCATCGAGGCCATCGCCCACCGGCTCACCGACGAGCGTGGTCTGGTCTACCGCTACCGCACCAGCGGAGGAGTCGACGGGTTGGGCGGGGAAGAGGGCACCTTCCTGCTGTGCACATTCTGGCTGGCGCAGGCACTGGCGCTGGCCGGTCAGGTGGATCGGGCCCGCGAGGTTTTCAACCGAGCCGCCCGCTACCTCAACGACGTCGGGCTGCTTTCCGAGGAGATCGACGAGGCCACGGGTGAGCTACTGGGCAATTTCCCGCAAGCGTTCAGCCACATCGGTCTCATCAACGCCGCCTGGGCCATCGCCGAAGCCGAACGCGTTCCTAACTGAACCAGGAGGTCGCGATCACGGTGGTGAGGTCAGCGTCGTACTAGCCGGACCGGCTCAGGTTTGGTTGGTCGGTGGCGGTGGGCACCGTTGCGCGGAGAGGATGCTCTTCGGCTCGATGCAACTGTGAGTATCGGCGTGTGCCGCCTCCGGGTCTGGTTTGAGCGTGAAGATCGCCGGCGTGCCATCCCAAACCATGGTCTGACCCGCGATGCAACTGGCTGACATGCCTTGGCGCTGATCTGTCGGCCGTGGCGTGGGGTGGTGCTTGCTGCCGCCGGACCGGGTGAGCGTGTCCCGATAGGGGCCTTGCCGTCAACAGGGCACCGTCACAGTTCTGACCGCCCACACCGGCCGGCGATGGCCATCCGTTCCGTTGGCGATCAGGAGACAAATGACCATGCCCAGCATGCTCCAACTGGTGTCAGGTGACCACGACGACAGCGCCGCCGATGAGGTCATCCTCGGTGTGGATACCCACAGCGACGTGCACGTCGCCGCGGTCATTACGGCGCTGGGGGTGCTGCTGGACACCGCACACTTCCCGGCCACCGCGGCCGGCTATCGGGCGTTGGTGGGCTGGGTGGGTAGTTTCGGAGTACTGCGGCGGGCCGGGGTGGAGGGCACCGGGTCCTACGGTGCGGCGCTGGCCCGGCACCTGCGGGCGGCCGGGGTCGAGGTAATCGAGGTCAACGCACCCGACAAGGCCACCCGCCGCCGACGGGGCAAGACCGACACCCTCGACGCCGAAGCCGCCGTCCGGGCGGTCCTCAGCGGCCGGGCCAGCGGCAGCGCCAAGGCCGGTGTGACGGGCCGGTGGAGATGCTGCGGGGTGTTGAAGATGGCCAAAGACTCTGCCGTCAAGGCCCGCAGCCAGACCATCACTCAACTCAAAGCCGTACTCGTGGTGGCGGCCGATCCAGCCCTGCGTGAGGCGCTGTCGGGCCTGACCAACACGATGCTGATCCGTCGTTGCGCCCAGCTACCGGCCACCACACCCGCCGATGTCACCAGCACGGCGATCTACACCCTACGGTTGCTCGCGCGGCGCATCCTGGAACTGACCGCAGAAATCCACGACCTTGTCCACCACATCACCGACACGATCACCAGGCACTGCCCAAGGTTGCTGACCCGCCGCGGTGTCGGTCCCGACAACGCCGCCGCCCTGCTCATCACCGCCGGGGACAACCCCGACCGACTGCACAGCGAGGCCTCCTTCGCCGCCCTGTGCGGGGTCAACCCCCTGGAAGCCTCCTCCGGCAAAACCAGCCGTCGCCGGCTCAACCGCGGCGGCGACCGCCAAGCCAATTGCGCGCTCTACCGCATCGCCATCTGCCGACTACGCTGCGACGCCCGCACCCGCAACTACCTCACCCGCCGCATCACCGAAGGCAAAACCCGCCGCGAAGCCATCCGCTGCCTCAAGCGCTCCTCGCCCGCGAGATCTACCAGATCATCACCTCCCCACCCGAAGCCGAGCCGTCACCAGCTTGACATCTATAGGGGCGTCAGTGCCGTTTAGCTGGTCACCTGAGCGCCGGGCCGTTGTCGGTGCGAAAAACATAGCTGGA
>DATNDR010000113.1:0-5275 GCA_035606945.1 Pseudonocardiaceae bacterium
GCCAGCGCCGCTGAGGCGGGACGACATGATCGTCGATCAGGACATACAGTGCGATGAGGAGGGTATCGAGGTCTGTCTTCACAAACGATCATCGATGCCCTCCGCCTCTTCGCTGATCAACCCGCCACGCCGCACCGAGCCACATTAGGAATCAGTCATCTAGCCGCCATCGTCTGCGACCTGGTCCCTGGCTGCTCAGCCAACCCGGGATCGGCCCGGTCAGCGCCGCCCAAGCCATCGTGTCGTTTTCCCACGCCGGACGCTGTCGCAGTGACGCCGCCTTCGCCAAGCTCGCCGGGACCAGCCCGATCGAGGCCTCCAGCGGCCAGACCACCCGCCACCGGCTCAATCGGGGCGGGGACCGAGCGCTCAACAAAGCCCTCCACGTCATCGCCACGACGCGGATGCGCGACGACCCCGCGACCCAGGCCTACCTCGCGCGTCGGCGCAAACAGGGCAAAAGCGACCGCGAGATCCGCCGCTGCCTCAAGCGCTACATCGCCCGACAGCTATTTCGCACCCTCACCGCAGCGATGACCCCGACCACGGCGGCCAGCACCTGATGCCCCCGCGCACCGACTCACACGACAGGCGGAACCACGCTAAACGATCTCGACACACATAGAAGCGTCATGACCTGGTGGCCGAGTACACCGATCACCCAGGTCAAGAGCACAGGCCGACTTCTGGAATCCCACACGATCAGCCTCCTGCAAATCCGCACCCTGCGACACAGCGAAATGGTCACCGAACAACTCCAGATCGCGCTCAACAGCCGCCTGGTGATCGAACAGGCCAAAGGCATCCTGGCCGAACGCCGACATATCAGCCTCACCCAGGCATTCGCCCTGATGCGCGCCTACGCCCGCAATCACAACCAATTGTTGTCACACGTGGCACGGGCGATCATCAACCAGGCTCACCACATCGCCGAGTTGACGAATGTCGCTGATCCACCACGGTGACACCGCGTCCTGCGGTCTGAGCACAGGCCCCCAATCGACGTAGGTCACGCGGGCGCGGCCGCCTATCGAGATGCTATTGACCCGGAACGGGGCCCAGCTTCGCGGAGCCTACGGCGACTATCGGGTGGTCACCGGTGCTGAGCGGGGACATCGGTGCTCTGCGCCGGGCTGGTGATCAGTGCGGCTGCCTCGACACGGAACGTGTCGATGAGGGTGGCGATGGCCCGGGCTGCTTCGTGCAGGGCCGTGTGGGTGTGATAGGCGTGCATGACGGCGAGCGACGGGGTGTCCTGGTGGCCATCGACGAGCCAGCGCTCAAAATTGTGCCGAGCCACCGTCATCGCGAGCTCCGCGTCGTGCCACTGCCCGCTCGTGGTGATCGCACCGGTAGCGTCGTCACCCTGGGCCCGATGGCGCCCCGGGGGTTCGTCGTGGTTCATGCCTGGGCTCCGTCCTGGACGGCGGTTGTGGGGTCGGGTGTCAGTGGGCTCGGTGCGGGTGTGTGGCAGCAGCACCACCCGCTTGCGGGTAGCTGGTGGGGGGCCATGGGCGGTCGCCGCTGGCCGCAGTGCACCCAGGGCCTGGTGCTGAGCCAGGCTTACCACCCCCGGCGTGACACCCAAGATGGCCACGATGTCCGGGATGGAGACCCCCGCTACCACCCGGGACAGGACGATCTCGCGATCCGGACCGGATAACACGGCGATCAGCGCGGGAAATCCGACGCTGTGATCAGCGTCGACTCGCTGTGCGCTGCGCGCGGCGGAGTCTGTGATTGGGTCGGCCGTCGGCTCGACAGGCGAGAAGAGAGGCGGTGGCGCCACCGATGCCCCCACCAGGGCGGCACCACCGCCGGGACCGGCCGCTGTAGTCCTGCCCCGAACCCCCGCTGCGGGTTCCGGTTGCCGGCCGCTGGATCCGGTCAGGCCGTAGCCCACCGGAGTTCGTGCAGACCAACCCACGACTATCCGCCACGCCGGGCGCCAGCTTGATGACATGGGGGGACGCGCGACCTCAAACGATCGCGACGGTCGTGGAATGCGCATAAAAACCCCTGGCGGCCGGCGCTCGGCGCGAGTCGCCGAACTGTCGTGACGCCGGGGTCTTGAGCGCGTGCAAAGGATGCTAGCCGGGCTCGCCGATCCCGCATACCCATTTGACCGATTACGGTGGCGCAGGTGTCGCCAGTCGACGCGGATGAAGATGCCGGAGGCATCAAATTCAGCCGCCGAGGGGTCAGTTTTCGGGACCTCGCTCCGAGGATCTGGCTCGCGCCTGGGGGGCTGGTCGTGGCCGTGGTGGGAAACGACCCGCGGGTCGAACGTGGCTGGCGTGTTGCCGAGCTGGGCGTGACCTACGTCGAGTTCTCCAACGGACCGAGAGGCTCTGGGGATTTATCGGTGGTTTCTGCGGTGGCGGTCGCGACCGGTGGGACGGTAGACAGGCTCAATCGCCGGGTAGCGGCGACCCGGCTGAAGCGGCGTGGACATGGGCTGACGATTCTGCGGGAGGTTGGCGTGCACATCTGGCCTGGCTCGCCCTACCCGTTGGGTGCCACCTACGACGGTGGCGGCACTAACTTCGCGATCTTTTCCGAGGTGGCGCAGCGGGTCGAGCTGTGCCTGTTCGATGATAATGACGCCGAAACCCGGCTGCGGTTACCGGAACGCGACGCCCTGGTTTGGCACGGCTACCTGCCCCGCGTCGGGCCCGGTCAGCGCTATGGCTACCGGGTGCACGGCCCTTACGAACCGGCGGCCGGGCATCGATGCAACCCGCACAAGCTGCTGTTGGATCCCTACGCCAAGGCGATCGATGGGCGCATCGAGTGGGACGAGTCGCTGTTTTCCTACCGGTTTGGCCAGCCGAAGTCGGTGAACAACGCCGATTCCGCCCCGTATGCCATGAAGTCGGTCGTGATCACCCCGTTCTTCGACTGGGACAACGACCGGCCGTTGCGCATTCCCTATCACCAGACGGTGATCTACGAGGCGCACGTCAAGGGTATGACGATGCGCCATCCCCAGATTCCCGCTGAGGTCCGAGGCAGCTACGCCGGCCTGGCTCATCCCGTCATGATCTCGCATTTCCAGCGACTGGGAGTGACCGCCGTCGAGCTGATGCCGGTGCACCAGTACGTGCACGACTCCGCCCTCACGCGGCGGGGTCTGCGCAACTACTGGGGCTACAACACGATCGGCTTTTTCGCCCCGCACAACGACTACGCCAGCTTCTTCGGCACCCGCGGGCAGCAGGTACAGGAGTTCAAGACCATGGTCAGGGCGCTGCACCGGGCCGGCATTGAGGTCATCCTCGACGTGGTCTACAACCACACCGCCGAGGGCAACCACCTCGGGCCCACGCTGTCGTTGCGGGGCATCGACAACGCCACCTACTACCGGCTGGTCGAGGGCGACCCCGAGCACTACGACGACACCACCGGCACGGGCAACAGCCTCAACGTGCGCCACCACGAGTCGCTACGATTGATCATGGACTCGCTGCGGTACTGGGTCTTGGAGATGCACGTCGACGGATTCCGATTCGACCTCGCGGCGGCGTTGGCCCGTGAGTTCCACGAGGTCGACCGGCTCTCCGCGTTCTTCGATCTGGTCAACCAGGACCCGGTGATCAGCCAAGTGAAGCTGATTGCCGAGCCCTGGGACGTCGGCGCGGGCGGCTACCAGGTAGGCCGCTTCCCGCGGCTGTGGACGGAGTGGAACGGCAAATACCGCGACACCGTGCGCGACTTTTGGCGCGGTGAGCCGGCCAGCCTCGCCGAGTTCGCCTCCCGGTTCACCGGCTCCTCGGACCTCTACGAAGCCGACGGTCGCCGACCCTTCGCGTCGATCAACTTCGTCACCGCGCACGACGGGTTCACCCTCACCGACCTGGTCTCCTACAACGACAAACACAACCACGCCAACGGGGAGGACAACCAGGATGGCGAGGCCCACAACCGGTCGTGGAACCATGGAGTGGAAGGACCAACCACCGACGCCACCATCGTCGCGCTGCGGCAACGCCAGCAACGCAACTTGCTGGCCACCCTGCTGCTCTCCCAGGGCGTACCCATGATTTCCCATGGCGACGAGCTGGCACGCACCCAAGCCGGCAACAACAACGTCTACTGCCAAGACAACGAGACCAGCTGGGTCGACTGGGACAACGCCCACCGGCACGACGAATTGACCGATTTCACCGCGGCACTGGCCACCCTGCGCGCCGCGCACCCAGTATTCCGCCGCCATCGATTCTTCCAGGGCCGCCCGATCCGAGGCTCTGACATCAAAGACATCGCCTGGCTACGCCCCGACGGCCAGCAGATGACCGACCAGGACTGGACCAACGACTCCGCCAAGACAGTCGCGATCTTCCTCAACGGCCGGGACATCCCCGAGCAAGACGCCCTAGGCGAACCAATCACCGATGACTCGTTCCTGCTGCTGATCAACGCCCACCACCAGCCCATCACCTTCACCCTGCCCAACCACGGCCACGGCCAGACCTGGCAGATCGTCATCGACACCACCGACCCACTACTCACCAAGACCAGACGAAAACAAAACCACCCCAAACCCGGCGGCCGACTGCGCGTCGCGGCCCGCGCACTGCTCGTCCTACGCTGCCCTCTGACGCACGGGGAACCAGCCACCACGTGATCGCGGCCCCGGGCCTCTCGGCGGGGCCGAACTGCGGGCCACCGACCGATGAGGCTGGCCTGCTGAAGTGAAACCTCGGTTGGCCACCAACCGCGGCATCTGAAAAGCCAGCGAGCTGCAGCGGATATTCGCCGAATGCGCCGTCGGTGGCGTGCTAGATGTTCCGCGGTGGTCCGGGCGCGCTCACCCGTCCACGCGATTCCGGCCGCACACCCGGACGTGGCTGCTGCTCAATGCTTGGCGCTAATCCTTGGCCGGATCCCCTAGTACGGGATTCCAGGGCAAGATGCCGAAAAACCATCGGATATGACAAGCTAAGCGCGTGGGATGTCTATCGAGACACGCCCACCCGGTCCGGCGGCAGCAACCACCACCCCAAGCCACGGTCGACAAATCAGAGCCAAGGCATTCCAGCCAGTTGCATTGCGGGTCAAACCACGACCTGGGGCGGCACGTCGGCGATCATCACGGTCAGACCACGACCTGGGGTCGGTACACGCCGATCCTCACAGTTGCATTAAGGCGAAGGGCATCCTCGCCTCGCACCAAATGGGGAGCAAGGCCGCTCAGGCATCTTGTTGAACCGTAACAAAGCGGGCATTCAAACGCTGGCTCTGCTTCTGGATGAGCAGTGGACCAGGCCGGGAG
>DATNDR010000117.1:0-20282 GCA_035606945.1 Pseudonocardiaceae bacterium
CCCAGCGAGGTAGCCCCGGGCCGGTGAGCGAGCAGCGCGGCACTGTAGCCGCTACCGGTGCCGATCTCCAAATACCCGCATCCCCGGCTCGATGCGCCCGGCGTCGAGCATCAGGGCGACGAGGTCCGGGCGGGACGCCGAACTGGTCGCCACCCGGCCCCGCCCACCGGTCTACGCCACCACGTGGGCCGATCGGGCTGCGGTGGGCGGGATCGGGCTGCTCATTCCCCCGTAGGCTGGTGGGTCGTGCGGATGACTCTGCCGAAGCGGTTGTTGGTGGGGCGGGCGTTGGCGAGTCCGGCGCTGGGTGACACGTTGTTGCCGAAGTGGTTGGCGTTGCCGATCTTTTGTAGTGACGCGTTGTCCTCGGTGGCCTACGCCACCGAGGCGATCTTGGTCGCGCTGTCGGTGGGTGGGTTGGTGTTCTATCACGTGGCGCCGTATTTGGCGGTGGCGGTGGCGGTGTTGTTCGTGATTGTGGCCGCCTCCTACCAGCAGACCTGTCGTGCCTATCCGGGGGGTGGGGGCTCCTACATCGTTAGTCACCAGAACCTGGGCCGTTCGGCTGGGTTGGTGGCCGCGGCGGCGCTGTTGGTGGATTACGTGCTGACGGTGGCGGTGTCGGTGGTGGCCGGGGTGTCGGCGATCACCTCGGCGCTGCCCGCGGCCGGCCGCCACGCGGTGGGCATCTCGATTGGTTTCGTGGCGGTGTTGATGGTGGTCAACCTGCGGGGGGTGCAGGAGACCGGCAAGATTTTCGCGGTGCCGACCTACGGGTTCGTGGTGGGCATCTTCGTGATGTTCCTGTGGGCCGGGGTGAGGGTGGGGAGGGGGGCGCATCTGGTCGCCGAGAGCGCGGGCTACCCGGTGCAGGCTACCGAGCACGCCACCGGTGTCCTCGCCGTGTTCCTGATCTTGCGGGCATTCGCGCAGGGTTGCACCGCGCTGACCGGGGTGGAAGCGATCAGCAACGGGGTCCCGGTGTTCCAGAAACCCAAGGAGCGCAACGCCGCGACGGTGCTGGGTTACCTCGCCGCGCTGGCGGTGACGATGGGGATCGGGATCACTTTGCTGGCCGTGCTGACCGGGGTGCACGCCGCCCCAGATCCCACCCAGCTGGGCCTGCCCGCTGGCGCGATGCCCAAGACGGTACTGGCCCAAATCGCCGCCGCGGTGTTCGGTCCCGGTTCGGTGGGGTTCTACGGGATTCAGGTAGTCACTGCCGCGATCCTGATTCTGGCGGCGAACACGTCGTTCAATGGTTTTCCTGGGTTGGCGTCGATCCTGGGTCGGGATCGGTATTTTCCGCGCCAGTTCCACCACCGCGGGGACCGGCTGGTCTTCAGCAACGGCATCGTGTTGCTCGCGGTGTTCGCGGCCGGGTTGATCTATGTGTTCAACGCCAACACCAACGCTCTGATTCAGCTGTATGTGATCGGGGTGTTCATCGCTTTCACGCTGTCCCAGATCGGGATGGTCAAGCATTGGCACACCGAGCTGGCCGCGGGCGCTCCGAGTGGCCAGCGGCGCCGGATCCGCCGCGCCCAGCTGATCAACGGGCTGGGCGCGGCCGCTACCGGGCTGGTGTTCCTCATCGTGCTGGTCACCAAGTTCCTGGCCGGCGCCTACCTCATTGTGATCGCCATTCCGCTGCTGTACCTGCTGATGCGCGGGGTCAACCGGCACTACGCCAGCGTGGCTCGAGAGATCGCCGTGGAAGATGTCCGCCCGGTCGGCCCGTCGCGAAACCATGTCTTGGTGCTGGTGTCCAAAATTAGCGGTCCTACCCTGCGGGCGCTGGCCTACGCGCGGTTCCTGCGCCCGCACACCCTGCAAGCCATCACCGTCACCCTCGATGACCAGGAGGCCGCCCAGCTCCGCCGGGACTGGGACAGCGCTGGCCTCGACATCCCGTTGACGGTCATCGAGTCGCCGTATCGGGAGATCACCCGACCGATCCTCAACTACGTCCGGGACTACCCCTGCAGCGGACCCCGGGACATCATCACCGTGATCATCCCCGAGTACGTCGTCGGGCACTGGTGGGAACAACTACTGCACAACCAAAGCGCCCTGCGACTCAAAACCCGGCTGCTGTTCCTCCCCAACGTCGTCACCGTCGACATTCCCTGGCACCTACCCTCGGCCGGCGTCCACCGCGAGCGGCGAGCCCACCAACTGCACGAGGACTACGAACACCAGGCCGCCGCCGGGTACCACCCCGCACCCCCGCGCGCAAGCCAGCCGCCAGCCCCACCACCACGGAGTTGATCGGCGGCCACCCGCGGTGGTTGCCCGGCCAGCCGCTGGCCGGGCACTCAGACAGCCTGGGTCGCCCCCGCTGCAGTGCACTCAAAGACGAGGACACCTTCCTGACACGGAGTCGTGCGGTGTGCCGGGGCAGGCTGGATCATCGGTGGCCACTCGGCCGGCGGTTGTCGTGGGGGGCTGGGTGGGTAAGGATGGAGGTCCGTCCCGGACCCCGGCGGCCCTCAATGGAGTGGTTGTGTCGGAGGTGGGCGGATGCCGTCTCCCGGGTCGAATCCCAGCGTTGTGGATCCGCGCTACGGGCCGGGGGGTCCGGGTCACCAGGGCCGGACCTGGCCGCCGGATCGCCGACCTCAGCGTCCCGGCGCGGTGCCGCCCGAGAGCCCAGGGTGCTGGGCGGCCCAGCACCGGACCGGGGGACCAGCTCCTGTGCGCAGGCACCGTCGCGAGGGTGCAGCGTCGGGGGTGGGCTGGTGGTGGGCGAGTCTGAGCAGCGGCTTGCGGATCTGGATCTGCGGGTCCACCCCAGTAACACAGGTCGGGGTGTCCATTCGGGACATCGCGGGTGGTGCTGCTGCCCGGCCGTCCGCGTAACAGGATTGTGGAGGTTCGTCATGAACACCGTCATCGTCATTGAGCTCATCGTCGGGCTCGTCGTGCTCGCGGGGGTGGTGGTGTTCGCGGTGTGGTATGCCCTGCGGCGTCGCCGCGCCGGCCTGCAGCAACGATTCGGACCCGAATACGCCCGGGAGGTGCAGGCGCTCGGCAGCGAGCACGCCGCAGATCGGCACCTGGGCCGGGTTGCGGATCGGCGTGACCGGCTCGATATTCACGAACTGGAACCCGCGGCTCGCCAGCGTTACACCCAACGCTGGCAGGTGGTGCAGACCGAGTTCGTTGACCGACCCGGACCGGCCCTGGATGAGGCGGACCGGCTGGTCGCCGAGGTGATGCGCGATTGTGGCTACCCGGTGGAAGATTTCAGCGAGCGTGCCGAGCTGGTGGCCGCCGATTACCCGCACGTCGTGGAGCACTACCGCGCCGGGCACGCCGCCCAGCAGGTCCATCACGACCGCCCGGGCGACTGTGACACCGAGGACCTGCGGCAGGCGTTCGTGCACTACCGCGCACTGTTCAACGAGCTCGTCCAGGCACCCTAAACACCCCACCACGAGACCTCAACGACACGAAACGGGGATCTAGGATGGACACCGTCCAGAAACACCAAGGGGAGTCCGACCGGCAAGAAGGGCCGGGCGAGCAAGCACGCCGCTTCGGTGACACTGAATTAAGCTGGGTCCGCGACAAACACCATCGGGAGGCCGAGACACCTCCCCACCCTCCAGCGGACCCGGACCTGGACCCGGTGGGTCGCGGAGACGTCACCGACCACGACTCTCGCCCTGCCCCCGAGACCCACGCCCCCGAGCCATCGCCGGCCAGCGATTCCGAGTTCGTCGCTGCGCGCGCCGGCGGTGACCCTGAGCGCCCGGTGAGGGCCGCATCCTCGGATGCCGAACCCGAACCAGGACGCCAGCCGGCGGGGGTCGAGGAGGTGCCTGGCCGTTTTGAGGGTCGGGCTGCCGCCGACGTGGGTGCCGCGCGGATGGGCCTGCTTGGCGACGCCGCTGGCCTGCGTGATCAGTGGCAACAAGTCCAGGGCACCTTCGTTGATGACCCGCAGCGTGCGGTGCACCAGGCCAGCGTGCTGGTCGAGCGGACGCTGAACGAGCTCCGGGTGAACGTCACCCGCGGGCACACCAGCGACACGACCTCGACCGAGGAGCTGCGGATCAGCTTCCAACGCTACCGCGAGTTCTTCCAGCGCCTGCTCTCGGCATGATTCCGCATGATCGCGGCGAACACGCCCGCCAGGGCCACCAGAGGCCGCGGTCGCGGGCCCTGGCCCACAGCCCAGCGGGGCCCGTGGTCACGGACCGGGCCATGGGCGTGATGCGCGCGAGCACGACCACCCGCAACGCAGCGGCGGCGGACTGCCAGGACGTCGGGCGGGGTGTCGCGGCTTGGCTGGATGGCTTCCAGCGGCGTCATACCTGGGTGGGTTTCCCGGTGGCGGTGGTCTACAAATTCGTGGACGATCAGGGTGGTTACCTCGCCTCTCTGATCACCTACTACGGTTTCCTGGCGCTGTTTCCGCTACTGCTGTTGCTGGTCAGCGTGCTGGGCTACCTCCTGGCGGGCAACCCCGCCTTGCAGCACGCCCTGGTCGGCTCGGCGCTACAGCAACTCCCGATCATCGGCCCGCAACTGCAGCACAACATCAGCGCGATCCACGGCAGCCGCCCGGCCGTGATCCTGGGCATCCTCGGCGCTCTCTACGGGGGCCTGAATGTGTCGGTGGCCATCCAGACAACGTTGAATCGGGTCTGGGCCGTACCCCGCTACGCCCGCCCCAACGCACTGGTGTCCCGACTCCGAGGCCTGGTGCTGTTCGCCCTGATCGGGACCGTCATCTTGATCACCACCGCGCTGTCCGCGGTCGGCACCGCGGCCATCGACTTCCTCATGACCACCCCACTGTCCGCGGGCGGCTCCGGGATCGGCACCGGGGTGCGAATCGCCGCGATCGCGGTCGCAGCGATCGTCAACGTGGCCGCGTTCCTCATCGGGTTCCGGGTGCTGACCGCCCGCGAGGTCCGGCTGGCTGACCTACTGCCCGGCGCAATCGGTGCCGGCGTCGCCATCCAGGTGCTGCAGACCGTGGGCACGGTGTTCCTCAGTCGCGAACTCCTCGGCGCCTCGCAGGTCTACGGCGTGTTCGGGCTGGTCTTCGGGTTGCTGGCCTGGCTGTATGTGCAGGCGGCCATCGTGGTGTTCTGCGCCGAGATCAACGCAGTGCGGGCCCGCCGGCTCTGGCCCCGCAACCTCCTCACCCCCTTCCTCAACGACACCGTCCCGACACCCGCCGACCGGGCCTCCTACCGTTCCTACGCCGACACCGAACGCCACCAACCCGCCGACCAGCTCCACCCCACCCACACCGGCCAGCCCTCCTCCCACCCCAAATCCTGATCAACTCTCCCCCCGTCAGGCGTAGCCTCCCCCCGTCGTCAAGGCCGTGGTACTAGCCCCGGAGCTCCCGAACGGGTGTTACCGGCACCTCGGACCCCCGATCGTGTGGATTGGTGGACCTCGCCGCCGAGACCGTCAACGGTCAGCGGCCTGCAGCGTTCGCGGCGCCTTCACTGGCGCCGATCTGCGCGGAATCACACCAGTGATGGGGAATTTCCGAATGTTCACAACGCGGGTGGGACGAATGCGGGTGGGTGAGCTCTAAGATCAGGGTGAGATGCTCAGGCGGCGCTCGGGAGAGGCATCATGATCGTTCTTGGTATTATCTTACTCGTGGTGGGGTACCTGCTCGCGATCCCGATTCTGTGGACTCTCGGGATTATCCTGGTGGTGATCGGGTTGATCTTAATGCTGCTCGGTATGGCCGGGCACGCCATCGGCGGCCGACGGCACTATTACTGACGGTTACTGACGGTCGGGGTTCACCCCCCGAGGTCGGCGGCCCGGTGCGTGTGAGGGACGCCTGCTGAACGCAGGGAATGACGAGGGCGCGCCCGGGTTCGGGTGCGGCCTCGGGTGGTGATCTGGCCTTTGAAGATGTCCTTAGGTATTTTTTGTCGGCCTGCTTGAGGTCGGCTTGCCCGATCCGTCTTGCTCTCATTGTTGAGTTCGTGGTAGGTCGCCCGACCGGTGGTGTTGAGCGTCATTCCCCATGCGGACGTCCTGCCACTCCCAATGAAGACAATATGTGGACAACTTGTGCCTTCGTGATCAGCGGTCGGCGCCACCAGCGTGACGACGTAGCTGACCTCGCTCCTCAGGTCCAGCACGATGGCCGGTGGCAAGCCGACCCGCACCGGAGGCGCCCTAGGTGGCTGGTGTCTTTCGCGTGGCGGTTCCCCGGCTTGGTGTGGGGCTGCGGGAGAATGATCTGTGACGATGGGCCGGGCGGACCGCCAGGGCGATCTGTTCGATGATGTCATCCGGTTTGCGAGGGCTCGCTGCCGGCGAATTCGATCTACGGGTTCTTGGCCCGGGAGCGGGATCGGTTGTTTCCCGACGAGCTGTTCGATGATCTGTTCGAGACTTCGGGCCGGCGTTCGGTGCCGCCGTCGGTGGCCACGGTGATGGTGCTGCAGCGCCTCGACGGGCTCTCGGACCGGGAGGCGGTCGAGCGGTACGCCTTCGACGTGCGGTGGCGCTACGCGGCGGGGGTCGGCGGCTACGGCGGTGGGTGGGGCAGCTTCGCGCACACGGTGTTGGTCGATATGCGCGCGCGGCTACGGCGTTCGACCCGCCCGAACCGGATCTTCGAGGTGGGTTTGGAGGCGGCGCACGCGGCCGGGTTGGTGGGCCGGCGCCGGGTGTTGGACTCGACCCTGCTGTATGACGCGGTGGCCACGATGGACACCGTGGGGTTGATCCGCTCGGCGGTGCGCGGCCTGCTCGCCGCTGCCGACGCCGCGCTGGCCGCTGCGCTGCGGGCGGTGCTGAGCAGTGGGGACGACTACGCCAGCAACGGCAAGCCGCAGATCGATTGGGACGACCGGGCCGCCCGCGAGGAGTTGATCGACTCCCGGGCTCGGGACGGGTTCGCGGTGCTCGCGATGCTGGATGGCCGCGAGCTCGCCGAGGCGGTGGAGCAGGCGGCGACGCTGCTGGCCACGGTAACTGGGCCAGGACCTGGAGCAGGGCTCGGACACGGTGTTCCGGATCGCCCGGCGGGTCGCGAAGGATCGGGTGATCTCCACCGTGGACCCTGATGCCCGGCACGGGCACAAGAGCTCCGCGCGCGGGTTCGACGGCTACAAGGGCCATGCCGCGGTCGACCCGGATTCGGAGATCATCACCGCGACACGGTCACCCCGGGCAACGCCAGCGATGCCAGCGTCGCCGAAGACCTCATCGCCGACCTTCTCGATGACGACCCGGCGGGCCCAGACCAGCCGCAGCCGGTCGAGCCCAGCACGAGGGCAGCTCAGGACACCGAGCGGGCGTGCGTCTACGGCGACAACGCCTACGGCACCGGGTCGTTCCACGACCGGCTCGACCAGGCCAGGATCGCCGACCGCTGCAAGACCCAGACACCCACCGCGGCGGGCGGGTTGTTCAGCAAGGACCGGTTCGACATCGATCTCGGCGCCGGCGCTGTGACCTGCCCGGGCGGGGTCACCGCCCCGATCCACCCGGCCCGCGCCGGCGGCGGCACCGCCTACTTCGCGTCGGCCTGCCCCGCGTGCCCGCTGCGCACGCAGTGCACCACCGCCGCCGGCGGGCGCACCGTGTCCGTTGGGCCTTACGAGCAGACCCTCACCGACGCCCGCACCCGGCAAACCGAGCCGGCCTGGGTCGCCGACTACCGCGCCACCCGCCCCAAAGTCGAGCGCAAGCTCGGCCATCTCGTGCGCCGCAAACACGGCGGACGACGAGCCCGGGTCCGCGGCACCGCCCGCGTCGACGCCGACTTCCGACTCCTGGCCGCCGCGGTCAACCTCGCACGACTGGCCGTTCTCAACCTGCGCGGATCTACCCCAGGATGGGCAGTGGCCCGCTGATCAGCACAAACAGGATGGCCATCTCCGGGGCGACCGAACCGAGTGCCGGCATCAGCGCCCCGACAGTTCAGCTGAACCCGCACCCAGGTCCGCTCCCGCCCCATCCAGAAGGCGCACACACCGCCAGCCGAGCCGATCACACTCACGAACCAAGCCGTTGGACACCAGCCACCTAGGGCGTCGAGGAGCGGAAGCGGCGCGGCAGTACTCTTCACTGCGTCCGTCGGCGCGTACGCTGCGCCACCCACAGTCGCGTCAGCGCGACGATGAGGCGCCCGCTGGCCCACCAAGGGCAACAGGTGGCCTCTTTGCCCCTTGCTCTTGTGTTCTTCGGCTTTGTTGTTGGCCTTGTCCGCCAGGCTCATTGTGTTGTGCTTGTCCGGCGCGCGCCCGTCAACGATTTCACCGGCTTCGACCGGCCCTGGCGGCTGTTGGCTGAGTTCATCCCCGACCTGCGGGTTTCTGAGCTGGCCTTCGGTACCGGATATCTCGCCCTCGGTCACCAATTTTAGCTAGGCCCGCTGCTGGTGCGGGCATGGACATATCCCGCCGCGACCGGCGACTACGGCTTGGTGGTGGCCAGCGGCGCCTAAACCGGTGCTGATCGGCCCGGCGTGGAGCAGTAACCCCCGACGTGTGTCCCCGTAAGGCCCCAGTCGGCGCAGGTGGATCAATCACGTCGACAGTTAACGCGACTACAGTGCTTCGATGAAAGAGAGCATGTCATGGTAGAGAAGGAATACGCGAAGCCGGTTTGGTCCTACGCGGACAGTATGGCCCGGCCATTCACTACGGGCATACCCGGGAATTCAATGGACTTATCCCTCTTGCAAGGGACGTCAGACAAGTGGCGCGGGCAGCACGACCAACCGCTCACAGTGGGCCGTGGCCTAGAGGGGGTGGGTCGGGTAGCCGGGGGAGGTTTCGCCCTCGACTCCCCGCCGGTCTTGGCGTGGCGCAGCGATCGCGGCCGCCTGTCCGCCCAGGACAGCCAACCGGTTTCTTGAGGAAGTCCAGCAGGCTGACCACGCCCAAACCGGATCCCCTCGAGCTTGAACCAGCTCAGCTAGATGTGCTGGCGCCGTTTGAGCGACCGAGCTGGGCCCGGTGATCCAGACCTGGCCCTGCGGGTTAAGGAACCCTTGCGAGTAGGGCACTGAGCCATCGGCCCGCGGGTCCACGGTGAGTTTCACCCGGCTCTCCTGCTGCCAACCCGTTAGCCTGCTGGGCAACGCCCACCCGTTGTGATCGAACCGATTCCGCGGTTCGGGTCGAGAGGGCATGGGAGGATCGCGATGGCTGACGAGGGGGCAATGAGTGCGGTTGTTCCTGGGCGACCGCCGCGGCTCACGCATGAGGAGTTGCAACGGGCCCAGGTCGACACGCTGCAGGCGCCTCGGCGCCGGTACGGAATTGCCGCGCGGATCCTGTTCGCGTTGCTCGACGTGGTGTACGGCAAGCCTCTCACGCTGAGTAAGTTCAAGGTCCTTGAGTTGATCGCCCGCGTTCCTTATATGGCCTGGGAACAGGTCGCCTTCGTTGCCATCACCCATGTCCATGCGGACACAGGTATGGCGCGGCGCATACACGAGCGTGTTGCCATGTCACGGGCGCAGCAAGACAATGAGATGTACCATCTGCTTATCATCGAAGAGTTGATCGCCAGGTCCGGCCAGTCACAGTCGCAGATCAAGTTTTTCTGGTTACCGCAGGCGATCGCATTCATCTATTATCAGTTGTCGTGGTTGCTTTTTGTGGTGAACCCGAGCTGGTCATATCGTCTTAATGCGGACTTCGAAGACCACGCGGAGCACGAATACATGACCATGGTCGCCGAACATCCCGACTGGGACAGCGCACCATTCGAAACCTCGTTCGCTGATGACTTCGGCCGCTTCGCCTCACTCGCGGACGTGTTCCGGCAGATTGGCCACGATGAGCGGGTGCACAAGCTCGAAAGTGAGGCCCTGATGAAAAAAGGCCGGTTCCGCTGACGATCCCCACCGGTCGTTGCCGTTGCGCCGTCGTGGGCACTGATGCTGTGGGCGCCGAACAGGTCATCCAACGTCATGTGACCTGGCCATATTCGTGGATCAGTCCACCGAGCCGGTCGCGACGGCTGAGGTGAAGCTGGGACGGTGTCGCGACGGGTGGGAGTGGCCTAAGTGCTGCTGCCTGGTTCAGCGTGCGGTGGGGGCGATGGTGGTTGAAATGGGTCATGTACTCGGCGAGTACCGTTTCGAGGTGGCGGCGGTTGAGGATCAATATCCGGTCGAGCAGTTCTCGGCGGACGGTACCGATCCCTCGTTCGGCGATCGCGTTCGCTCCGGGCGCTCGTACGGGTGTGCGCAGGACGCGGATGCCTTCGCTGGTGAACACGGCGTCGAACACGCCGGTGAACTTGCTGTCGCGCCACGATCCCGGATCAACAACGTGAACTCAGCCGCGCGGGCACCGTCAACTTGCTGAAGTTGTCTGGTAGTACGGGCACGGTTGGATCGGGCTGCGGGCGGATCTCCGGTGCGGTCGGTCATGCGGTGGTGGTCGTGCCCGTGACCTCGTTCCAGGTGGTGAACCGGACGGTCATTTCGCAGCGGTATTCGTCGGCGTGCCGCTGGTGACGGCCTGGTCGAAAGTGCGGTGATATCCCGCTGAACGCGGACAGAAACCGTTGTGCATGCCCGGCTGAGGTGAACCTTTTCATCGCTCGTTCCCGGGTCCGGGTCGGTTGATGCGAGTTTTCCGCGCGGTTGTTTAGATACTTCGACCGGCGGTGCTCCACGCTGGGTAGCAGCCGTCGGTGCGCCACTGGGTAGCTGGCGAGCTTGTCGGTGACCAGCACCCGAGGCACGTACTGCCATCCGGTGAGCAACTTACGAAAGAACCTGGTCGCGGCCTTGGCATCGCGCCGGGAGGTGACCAGAATGTCCAGAACATTCCCGTCCTGGTCCACTGCCCGCCACAAGTAGTGACACTTACCGTTGATCTTGATGTACACCTCGTCAAGGTGCCACTTATCCCCGGGGCGTGGCCGTCGGCGGCGCAACTCGTTGGCGTAAGCCTGGGCAAACTTCGCGCACCATTGCCGGACCGTCTCGTGGGAGACCACGACGCCCCGTTCCAACATCATCTCCTCGACCTCACGGAAGCTGAGCGGGAACCGGTGGTAGAGCCCGACACAGTGGCTGATGATCTCCGCTGGGAAGCGAAACCCCTTGTAGGACGGCGCACCGACGGTCACCAGACCTCCTCATTCCAGAAGCAAGCCGTCGATCATCCCAGCCACGCAGATCGCGAAGTTGACGGTGCCGAGCTGTCCGTCCCCCGCGGTGAGGACTTTGTGCTAGCCGTCAGCGAAGTCGCCAGCAACGCCCTGGAACACGGCGCCCCACCCGCCGCCGTGTGCTTGTGGACCACACCGAGCTCGGTGATCTGTCAGATCACCGACAATGGCCACTTCACCCAACCGCTAGCTGGGCTCGTGCCTCCTCGAGCGAACCAGAGCCGCGGCCGGGGCCTGTGGATGGCCCATCAACTCTGCGACCAGCTCTACGTGTGGCCTCACCCCACCACCATCCGACTCCACATGGACCGACCCCAGACAACCTCACCCTGACCGGCAGACTCGGTGCGCCGCTGCACCGAGTCTGCCGTGGTCAGTGAGGACGCCGGCCACGATGGTCAGCGGGATGGCCAGCTCGGCAGGTACACGATCGCCGGTGCACTCGCAAGGCAAGGTAAATAACGCCTACTGACGGGCGTGTGCAGTGGTTCGATCTACCGCGTGCATGAGCAAGGCCCGCTGCGGCCCGGTCGGGTCGTCGGCGCGCGAACAGATGCTGACCGCGGAGGATGTCGACTGCTCGTTGCCCACCTGCGGGTGGCGGTCGCTGCCAGCTCCGCCGTCGGGGCGGGGCGCGGGAGGACGCTGTTACAACTCACCGCGCTGCACCTGATCAACGCGCTGGCCCGGTTACCCTCACCGAGCTGGGCCACGCCGTGGGTACCCCGACGGCATCGAGATCGCCGGGCAGCTGCTGGTCACCGCCGCTGACAATTCGCAACGCATGCGCTCCGAGGCCAGCTTGGCCATGCTCTGCGGCGTCGCACCGCTACCGGCCTCCTGCGGGTGTCTTGGCGGGTGTATCGGCAACGATCACTACGGCCGCTCCGGTCAGGCCGGTCACAGTGCCCAGCGGGTTGACCATGATTGACCACCGTAACGACACCCAACGCCACAGGCGGGGGTGCTGGGATACCCGCGGCACCTGGTGGTCCCCACCCGCATGCCCAGCCCTGGGGCATCCCGGAGTGGAGGTCGCCGAAGGCGGAGATTGTTGATCTCAGATCAGTTTCGGCCCTTGGAGTGTAAACCTCGGCGTGACAACGGGACGTTCCGAGCTGTGTTGAGGTGATGGCGCTGGGTAGCACGGTGGCTAATCGGGGTCACGCGCACTACCGTGAAGGGGTTCTTAATGATGAGGGGGAAAACCATTATGGGTCTGATCATCGTCTTGCTTGTGGTCTGGCTCGCGTTGGTCATCATCGGATTTGCCATTAAGGCGTTGCTGTGGTTAGCGATCGCGGGAATCATGCTGTTCGTCGCCACCAGTATCTACGGGGCAATTCGCAGCCGCACCGTTGAGCTGCCGCACGTGCAGCGTTGAGCGGTCGCCGGCGGCAACCGTGTTGGGGTCGTGAACAAACCCCGCCACCAAGCCAGGGGAGAAACCGGTGCCAGCAGCACGCGATCACAAAAGACGCACCGCAGCAATGCAACCAGCGCCGCAGAACAGGGCGCGGGGCCACCACGATCTGGTCGCTCAACCGCCCCCCAGGCCGAGGATCGAGGCCCGGACGCCCAACCCGGGCAACACCGCGCAGCACGCCCTGGGCCAACCCGGCAAACCACTTGATCGACGGTCCCCGTTTTTCATCGGTTTGAGCGGTGCCGCCGGGGTCGCGGTCCTGGTCGGCATCGTCGAAATGATTATCACTGTGCGTGGTGTGCTGGTGCTGATCGGGCTGGCGCTGTTCCTCGCGATCGGTCTGGAGCCTGCGGTGTCGGCGCTGGCCCAGCGCAAGGTCCCCCGGTGGGGGGCGGTGATCACCGTGCTGACGGCGGGGCTGGCGGTGGTGGGTGGATTCCTCGCTGCGGCGATCCCCCCATTGGTGCGCCAGGCCACCCAGTTCGTCACCCAAGCCCCGACCACGCTGCCTCGGGTACTGAATCACTACCCGGTGTTGAATCAACTCGCCACCCGCCTACAGCTGCAGCAACGCCTCCAGCGTGCCTTTAGCGGGGACGCCTCGGGGGCGTTCACTGGCCTGCTCGGGGCCGGTCAGGTCGTGTTCAGCGCGGTGGCCAGCGCGCTGATCGTGGTGGTATTGACCGTGTACTTCGTGGCCGACCTGCCTCGCATCCGCGCGACTTTCTACCGGCTGGTGCCGCAGTCCCGTCGTCCCCGCGCGATCCGACTCGGCGATGAGATCTTTGCCAAGGTCGGTGCCTACGTGCTGGGCAACCTGCTGATCTCGCTGATCGCCGGGGCCCTGACCTTCGTCTTTCTGGCCATCTTCAAGGTGCCCTACTCGCTGTTGCTCAGCATCCTCGTCGCGATCCTGGACCTGGTCCCGGTGATCGGCTCGACCATCGCGGGCGTGGTGGTCTGCCTGGTCGCGCTGAGTGTGTCGTTGCCCGTCTGTCTGGCTACCATCGGGTTTTTTGTCGTCTACCGGTTGGCTGAGGACTACCTGCTGGTGCCCAGGATCATTGGCCGCGCGGTGGAGGTACCGGCCCTGGTCACTGTCGTCGCGGTGCTACTGGGCGGCGCGCTGCTGGGCATCGTGGGCGCCCTGGTCGCGATCCCCGCCGCCGCGGCGCTGCTGCTGCTGGCCCGAGAGCTGCTCTTCCCGCGCCTCGACCACACCTAAGCTAACCGTCCCGACCCGCCACCGCTGGACTTGATTGATCAACCGGCGGCACCGTTCTGTCCCAGTTATCGTCGGCCGAGGGCCCCACCGCCTGGCGGGTGCCAGACAAGGAGGATGCCATGGGTCATATGGACAAGGCCAAGAACAAGGCCGAAGAGCTCCTACACCTTCTCCGGGGTGATGCCCATCTCCTCCGCCGTGGGCTCGCGACCCAGTTCCGAAGCAGCTTGCGCTGGATAACGCCCAGTTTGTTGATCACCTCGGCCAGGTGTACCGGGATCTGGATGGTGCGGGCCTGATCAGCCATCGACCGGGTGATGGCTTGGCGGATAGGTGGAGAACTTAAATCCCTTGGTGTGGTCCGAATTTCTCCACCGCGCGGATCAGGCCCAGGTTGCCCTCCTGGATCAAATCCAGCAAGGGCATGCCGCAGCCGGTGTAGCGCTTGGCCAGCGACACGACCAGGCGAAGGTTGGCCTCCAGCAGATGGTTCTTCGCCCGCTGCCCGTCGCGCACGATCCAGCGTAGGTCCCGGAGCAGCTGCGGGGAACACTTGTCGGTGAGGTCCTCGGCCCTGCCCACCCGCTCAGCGGCGTACAGGCCGGCCTCGATGCGCGTGGCCAGCCGGACCTCGTCCTCAGCATTGAGCAACGCGACCTTGCCGATCTGCTGGAGATAGACCCGCACCGAGTCGACCGAACCAGTGAATTCGGCGTCCTTGCGGGCTTGGCGCAGCGCTTGGGACTCCTCCTCAGCCCAAACGCCATCCCCGGACGGCTCAGGCTCACCGTGGCCCAACGGCTCCGCAGCGTCCCCACTGGCTAGCGAAACGTTGTCATTCGACAGGTCCAAAGACACTGGGCTGGGCCTGCTGCGCTCGAACTCCCCATCCGTGACCGGACCCGCGACGTACTGTCGGTTGATCACCGGGACTGAGTGGGGATGTCGGTGCCCTGCACTGGGGTGGTGATCAGCGCGGCCGCCTCGGCACGGAACGTCTCGATGAGCACGGCGGTGGCGCGCGCTGCCTCACACAGGGCCGTGTGGGCGTGGCAGGCGTGCATGAGAGCCGCGGAGGGTGGATCCTCATGGCCGGCGACGAGCCATCCCTCAAAGCTGTGCCGAGCCACCTTCATCGCCAGCTCAACATCGTGCCACTGGCTGCTCGCTGCGCTCCCGCGAGTGGTGCCGCCGCTCGGGGTCGGATCGTGCCGGGGCGAACCGTCCTGGCTCAAGCCATTGGCCCTTCCAGTGCGGCGGTGGTGAGGTCGAGTGTCAGGGGCCTCGGTCTGGGCGTGGGGCAGCAGCACCACCCGCACTCGGGTGGCTGGTGGCGGACCATCGGCAGTTGCCGTGGGTAGCAGCGCACTCAGAGCCTGATCCTCAGCCAGGTGTATCGCGGCCGGTGTGACACCCAGGGCGGCCACGATGTCCTGGATGGGCACCTCGGCCACGACCCGCAACAGGACGATCTCACGATCCGGGCTGGACAACGAGGCGATCAGCGCAGGAAGCCGGGCACAGTGCCGGGCCTCGACTCGCCGCCGGCTAGGCAGGGGGCAATATGTGGTCGCGGCGGACACCGACTCCAGAGGCGGGACAGGCAATGTCCCCCCACGGGCAGCGCCACCGCCGGGACCGGCCGCTGTGCTCATCCCCCCAACCCCCACCCCGGGCTGCGGCTGCCGGCCGCTGGATCCGATCGGGCCCTGGCCCACCGGAGCTTGTGCCACCCAGGCCCCCAGTGCCCGCCACGCCGACCCGAATACCTGGCCCCAGCATGGTGACGTGGGGGGCACGCTCGCGTGACGCCCGACCTCAGACGATCGCGACGGTCCTAGAATCCGCATGGATACCCCCGGGGCGGCTGGTGCTCGGCGCGAGTCGCCGGGCTCTGGTGACGCCGGGGTCCGGAGCGTGTCACGAATCGTAGCCGGACTCGTCAATTCCGGAAACCCGTGTGGGTGATCAGGTGCGCAGCACGGCGAAGGGCCTGGCACACGGACCCAGGCGAGTCGATGCGGCGGGTTCCACGTCGAATGCTGCTCGGTGACGAGGCCATTCGGATTCGGGTGTGGTGGTTGTACGACTCAGAAGACCACGTCACGAAGCGGATCCGGCGGGCTGCGCCGCCTCTCGCCGTTCCGAGCAGCACGGCATAGGCACTACTCAAGCCACCCACATCCGCCTGCATCGCCGCATCACTGGTGGGCGACCCAAAACCCGCGGTTGGTGCACACGCTGATCGAGTCTCCTGGATGGAAACGGCCCACCCTGGGAACCTAGAGTGGTGTCATCAGATCCCGCTGCGGACTCGCATCAGAGCCGAGCATGGAACCTAGGGTGGGCCCATCGCCACCGGGACGTCTCCGGCGGCTGGTTGCGACCAACCGTCTTCGGAGCGGTGGACGGGTTGGTCACCAACGCTGCCCTCATCGCGGGGGTCGGCGGAGGTGGTGTGGCGACCTCCGCGATCGTGTTGACTGGGTTGGCCGGCCTGGCAGCTGGGGCGTTCTCGATGGGCACCGGGGAGTACGTGTCGGTGACCAACCAGAATGAGCTGGTTGCCGCCGAGGTGGCCGTCGAGCGGGACATGCACGCCCGCTTCCCCGACGCTGAGCGTGAAGAACTGGTCGACCGCTTCTGCAGCTATGGCGCAGACCTCGATACGGCAGTCCGTATGGCCGCCGCTGTGTCGGAGGATCCCGAGCTTGCCCTGCAGCTGCATACCCGAGAAGAACTCGGTGTCAACCCCAACGAGTTGCCCTCGCCGCTGCTGGCCGGGGAGCCTCGTTGGTGGCGTTCTCCCTCGGAGCGATCCTGCCGCTGTTGCCGTACCTTTTTGGCCTACGCACCTTGATGGTCCCGCTGGCGGTAGCAGGAGTGGTGCTGCTCGCCGGAGGCATGGTGGTCGGTCGGCTCACCGGTCGGCCACTGCTCCACTCGGGACTGCGTCAGCTGGCCCTCGGAGCACTGGCCGTAATTGTCACCTTCGGCATCGGCCACCTCAGCGGAGGCGGCGTCGCTTGACCCGTCGCTAGCGTCCCGTAAGCGCGTAGACTTGTGACTCAACCCAGCAGACCTTGCAAGGATGGCATCGATATCGGCGTCCAAGCGAAGAATTTGCAGTCGGCGTTCCAGCTGGTGATGTAACTCTTGATTGTGGTGACGAGTGGTCTGCCGCACTCGGCCAACGCAACACCGCCCTGAAACGCAGTCTCACGCCGCGAATCGCGCTGTCAGCTAGTTCGGGAAGACCGTCATGCTGACGAAGATCCTGGAGTTGCTGGCTCTCAGGTGGCTGTGGGACCGGCGCAAAAGACGCCATTGATCCCCGCCAGCAGAGTCCCGTCCCCCGGCTAGGCCCGACGGTGGGCGCTCTGGGTCACGCTAAATTCAGCGCGGCATCGGGTTGGCTCGTGCCGGAGGCAGTCCTGGGCGACTGCTGCTGGGCCGTGGTGCGGCCGACCGCCGGGGCGACTAGGTCCGCGTGCAGGTCGTACTTGATGAGCTGGCGGCCCATCTGCTGAGTCGCTCGTTGCGACCGCGGGCATAGCTACTAGTGGGGCGTCGGTGGCAGGTCAGTGCCGATCGTGGGTCTGAGGCCGCGGACCTAACACACGCCGGCGACCGATCAGGATCGCCACAACGAGAAACACGACGACGAACACACCGATGACGAGCACAACGATCGGAACGATGCCCCAGCCCGAGGACTGCGCCGGAGGCGACCGCGTCACGCCCCTCTCCCTGTCCGCTGGGGCGAGGCTGGTGCGCAGGCTGTCGAGTGCTGAGCTGACCGCTGCGGTGTAGTCGTTGCTGGTGAGCATGGTGCCGACGAACGCCTTGTTCGCAGTGGAGGCCGCCGAGACGGCCGCGCTCTGGGATAGTCCGGCGCGCGGGCCGATCTGGATCGACTCGTGACGTGCCTGGGTGTTGATCCCAATGACGACGGGGAATGTTGCGCTGATCTTGTTCCTGACGTCGATATTGAAGGTTGGCTTGCTGGCCGCGTCCTGGGTCGTGGTCCAGATGTAGACCCCGATCGGCAGGGTGGCCGCGTCGGTCTGCACGGTCGTTGCGTTCAACACGTGGGCGTCGTCCTGGATCTGCACCGTGCTCGCCCAGGCAAGCGCCGCTAGGGCGAGCATGGCAACCAGTGCCGCGAGCGGTGCTGTCATCCGCAGCCAACCCCGCACCGGCTTGGACATCGCCATCAGCGGCTCTCCCGAGTTGATCGTCCAGCTGGTCACCAGGTCCATTGTGCGCCCCAGCAGCCGCATTCTGCTGCTCACTGAGTCTCTACTCGGACATGGCGATCGGCATCGGAGACATCAGCGTGCTGTCGCTGAGGATTATGCTGGCGGAGTCCGACGTTCGGAAGCACTGACATCTAGGGTGCCGTCAACCGCTGCAAGCCACCGCATAGTCATACAGGTCGACGCGCTGGGCGAAAGCGTCCTCACATGCCGCTGATAGGTGGCCTGATCTGCCCGAGCGCTATGGAGGACACTGTTGCATTGAGCGATCGACCTACCCCGAGCTGGTCTGGCTGCTGGCCAGAAGCCGTGCAACAGGGCTCACTGATGCCCGGTTTGTCATGGTCGCGAAGCTCCCTGGGAGGCCTTTCTGCGCGCCTTGGGCATCGCTGGAGTGGCCCGTCGCCTCAATGCAACAGTGCCCTTGGCGTCTCTTGTGTCCCTACGGTTGACGGATGGGTGCCGCCTGTTCGTGACAGCGCGTGTCTGGGCGCTGTCGGCGTACCGGGCAGGTGTGTTCGGTTTGGTCGGGGTGTCAGTGGTGGTGTCTGCGGGTGAGGCGACGCAGGGTGAGCAGGATCCCGGCGACGGCGGTGATCAGCAGCGCCACGGCGAGGGACGTGGTGGCGTAGGTCGACAGGAAGGAGCGAGTGTTCTGCGCGAGGAGCAAGACGATCAGCTCGATGACGATGACGGCGGCCGCGCAGATGGCTACCCTCGCCGCCACCGAGCGGGTGCGTGGTACCGGCTGGGTAGCGGCGGGCTGGGCGAGGGGTTCGGTGTGATGGGGATGCAGGACAGACATGATGGTGGCGTCTTCCAGACTCAGCCGGCGTGGCGGGCACCTGGGTCTGGGATGTCATCGTGTCCGGATAACACAAAGTATACGCTCACGGGAGCCGGTCTGCGGAGCGCCGCCGTAGCGAGGACCATGCGTCGGGGAGTGGGTTAGTAGACGGCGGTATCTGCCAAGCGTCTCGAAGACCCAGATCGCCCCGCCGATGTCGATCTGGCCGAGCACCTGTGCCGGGCGCGGGTGGGGTCGGCCGTGCCAGGACTGCCTCATGGGCCGGGTGATCATTGCCCTGTCGAGCCCTCGGGAACGAGCGCTTGTTGGTTGACCCGACAAGTCAGCGCCGCAGTGCCACCCGAAGCGCTCCGCGATGAGATCCGTGGGGCGAGATCCGTGGGGCATGTCCGGGAACCGGGGGGTGACCGTCTGGCGGACCTGCTCGAGTTCAATGATTTCCTTCGCCCGACGGCCGTGCTCATTTTATTCGGGCTTAAAGGTGCGGCCGCCTGCCCACTGATGGGTCGGCGTCCTTGGTAGCATGGTTGCCAGCGCTGATGTCCCGTAGCACGCTCGGTTCGAGAGAGTACAGGTCGGCAGCGCGGTGCCGCTCCAGACCCCGGTGGCTGACAAGTCGGTGTCGACCCGGGGGCTTCAATGGCGATTAGCCATCAACGCGTATAGCGAAGAGCTGACCTTAACGGCGTAACACTCGTGACCATCAGCGCTACCCCCAGCGCGGGTGCCCACGTGGTGAGCCCCCACGTGGGAGTGGTGGCAGTGGAGGATGTCCACTGGCTCATTGCTCACCTGCGGGCGGTGGTCGCCACCAGTCCCGCCGTCTGGGCGGGCCGCGGGATGACCTTGTTACAGCTCACCGCGCTGCATCTCATCAGTGCGCAGGCACCGATCACTCTCACCGACCTGGCCCGGGCACTGGGTACCAGAACACCGGCCGCCTCCGCGATGGTCGCTCGGCTATCCCGCGCCGGGCTGGTGTCCCGCACGCCGGACCCGCAGGACCATCGACGTGTGCAGCTGACCCTTACTGCCAATGCTGAGCCAATAGTCGGCGGCGTCGACGCGGACACCGCCAGACGTCTGCAGGCAGTGCTTAACGGCATCAGCCGCAGACCCGCAGTCAACTGATCGATGTCCTCATCGACACCGTAGGACGGTCCGGCCAAGTAGCCCAGGACACCACTCCCGCTTCAACACCCACTACGACACGGCCATGGCCGCGCCGAGCGTGAGGATGTCGGGCTGCGCGGGCAGGGGGCAGTAGTTTGGTGACGGAGGCCACTCGGGCCGACCGGGTGTGGACTGTGGTGAGCGCCCACGCCAATTCCCTCCATGTGCCCGTGTCGCTGCGCTTGCTGTGTCAGGCGGCTGCGGCCCGGTTGCCGGTCAGCGGAGTAGCGGTATCGGTTCACAGTGGCCGGG
>DATNDR010000131.1:0-38713 GCA_035606945.1 Pseudonocardiaceae bacterium
CGACCTGACGGAAGGACCTGCGGACTGACGACCTGCTCGCCCTGCACCGTGCGGTCATGGCGATCTGGCTGTCCCCTGCAGCCACCATCGCGCCTCGTCAGGGCGACCTTCGGCCGCGACTTCTGTCAGCTCGCCGTCTAGATGATCAATTCCAAGGTGGTCAGTGGTCGTAGGCCAGTAGGGATCGGGTGATTGGCTGGCTGGTGCGGTGGTTGTGCCAGATGGCGGTGGTCAGGGCGAGGACGCGTTGGGCGATGCGGACCCAGACGCCGGCGGGGGTGCGGCCGCCGTGCTGTTCGAGGTTCAGTTGACCCTTGAGGGTGTCGTTGATCGACTCGATGACCTGCCGTAACGGTTTGAAGAAGCTGGTGCCGGGGCGGGGGGACTCGCCGGTGCGGGCCGGGCGCAGCAGGTCCAGCCCGGCGCCGGTGAGGATGGCCTCGAACTGCCGGCCGTAGTAGTTCTTGTCGGCGATCACAATCTGTCCGGCCCGCCCGGCGGTCAGCCCCGGGTCGGCGTCGAGGATGCCGAGCAGGGTCTGGCGTTCATCGGCCTTCGCTCCGGTCACCGCGAACCCGACCGGGAGCCCGTGCAGGGTGCACAGCAGGTGCAGCCGCAGGCCCCAGAAGAACCGGGAGTGGCTGGCGCAGTAGCCGTACTCGGCCCACCCGGCGAGCTCGCTGCGGCGCACGGCCTCGCGGGAGCGGGCGCATTCCACCGGGGTGGAATCGATCACCCACACGTCATCGGTCCACAGGCTGGTGTCGCGGGCCAACATCCCGATCAGCCAGCTGATCGTGGCGGCCAGATTGCGCAGCCGCTTGTTGTACCCCGGCTGCTGCGGACGATACGGAAACAACTGTTGCAGGTGAGCGGTGGCGAACCGCAGCCAGCGGGACTCGCTGGTGAACCCCAGCAGGGCCTGCATCACCGCCAGCGTCACCAGCTCCGCATCGGAGATCTGCGGGCTGAATCCAATCGCCGGGCGCCACGGCGCGCGCTGCGGCGCCATCCGCAACAGGTCATCGATCTTGACGTACAGTGCGGTCGCGAGGGTGTCCAGATCGGCGTCCACGAGGGCCTCCGGGTTCGACGTTGGGTGAGAACGCCGATCTTGGACACCCTTCGCGTATCAACCGATCACGACACGCCAGGCCACCACCCCTTGGAATAGATCATCTAGTTGCTGGTGCGTGTCGTGAACTCGACGTGGCCGTCCCTTTTCGGCGCGGGGAGGTCGGTGGCGTCGAGTTCACGACACCGTGCCGCAGCGCTTGGTGGGCACGGCGCGGAGCAGATCGACGCCCGTAGCAAAGACTGGAGCCATTCCTGCTGCTCCGCGACCGTCATCGACCGTGCCATGGGCTCCGGAACACCAACGTTCGGAACTTCCCCAGGCGGGCACACCACCACGTACGCCAACCTGCCCCCACACCATCTCCGCTGACACAACACCCGACTAAGACTGGATGAACTGTTCGAAAACCAGGTTCGTGGGGTGGCTGGCAGTGACGGCCACGTCCGCATCACTCACGGCCCTTCAGCGTCCCTTCGTATGCGCCGACCAGGCCGGTAAAGTGTCCACTTGCAGCTAAAAGACCGATTGCTCTGCGCAGAGGCAGTTTCACGCCGCGTATCGGATGGAGAAGGTCGAAGTCATGCGGGCCACGTTCCACGCCGAACTCGGTGAGCTGGTTACCGACCTCGCGCGGATGACCCGGCTGGCCGGCCAGCTGATGACCAACGCAGCGATCGCGCTACACCAGACCGATCTGGCGCTTGCTGGAGTCGTCATCGCACAGTGCGACCAGATGACCGCTTCCATCGACCACAACGAACAGCGCTGCGTCGACCTGCTCGCACAGCAAGCCCCGGTGGCCGGGGGGCTGCGCGTGGTGGTCGCAGCCGTGCACGCGTTGGACCATCTGAAGCGGATGGCCAACCTCGCCCGGCACATCGCGATCATTCCGCGGCTCAAGCAGCCGAACCCGATGATCACCAGCCCGGCCCGCCCGGTGTTAGCCCGGATGAGCCTGCTCGCCAGCCAGCTCGCCGGCGACGCCGCTATCGCGATCGAGCAGCGGGATCGGCTATCCGGTGATCGGCTGGCCGAAGCGGACGACGAGGTCGACACGCTGCGCCGTCACCTGTTCGGCCTCCTGTTCGCCGGGGACTGGTCTCATGGTGTGGAACCGGCAGTCGACGCCGCCCTCATCGGACGCTATTACGAGCGCTTTGCCGACCATGCAGTGGCCATCGCACGGCAGGTGGGCTACCTGGCAACCGAGCGGACCTCCGAGCCCGACGGATCACAGCCGCGTTCCCCTCCGGTGCCGACCCCCCAACCCCAGGCCGGATCAGAACCGGTTGATCATGTTCCCCGCCTGGCGTAGCTGTCTCATCAACGCAGGGCCTAGAGTCGCAGGCCGAATGAAGGCGTGGAAGCACACCGCGAACCGCTGATGAATTCTGCAACGGCGCGTGGACGAGCACAGCTGATGGGGGTGATCCTGGCACCATGGCCGCCGAGGGCCGCAGCTTCCGGCCCAACCCCAGAGTCGATATCAAGGGGATCGCCCGCGCGACGTGGCAGCAACTCACCAGTGGTCACGCTCAACATCCCCGGACCGGCCAGCCGACCTCCGACGCCGAGGTGGACAGCCTGATCGGTGACCTGGCCACGATCGTCCGGCTGGCCGGGCAGCTGATGACCAACGCGTCGCTTGCACTTCACCGGGCCGACTTGAAGTCTGCCGAGTTGGTCATCTCCCATGCGGACGAGATCAAGGCTCGGTGCGAGGACACCGACCAGCGCTGCCTCGACCTGCTTGTCCTGCGCGCGTCGGTGACCACAACCGTGCGAATGGTGGTTGCGGCCATGCACGTGGTGAAAGACCTCCAGCGGATGTGCAACCTGGCCCAGCACATCGCCGTAGTCGCGCGACGGACACATCCGGTCGAGCCGATCCCAGCTGACATCCGGCCGGTGTCCCTGCAGATGGGCGTGCTCGCCTCCCGCCTGGCGGAGGACGCCGCAGCAGCGATCGAAAGCCGAGACCCCCTATCCGCTGCCCGGTTGGTACAGGTCGATAACGAGGTGGACGCGCTACGCCGCCAGATCTTCCAGATCCTGTTCTCTGCGGATTGGTCGCACGGGGTGGAACCGGCGGTGAACGCTGCGCTGATCGGGCGCTATTACGAGCGCTTCGCCGACCACGCGGTGGCGATTGCCCGCAGAGTCACTGTCTGTAGCCGCCAGCAGCATGTCTCCGCACGGCACCACGCTTGACGCGAAGTGACGGCCCACCCGCCGTGCGTGACCTACCCCGTGCGGATCGCCGGCTGGGATGCGGGTATTTTGCGTGCGTTCTGAGCACTGCCATGCCGTGGCGGCAGCTGACGCGTTCGGTGCGGAGGCTTAATTTCGCCGTCCGTTAAGCCGCCTGTTCATGGCAGGCCATGTGTCAGAAGTACTGATTGCGTGATATGGGTACCACGATCAGCCCATCGAGAGGCACGATGTGACGACGATTAGTTATCCACCCAGCCCTGCTTCCGCGGCCAGCGCACCCCCGGTTTTCCTGGACGACGCCTTCCGCGACGTTTTGGCCGATGCCCTGATCGCGCACCACCGCGCGCAGATTCGCAGCCAGCCTGAACTGATGTTCATGCGGTCGACCTGGGACGCCGACGAATGGGCTCGTGCTGAGGCTGACACGCTGTTGACGCACATCCGCGCGGCGCTAGCGCGCGCCACCGAATAACCCGCTATCCCCGCATTCAGTGGGCTCAGCGGGGTTATTCGGTGGTCATTTACCCCTCTACGCCCGCTGAATGCGGGACGAAGTGAAGGTGTGCGCCGTCTTCTCGAACGGGTTGCCGCAACCGGCGGCGTTGAGGTTGTTCCACGAGCCGCCCTGCACCGATCCCCAGATGGCGCCGATCGTGACGTAGGTGAGGTAGAAGCCGAGCTCGCCGATGGACGCCACGGTTCGGCTGTGCGTCGATTCGTGCCGGGCCAGGTTGTCCGGCACGCTCCCGTCCCGGTTGAACCGGCCGGACTGGGTCCATGCCACCGCACCGAGCGTCAGCGCGCCGCCGCCGGGACCCACGGCGATGAACAGCATGCCTCGGCGGAAGTCGACCTTGCCGCGCCGGATTGCCACGACCAGCGTTGCGAACAGGCCGACGGTGGTCAGCAGCGGCGATTGCACCCATTTGATGAGGAAGCTGACCAGCCACGCCACCGGACTGTCCGTGTTGTCCAGCAGCGGGCCGACCGTGCTCCCGACCAAGGCCGCCGTGGCGAAGATGATCATGCTGATGGTAGCGGTGGTGATGACGCGCACGTCGCGTCCGGACACCGCCCCCACGCCGGACCCGATGCCCGACCAGACGAAGACGGCGCCCATGCCGCCGATCACCCCACCGATCACCCACAGCAGGAACTCGTCCGAGGTCTTGACTCTGTTGGTTGTTGCGCCTACCGCCCCCAGGATCGCGCCGGCGATGCCGGCGACCACCAGCACGGCGAGGAAGGTCGGCCTGACGCTGTCAGTCAGCACCGCAACACTTCCCATCGGCACGTCCGGAGGTTCTCATATGAGGCCCACAGCAGACCATCAGGCGAATCTCAGGTTCTGGCCGTCTACTCGGTGAAGCCTGCGCGCGGGTCAGAAAGGACATCATGCCTGTGGAAGTCGTCGATGCCATCGTGGTGGTGTACACCCACCGCGACACCCATGAGGTGCAGCTCGTCTCCCCACCCGGGACACCGATCGCGACGGTGTCGATCAACAAGGACAGCGCAGGCTACAGCGATCTGCTCGGCTGGATCGTTACCCACGCGCCCGGACCCCGATTGGCCGTGTCCAGCCAGGCGACCAGCAGTTATGCCGCTGGGTTGGCGCGCGCGGCGGCGGCCGCCGGCCTGCTGGTGATCGAGACCGAGCAATCCCACCCCATGCCGCGCCGCGGCAAGGGCCAGTCCGACCCGATCGACGCGCGCAGTGCCGCCGTCACTGCATTGCAGCTCAACGCCGATCAGCTGGGTACCCCCGGAGCCGCGGATGACCGCGATGCCCTGCGGATCTTGCTCGGCGCGCGTCAGGACCTCACCACCACGACGACCAGGCAGAGCACCCGGCTACGGGCGCTGCTGCTCACCGGAGACGGCACCGACCGCCGCATTGCCCGAGCGGCCTTCACCGAGGCCGCCCTGATCAGTCTCGTCCGGCGCCCGGAGCCGCGCGATGCCACCCGCCAGCAGTCCGTGCGCCATGCCGAGATCCGGCGACTCGCCATCGTCCTCATCGCGACCGGCCGCGAGCTCAAAGCCAACAGCGCCCAGCTACAAACCATCGTCGATGACCTCGCCCCCGGGCTGACTGACCGGCGCGGCATCGGGCCGATCAGCGCCGCACAAGCCCTCGTCAGCTGGTCAGATCCCTCGACCGTGCCGGACCAGAGGCGGCCGCCCGCCCTGGAGGCAATCGGCTAGCTTGGCGCCCACGTCGTCGATCCGCACGATACTGGCAACGGAGGGGACGCCGGCCTTGCTGACGACGAAGAGCATGTAGTGCCCCGGAAGGCAGATCTGTGGCCCCTCGGGCGCGTCGATGATCAAGCCACGGTCGTCGCGGCGAAACTCGAGAACATTGATGCGCTGGCTGTGGTCCAAGGCGTGAGTCACCGACGGAAGCCGTATCCAGGTGACCTTTCCGACGTCGGGTCCAGACACCGTAAGCCTGAATGTCTCGCTATAATTGACTTCCTCAGGGGCCGACACGATCACCGGGCGCGGGCCGTGAAACAGGTAGGGTGGACGAAAAATCTGCGCGTTGCGGTGGCTGTCCCGAGAATCGTTTGACTCGCTGCCAACGGCGAACTCGCCGCCCCCCGCACTGAGCACCGTCGCGTCCGGCAACAACACGGCTGTCGCGTGGTAACAGCGGTCCACATCTTCGGCGGCAAGCGTCTTCCATTCTTCCCGCGCCGGATCCCACAATTCGGCAACGTGGACAGGCCTTCCTGGCGACAGGTCGTTGAATCCGGGACCGCTGGTCCCTCCGGTCACGAGGACCGTCCCGTCCGCGAGAATCGTCGCATTATGCTGGCGGCGCGGGAAGCGCATACCCGCGATTTCACGCCACACCGCAGGATTGGCGCCCAGATCGATGACCGCTGCCGCTGCAGTGGGGACATCGGTGGTTCCTTCGTTGCTGCCGCCGATGCAAATCACTTTGCCGGCGTCGTACATCACGGCAGAGCTGTACTCGTGCTGTCCGCGCGGATGAGGCATTGCGACAACCTGCCCACTCGGAGTGACGTGCAGGCGCGCATACGGAGAGAGGCCGGCGAAGCGGGTGGCCGGTGCCCACTGGCACCCGTCCCATATTTGCGGAATATCATTGATGACGACCCTACCGTTTTCTTTGTAGCTCCCCGACGATACCAGCACGGTCCCGTCCGGAAGCGCTGCGGCGGTCGGATACCAGCGGCGCTCGTTCATCACCGGAAGGGCTGTCCAGGCATTGGTGCGGTAGTCATAGACGCAGGTCTGGTCGAGCCCGTCGCCATCGGTGACGTGCCCACCGACGACCAGCAACCGGCCATCGGGCAGAAAGGCATGTCCCGAGCAGAATAGGTTGACCTTTGTACCATCGGTGCGCGTGGGTTGAGGTGTCGCGGTCAGTTGTCCCGTTCTGGGATCCCAGACATATGGCGTGCAGTTCTGCTCGTGCATCGAGCCGGTAAGGTGGCTGCGCCGTCCCCAGAACAGCACCTTTCCGTTCGGCAACACGTGCGTATGGATCGCTACGTTCGGCAGTTCGAAGACCGGCTCCCACCGTCCTTGCGCCGCCCATGCGAACTTCGCCGCGCGGCCTGCTTCGGTGCTCCCGGGCCTGGCAGTTTGCGCAGGCGCGCGGGTGTCGCCGCTGTAGAGGAATGCTAGGCCTGGGGTCAGTAGCAGCATCAGGACAGAGCGTCGACTTGTGGTGAATGCCATATCCCGCTTTCCGCCGAGCCAGCCTGATGCGGTGCATGTTGCCTACACCGCTACAACGCCGACCCGCTCCACTGGTTACGCCAACGCAGGTGGTTGTCGACGTATCGCGCAAGCGTGGCGCCGGCAAGCCGGACTCACGGTCGGCTAAACCGTCAGCGTGACCCGGGGAGTGCCGGTATGTTGACAGTCATCAACATTGTCTGATACGGATTAGCCGTGGACATTGTGAAGTAGATCCGCGCTCCATGACCGGCAGGTCGCGCGTATTGGGGAATCTGGTAGGGACCATACATTCCGCCCAGATCGGCGCGGCGGTCGGAGCCAAAGCCTTCCTGGGTATGGTCGGCGCCCGGCAGGTGCATGAATTTCCCGAGTCCGTCGTACACCGAGAAAACGAGCTCACCCCTGGACCAGGGGCCGTAAGGGCGTCTCGACCAGCGCATCACTATCCCGCCTGCGGATGATCTATCCGCTGGCCAGTCCGCGTTGTACAGGCACACCCAGGCGCCGAGCAGCGGGTTCCAGCGGACTGATAATTCGCCGACGCAGCCTTCGCCGAATAGCGGGACTGCGTCGTCCTCATCACGGCTCCAGCGCGGTTTACCAAGTCCACCGGCATAAAATAGGAAACCATCCGGTTCCTCAAGTTGCGCTGCCGGCTTGACCGCGAGGTAGACATCACTCGAACGGTAGCGGCCGCTGCCGAATACGATGAGCTGTGGCCCGTCCCCCGGGAGTCCGTGTTCGCGCGCGTCCACGATCATCGCCGACACGTTGATGAACTTGTAGCGTGATACTTCGTGCAGGAAAGTGAAGTCAACGCCATTGTTGTCTGACCTGGCCAGTACTGATCTACCCATCAGTGTGTAGATTCCCGCCCGCCGGTGATCGGTGCTGAAGAATACGTACATCCGGCCGTTCCAGCTGATCCCGTCGAGCGGCACCTCGAAGGCGCCCAGGGTGACGCCGGGTACCAACGGCGGCCGCGGCAGGAAGGTCAGTTCAACACCATGGTCGGCGTCCCTATCCGTGGAGAAAGCGATGGAATCGAGATCATCATTTGGGATGCTGTGACCCACGCGCCACGTGTCACCGAACAGGAAATAGAGGCGGTCATGGTGGGCGAAGGAGACGCCGAGATCCGTGCCGATGATGCCGAACCTGCTCTCGGTCCGATTGAAGGCGTGTCGCGGCGTTCCCTTGCCGTTCCAGCCCTCGCGATCGAATTCGCCGGTTAGCTGAACGATTTTCTGCGCACGGTGGGCAAGTAGCGGATGCGGCTCGAGGACGGTGAAACGATCAGTCCTGATCCACACCTCGTCGACTCGGGTGTTCGGATGCCAGTAATGAACGACTGAGCCGGCACGCTCGTCGACCAGGACCTCGAAATTTCCTGGACCTGGTGAGTCGAAACTGGACTGGATGATGCCACCGAGCCCGGCGCAGGATTGAGTGATGAATTGAGCCTTGATCCACGGCGCGTAGGCATCGCTACTGTTCTGGAAGAAATGGCGTAACTCAATCGAGCCGTCGCTGAGGTGTAGCGGTACCACGACTTCGAATCGGCCGTGCTGTCCCGTACTGGCGGCGGACTGGGTGATGCAGCCGGGTCCGGCCACCTCGTCCTGTTCACCGGTGATTCGTTGCCCGCGCAGCCAGGGAGCGTGCAAGCTCATCGTCAACCTTTGTCGCAGCGGTGAGGGTAGGTGCGCATCGCTGTTGTCCCGATAGAAATGGTTCAGCTCAATAGCACCGTTGGCGCGTCGTAAGGGTACGACGACGTCGAAGTCGCCGTGCTGCCCGATGCGGGGCGCGGATTGGATGATGCAGCCGGGTCCGGCCACGTCGTCGTGTTCGCCGGTGATTCGCTGCCCGCGGATCCAGGGTAGTTGGGCGTCGCTGTTGTCGCGGTAGAAGTGGCGCAGTTCGATAACACCGTCTGCGCGTCGTAAGGGTACGACGACTTCGAAGTTGCCGTGCTTTCCCGGGAGGGCTGCGGATTGGATGATGCAGCCGGGCCCGGCCACCTCATCTTGCTCACCCGTGATCTGTTGCCCGCGGATCCAGGGCCCGAAATCATTGGTGGAGTTGTCGCGCGACCAATGCCACAGCTGCTTGCCCTCTACGATGACGGCCTCGAAGTTACCGTGGCGGCTGCGTCCGAAGTCGGATTGGATGAGGCTGACGTAAACCCTTGGCATCACAGCGCTGGGGTGGGGAGCTGCCCACTAGCTGCCTCTGCGCAAGTTGTGACGACCTGCCGGACGGCTCGGTGCCAGAACGGGACGGCTGCCAGGTAGAGCCCGCCAACAGCGACGGTGCCGACGGCAGCGTCGACACTCCAGCGCCCGTCCTTGGCCCAGTACACGTCCTGCAGGTCGATGAGCAGCGCCAGCTCGTCGACGATGAGCGCGATGCCGCTGCCGTAGGCGGTGACGGTCAACGGGTGGCGCCGGTGACGTTCCAGGCCGCACAACGCGACCGCCCCGACCAATGTCAGCAGGACGATACCCAGGTTGTAGTGATGAACGTGGCGGCCACGGATGACGATCCCCCCGCCCGCGGGGCCGTGCCCGCCGCGCAGCCATAACGTGAGCGCACGAGTGACACCGAAGGTGATACCGAAGGCGGACCATGCCCCCAAGAGGACCTGGTCGGTCGCCCTGACCTCTTCCCGGTAAACCCGATGAACCCGCTGCACCAAGACCCACCCGGAGTGAGCCAACCGACTCCCCAGCCGCCTTTCCGTCAGCATCTCGATACCTTATCGGGCTAGCTGGTGACGGCCCGGAGCGCGGCCGGCCGTTTCGACGGCGACCCCGGCGGCCGAGAACGCAAGATCGAGCAGCTCGTCCACTGGCCGGGGATCCTCGCCAGGTGGTGTGTCGAACGGCCCCTGGCCACCGGTCGCCCGGGTCTGGCGGCCGTCCTGCTCCAAGGCCGGCTGGCCACCCGCCGGACTCCAATCAGGAAACGGCGGTGCCGATGAGATGCCCGACGCCGAAGGTGACAGCCGCGGCGAGACCACCGGCGATGAGCTGGCGCACTCCTGAGCGCAGGGCAGAGCGACCATTGAGGATCCCGATGCCGGCGCCGACGGCGAACATCGCGGCCACCGCCAACCCGATCGCCAGCAGGAGTGCCACCGTGCCACCCCGGATCAGGTAAGGCAGCACCACCACGAAGGCACCCAGGGCGAAAGTCAGCAGGCTGGAGATCGCTGCGGACCACGGGGAGCCGAGCTCGTCGGGGTCCAGGCCGAGTTCCTCGCGGGCCAGCGTGTCCAGGGCCACCTGCGGGTTGGCCATGATGCGGTCGGCCAGTCGCTCGGCGTCGGCACGGTCCAGGCCCTTGGCGCGGTAGAGCAGCACCAGCTCGGCGCGCTCCTCCTCCGGTTTCTCGGCCACCTCCTGGGCCTCCAGCGCGATTTCCCGCTGGTACATCTCCCGTTGGCTGGACATCGACACGTACTCGCCGGCAGCCATCGAGAACGCGCCCGCGAGCAGGCCGGCGATCCCGGCCAGCAGGATCGCGCTGCGCGATGAACCCGAGCCGGCGAAGCCCATCACCAGTGCGGTATTGGACACCAATCCATCGCTGACGCCGAACACCCCAGCGCGCAGGCTGCCGGAGCGGTCGGTGCGGTGCCACGGTTCCCGGCGCGCGATCTGCTGCTGCGGGCTGGGTCGGCCGCCGTCGATGAGCTTGGCGATGGTGCGGGCGTGGCGGCGTTCATCCGCGGCCATCCCAGGCGCGGCGTCGGGCTCGTCGTCGTACATGCCGGCATCAGCGCGTTCACCACGTTCGATCAGGGGCAGCACCGCCTCGGTGGATAACCGGCGCGCCGCGAGGCTGATCAGTCTGGTCCGCAGGCTCGGTCCTCCGGGAGGTGGAATTCTGGCCCCAGCCGCGCGGAGCTTGCCCTCCCAATGCCCCGCATGGCGGCGCTCGATCGCCGCCAACTCCTCGAAGATCGAACGGCGCTCCCCGGTCTCGGCCTGCGCAAGCCGGGCATACAACGCGGCGGCATCGCGCTCACTGTTCAGCAAGTCACGCCACCGCTGCACCTGACTGCGCTGGACCCCAGCCATCGTCTCCTCCTCGGCCCATGCCCCATCCCGCCGTCTAAGAATGCGGGGCTCGAGCCGCGGCGGCCACCCGGCAGCGCCCTGCATAGCGTGTGTTCTGGGCTCTATGGGTTTGAGCGTCTTATTTCGGGTATTCGGTGGAATCGTATCTTCTTGGTGAATGGTTCCATCGTGGATCTCTGGTTGCTGTCTGTGTTTGTCTGGTTGGTGTTCTGGCTAGCCGTCTTTGTGATCAGCTGGTTGATCTGCTGTCTGGTGGGGTTGGCGCTGTGCAGACGTGTGGTTCCGTGGTTGCGTGCGCGGCGTCAGTCGTCGGTTCATCGGTCCGCTTCGCGCCTTGTGACTCAGCGTCTTCGACTGCGGGGCTGGATCAGCGATACCCCAGCGCTGCTGCGGCGACGTTGGCGCACGCCATGAGGTAGGGACGAGGCCTCATCCCGCCCGGTGCGCGCCGGCTCGGGAAGCCGTCAGGTCGGTGACGCCACCGGGGCAGGCCCAGTGGGCGATGTCCCATCCGGCGCGGCGAGCGCCGCTTTGGTAGGCGCTTTCGTAGAAGTCGAGCACTGCGGTCCGCGGATCGGGCAGTGTTCGGACGTCGTCGTAGCGCAGTACCGCGAGATGGCTGCCGTGGCGCTCGATCCAGCGCGCCGCCGGGGGCTGTAGCGGTTCGTCAGCCAATCCAGTGGGCTCCGGGGCGGTGTATGAGTAGAAGGCCGGCGCGGGGAAAGTGTCGTCGCCGAACCAGAAGCCGAAGCTGATGACGTCCCGGGAATAGGCCTCCCGGGTAACGGGATCCGTCGCCGCGGAGTGCTCGACGTGTTTATCGCCGAATCGGGTCACCGCGATGTCGAACGTGTGCCAGAAATGGTGCACGGGGCTGGTCTTGCCGGAAAAGCGTGCAGCGAACGCCTCAAGGAGCATGTTGACCTGGCTGAGCACGCGCCAGTAACGGGTCACCGCCGCCGGGTCGTAGGTGGTGTGCTCGATGTCCTCGGCGAAGGGCCGATCTGAATCGGGCAGGTCGAACGGTCGGGGGACAGCGATGGTGACGTCGACCCCGACGGAGGACAGCCCACGCTGCACGCGGTCGTAGAAGCCGGCGACCGACTGCCCGGCGAGCGGGAACGAGTGCCGCTCGCCGGTGAGGGCGGTGATGTCGATCCGGTGGTCCAGAAAGTCGAAGTCGATGGTGAAAAGCGTGGTCCCGTCGGTCATCGGGCGGGTGGTGATGCCGCGGCCGGTGACCTGAAATGGCACGTTCCACCAGTGGTTGCGCCGCGGGCTGGCCGCTAACCGGATCTTGCCCACGATCTGGGCGAAGCGGTGCAGCGTCGCGAGAGTGTCCTTCCACGCCGCGAACGGAATATCGGGAAAGTGCTCCACGGGTTCTCCTGGGGGTGGGTCACGCGGGTATCGAAGCGGTGAGCAACCGCGCTACGGTCAGGTCCAGCCGTGGCCCGCTTCCGCCGCGGTGAACCCGCGGGACACGAGCGACATGTCCGCACCCCCTCGCGTCGGGCCATCACGGTCCGTTGACTGCATTGCCTGCATTGTCCACGAATACCGCGCGGGCTTTGGCGGTCTTGACAGCGGCGGTGAGGGTGTCGATGTCGTAGGCGCCGTAATGCCGCCGGCCGTTGACGAAGAATGTGGGGGTGCCAGAGACTCCGCTGAGGCTGGCAGACTCGACGGCTTCGGCGATCCGGGCAGCGTGGGTATGGTCGCGCAACTCGCTGCGGAACCGTTCGACGTCGAGGCCGAGGTCGCCCGCATAGCGGATCAGATCGGCCGGCCGCAAATCCTGCTGGTGAGCCAGCAGCTGGTCGTGCATTCCCCAGAACTCGCCTTGGCCGGCTGCCGCCTCGGCGGCTTCGGCCGCCAGCTGGGCCCGCGGGTGGACGTCGGTGAGGGGAAGGTGCCGCCAGACGTAGCGCACCTCGCCAAAGTCGGCGAGCAGTTCCCGGACGACCGGTTCGGCCTGACCGCAGTACGGGCACTCGAAGTCGCCGTACTCGACCACGGTCACCAATGCCTCGGCCGGGCCGCGGATGTGGTCGCGCTCCGGATCGACCGGCTCGACCAGGTCGATAATGAGGTCCGCGGTGCCCAGCAGGGCCCGGATCCGCCGCTGCGGCGGCAACAGCGCGGTGATGCCGAAGACCGCCCAGGCCGCCACGGATGCACACAGCGCCGCGGACAGCACACCGAGCTTGGCCTCCTGCAGCTGGACGCCGTCGAAGGCGAGTGTTGCGATCAGCAGGGACACGGTGAAGCCGATCCCGGCGATCGTGCCGCCACCCGTGATGGCGGCCCAGCCGACCGGGGGCCGCAGCCTGGCTCGGCTCAGTCGAGTGACCAGCCATGAGCTGCCGACGATGCCGACCGGCTTCCCAGCGACATAGCCGACCAGGATGCCGAGTGTGATCGGCGAGGTGTAGGCGCGCGACAGGAATTCGCCGCTGATCGCGATGCCGGCGTTGGCCAGCGCGAACAGCGGCACGATCAGGTAGCTGGTCCAGGGGTGGTAGAGCTGCACCAATCGCTCGTTGGGTGATAGCGCCGCGGTCAGCCCGGTGCTTGCCGACCGGGCGAGTTCGGGAGTCGGCTGCTCGCGGAAGAGCCGGAACAGGCCCGTCGCGCGCTCGAGGTCGTCGCGGGCGGGTGGGTAGGCCAAGGTCAGTAGCCCCATCGCCAGGCCGACGACGACGGGCTCGACACCGGAGAACAACAGCGCCACCCACGTGGCCGCGCCGAGCAGCGTGTAGATCAGGCCGTGCCGGATCCGGCCGGCGCGGACCAGCAGGACCACCCCGAAGATGGCCAGGGCAATGACCAGCGGTCGTAGTGAGACGTGCCCGCTGTAGACCGTCGCGATCACTGCGAGCGCCACGACGTCGTCGACGACGACAACCGTGAGCAGGAAGGCTCGCACCGTGTCCGGGAGATGCCGTCCGACCAGCGCGAGCAGACCGAGCGCGAAGGCGGTGTCGGTCGACATCGCGACACCCCAGCCGTCTGCCGACGAGCGGCCCGCATTGGCGGCCAGATAGATCACAACGGGCACCACCATCCCGCCGATGCCCGCAACCAGCGGCAGCGCGACCCGCCGCCGCTCGCGCAACTCGCCCATGTCGAACTCGCGGCGCGCTTCCAGCCCGATGATGAAGAAGAAAAACGTCATCAGGCCGCTGTTGAGCCAGTCACGAAGAGTCAGCGACACGCCGGCACCGCCGAGACGGATCGACAGCGGCAATCGCCACACCGACTCATACGACGTCACATCGATGTTCGCCCACGCCAGCGCGATCAGGGTGGCGACAAGCAGGATGGCGGCGCTAGCGGACTCCGTGCGCAGGAAGACACGCAGCGGTGTCTGGCGACTGCGCGTCCACGCCGTGCGCCCGGCGAAGGGCGCCGCGGAGGCCTCGGTCATTGCCGAGTTGTCAGCCGCGGAGAAATGCCAGCACTTCGGCGTTGAAGGTTCGGGCGTGGGTTACGTTCAGTCCGTGCGGAGCGTCGGGGACGAGGACGAGTTTGCTGCCGTCGATGGCTTCGGCGGTGCGCCGGCCGCCGGCCTCGAACGGCACGATCGCGTCGGAATCGCCGTGGATCACCAGGGTCGGGATGGTGAACCCTGGTAGGTCGCCGCGAAAGTCGGTTTTGGTGAACGCCGTGGTGCAGTCCAGAGTGCCCTTCGGTGACGCGGCCGCGGCGATGGCGACGATGTAGTGCCGCAGCGGTTCGCTGACCAGGTCGGTGCGGCCGCGGACCGTGAAGAAAGCGGTCACGAACTGGTCTACGAAGGCGATGCGGTCGGCACGGATGCCGTCGTGGAAGCCGGTGAGGGCCGCCTCGTCGATGCCGCCGTCGGGGTTGTCGGCGGACTTGTACAGGTACGGCGGGACGGCGGCGGCGAACACCGCCTTGGAGACGCGTTCGGTGCCGTAGCGGCCGACATAGCGCGCCACCTCGCCGCCGCCCATCGAGAAACCGACGAGGGTCACCCCGACCAGGTCAAGGTGTTCGATGAGTCTGTGCAGGTCGGCGGCGAAAGTGTCGTAGTCATACCCGCCCCACGGTCGCGACGAGGCGCCGAATCCGCGGCGGTCATAGGTGATCACCCGGAAACCGTCAGAGACCAGCGCGGGAACCTGCTGCTCCCAAGAGCGGCCGGACAGCGGCCAGCCGTGCACGAGAATCACCGGCTGTCCCGAGCCGTAATCCTCGTAGTAGAGCTCAACGGGGGTGCCGTTGTCTTCGCCGACGGTCACGCGTCCCATCCTGCTGCTCCTTTCGGCGGTCCGGCTGTCAGGTAACACAACGTGGCCGCATTCGATAAACCGGTGGGGCCAGGTTGTCTGAGGTTGTCTGAAACTTCATCTTGGGGGGACATCGTGCGACGATCAATTATTCGTTCTGTGGCGATTACTACTGCGGTCAGCGGCGCCATCCTTGCGGCCGCCGGCGTGGCCGCCGCTGCCGATCAAAGACGGCCGACCGGCGGCGACGACTCCTCAGCACAAGCCGGCTGCAGCTCCTCTGACCGCTATTCCGATCCGGGCTGCATGCTCGGCTGGGGACCGTTGTTCAGGTAGACCGGCACGACCCGCTGCTCAGGTCAGTAACCGGGCAAGGTCGACCACGGCGGCGACCAGTTCGTTGCCCTCCAGGAGCGCGGCGTCGTTGTGGTCGGCTCCGGCTATCTCCACGGTCCGCACTGGACCAGCCGCGGCGGCCGCCACCGCCGCGCTCTGCTCCGGTGGCACGATCCCGTCGGCCGAGCCGTAGACGACCGCTGCCGGCACCTGGACCCGGCTGATCAGCTTGGTCACCGGGAACCGGTCTCGCAGCAGCAGCCGGACCGGCAGCAGCGGGTAGTGCCGGGCGCCGACAGCGGCGAGGTCGGTAAACGGTGAGCGCAGCACGAGCGCTGCGGGAGGCTGCTCGGCGGCGAGTCGGGTCGCTACCGCCGCGCCGAGGCTCTCCCCGAAATAGATCAGGCGCTCCGGCGCCACCCCGTGGTCGACGAGGTAGGCGCGTGCTGCCCGCGCATCGGTGATCAGCCCGTGCTCCGAGGGACGGCCGGGATTGCCGCCGTAGCCGCGGTAGTCCAGCAGCAGCACCGCGAAACCCTTGGCGGCCAGCCGGCGGGCCAGCGGTGCGCGCATCTCCCGCGAGCCGCCGTTACCCGGCATGACCAGCACCGTGAGGCCGCGGTCGCCGCCGGTGGGAGTGACGTGCCAGGCGCCGAGGACCAGCCCGTCCGCGGTCCGTAGCGTGATCTCCTGTGCCGTGGGCAGCACGCTCGCGGCGCTCGGGACGGCGATGTCCGGGAAATAGATCAGCCGGCGCTGCAGCAGCCACAGCGCCGTGACTGGCGCGATCAAAGCGCCCAGCAGCACCAGCCCGGCGCTCAGCACCCTACCCATTATGGCGCTTCGCGCCGGGCGTGCAGGTCGTCGCTGCTGGTCGGTGTCGGTGAGGAGGCAGCTGTCGTGGCGCGTTCGATTGCCGGCTACCAATCGCGCGGCAAGTCCGGTTCTGCGGCCGAGGTCGCTGGCACAATGCCGCGGTGGAGTGGATAAGCGTCCGGGACGACGTCCGCGCGGCGCTTGCCGAGGGCCGTCCGGTCGTGGCGCTGGAGTCGAGCGTGATCGCCCACGGGCTGCCGGCGCCGGTGAACGTTCACGTCGCTCATTCGCTTGAGGAAGCACTGCGCGCGGCCGGCGCGACGCCGGCGACGGTGGGGATCATCGGGGGACGGCTGCGGGTGGGTCTGGCACCCGAGGAGATCGAGCACCTCGGCGGCCCTGGCGACGTGCTGAAGTGCGCCGTCGCAGACCTCGGATGGGCGATCGCCCGGGGCGCGGACGGGGCCACGACGGTGTCCGCGACGGTATTCGCTGCGGCCTCGGCGGGTATCGACGTGGTCGCCACCGGCGGCATCGGGGGGGTTCACTGCGGGGATACCGGCGACGTCTCGGCCGACCTTCCCACCCTCGCGCAGCATCCCGTCGCCGTAGTCGCGGCCGGCGCGAAGAGCATTCTGGACCTACCGAAAACGCTGGAGGCGCTCGAGACGCTGGGCATTCCGGTCGTGGGGCTCGGCACCCGGGATTTCCCCGCCTTCTATGCCCGCGGCAGCGGGCTCGTGCTGGACAAGCACACCGATGAGATCGAGGACATCGCCCGATTCTGTGTCATCCGCTGGCGCCGGCTCGGTCAGCGCGGTGGTGTACTCGTCGCCTGCCCCTGCCCGGCAGATCAGGCACTAGAGCCTGCCGAGGTGGAGGAGGCGACAGCCTGCGCGCTACGTGACGCGGCGGCGGCGGGCGTGTCCGGAAAAGCCCTCACTCCGTGGCTGCTGGCTTCGGTGAGCGGCGCCCTGGAAGCGCGAGCTATCGCCGCCAACCACGCGCTGCTGCTGAACAATGCGCGGGTTGGCGCGCGCATCGCCACTGCGTTATGCCGGCTCAGCTCCGTGACAGCGCCCTGAGCAGCGACGATCACTTGGCGGACCGCCGGATGGTGTCCACGAGAACGTCGATCAGGTGGCGGCGGGTCTTACGGCCCATGCCGCGCAGCACCGCCTGCACGCGCCGGCCAGTGTCCCGGTCGGTGTCTCCGATGATCGCTTCAGCATCGGCGGTGAGGCTCAGCCGGACGCGTCGACGGTCGGCTGGGTCAGGGGTTCGGCACACCAGCCCGGCGTCGATCAGCCGATCTACCATGGCAGAGGTGGCCGGCGGTCTGGTACCCAGAGCCTGAGCCAGGCCGGTGAGCCCCACCGGCGCCAGTGCACCGATGACGTGCAGCGCGGTGAGCTGCCCCAGCGTCATCCCCCGGCCGGCCCACACCGTGGGGCTGGCCACCACCACCGCCCGCAGGTGGTCCACCAGCCAATCGACATCCTGCGGCGTCACAACCGCCGCGTTACGGCCGGCCATCACGGGTGACACACTGCCAGCATCGGCGTCTCGGTGGGCGCGCTCGTGACTAGTCATGCGAGCTCCTCGGGCCGACAGCGACTGTTGCCCTTGGGTCGAACGCGTGCAGTCGACACCTACCGCCGGTCTCGCGCAATGTTACTTACTTACCGAGGCTGTGGTGGTCAACCGGGCCTGACGTCGGACGCGCGGTGCGGCCTGTCACCGTCTGTGATCGTTCCCAGCAAATTATGAGGTTGCGTGCAGCCTGCTCACACCTCGCTAGGCCATAACTGACAGCGCAACGGGATTTCACGTGAATACCAGTCGCTCAAGGGAACGCGCAGGGCGTTCCCTCAATGAGAAGGGAAGGGAAGATGGCGCCAAAGCCGTGGGATTGGAAGGGTAAGCCGGATCGAGATGGCAAGCGCCGGCGCGATAAGGATGACGGCTACTGGTACGACAAGGACGAAGGCCGGCGCAGAAGGCGCTGCAAATAAAACCGAGTGAGTGACCGGGGGTCTCCTTCATGGGTCTTTCGAAGGAGACCCCCACCGGGCTGAACGGGGAACAATCGTGATGCGGTCGCCGCGGCAACTGGTGGCGTGGCTGATTCCTTCCGCCCTCGTCACAGCCGAAGGGCCGGCTCAGCCGGCACCCGCCCTGCGCCCACGGGATATCTTCAGACTGTTCTGGCCCGACGCCCGACCGTTTCGAGGCTGGATGGGGCTCGGCCTGGTTTTGGTGGTGACGGCACCGCTGCTCGATACTGCCACGATCTGGTTGTTCAAACTGCTGATCGATGACGTGCTGGTGGTTCGCAAGTTTGCCGTGTTCTGGTCGATTGCGCTGGCCTATGTGACGATCACTGTACTCGCCGCAGCCGTGGAGTTCGCCGATGGCTACCTGGCAGCCTGGATTGGTGAAAATTTCCTGCACAGGCTGCGGACCCGCGTGTTCTCCCATTTGCAGACCCTGTCGGTGAATTTTTTCGACCGGCGTCCGCTGGGAGATATTTTGAGCCGGCTCACCGGGGATCTGAGCGCGATCGAGACGCTGGTGCTCTCCGCGGTGACGGAAACCATCGCGCAGGTCATCAAGATCATCTTGTTCGCCGGTGTCCTGTGCTACCTGAACTGGCAGCTCGCGCTCGCATCATCGGTGGCGGTGCCGGTGTGCTGGCTGGCCGCCCGGTTCTTCTCGGTCCGGATCAAGGCCGCGTCCCGAGAAGTCCGCCGGCGCAGCGGCTCGATCAGCACGGTGGCCGAGGAGAGCCTGGGTAATGCCGCCCTGATCCAGGTTTATGGCCGCCAGCAAGCCGAGATCGTTCGCTTCACCGAGCAGAGCCGGGGCAGTGTCGTCGCCGAGCTCGCGGCCACCCGGCTCCGAGCGGTGTTCTCGTCGCTGACCGACCTGCTCGAGGTGACCGGTGTCCTGGCCATCATCGGCATGGGAGTGTGGGAGCTGACCGGCGATCGCATCTCGCTGGGCGGGCTGTTGGTGTTTCTGGTCTACCTCTCCCAGCTCTACAGCCCAGTTCGCGGCCTCGGCCAGCTGTCGAACACGGTCTACGCTGCTGCCGCCAGCGCCGAACGCATCGTCGACCTGCTCGACACGCAGCCCGAGATCCGTACTCCGGCGCACCCGGTCCGGTTGCGCCGTCCACAGGGCGAACTGTCGGTTGACCGGGTGAGCTTCCGCTATCCCGGCACCGCCGCCGACGCGTTGAGCGATGTCAGCTTCACCGTGGCGACTGGTCGCAGCATCGCGCTGGTCGGCACCAGCGGTGCAGGCAAGACGACCCTGACCAAGCTGCTGCTTCGGCTGCATGATCCGGCTACCGGAGCGATCCGCCTGGATGGGATCGATATCCGCAACTTCGACCCGGACCGGTTGCGCGCCGCCATGGCCGTCGTCTTGCAGGAGACGTTGCTGCTCGACGGCACCATCGCCGACAACATCCTGGCCGGCCGTCCGGACGCCACCCACCCCGAGGTGATCGCCGCCGCGGTGGCCGCCGACGCCCACGAGTTCATCACCGCCCTACCCGAGGGTTACCGCACCCGGGTCGGGCAACGCGGCCGGCTGCTGTCCGGCGGGCAACGCCAGCGCGTCGCGATCGCCCGGGCCATGATCCGCGACGCGCCCGTGCTGATCCTCGACGAACCCACCACCGGCCTCGACGCGGAAGCCGGCGCGCGCCTGCTAACCCCGTTGCGGCGTCTCATGACCGGGCGCACCACCATCGTGATCTCACACCACCTGACCACGGTCACCGACGTCGATCAGATCATCTACCTCGACCACGGCCGCATCACCGAGACCGGCACTCACCGTGAGCTACTCGCCCGCAATGCCGACTACGCCCGCCTGTATCAGATCTCTCACTAACGCACCGAGTTCCGCTGGGCCGGGAATGGGCTACCGCAAGCGGGGCTTCCCCGGCCCCAGTCGGCGCGTCACCGAGCAGTCGCGTCTCGTGACGTGCCGGCCGCCCGACGGCAGCGGTCCACCGGCGAGCGGAACTGGACGCTCAGCTCGGGCTCATTCATGGCGGAATTCTCCGGCTGACAGGCTGCGCCAACCGCAGACCGGCCGGCTCAGTGACCAGACTCCTCCAATGATGCGCCGGCAAGCATTAGGCTCGGCCGGTAGGCAACCGCACCGGGAAGAGGAGGCCGGCATGACAATCGACCCCAAGACCACCGCCGTCGTGCTGATCGAGTACCAGAACGATTTCGCTTCCGAAGGTGGCGCTCTGCACGGCGCGGTGGAAGGGGTGATGGATAAGACCAACATGCTGGACAACACAAAGCGGGTCGTCGACGCGGCCCGGGCCGCCGGGGTGACGGTCATGCATGCACCCATCACCTTCGCCGAAGGCTACGGCGAGCTCAGCGCGCATCCCTACGGGATCTTGAAAGGGGTCGTCGACGGGCAGTGCTTCGTCAAAGGCAGCTGGGGCGCAGCCATCATCGACGAGCTGGCGCCACAACAGGGCGACATCGTGATCGAGGGCAAGCGCGGCCTGGACACCTTCGCCAGCACTAACCTCGACTTCATTCTCCGTAGTAAGGGCATTACGACGATCGTTCTCGGGGGCTTTCTCACCAATTGTTGCGTGGAGTCGACGATGCGGACCGGATACGAGCACGGTTATCAGGTCCTTACGCTCACAGACTGCATGGCCGCGACCTCACTCGAACAGCACGATAATGCCATCACCTATGATTTCCCGATGTTTTCTCGGCCGACAATGTCGGGAGACTTCATCGGCGAGCTTGGCGAGTGATTCTGCGCCCGCACGCAGGCTCACTTTCTGTGTGCATCTGGTGACATATCGTGTCCCGCGACGCACACCGGCTGTGACCAAGTGGTCGCGCGCTGACCTGGATTCGGCCTGATTGGCCTGACTCGAGGGCTCGACCAGCGGAACTGATGCAGGTTGTCAACGCTGCAGAGCCATTCGAAAAGATGTTGCGCTGCTCCCCCCGGGCGGCTCGGGTGAATTTGTCGCTGAGCGCGAGCCACTCATTGCTCCGGTCGCCACGGAGATCCCAGCTTGTCATGGCCTGGCAGCGTGGTCGACTGCGAATTGGTGAGTACGGCCTAACTAATAACGCATGAGGATGGCCTAACAGACGAATTCGGATAAGCAGTGAGTTGTGCCCAGTGATCACGTTCGGTGTTCGCGCAATCACCGTCCGGTGACGCTCGGGCGTCACAGTTGCGCCACTTTTCTGTAATCGCTCGTCGGCCTTCTTGACAGATCTTATTCATGGACGGAAGGCTGGCAGCTCGCGAGGGGTAGGGGGACAAATGCGGTTCAACGGAAGTGGCGGTTGATTGCCCGTGGACAACGTTCAGACGCTAGCCCTGGGTTTCATCGCGGGGGTCACGATTCTGCTCGGGCTACCGCTGGGCCGGTTGCGTAGTCCACGTCACAGCCGCACCACGCCCGCCGTGCGAGTGTTCCTCAACGCCACCTCGATCGGCATCCTGCTATTCATCCTGTGGGACGTACTGACCCATGCTTGGGAGATGATCGACTCCACCCTCGAGAAGGTGCACGACGGCGCGAGCAGCGCGGCGCCGGTGATCGGCTTCGGTGCTCTGCTCTTCGCCGGACTGGGAGTGGGGCTGTTGACCCTGGCCGGGTACGAGCGGTGGCTCGTCGGAGAGGGCACGGTTCCGTTCCTGGGTCCGGGCGCGATGGCGGCCAACGAGCTCGCGATCCGCGAGGCCAGCCGCTTGACGGCGCCGCGCCGGCTCGCGTTGCTGATCGCGGTGGGAATCGGATTGCACAACTTCGGTGAGGGCCTCGCCATCGGCGGTAGCGCGGCCCAGGGCAAAATTGCACTGGCGACCGTGCTGGTGACCGGATTCGCCCTGCACAACGCGACTGAAGGATTCGGCATCGTGGCCCCCCTGGCCAGCGACACCGAGACACCGGGATGGGGCTTCCTGTTACTACTAGGCCTTATCGGTGGTGGGCCCACGATGATCGGAACACTGGTGGGCCGTCAGTTCAGCAGTGACCCGGTCAGCCTGGTGTTCCTGACCCTGGCCGCTGGCTCAATCCTCTACGTGATCATCCAACTCGTGGCAATCGCCCTGAGAGGCGGGCACCGGTCACTGCTGTACTGGGGTTTGTGGACCGGACTGGTAGCCGGGTTCGCCACCGACATGCTGCTCACCGCCGGCGGCGCCTAGTCCCCGGTGCGCCGCCGACCACTCCCGATATGTCTCCATATCGGGAGTCAGGCGCTGCTGGCCGGTGCGGTCGGTCAGAAGGGCACCTGCTGGGCGAGGAGGCCGTCACCGGTTCCACGGCCCGATAGCAGGCAGCAGAACTGCACCGCGTCGAGCTGTAGCTGCGGGCCACCGGTGCCGTGGGTGTAGTTGCCGCCGGCGGGCCCGTCCAGGATCAGGGTGAAGGGTTGCCCGTGGCGCCGTGCCCACTCGGCGACGACGTCGGCGACGATTCGCCCGTCGTGATCGGGCGTCAGCGTGAGCCCGATGCCGGTGGCCCGGCAGATGTCGATTCGGTGCATCCACGGATCGCGGGTGTGGATCACGTCGATGAGGTAGCCGTAGGTCCACTCTTCGTCGTCGGGCGGACCCGTATTGAATGTCATGGCGCATTGCTCGGGCGTCGCCTGGCGACGCGCGGCGAGTGACCGCGGCACTGCGGCTTGCACGGCTTCGGCCAGTTGCGCGGGGCTGAGGTGGGCGTGCTCGGCGACTTGCAACGCGGTGAGCGCGTTGATCCACATCTCGCCGCTCGCCGCGGCCCGCTGTCCCGCAGCCGTGGACTGCCGGGCCGCCTCAGCAGGATCGGCGTTGTGCTCGAGCATTCCCAGCAGATGGCTGAGCACGGCGGTGACGTCCCAGCCGATGCAGTCGGTCGGGCGGGTGAAATCCTCCGGCGTGAGAGCCTCGACCAATTCGATCAGGCGCTGGTCTTCCGTCTGCGCCAGCCGCATGGCCTCCTCGTGTTCCAACGAGGGGATCTGCTCGACAGCTGTGGCGGTCGATTGCATGGCAAGCTCCTTGGGGGACTACGGGGCAGGGACGGGCTCGGAGAATGCACCCGCATCGGCGAGCCAGCCATCCAGATCGGACTGGTCGAACTCCCGCCACGGGTCGAGCGCGGGTAGCTGGCTCAGCAGGTTGAACGCCTGCTCGACGCGCCGACCGCGCAGCACCGGTGAGTGGCAGCCGGCGATCATGGTGGCGCCGAGGCGGCGGACGCCGTCCACGCAGCTATCCCACTTGCTCTGGTCGAGGTAGCGATGCCACGGCGCGACCAGCCGAGCACCGAGGAACTGCCCATCCCGGAACTCATCGTCGGCGAGTTCATCACCCTCGAGCATCCGTTGTGGCGTGTTGGTGGCGAAGGTATCCACCGACCAGAACACACCGGTCGAGGTATCGAGCAGCCCGCGCGTCGTCGGATTGTCGAACACCGGAGGGCGGGCTGCGACGAGTACCCGGTCGCCGGCGTCGATCTGATCACCGTCGTTGACGAACCGGCAGCGGGGCAGCGGTGTATCCCACTCCTCGGCCATCCGGCCGATGCTGAACCACGTGGTGAGCAGGGTCGCGTTCGGGCACGCGTCGAGCACAGCCAGCAGGTTTCCGGCGTGGTCGCGGTCGTCGTGGGACAGGAAGATCCACCGGACGTCGGCCGGATCGACCAAATCGGCCATGGTGGCCAGCCACTGCTGGCGGGAGGCCGGCGCGCCGGTGTCGACGATGACCGGCTCCCGGCCCCGGATCAGCATCGAATGCATGGGGAAATGACCAACCGGTGGGGCGTCCAACCCCCAGGAGATCAGGAAAGTGTCCTCGGCGATCTGGTAGGGCAGCACGTCGTGAGGGGCTGGGGCAGTCATGAGGGCTCCCGGGGCAGTGTCGCATCAGTGTTGGAATTCCGCCGAGCCACCTCGGCGAGAAACATGTCGATCACCCGGTCCAGCAGACGGGTCCACCGGTCCCCACCCGGCTCGTTGGCGTTCTGCTGCGCGACCAGCCCGGCGATCAGCGCGGTGTAGAGGTCGAAGTCAGCGGGGTCGGTGACGCCCACATCGGCCAGTACTCGACGCCCCCAGTCGAGCACCTCACGCGCCACCGCATAGGACTGCTCCGATGGCTCGAAGCCGGGGATGGTGCGCTGGAACAGTAGCTGATAGCGCACCGTGTCCTCGGTGCAGAATTCGACGAACTGGTGGGCCAGTTCGCGCAACGCCGCCGTCGGGTCGGCGGGCGGGTCCAGCGCGCGACGCCGGTCGAGTAGCTCGCGGTTGGCGTTGGTGAACATCGCGTCGTAGATGGCGTGCTTGGAGGGGAAATAGACGTAGAGCGACTGGGCCCGCAACCCGACGCGCGCGCCCAGCTCCCGCATCGACAACGCACTGAGACCATCGGCCCGCACCAACTCCCACGCGACATCGAGAATCTCCCGCCGAGTGGCTTCGAACCGCTCAGCTCGCCTGTCGCGCATCGGTAAAACTGACATCGTCAGAAAGAATGAACGTCGTCAGGTAACTTGTCAAGGGATGAATCGACCGATTCGGGCGGCGCCGAGGTCGCGGGCGTCGACGACTTGCACCTCAGGCGAAATGGAAGACTCCACGCTTCAACTGCTCCGGCTGGAGGTGGCTGATGTTCGTTGCGCACGGCGTCGGCACCCGCAGCGATCTGCCCCTGCCGGTGTCGTTGGCGGCGATCGGCGCCGGCTTGGTGCTGATGATCTCATTCGCGGTACTCGCCGTGCTGTGGCGCGGTCCCCGCCTGAGCCGCAATGCGGGAATCCCGCTACCGCCGGTCCTGATCAGGATGGCCGATGGCAGCGGGACGCGGACCCTGCTGCAGAGCGTCACCCTGACGGTAGGGCTGCTGGTGTGCATGATCGGATTCGTCGGTCCCGCCGACCTCATGCGCAACCTCGCGCCGTGGGCGTTGTTCGTCACGTTCTGGGTGGGACTGGTGCCGGCGTCACTGCTGTTCGGGCCGGTTTGGCGGGTCCTCAACCCCTTGCGGTTGGTACACGCCGCGCTCGCCGAGATGCTGCGCGTTGACCCCGAACAGGGCGTGTACAGGTTGCCCGAGGCGGTGGGGTACTGGCCGGCCGCGGCATCGCTGGCCGGTTACGGCTGGTTTGAGCTGGTGTACCCCAGACACGCCCAGCCCATCCCCACGGCCGTTTTCCTCACGCTCTACGCGGTGGTCCACGCAGGCGCAGCGGTGATCTTCGGTCGGCGTTGGTTCGAGCGCGGCGACGGCTTCGAGGTCTACTCGACGCTGCTGGGCACGCTGGCCCCGCTGGCGCGCCGGCACCGCGACCGCGCTGTGGTGCTGCGCAATCCCCTGCACGGCATGGACGCCATCGCCGGCGGTCCCGGTCTGGTCGGCGTGGTGGTGGCGCTGGTCGGTACCACGGCTTATGACGGCCTGTCGCGAACGAGCTGGTGGTGGCGCACCCTGCCCCCGGGCCGCCTGGTGAACAACGCCGGGCTGGTCTGCTCGATGCTGCTGATCGCGCTGGTGTTCCTGCTCGGCACCCGGAGCCTGACGACTCCGCGGGTGGTGACATCGGGTCCTGGGACCGCGGGTGGTGGCCTCCGGCCTGGCGCTTTCGCCCACACCCTGGTGCCGATCGCGGCTGGCTATGCCATCGCGCACTACTTCTCGCTGCTGGTCTTCGACGGCCAGCAGACGCTGATCCTGGCCAGCGACCCGCTCGCCAGCGGCTTGGACCTGCTGGGGACCGCGGGAGGCAGCATCGATTACAGCGTGGTCAGCACGTCGACCATCGCGATAGTCCAGGTGACGGCGATCGTGCTCGGGCACCTGGTCGCTGCTGTCGGCGCGCACGACCGAGCAGTTCGGCTGCTGCCCGGCAGGACTGCGGTGCGCACCCAGTACCCGCTGGTCGTAGCGATGGTGGTGCTGACCATGGGTGCAGTCGGGTTGATCTTCGCGCCGTGATCAGGCGGTAGCGGTTCGATGGCCGCCACGCAGCGCCCGGAGCAGGCCAGTACCCAACACCAGTGTGGCGGTAGCCGTCACGAGGTGCAGGAAGTTGTCCGGGGTCGATCCGGGCATGACGGCCAGCGCACCGAGATAGCCCAGGAATCCCAGCACAGTGGCCAGTACCCAAAAGCTACCTAACGCCAGATTGAGACCTTCCGCGCCGGCAGCGGTGAGCACGAACGCCCCCAACAGCCACAGCACGCCGACGGTGAGGTGCACGACATTGTGGAACGGGTTGACCATGAAGATCCCGAACAGCATGTCGTTCATCATGTCTGTGCCGCCACCCAGGCCCGTCCGGAAAAACCCGACCACGCTGAGCGCGAGATACGCGACGCCGGCGACGAGGGAATATTTTCGGGCGAGGACCATGGATTCGCGCTTGGTTTGTGTCTTGATTCCGTATGTCGTTTCTCGATCAACCATCATGCCGATCCTGTCTGGTTCGCTACGACGACCACGAACGTGGTGCGCGGAGCGGCTGGAAGGCAGTGACGCGGCTCGCACCTGAAGTCCATCCCGCGCCACCTCCCTGGTCGTAGGCGCGCAACTCCCGTACGTTGCATTCGTCCTGACCCCGGTTTGAGTTCATGCGCGGCAGGGGGACCCGGCGCTAGCTACGTGCGCGGACTGCGTCCGTTCGAGTGGTGCACCTGTGCTGTCCGATGACGGGGAACGGTATATTTTCAACATAAGTTGATTTATGGTTAAGGGGAGTGAACAGCGATGCAGGATCGTTCGCAGGGTCAGGCGTTCGCGCCGGAGGACTTCGACTTCGAAGCGCTCTACCAGGGCAAAGCACCCATGGATGGCGTCAAGCTGGACCGGCCGCCATGGGACATCGGCGAGCCGCAACCTGCGGTCGTCGCCTTGGAAGAGGGCGGGCAGCTGCGTAGCGAGATACTCGATGCCGGTTGCGGCCTTGGTGAGCACGCGATCTTCTTGGCCGAACGCGGTTACCGGGTGACTGGTTTCGACGCCGCGCCGTCAGCGATCGCGCAGGCCCGCGAGCGCGCCGCAGCGCGTGACGTCGATGTGGATTTCGTGCTCGCCGACGCTACCCGCTTGGCCGAGCTCGAACAACGCTTCACCACCGTGCTCGACAGCGCGCTGTATCACTGCCTCGGCGATCAGCAACGAACCGACTACGCCGCTGCGCTGTACCGCGTGACCCAGCCGGGCGCCCAACTGCACCTGTTCTGCTTCTCCGACATTGCCTCGGCTGGCTTGCGGATGCCCAACCAAGTCAGTCAGGACGACCTGCGCGCCCATCTGGGAGCGCACTGGGATATCCGCCATATCGGGCTCACGCGCTACCTGACCACGTTCACCCGGGAATTCTTCGAACGGCAAGGCGCCGATACTCTCGGTCCGATGAACATCGACGTCGGCGCGCTGCGCACCGACGAGCGCGGGCGCATCACGGTTCCGGTGTGGCAGCTACACGCGCTGCGGCAGTAGCCAGTGCTGGCGGCGCGCGATGAAACTGACGGTGTTCGGCGCCACCGGGGCCACCGGTGAGCAGATCGTTCGGCATGGACTGGCTGCGGGCCACGAGGTGACCGCGGTGGTGCGGCATCCCGACGCGATGCGGGTCGCAGGCCAGCGGCTACGAGTGATAGTCGGTGACGTTCTGCAACCGGCGTCTCTGCCAGCCGGTATCGCCGAGGCCGGTGCCGTGCTCTCGGCGCTGGGTAGCCGGACAATGCGCCGACCCACCACGGTGTACTCGGCGGGCACTGCTGCGGTGCTTGGCGCCATGCGGGAGGCGGGGGTGCGGCGTTTCATCGGGATCACCGCGGCGCCGGTCGGACCGAGGGTGCAGCAGAGGCCGCTTGACCGCTACCTGCTGCATCCACTGCTGTGGTGGGCCCCGCCTGACCAACGCCGACCCGACCGGGCGTTACCGTCTCGCAGTGGATGCCCCGTTGTCGCGAGCCTGGACCATCTCCCGTGCTGACCTCGCCGCCGCGATGTTGGCCGCCGTCCCCGACTCGACCATGGTCGGGCACGCGGTGAGCATCGCGGCATGAGCGTTGAGCTCGAACCGTCGGCGGCCGTGGACCGTGGTCTGCGCGCCGACCTGGTCGCGGCTGGGAGTGCCGTGCTGCTGATCGCGGCGGCGGCGGTGGTCGGCGTCGAGTTGCTCGAGCACGGGATGCCGTTGCACGTCGACGCCCCACCGTTGGGTGCGCAGTGGATACCGCACACCGGCCCCGGCACGGTCCCGGCGATGCTCATCGCGCTGCTGGTCGTCATGCGGGGACCGGAGCTGGCGGCCCGGCTGCCCTGGCGGCGGCTCCTCGGGCTCTCCGCGGTGACATCACTGGCCTGGACGATCAGCCTGGCGCTGATCGACGGGTGGCAGCGCGGGGTGGTCGATCGGCTGACCACGCCGACCGAATACCTGCACGATGTGCCCCGGGTGCATGACATCGGCGCGATGCTGCGGACCTTTGCCGAGCACATCCAAGGATTGCGGCCCGGGTCTTGGACCACACATGTCGCCGGGCACCCTCCCGGAGCCTTGCTCGTCTTCGTCGGCCTGGACCGGCTCGGGCTGCCCGGTGGGGCGCCGGCGGCGTTGCTGTGCATGCTGGTCGGCTCCTCAGCGGCGGTCGCGGTGGCGGTCACGTTGCGGGCGCTGGACACCGAGGGTGCGCAGGCCACCGCGCGGGCCGCGCTGCCGTTCGTGGTGCTGTGGCCCGGAGCTATCTGGGTCGGGGTGTCCGCTGACGGCCTGTTCGCCGGAGTGTTGGCCTGGGCAGTGGCGCTGGTGGCCGTCGGCGCCGCCCGGGACCGTCTCGATCTCCCCGCCGTCGCTGCTTGCGGGGCCGGTGGGCTGCTGTTCGGCGCGGCGCTGTTCTTGTCCTACGGGCTGGCGCTGGCCGGCCTGCTGCCGCTGGCCGTCGCGATCGCCGCGCGCCGCATCGCCCCGCTGCTGATCGCCAGTGCCGCCGTGGCGGCCGTGGTGGGCGCCTTCGCCGCCGCCGGATTCTGGTGGCTCGAGGGGTACCAGCAGCTCGTGATCCGGTACTACCAGCCGGGCGAGTACGGCCTGGTGCGCTCGTACGGCTACTGGGTGTGGGCCGACCTGGCATGCCTGGCAGTGGTGCTCGGACCGGCCGGCGTGGCCGGCCTACGTCGGGCCTTCACCGCGGGGGGGATGGCAGTCGTTGAAGGCGCCCCACACCGGGGTTGGCGGTACTTGAAGAGCCTGCAACTGCTGTGCGCGGCAGCGATGCTGGCGGTGCTGGTCGCTGATCTGTCCGGGTTGAGCAAGGCCGAGGTGGAGCGGATCTGGTTGCCGTTCGCGGTGTGGCTGATCGCCGGGGCCGGATTGCTCCCGGCGCGGCAAGCTCGCTGGTGGCTGGCCGCCCAGGCGGTGGTCGCGCTGGGCGTCAACCACCTGCTGCTCACGACGTGGTGACCGGCTCGCGCAGCGGGTCGGTGGCAAACCGGGCGATGCCGTCGGCGAAACCCACCTGCGCCCGGTAACCCAGCAGCTCCGCGGCCCGCGCCGGATCCGCCGTCACGTGCCGGACATCACCCGGGCGCGCGCCACCGACGATCTGCGGCTCCGGGCCGCCCATCGCCCGGGCCAGCTCGTTGGCCAGCTCGCCGACGGTGTGCGGCTGCCCGGAGCAGACGTTGACCGGCTCGCACCGCCCAGCCGGCGGCGTCACGGCCAGCGCCAGCGCGTTGGCCCTGGCGACGTCGGAGACGTGCACGAAGTCGCGGCGCTGCCGCCCGTCTTCCATCACCTGCGGTGCCGCGCCACGCGCCAGCGCTGACCGGAAGATCGACGCCACCCCGGCGTAGGGGGTGTCCCGGGGCATCCGGGAGCCGTAGACGTTGTGGTAGCGCAGCGCCCACACGACTCCTCCGGTCTGCCGGGCCCACGCCGCGGCGAGCTGTTCCTGCGCCAGCTTGGTCGCGGCGTAGGTGCTGCGCGGGTCCATCGGGGCGTCTTCGCCCACCAGCAGCGGCTCGAGGTCTGCGCCGCAGTGCGGGCAGGGCACCTCGTAGCGCCCGGCGGCGATGTCCTCGGCACGCCGCGGGGCAGCCGGGACGACGCCGTGGTGGGGGCAGGCGTAGCGACCCTCGCCGTAGACGACCATCGAGCTGGCCAGCACGAGCCGGCGCAGCCCCGCCTTGTGCATCGCGGCCAGCAGCACGGCGGTACCGAGATCGTTGTTGGCGGTGTAATCCGGCGCGTCGGACGGATCCAGACCGTGCCCCACCATCGCCGCCTGGTGGCACACCGCATCGACACCGGTGAGCAGGCGGCCGAGTAGCTCGCCGTCCCGGACGTCGCCACGGACCAGCTCATGCCCGGCCACCCAGGCCGGCGGCGACCCGGAGCCGTGCGCCTGCGGCAGGAACGCATCCAGCAGGAGCACCGAATGCCCGTCTGCGGCCAGGAGATCGGCGATGTGCGAGCCGATGAAACCCGCGCCGCCGGTGATCAGGATTCGCACCCAGCGCACGCTACTAGGTCACACTGATCGGTAGTCGTCGGCGAGCCGCCGTAAGATCTCCCGAGCGGTATGGCCGAAGGACGCGGTACCGCAGAGTTGATCGAACAGACCGCGATAGTCGGCTATCCGAGCGCGGTCGTTGATAATTGCGGTGCCATCGCGGGTGGCGACGACGACAGCGGTGTCGTCATACACGTGAAACGCAGTGTGTGGGAAAACCTCGTTCGGGCTTCGCCAGTCGATCACTCCGATTTCGATCTGTGGGGCGTAGCTGAGCTGGATGAGGTGTTCGGTCTGCTCGACCATGACCGCGGCCGACCGGGCCTGCCAACGCAACGCCCCTTCCGTCTGGATCAGCGTCCAGTGACGATGCCGGTCCGCTAGCAATTCCCGTTGTCGGGCCATCCGGCCTGCCACCAACGGATCGTCCCCACTGGTGCCGAAGACAGTGGCGGCGTAGGCCGGAGTCTGCAGCACGCCGAGCACCATCACCGGGTTGAAGGAGCGGATCTCCACGGCGGTGTGCTCCAGCCTGGCAAATCGCTGCTGCAGGTTCACGGTATTGCCGGCCTGCAGTACCACCCGGGCGTCTACGTACCCGGCCTCGGCGTCCTCTGCCTCCTGGATCAGGGCTGCCCGCTGGGCACCAGTGACCCGATAGATTTGGCACAAAGCCCGAACGACATCGGCGGCAAGCCGGCCCTTGCCCTGCTCAGCACGAGAGAGTGCTGGCTGGGAGAACCGAGCGCCAGGCAACTCACGCTTGACCTGCTCGGCGACTGCCATCTGGTTGAGGCCAGCGGCCTCACGCAGCTCGCGTAGCGACCGCCCTGGCGCCGGCCGAAGTTGGCCTGTGTTCTCTGTCGCCCTCGGCACCTTGCTCAGGCTGCCACCTTTCGGTGTACCTCGGGGTGCCGTGCCCACCAGGTGGCAAAAGGTTCAGCCACTGCCCACGCCTGATCGCGGGTGCGCAGATGGTCAGCTAGTTCGCCGGGGTCGGCCACCTCGGCACCGTCGAAACGCCCGTGCCCGTCGTAGCACATCGTCACCACGATCGAATCCCTGATGATCCAAAAGTCGCGTTCAATGAGGCCGGCGGGAATCTCGTGCTCCCCGCGGTGTAGTACCCGGATGTCCTCGTATTCGCCGTTATAGCGGTAGCCGAAGTCGCAGGCGTAGCGCTCGTAGTCGGTGACCTGATCGGAGAGGATCCGGACCCGCATGGAGATCTGCCCGTTGTCGCGCTCGCTGCGTAACGTGTCGAGCCACGGTTGCTTGCGAGTCCACGTGGGCTCAGTGGCACCCTCCAGCCAGCGCGCGAAGTCCTCGCCATCGGAGGCGACGTCATACTCCGGCAAGACCTCCATCCGAAACAGCCGGTCGCCTGGCTGGTTGTAGCCCTCGTCGATGAGGCGACCGAGGGCCTCAGCGTCCATCACCTCACACCTCCGGAATCAGGTCAGCGGGCACATACCCGAGCTGCTCGTCATCCGCGACGAGGTGGTTGAACGCGGCGGCCACTGCCGGATCGGTGACTTTCTTCGTGATCACGTATAGGCGGTCGGGCTCGTCGGCAACCGCGTGGATCGACGTGCACGAGCGGTTGTCAGGACAGAGCACATCGGTCGTACGCAACGTTGTGATCTTGACGGTCCGGAGCATCCAGCTGCCACCTTTCAGGACTGAGCGTGGTGTACAGCAACCTTCCACGCAGCCAGGAACCAGTCAAGGACAGCTTGAATATACAAACTATTTGTGCATAATCGGTACTGGTAGTCAGCAGCTACCAGCGCAGAGACGAGGTCGCATGGAAGAGACGCCAGAGCGGGACGGGCCGCACCGCCTGCCGCAGGGCGAGCAGGAACGATGCGCGGTTGAAGGACGCCGCATCGACGGCAGTGGACTGTGCAACGTCGTTGCCATCCGGGATCGGAGGCGGCGTGGATGGGTGCTGTACCCGCACGGGGTGGCGGGGTCTCGGTGTACTCATCGGCGACGATGCCGCTCGCACTCTTGCTGACCGCATCGGCGTCCCGTCATGACCTTCAGCGGAAAGCAAGAAGGAGATGACGAGAGAAGCGGCCAGCACCGCGACAGGGAGCAGGAGAAACGTGACTCCGATGGGCACCGGCCGGTCGACCCGGACACGGTGCGCGAGCCCAAGCCTGGCAAGCGAGGAAGATGAGGCGTGGACCAGCGGCGCGCCGACGAACTCACCGAAAGCGGTGACCTGACGCCGGATTGGCGGCCGTCATTCCTGGCGGTGCCCCGGGAGCAGTTCATCCCCGACGTTATCTGGCATGAGGTTGGCGATGTGATGCGGCCATTGCGCCGGGCCGACGCTCCGGTCCGGTGGTGGGAACTGGCCGCCGGTGAGGATTCTGTGGTCACTCAGGTCGATGACGGCTTTCCCGTGGGGCCCGGCGATGGAGGAGACCTCCCTACCAGTTCGGCGAGCATGCCGAGCGTTGTTGCCGCGATGCTGAAGTACCTGGACGTCCATGGCGGCGAGCGAGTGTGCGAGATCGGGACGGGCACAGGTTGGAATGCCGCGCTGCTGGCTCATCGGCTCGGAGCAGACCGAGTCACCACCATCGAGATCGACTCCGAGGTAGCCGCCCATGCCCGCAAGGCATTATCCGCGGCAGGATTCGGCGACGTGACCACTATTATCGGTGGCGGGTCATTAGGGTATTCGCCAGGAGCCCCGTATGACCGCATTATCGCCACTGTGGGATCCAAATACGTGCCGTACACCTGGGTGGACCAGACGCGCCCAGGCGGGCGGATCGTGGCGCCGTCCTGGGCCCTGGACTACTACGGATTACTCCTGGTTCTCACGGTGAGCGAGGACGGCACGGCATCCGGACGTTTCGTCGACGATGCCAGTTTCATGATGTTACGGAATCAGCGTGCTTACCGTATACGGCACGTTATCAGCGATACCGTTGATTACGACCAAGCGACCATCAGCGAGACAGAATTACACCCGGCCGACGTGGCGAGTGGCCGCTATTCGCGGGGGGCGGTTATCGCCATCGGAACACGGGTTCCTGATTGCCGGTCCGACTACTTCCCGTCGCAGGATCCGGATAGCAAGGACGGCATGTTGCGATTGGTCGATCACGTCTCCGGGTCATGGGCGCGGTTGACCCACGACCACGCGGGCGGCGCCCCGTACACGGTGCGCCAGTTCGGCCCGCGGCGGTTATGGGACGAGGTGGAAGCCGCCCATCAATGGTGGGTAGATCAAGGTAGCCCCACGGCCACGCATTGGTTGTTCACCGTGACTCCGCACGGCCAGCGAGTCGAACTGTGCACGTAGGGAACTGCTGCCAGCCGGAGCGACGATTGACTACGCGACTGCTACGATCGTAGCATGACTGAGGTGCCGTCGCGGGATTTACGTAACGACACGGCTGGGGTGCTGCGGCGAGTACAGGACGGCGAGCAGGTGGTGATCACCGTAAAGGGGCGCCCGGTGGCCTCGCTGGTGCCGCTGCCACGGTCGCGGCGGCGCTGGCTGGGCCGCGACGAGCTGGTTCGGCGATTGCGCACCGCCCAGGCCGACCCCGGGCTGCGCACCGATCTGGCCCGTCTTGCCGGGGACACCACCGACGACCTCGGCCCAATCGTGTGAGCGCGGAGCGAGGGGTGCTCGACACCAGCGTGTTCATCGCTGCCGAGAGCGGCCGGGCGCTGCGCGAGGACGCGCTACCGGCTGAAGCAGCGATCTGCGTGGTGACCTTGGCCGAGCTGCACGCCGGGGTGCTCGCCGCGACCGACGTCGACACTCGAGCCCGGCGCATGGCCACCCTGGACAGCGTCGTCGACATCGAGCTACTGCCGATCGACGAGGCGGCGGCAATCACCTGGGCGCGGATGAGGGCGCGGCTGGCCGAAGCCGGCCGGCGAGTCAACGTCAACGACTTGTGGATCGCCGCGTGCGCCGCCTCCCGCGAGCTGCCGGTGGTGACTCAAGATGATGACTTCGCGCCGCTGGTCCAGCTGGCCGACCTGCGGGTCATCCCCTGCTGAAGAAGCTGATGAAGGGCGAACTGCTACGTCACGGCTCGATGATCTCCAGTACCCCCTCGCCGGTGCCGGTGACGTACAACCGTCCGGTGGTGGGATCCACGGCGACGGAGTTGGGTTGGCGGGCCGTCGGTTGGGGGCTGGCCAGCACGGGCTGGCTGGCGCTGAGGTTGAGCCCGATCACCTCGTTGAGCGCGGTGAGGGTCACCCACAGCCGGTCGTGCACCGGATCGTAGGCGACCCCGTAGGGTGCGCCCGGTAGTTCTACCCGGCTGATCTGGCGGACCGTCGGCTGCAGTTCGTACAGCAGCACGGCCCCGCCGCGGGTGTCGATGACCGCCAGATGGCCGCGCTTGTCGGCGACCACGTGGGTGGGGCCGGCACCGGCGGGCAGCTCAGCGACGCGCTGCAAGCGTTGCGCGTCGTAGACGGTCAGCGTGTTCTCCCGGACATCGACCAGGCCGACGAGGTTGCCGACGGCCGCCAGGCCCGCAGGCTGGGTGACGTCGGTGAAGGTGTGCACGACTCGATCGCCCCGCACCGCCACCACGCTGTGGCCCAGCTCGTTGGCGACGAACACGGTGCCATCGGCGGCCGCGGTGGCGTCGTGCGGGACCACGCCGGTCATCACCTCGGAGGCGATTTCCCCACCGGGCAGCGTCACTCTGATGAGCCGGTTAGCGCCCTCGTCGGGGACCAGCACCGGGCCGCCCGGCGCGGCGAGCTGCAGGTGCCGCAACCCACCCGGCAGCGTGACCTTGCGCAGCAGCGCGCCGGTGGTGGCGTCGACCAGAGCCAGCGCGAACGGGTCCCGCACCCCGACGGCCACGATGTGCGTCTGCGGGTCAACCACGACACCCTCGGGGCTGCTGCCCACTGGCACCGTCCGCCCGGCCGGGGGCGCGTTCGGGACGGGCGCGGGAGCCGGCTCGGCCGCCGGTGGCAGCTGTGATACCGGCGGCGTGGCCGGAGGCGACGAAGCGCATCCCGTCATCAGGGCGGCGGTGACAACGGCTGCGGTAATCCAGCGAGGACGCACGGCGAGTGATTCTCCAGCCTTACCTACGGTATTGCTCGGGGGCCCCGCTGGACCGGCTCGGCTATTGGTTACCGGCGGCGGTCGGTGGTCGCGGTGCCGCCGGCGGTGGCTGCTTGATCTGCTGGGCAATGGGATCCGGCTGTCCATCGTCGCTGCGCGCCATCGCCTCAGCGCCGCACCTTCCCGGCGTGCGGTAGCTGCCCCTACCGTTGGCACGGTGAGTGTCGCAGCAGCAAAAGTGAACACCTTCCGGACACTGCACGTACCAGGCCGCCCGCTGCTGATGCCCAACGCCTGGGACGCCGGAACGGCCAAGCTGCTCGCCTCGCTGGGCTTTGCGGCGTTGGCGACGACCAGTAGCGGGCATGCGGCGACGCTGGGGCGACCGGATGGTGCCGTCGAGCGCGACGAGGCCCTGGCACATGCCGCGTCCCTTGTCGCGGCGGTGGATGTGCCGGTATCCGCCGATCTGGAGAATGGCTTCGCCGACGATCCCGATGGGGTGTTCGCCACCGTCACCGATGCCGTCGGGGTGGGGCTGGCGGGTTGCTCGATCGAGGACTTCTCCGGTGACTCGATCTATGATCTCGCGCTGGCCGCTGAGCGAGTGGCCGCGGCAGCCGGTGCCGGGCTGGTGCTCACGGCCCGGGCGGAGAACTTCATCCGCCGAAACCCTGATCTAGCCGACACGATCAAGCGGCTGCAGGCGTACCAGGAAGCCGGCGCGGACGTGCTGTACGCCCCCGGCCTGCACACCCCCGGCGATATCCGCAGCGTCATCGCCTCGGTCGACCGGCCGGTCAACGTGCTCACCGTGCCGGGCCTGCCCACCGTGGCCGAGCTGGCGCAGCTGGGGGTGGCCCGCATCTCGGTCGGGGGAGCGTTCAGCCAGGTCGCTCTGGCGGCGCTGGACCGGGCCGGCCGGGAACTGCTCGAGTCAGGCACCTACGGATTCCTCGACTCCGCCGCCGAGGGTCGCAGGCAGGCGGCCGCAGCCTTCACCGCCCTCTGAGCGGGGTGCGCCATGAATGTGGGCCGTGTCGCCGGCCGGACGTGGCTGCTGGCCAGCGGGATTGCGCTGCTCGGCTACGGGCTGGTCGGCTACCGGTTGTTCGGCTTCAGCCTGGTGGATGCGATCTATCTCACGCTGTCGGCGTTGACCACCGAGGGATTCGCGACACCGGTGGCGCTGACGGACGGCGCGAAGATCTTCACGGCTAGCCTGTCGTTGTTCGGGGTCACGGTGTTTTTGGCTGTTCTCGGTGTGCTGGCCAGCGCGCTGATCGACGGCAAACTCGTGCAGCGGTCGAGGAGGTGGTCCATGCAACGGCGGATCACCGAGCTGCGCGACCACCACATCGTCTGCGCCTACGGACGGGTCGGCCGCGCCGCGTGTCGTGAATTCGAAGCCGATGGCGTGCCCTTCGTCGTCATCGAGGTGAAGCCCGAGCTCGAGGAAGATCTCAAGCGCGACGGCGTGCTCTATCTGATGGGCAACTCGTCGTCGGAGGCCATTCTGCGGGCCGCCGGGATACACCGCGCGCGCGGGCTGGTGTGTGCGGTGGACTCCGATGCCGAGAACGTCTACATCACCCTGGTGGCCCGCTCGCTCAATCCGAACATCGGCATCGTGGCCAGGGCGTCGGAGGATGCCGCCGCTGACCGGTTGTACCGGGCGGGGGCGAACCGGGTCGTCTCGCCGTATGCCACCAGTGGGCGGCGGATGGCCCTGATCGCGCTGCGCCCTGAGGTGGTCGACTTCTTCGATCTCGCGCGCAGCGGCTCCGGCGCGGTGCGGATCGCGGAGCTTCTGGTCGCCGAAGACTCGAAGTTGGTCGGGCAAACGGTCGATCAGGTGTGCGGCTCGGCCACCGCGCTGCTGATCCGCCGGGCCGCCGGGGAGCTGTTACCCAACCCGAGCCGGGACACCGTGGTGAAGGCCGGTGACCTGGTGGTGACCTTTGGTGCACCGGGCACCGTACAACCCGTCCGCTAGCCTGCTTGGGGAGTGCGCGCGATCAGGTCCAGGGCGATCTGGAGGGCGGCCTGGCGAGCTTCCTCGTTGCCTGCGCCGAAGCGGTGCGCGCCCATGTGCAGGGCGACGAACGCGAGGCGGCCCCGCAGCCGGGCGTCGACCGGGGCGTCGGTGTCGACGAGCAGGTCGGTGAGCCGATCGAACCTGCTACGCAGCTCGGCGCCTGCGGCGACGTCGCGCAGCGCGGCCTGGCCCTCATGCAGCAGCTGGGCCAGCGCGGTGGCGTGCCCGGACAGCAGCGTGTGGTAACGGCGCAGCACCTGCTCGCGAGTGGCGCGGGTGGCCGGCTGGTGCTGCGCCCAGCTCACCAGCTCGTCGACCTCGGCGAAGAAGTCAGCCACGAGGCTCGCCAGGATTTCTTCTTTGGTCTTGAAGTGGTAGTAGACCGCGGCCTTGGTGATGCCGAGACGTTCGGCGATCTCGCGCAGTGAGGTGGCGTCGTAGCCGCGCTCGGCGAAAAGCTCCAGCGCGAGCTTGCGAATCTGCTCGCGGGTGCCGGTACGCCGTTCGTCCATGTCCCCTCCATGTCCTCGCGGAATCTTACTTGTTGCCCGGCTAGTTA
>DATNDR010000133.1:0-21565 GCA_035606945.1 Pseudonocardiaceae bacterium
CCGCGTGTGAGCCCCGCGGACTCGGTCGCCGATACCTACTGCGACTCGCGCGGTCGCCACTCTGGTGCTGGCCCTTCTGCACCCGCGAGACCGCCGCGACCGTGCTGCGGCAGTCAGCGGCCTGTGCGAACGGTCACCCGGACCCGGCGCGGGGACGGGGTGGGCATGATCAGGTCGTCGGGGTCAGTGCCTATCGGGTGGCCATCGTGGGGCAATGACCACCACCAGACAGCTCGTGTGGCGGATGCAGGTTTAGGTGAGCAGATCGGGGGCAGCTCAGAAGGGAGTCACGGTGAACTCAGCGCCCCAGCCCACCCAGATCGGTCAGGACCAGGGGGCGGTGATCCCTCCCGACGTGTATGACCCTGCCGTGAACGCGCTGCGGTTTTTGGCCGTCGATGCCATCGACGGCCAACTCGGGGCACCCCGGCACGCCGTTGGACATCGCCCCGGTGATCTACCGCCTATACACCCGCCATCTTCGTCACGACCCGGCCGATCTCGATCCGGCCTGGCCGGATCGAGATCGGTTCGTGCTCTCCGGTGGGCATGCGTCCATGGTGCTCTACGGGGCGCTGCATTTGGCCGGCTACGACGTCACTCTGGCGGATCATCCGCTCGTTTCGGCAGCTGGGATCGCGCTGTGCTGACCATCCCGAGCGGGGGTTGCTGCCCGGGGTGGAGGTCACCACCGGTCCGCTGGGCCAGGGAGTGGCCAACGCGGTGGGGATGGCCATGGCCGAGCGGTTGCTGGCCGCCCGGTTTAACACCGAGGACTTCCCGCTGATTGATCACCGGACCGTCGTGGAGTGCGGCGATAGGGACCTGATGGAGGGCGTGGCCTCCGAGGCCTGCTTGCTGGCCGGTCATCTGGGTTTGGGCAAGCTCACCCTGCTATATGACGACAACCGGGTCAGCCTAGACGGACCGACGGTGCGGTCGTTCACCGAAGAGATCGCCAGCTGTTTTCCGATACCCACTACCTGCAGACCGCGGATGCCTACCTGCGGGCGCTGGAGCAGCGGGCGGCCGGTGGGCTGTCGCTGGACGTGCCCTCGGTGGCGGCGGTGTTCGTGTCGCGCTGGGACAAGGCCGCCGACCCGCTGCTTCCTGCGCCGCTGCACGGCACACTCGCCTTGCCATCATCCAAAAGGTATACGCCTCCTACCGGTTACTATTACAGGACCAGCGCTGGACGGTGCTGGCCCGGGCTGGAGCCCGGCCGCAGCGGGTGCTGTGGGCTTCCACCTCCACCAAGGACCCCGCCTTCCCCGACACCTACTACCTGGGCATACTCGCCGCCCCGGACACCATCGACACCATGCCGGAAAAGACGCTGCTGGCCTTTGCCGACCATGGTGGGCCAGTGGAGCTGATGCAGGCCCGACTACGCCGCGGCGCAAAAATGCATTGCCCAAATCGCCTCTCACGGCCTCGACGTGGACGCGTTAGGCGAGTCGTTGCAACGCCACGGGGCTCGAGCGTTCGAGGCCGACTGGCCGCGTTGCTCGCCATCTCCGCCAAGATCATCCAACTGTCCGCTGATCCACAAGCAGGACGACCGGCGCAGGCCAAGGAGCCAACACCATGAACCAACCCGCCCCGCCTGATGGATCGCCTCCAGTGCGCCCACAGATCGTCATCCTGGGCGCAGGTTTTGCTGGGCTCAACGCAGCACACGCCCTGCGGGGAGTCGACGCGGACGTCACGCTGCTAGACAAGAACAACTATCACACGTTTCAGCCGTTGCTCTATCAAGTCAGCACCGGCTATCTACCACCGGAAGAGGTCGGTGTCGCGCTGCGCACGGTGTTTCGTCGGCAACGAAATCTGACTGTACGAGTCGCCGAACTGGTCGGGGTGAACTGGGCGGAGCGGGTTTTGCAGTGTCGGGATGGCTCCAGCCTGGGTTTTGACTATTTGATTCTGGCAGCCGGAGCCGAAACCAACTTCTTCGATATCGCCGGCATCCGTGACCATAGCTGGCCGCTGTACACGCTCAGCGACGCCCTGCATCTGCGTAGGCACCTGTTAAGCACCCTGGAACGGGTGGCACAGCACGCTGGCCCCGGCGGGGGCCGGGTGCGGATCGTTGTGGTCGGTGGCGGGCCCACCGGTGTGGAAACTGCCGGCGCCCTGACCTCGATGGCTCATGAGATCGTCGGGCCGGTAGCCGACCTCGCAGTGACGCTCGTGGAGGCCGGACCGCGGCTGCTGAGCGGGCTAAGCCCGCGCTCATCCCAGCGGGCGCTAATTGACCTGTGCCACCGCGGCGTCGACGTTCGCTTTCGCCAGAGCGTCACCGCCGCTGACGCGCAGGCAGTGACGCTTAGTGGCGGCGGGCGGATCGTGACCGACACCGTGATCTGGGCCGCCGGAGTGCAGGCCAATGACCTGAGCCGGGCGCTGGGGGTGGAGCTCAACCACCGCGGTCAGATCATCGTCGACCAGCACCTGCAGGTGCCGCATCACCCGCACGTCTTTGCCGCCGGCGACCTAGCCGCCATCACCCCACCCGAAGGTGGGCGACCGCTGCCGATGCTGGCCCCGGTGGCCATCCAAACCGGACACCACGCCGGCCAGCAGGTCGCCCGGCTCGTCGAAGGCGCACCGCTGACGGCCTTTCGCTACCGGGACAAGGGACTGATGGCCGTATTGGGTCGCGGCGATGCGGTCGCGGAGCTGCCCCTGTTTCCCGGCGCCCCCGACCGCTATCGGCTTAGGTTTGGCGGGCGGGTGGCCTGGCTACTCTGGCTCGGCGTGCACATCACCTACTTAATCAGCTTCCGCAACCGCCTCCAAGTCCTTATCGACTGGGCCTGGAACTACTTCACCTCCCGCGGCGCCGGGGCAATCCTACTCGACCCGCCACCGATACCTCGCTGATCGGTGGCCTGCCCACGGCGGTCGCCGATCGTGGGGTCGGCATCTGGCCGATAAGCTCGAAGGTCCCATTGATGCCGCGACCTGATGTTGCGGAGGCGCCACGGTGAAGGTGAAGGAGATCATGACCAGCCCGGTGCTGACCGTGCTGGACGACGCGCCGTTGTCCACGGTGGCTGCGGTGTTGCGGGACCACCGAATCAGCGGTGTGCCCGTGGTGGACCACTCGGGTGCGGTAGTTGGTTTGGTCAGTGAATATGACTTGCTGGCCCGTTCCGGGGAGGCGGCCGGGGACGTGATGACGACTTCGGTGATCAGTGTCAGCGAGGACACTGACGTGGATGAGGTGCGCCATCTGCTGGTGGAGCGCCGTATCCATCGGGTGCCGGTGCTGGCCGGAGGTCGGCTGGTGGGGGTGGTCAGCCGCGCGGATGTCGCGGCACTGTTGGCGACCGAGTGGGTATGCCAGGTCTGTGGTGAGGCGCTACGCGGTCCGGACGCACCGCGGTCGTGCCCGAAGTGCCAGGCCGGGGCGGAGCAGTTCGTGCTGCAGGACGCTTATCCGGGCAGCTAGCCAGTCGAGGGTGCACTGAGGAGATAGCGCATGGGCCAGCCGTCGGGGACTGGATCGGGCGGCTCGGTGGCAGCAGTTACCGAGAACGGTCCGGACGAAGACCCGGAGGTATTGCGGGGTTATTACCGGCAGATGATGCTGATCCGGGTTTTTGAGCAGCGCGCCGCGGAGATGTACACCCGAGCGAAGATCGGCGGCTATTGCCATCTTAACCTGGGGGAGGAAGCCACCGTCGTGGGTTTGATGGCCGCGCTGCGCCCGAGCGACTATCTGTTCGCTACCTACCGGGAACATGGTTATGCGCTGGCCCGGGGGGCCGAACCGGAGCGTGTCATGGCCGAACTGTTCGGTCGGAGCAGCGGGTTGTCGGGTGGTCGAGGGGGGTCGATGCACCTGTTCGACGCGCAGCGGCGGTTGTTGGGCGGGTACGGCATCGTCGGCGGCCAGATCCCGCTGGCCACCGGCGCGGCGTTGGCTCTGGCCTACCGCCAGGGCCCACGCCCCGACGGTGACGCGGTGATGTGCCTGCTCGGCGACGGGGCCACGAATATTGGGGCATTCCATGAATCGCTGAACCTGGCCGCCGTATGGCGGTTGCCGATCCTGTACGTGATCATCAATAACCAGCTCGGCATGGGGACCTCAGTTGAGGCTGCGGCCGGTGAACCAGAGCTGTACCGGCGCGGGTGCTCCTATCGCATTCCGGGACAGCGGGTGGACGGCAATGACGTGCTCGCCGTGCGGGATGCCGCCCGTGGCGCGTTGGACCGCGTCCGCGGTGAGCATCAGCCTCTGCTGTTAGAGACGGTCAGCTACCGGTTGCGGGGACACTCGGTCGTGGATCCGGCCCGGTACCGCAGCGACGAGGAGAACCAGCGACTCCGCACCCTCGATCCGCTCCCGGCGTTTCGCACCTGGCTCATCGAAGCCGGGGTGCTCGATGCCCACGCTGCCGCCCGGATCGACGCCGATGCCGAGCAGGCCATCGCCGAGGCCATCGACATCGCCGACCGCAGCCCAGCGCCAACCCCGGACGCCCTGTTCGAGCACCTGTACGCCAGTCCGGTGGCCAACACTTACCGCGGTCGACCGGGCGATCCCGTGGTGCCCCCGCCCATGCCCGGCAACCAGCGATAAGGAGGGCGCTGTGGCGATGATCAGCTACCGGCAGGCGCTGCACGACACGCTACGGGCAGAGTTGCTGCGCGATGAGGACGTGCTGCTCATCGGTGAGGAGATCGGCGTTTTCGAAGGCTCCTACAAGATCACCGCAGGATTGCTCGCCGAGTTCGGTCCCCGCCGCGTCCGCGACACCCCCATCTGTGAGGAAGGGTTCGTGGGTACCGCGATCGGCGCGGCCATGCTCGGGCTGCGCCCGGTCGTGGAGATCATGACCATCAACTTCAGCCTGCTGGCTATCGATCAGATCGTCAACCATGCGGCGAAGATGCACGCGACGTTCGGCGGTCAGGTCCGCGTGCCGCTGGTGATCCGCACTCCAGGTGGTGGCGGACAGCAACTGGCCGCCACCCACTCGCAGAACCTGGAGGTCTGGTACGCGCACGTACCCGGCCTCAAAGTGCTCGCTCCGGCCACCCCAGCCGACGCCAAGGGCTTGCTCACCACCGCGATCCGCGACGATGATCCCGTGATCCTGTTGGAAAACCTCGCGCTGTACAACACCAAGGGAGAGGTACCCGAGGGTGATCACAGCGTCGAGATCGGAACCGCCGCGGTGATGAAACCCGGCCGGGACCTTTCCGTCATCGCCTACTCCCGCGCCGCGGTGGTGGCCCTGGACGTGGCCCGCCGGCTGGAGGACGAGGGCATCTCGGTGGAGGTCATCGACCTGCGCAGCCTGCGCCCGCTGGACCGGCATACGGTGTGCGCCTCGGTGCGCAAGACCACCCGCGCCGTCGTGTTGGAGGATGACTGGCTGTCCTACGGTATTGGCGCCGAGATCGCCGCCACCATTCAAGAGGGCGCCTTCGATTACCTGGACGCCCCAGTGCGTCGCGTCGCTGCCGCCGAAGTTCCCCTGCCCTACGCCAAACCCCTCGAACTGGCCGCCCTGCCCGATGCGGCCGCGCTGATCAGGGTCATCCGGGAAACCCTCGACGCCACCCGCTTGACCGGCTAGGAGGCGCCATGCCCGAGGTACTCATGCCCCGCTTGTCCGACACGATGCAAGAAGGCGTGCTCAGCCAGTGGCGCAAGCACGAAGGGGACCCGGTTCACCAGGGCGACGTGCTCGCCGAGATCGAGACCGACAAGGCCACCATGGAGCTGGAGGCCTACGACGAGGGCACCCTGAGTCGCCTCCTGGTCGAGGAAGGCGCCACCATCCCCATCGGTACTCCTATCGCCGTCATCGACACGCCAGCCGCCTCCGCGGCCCCGGCCCCATCCCCACCGGCCGCCGCGCAGCAACCCGCGACCCCGCCCACCGTGGCTACCCCAACACCGCCGTCATCCGACGTGTCAGCGTCTCGCGCATCCCCCCTGGCCCGCAGGATCGCCCGTGAACACGGTGTGGACCTGGCCACGATATCCGGCAGCGGACCAGGCGGACGCATCGTGCGCGGGGATATCGAGGCCGCCATTGCGGCCAATGCCCAGCCGGGCACCGCACCACCGCCGACACCAACGTCGCGCCCGCCCGAGCCACCGAGCAGCCCAGCGGCCGTACCGCTGCCTGTCGCCGGACCCGACGTGGAGGAACTCGCCCTGACCCGGATGCGTCGGCTCACCGCGCAACGGTTGACCCAAAGCGCTCAGCAAGCTCCGCACTTCTACCTCACCCGGGTCGTGGATGCAGACCCGCTCCTGGCCTTCCGCAAACAGGTCAACGCTGATTTGGAGAGCACCGGAATCCGGGTCAGCGTGACCGACCTGCTGGTCAAGGCCTGCGCGCAGGCTCTGACCGCGCATCCCGAGGTGAACTCCTCCTGGGCAGACACCCGGGTACTGCGTTACCACCGGGTCCACATCGCGGTGGCCGTCGCCCTGGACGACGGCCTCGTCGCGCCGGTGATCCACGATGCCCACCGCAAAACTCTCTCCGAGATCAGCCGCGAGGCCCACGACCTCGTTACCCGGGCTCGCGCCGGCCGGCTGTCTGTGGAGGACATCACCGGCGGCACGTTCACCATCAGCAACCTTGGCATGTACGGCATCGACCAGTTCACCGCCGTTATCAATCCTCCCGAGGCCGCTATCCTCGCCGTCGGCGCCGCCACCCCCAACCCCATCGTCCGCGACGGCCAGCTGAGCGTGGGCACCACCATGACCCTGACCCTGTCGATCGATCACCGCGTCATCGATGGCGCCACCGGCGCACGGTTCCTCACCGACCTGACCACGCTGCTACAGCAACCAATCCGGATCGTGCTATGAACCCAGAGACCCGCGTTGAATCCATGCTGGACACCCCGCTCCCAGACGGTGGGGGCAGGGTCGCCCTGTTGCTCGCGACGCAGGCTTCCCGCATTTTCCTAGCCGCCCTGCGATGCTGACCCCCATCCCGGGCACGGACGACGCCGGGTTGCACGCGGCTCGCTCCTCCGCCGCGCTGCTCGCCGTCGACCTTGACGCTCGTGCCCAACACTGTGGAACACCCGCGACAGCCTGGCCAACCAGTGGCACGGGGTGGACGATCCGCCACATGCTGGGCGGAATTGATGCTGCTTGGTGGAACTGCAGTGCGACCACGCCGGTCCCCGGTGGCGCCGCTGAACCGGCGATAAGGAAGACGGAGGAACTTGACCATGCGCGTGGGTGATGTGATGACTCATTCGGTGGTGAGCACTACCCCGCAGACAACCATCAGCGACGCCGCGACCGTGTTAGCCGGGCAGGGGTTCACCTTGCTCCCCGTCGTGGAGGAAGACGATCGGCTGGTCGGGGTACTCACCGAGGCCGACGTCGTGCGCGGGCGAATCCCCCCGGACCCCCGCTCCGGAGCGTGGCAGGGCAACCAGGCCGGATCACCACCGGCTACGGTCGGGGACGTGATGAGCAGCCCACCGCTGACCACGCATCCGCACACCGACGCCGCGGACCTCGCAGCCATGATGATTGATCGTGGGCTCCGCAGCCTGCCGGTGGTCGACGAACAGGACCAGTTGGTGGGCATCGTCACCCGCCGAGACCTGGTCCGCATCATCGCCCGCAATGACGCACTCATCGCTGCGGACGTGCGCAAGCGACTGGAATGCTACGGCGTCCCTGACCGGTGGACCGTGCACGTCGACCACGGCTCGGTGACCATCACCGACCAGTACAACAACCCAGCCGACCACCACGTCGCCCTCGTGCTCGCTCAAGCCGTGCCCGGAGTCGTGCACGCCCACGTCCTGCACGCCGACTCATCACCAGCCTGACCCACGGCATGAGCAGAAACCCCGTGGGAAAGTTGCACTTGCAACGGCTTGGGGCGATAAAGACCGGCCCGCTACGTTAGGTCGGGAATTACCACCCCACCGGGCCACCAATGAGCTGCTGACGGGTGTCGAGGCTTAAGATGCGATTATCCCGCACCCAATCCTTGGGCTCACTACAGTATCGGCTCGGTGACGTGGGTGCTGCCCTATGCATCGACACTTGAACCAACGGTTGAACAGTCGACGCTGACTAAGAGGCGATAGCGTCACTACCCTTTCCCGACACCGACGCACCTTAAATGCTCACATTTTCTGTCCGGTTCCGCAGTACGAGCATTATTTACCACGCCACGATTTCGTGATGTGGGGTGTAGCGTGACTTGATCAGCCGGGCGTCAGGTGGGGATCCAGCCTGACGGCGCGAGGCGTTAAATTCTCCACCGACCCCGTGTCCGGGAGCGGACGCTGACTGCATGCCTGCTCGGCACCGGGCAGGGCGGTGGACCTGCCCGCGACCGGCCGTCAGGGTGGCGTGGCGGGTGGTCGAGAGGAGATCTCAGCTTGCCGCGAGGTGGCGCAGGACGTAGCGCAGGATGCCGCCGTGGCGGTAGTAGGTGGCCTCGGCTGGGGTGTCGAGGCGGACGACGGCGCGGAACTGCCGGGCTTGCCCGTCGCGCTCGGCGCGGACCGTCACCTCGTTGGGCACGCTGTCGCGGCCGTGCAGGCCGGTGAGGGTGTAGATCTCCTCGCCGGACAGGCCGAGGGCTTGCGTGGACTCGCCGGGCTGGAACTGCAGCGGGAGCACGCCTACCCCGATGAGGTTCGACCGGTGGATGCGTTCGTAGGAGGTGGCGATCACGGCCTTGACGCCGAGCAACATGGTGCCTTTGGCGGCCCAGTCCCGGGAGGAACCGGAGCCGTACTCCGCGCCCGCCAGGATGATCAGGGGGGTGCGCTCGGCCGCGTAGGCGGCGGCGGCGTCGTGGATGCTCATCGACTTGCCGGAGGGCAGGTGCCGGGTGAACCCGCCCTCGAGGTCGGGGGTGAGCTGGTTGCGCAGCCGGATGTTGGCGAACGTGCCGCGGATCATCACCTCGTGGTTGCCGCGCCGGGACCCGTAGGAGTTGAATTCGCGCGGGGCGACGCCGTGCTTGGCCAGGTAGCGGCCCGCGGGGGAGGATCTGCTGATCGTGCCGGCGGGGGAGATGTGGTCGGTGGTGACCGAGTCCCCGAGCAGCGCGAGCACGCGGGCGCCGGTGATGTCGCGCAGTGGCTCGGGATCACGCGGCATGCCCTCGAAATACGGTGGTCGGCGCACGTAGGTCGACGCCGGGTCCCAGGCGAACACCTCGCCGGTCGGGACGTCGAGGCTGCGCCAGCTGTCGTCGCCGGTGAACACGTCGGCGTAACCGCTGGTGAACAGCTCCACGTGCAGGTGCTCGTCGATGACCTGCTGGACCTCGCGGGTGGTCGGCCAGATGTCACGCAGGTAGACCGGCTGCCCGTGCGGGTCGCTGCCGAGCGGCTCGCCGAGCAGGTCGGCGAGCAGGGTGCCGGCGAGGGCGTAGGCGATGACCAGTGGTGGGGAGGCGAGGAAGTTCATCGCGCACTCGGGGTGAATGCGGCCCTCGAAGTTGCGGTTACCCGAGAGCACCGAGCACACCGTCAGGTGGTGCTCGGTGACTGCGGCGCTGACCTGGGGGATGAGTGGGCCGGAGTTGCCGATGCAGGTGGTGCAGCCGTAGCCGACCAGGCCGAAGCCCAGCTGATCAAGATAGGGCGTCAGCCCGGCCCGGTCGTAGTAGTCGGTCACTACCCGGGACCCGGGCGCTAGCGAGGTCTTGACCCACGGTTTGGGTCGCAACCCGCGCTGCACCGCGTTGCGCGCCAGCAGCCCGGCGCCCACCATGACCGTGGGGTTGGAGGTGTTCGTGCAGGAGGTGATCGCGGCGATCACCACGTGACCATGGTCGATGCTCGCCTGGGTCCCGTCGTCGAACACGACCGGGACCGGCTTGCTGGGCCAGGTCCGTGGCTGTTGCCAGCCGTCGTCGGCGAGGGGCTGGTCCCCCGGGTGGGTTCGGCTGACCGCGACCGGGTCGCTGGCCGGGAACGACTCGCCCGATGCCTCGTCCAGCCCGGTGGGCGGTGCCGGGACGGTGGTGCGCCCGGCGAGCAGTGCCCGCACCGCGTGCCGGGCGACAGAGAGTGGGATGCGATCCTGCGGGCGCTTCGGCCCGGCGAGCGAGGGTTCCACGCGGGAGAGATCGAGTTCCAGGCGCTGGCTGTAGTGCGGCTCGTGCGCCGGATCGTGCCAGAGTCCCTGCTCCTTGGCGTAGGCCTCCACGAGCCGGATCCGGTGCTCGGGGCGGCCGGTCAGCCGCAGGTAGTCCAGCGTCACCCCGTCGATGGGAAAAATCGCGCACGTCGAGCCGTGCTCCGGGCTCATGTTCCCCAGCGTGGCGCGGTTGGCCAGCGGCACGTTCGCGACCCCGGGTCCGTAGAACTCGACGAACTTGCCCACCACCCCCGTGCGTCGCAACAGCTGCGTGACGGTAAGCACGAGGTCGGTGGCGGTGGTGCCCTCGCCGAGCTCACCGATGAGCTTGAGCCCGACGACCGGGGGGATAAGCATGCTCATGGGCTGGCCGAGCATCGTCGCCTCGGCCTCGATACCGCCGACGCCCCAGCCGAGCACCCCGAGACCGTTGACCATCGGGGTGTGCGAGTCGGTGCCCACCAGGGTGTCCGGGTAGGCCAGGCCGTGGTCGTCGCACACGACCCGGGCGAGGTATTCGAGGTTGACCTGGTGGCAGATGCCGGTGTCCGGTGGGACGACTCGAAAGTCGTCGAACGCCTGCTGCGCCCACCGCAGCAGCTGGTAGCGCTCGCGGTTGCGATCGAACTCCAGCCGGGCGTTGACCGCGAAGGCGTCCCGGCGGGCGAACACGTCGGCGATGACCGAGTGGTCGATGACCAGCTCGGCCGGGATCAGCGGGGTGATCTTGCGTGGGTCCCCGCCGAGCGCGGTCATCGCGTCGCGCATTGCGGCCAGATCGACCACGCACGGGACGCCGGTGAAGTCCTGCAGCAGCACCCGGGCCGGGGTGAACCCGATCTCGCTGGCGTGTTGGCCCACCGGATCCCACCCGGCGAGTGCGTGCACCTGCTCGGCGGTGAACAGCGTGCCGTCCTCGTGGCGCAACAGGTTCTCCAGCAGCACCTTGAGGCTGTACGGTAGGCGCGCCGATCCCTCGACGCGGTCGAGCCGGAAGATCTCGTAGCTGCGCTCACCGACGGTCAACCGGTCGCGGGCACCGAAGCTGCTGGCCATGGACTCACGCTCGCTTTCTCCCGGTTGGCTCAAGCCGAGTAGATCCCATCCCAACCTAGGCGACCCGACGTACTGGCCGAAGGCGCTTCCCCGGGACAGACCGGCGGCGTCGATGCCGCAGTGTGCGCGCAGGTCGGCGAGCTGGCACGCCGCGTCCAGCGCCGCGCGCGCGGCCAGACCGGGCTGCGACGGGCCCGCCAGCTGTGCCGGGCACTTGATTACCTGGCCAGGTCCCGCTCGGGACCGCTGCCGGGCGGGGTGGCGGCTGGGCCTTCTCGCACCCGGCAGGGGACTGAACCGCCGCGGCCGGCTTGGATGCGTCGCGGGTTGCAGCAGCCGTCGAGGTCGGGGACGCCGCGCTGGCGCAGAACCCCTCGTCCACTTGGCGTTCGGCCCGGCCCGCGGCAGGCGCGAGCTCACCTAACGGAACCGAGGAAAGAGCCTGGCCCGCAGCCGCAAGAGTGGATCGTATCTGCGGTCCACCACTCGTTCCTTCATCGGAATGATCCCGTTGTCGGTGATATGAATACCGGCGGGGCATACTTCGGTGCAGCATTTGGTGATGTTGCACAGGTCGATGCCCGCGTCGTCGTGGACTACCGGTTCCCGGCGGATCTCATCGTAGGGATGCATGCTCAGCTCGGCGTAGCGGATGAAGAATCTAGGCCCCGCATAGACCTGCTTTTTGTCTTCGTGATCGCGGATGACGTGGCAGATATCCTGGCACATCCAGCATTCGATGCACTGACGAAACTCCTGGCTGCGGTGAACGTCCTCCTGGCGCATTCGCATCTCACCGAGCTTGATGCCTCGTGGCGGAGTGAACCCTGTCACTTCCTTGGCCTTCTCGTAGTTGAAGGACACGTCGGTCACGAGGTCACGAATGACGGGAAAGGTGCGCAGCGGCGTGACCGTGAGTGCCTGGTCCTGGCGAAATCGGCTCATCTGGGCCATACACATCAGCCGCGGGTAGCCGTTGATCTCAGCGCTGCACGATCCACACTTGCCGGCCTTGCAGTTCCATCGAACCGCAAGGTCGCTGGCCTGCGTCGCCTGAATACGATGGATGACGTCCAGGACTACCTCGCCGTCGTGGACCTCGACCGTGAACTCGTGCAACCGGCCGCCGGAGGCATCACCTCGCCAGATTTTCATCCGGGCCCGGTAGCTCGTCATGGGCATTCCCCGATAGCTAGAAGAATCGAATGTCCATGATAGTGCCGCTCGCCACGAGCCGAATGTAGGCGTCCGTCAATGCGATCCAGATCAACGACGCCCACGCCCATTCCATGTGGCGTGCGTTGAGCGCGGAGACAAATGTCCACCACCGGTAGCGCAGTGGATGGCGGGAGAAATGCTTGAGCCGCCCCCCGGTGATGTGCCGGCAGGAGTGGCAGCCCAGCGTGTAGCCCCAGATGAGCACGGAATTGATGAGCAGCACGAGGGTGCCCAGCCCGGCGTGACCCCAGATGCCGGCATGGTCACGAAACGCGATCACCGCGTCGTAGGTCAAAATTGCCGCGAAGATGACCCCGACGTAGAAAAAGTACCGATGAACGTTCTGTACGATCAGCGGGAAGCGAGTTTCGCCGGAGTACTTGCTGTGCGGCTCGGCGACGGCGCAGGCCGGAGGGAAAAGCCAAAACGACCGATAGTAGACCTTGCGGTAATAGTAGCAGGTGGCCCGGAAACCAAGGGGGAAGACCAAGACGATCAGCGCCGGCGGTACTGGCCCCACAGCCCAGCCCTGCCAGCGCACCGACGCGGGGGCAGCTCTCGGTCAAGCATGGAGAAAAAACGGCGAAAGATACGGCTCCCAGAAATAGTTGCGATTGATAAACGTGATGTAGAGGGCATACCCCACGAATGCGAACAAGCCCACGAAGGTGACAGCCGGTTGCAGCCACCACCGGTCCGACCGAAGCGTCCGCGCCACAATGGTGGCTCTGCCCCCGGCCGCATCATGCCTTGTCGTCATGGCCCTGTTGACCTCCAACTTCCCGGCTCCCAGGACACTAGGTAGCGATATTTGCGATCAAGCGAGCGCGCAGCGCCGGCGCGCCCGAACGCTGACCCGGCGACCGATGTCAGCCGCCGAGACGAAGGTAGCCGCCACGCAGGACGGGGCACCGCCTGAACTTTTACCCGGTCCCGAGTACCTGGTCCCCGGCGGGTAGGCGCCAGCACCGGGGCAAGACGCAGGCCGGTGATCTCCCAGCGCGGTTGGCGTCGGGATCGGTCGACGAGGCCTCGTGGCCGGCGCGCAACATGCCGATCGCTGTGTCCCGAGGTGCTGCTGCTTTGTGGCCCCACCGGTCTGGTCGATCACCAAAACCGCTGCCGGGTCGTCAAGATGATCGATCACACAGTCGCGCAGATGCCGACCCGAATGTGTCACTAGACCAGATCAGCGCCGGGGCTCTGCCACCAGAGCAGTGCCCACAACCTCCGTCGCCGTAACCTCCGTAACGACCATAACCGCAATGAAGGTATCGCTCTAGCGGCAGTGACCGGCCACACCGGCGAGATCAGCGCCACGACGGAGGACATCGCGCAGCATGGCGGGGGTCAACCTGCCGGTGAAGGTATTGCGTTGGCTGGGGTGGTAACAGCCGAGCAGGTGCAGCTGCCGATGACCGAGGTGGTCGCGCAGCAGCACGTGGGCACCATGCCCAAAGGTCGGGCGGGGGCGGGGCAGCGGCCAACCGGCGTCGTGGACGACCGGCAGCAAGGCCTGCCAGGCGAACCCGCCGAGCACGATGATCGCCCGCGGTCGGAGGAGTTCCAGTTCCCGGGCCAGCCAGGGGCGGCAGGTGTCCCGTTCGGCGGTGGTGGGCCGGTTGGCGGGGGGCGCGCAGTGCACCGGCACCGTGATCCGCACCCCGCGTAACTCCATCCCGTCACCACGGTCTGTCGCGGTGGGCTGGGAGGCCAGCCCCACCGCGTACAGCGCGGGATAGAGCACGTCGCCGGAGGGGTCACCGGTGAAGATGCGCCCGGTGCGGTTGCCGCCGTGCGCGGCCGGAGCCAGCCCAATGATCACCAGGGGGGCGTCGGGTGGGCCGAAACCGGGCACCGGCCTGGCCCAGTAATCCCAGTCCCGGAACGCTTTGCGCTTGACCTGGGCGACCTGCTCCCGCCAAGCGACAAGCCGGGGACAGGCCCGGCAGGTAGCAATCTGCGCGTCCAGCCCGGCGATGGCGCCCACCCGCGGAGCGGTCGCCGCCGGGAAGCCCGGATCCCCCGAGGTGGGCCGCGACGCCTGACAGCCCCCGCCGGGTGCGCTGCTGTGCATGCCTCCGATCCTCGTCGCATCGGACAGACACGCTGACACCACGCTCGGCAGATACCGACCCCCACGACCCACCAGCGATGCCATCGACGAGTCAAAAACAGCCCCTCCACTCCATAGCCTCCTTAAATCCTGACTGGCACAACTACCCTCATCCCGGCCGAGGTGCTGATCGTGGGTGTCGGGTCGGGCCTATAGCGAATGGGCTGAGCAGGCTGGACTGGCGGTGTGACAACAGTGTCCTCGCCAGCGCCACGCTGCGCACCGACGACCCTGACGTCTGCGTCGCTGGCGATGTTGCCAACCCGAACAATCCGCTGTCTCGGCGCGGATCCGAGTCGAGTACTGTGCCAACGCCGTTCCCGAGGGAGCTGCTGGGGCTCGTTTTCTGTTCGGACAACAGCTCAGCGACGATCGCGTGCCGTACTTTGTCACCGACCAAGATGACCGCGGCAGGAAATTTGCCGGCTGGTTTTCCCACGGTCGGCGACGCGCTCGTCCCTGATGGTGATCTCCCCAAACGCGAGCTTTGTATGTGTTTTGGCTCATCGACGACCATCTGATGGCGGGGAAGCAGGTCAACCAGTGGGGCGAGGACCTTGAGCCCGGGTAGGATCTCTTCCGCAGCGGCCAGCCCATGGACTCTCACCGCCTCGCCAAGTTTGCGGTGCCGCTGCCCGACACCACCAAGAACTGATACCCCAGCGTTGATGCCCTGGGTCCCCACGACTACTGCGCCGCAGGGGCCAATTTAGTCGAGCTAAGACCTGGGTTGCTTTCATCCTTGATGGACATGAGGATAGTTCCGGATGGGTATTCTCGAAGAAATCTTGCACACACCCGCAAGAGGTCTTCATGGTCGCTTTCCATGCATTTCAACTCGTGGTGGACGTGAAGGTTACCCTTGCGCGGGGCCAGTCTCATGTCCAGGAATCGTATGCCAGCACTCCGTCACCGTAGTATTATCCGGAATTTTGTGCCTCCACGCGGTGTGCTCAACGAATCGGCCCATCGCTGCGGTGGCGATCTCGTCTCGGCGCGCCGCGTCCATCACATCTACCCGCCGCTGCCCACCGTGTTCAGCAGATCAGGATCTCCACAACAAGCGGCAAGAGCATCCCGACCCACACTGACACCGATGCGCGGCCAAATGTCGACCTATGGGCCGTACCGGAGTGGGTCTGGGCCGGTGTGCTGGGCATCGGGGACCCGGCGGCACATACCGGTCGCCGTCTCAGGCGGTAGGGGGCCGGCCTGCCGCTGGGTGGTCTGTTCCCCGCAAACGCAGCAGCCGCCGATGCTGAGGCGCGGCAGGGCGGTTAATCCCGCGGGGGCCAGGCGATCGAGCAGTCCGCGCAGCAGCTGCAGATTCATCCCGCACACCAGTTTGGGATGGTCCTGCGCCAGCGCGTGGAAGGGACAATTCGCGAAAACGATCGCGTCGCCTTCGGTGCGCGGTTGATAGCCGAGTGCCTGCAAGACACGCAATACGGTGTCGCGGGCGTCAACCCCGCGTGCGGTGGCGCGCGCCGCGACACCGAGTTGTTCGCCCAGTTCATAGGCGCGCTGGTCCAGGATGGCCCGCGGTGAGTTCCCACAGCGCTCGGCCTGTTCGAGAGCACTGGCGAGCAGCCCACCGATCAAGTCGTCGCGGCGTGGGGGCAGCGACACGACCACGTCTTGAGGCGACCGGCGATACAGCTGGCTGGCCGTCCGGCGCCGGGACCGGTGCGGCCGCTGCGGCGCCGATAGACGACATCCAGTAATCCCCGCTCCACCAGACGATCCAGATGCTTCGCGACGGTGCCGCGGGGCACCGCCACGGCCGCGGCGGCCTGGTCACGGCCGACCGGGTCGGGCTGGCACACCACGTAGTCATACAGGCGGCGGTTGATGGGCTCCTCCAGCGCAGCAACCGCGGAGATCTGCGCTTCTCGGGACTTCTCGACGGCGACCATTCCACACAACTCCCGGGAAGGGAGGAACCCTCACCCTCTAAAGCTAATAATACCGAGATATCAGAATGGGCCAGATGCCTCCCGCCACACCTCCTGACGTGGCCCGCCGCCGTTGGTTCAGCTCGCCGGATCGAGGCAAAGGCGCCCTCGCCAGTGACGCCCAGCTGAGTCGACGGCGACAGCCTGCACCGCACGGGCATGTGCACCCCCTTGCCGCCGTCGGCGCGTCAAGCCCGTCTCCACGGTGGGCTGGATTCTTCGGCTCCAGAAGTGAACGGTGGCCCTGCCGAGACGGTCTGCATGGAAAGATTATGGAAGGTGAGCGACGACCGATAAGGAGGGTGAAAGAGGGAGGGAGAAGTAAGCCCCTGTCTCACCCGGCCGCCAAGCTACGGACCGGCTAACACCGTCGAGCCGGGTGCTTAGAAAATGTAGAATACGGTTCGTTGTTTCTGTTCTCTAGCAGAATTTGCCGGACAATCTTCGCACCGTCGATCAGTCGGGGCGACGATCAGAACTTTTCAAGTCATAATGCCTCAAACAGAACTACTCGCAGGATCAGCCCAACCGGAGTGGGTACAGGCGCGCATCCCGCTTTGTCCGGCCCTCTCTCCGTGAATAGCTTGCCACCACGACAAACAGGATCGCGCCCGAGAGCCGGACCAAGCGGGAATATGGCTGGCCCCGCGACTCGGCGAATTTTGCCGCCAGGCTACGGAGCTGCCATAGATAACATGCCCTTGCGCTCTGTTCGCGGGACTAGGGTGATCCGCCGGTCCAGCCGCGCCGAGGCCCCACTTTAAATCAGGTCACCGTCATCGACCTGTGATAGGTCGATGGCGAGACAGGAGGACCTTTACCTGCCGATCGGGCTGCCCGCGACCGGGCTAGCTAATATCCGCCCTAATATCCGCCCCGGTAACCGCCGTAGCCACCTCCGTAATTGCGGCCTCTGCCACCATAGTAGTGTCCATAACCTCCATAGCCGCAGCCTCCGTAGCCGCCGTAGCGGCCATAACCGGAATAACGGTCATAACCGCCGTAACGCCCGTGACCGTAGTGACCGCCGTAGCCTCGACCACCGCCACAGCCGCCACGGCCCCCGCCATAGCCCAGCTCGAAGATTTCCGCGATTCCCATGTTGACCTCTCCCCGCAGAGACCATCCTGAGGAGGCACCGGAGTGTCTCCCGCGCCTGCGTACCGCGCAGTTTGCTGCAAACACGAATCTGAAGTCAATATCTGAATATCTGGAGTCAATAGTGGGCAATCCTCGCCCAATTTCGTATTTGTACTGTCACCCAATCAGCGCCTCGACCCGCGATCCTCGGTCATTGGGCCATCGAACCGACCGCCGTTGTGGATCCGGCGGCGACCGAGGGGGGCCCTCAGCGCGGCAACCCGCGCTGGGTGGTGCGCAACGTCGATTCCGACGACCGGCGGCGGCCAAGCCGGCTCAAACGACGACAACCGTTTGCTTGATGGCCTCGAAGATCCGCAGCGGGCACGACGCCGGGGATGGCCGCCAGGGCGACCTGCGGCTGGTCCCGTGCGGCGGTGCCCGGATTCGAGGCCACCGAGCCGCGGCGGTCTTATGAACCGTGGACGCGCTGGTGAACTGCCTCAGCCCGGGCAACAGTAACCAAACGGTCCTGGTGTCGAGGCATCCTCGGCCACGAGGGCAACACCTGACCGAGGCGTTCGCCGCCGAACTCGACCTCGCTGCGCTCGCCGCGGCGACCCCACCCGCCGGAATGATCGACGCGGCGCCCGGCGTCGCAGGCCCTCGTACCATCGTCGGAGTGAGCCTGCATTTGTACGACACCGCGACGCGTAGCCGGCGCGAGTTCGTTTCGCTGCGAGCGGGCACGGCGTCGATCTACGTGTGTGGTGCCACCGTACAGGGCGTGCCGCATATCGGGCATGGGCGCGGCGCGCTGAACTTCGACGTGTTGCGCCGCTGGTTGATGGCCACCGGCTACGACGTGGTCTACATCCGCAACGTCACCGACCTCGACGACAAGATCCTCGCCAAGGCTGCGGAGGCGGGCCGGCCGTGGTGGGAGTGGGCCTACCGCTACGAGCGGGCCTTCGAGGACGCCTATACCGGGCTGGGGTGCCTGCCGCCGTCGGCGTTGCCGCGGGCCACCGGCCATGTGACGCAGATGGTCGAGTTGACGGCGCGGCTGATCGAACGGGGACACGCCTATGCCGCGGATGGGGATGTGTACTTCTCGGTGGCCAGCTTCGATGACTACGGTGCGCTGTCGGGGCAGCGTCTGGATGAGATGTGCCCGGGTGAATCCGCCGCCCCGGGCAAGCGCGATCCCCGAGATTTCACGATGTGGAAAGGCGCCAAGCCCGGCGAGCCGTCCTGGCCAACGCCGTGGGGCCCGGGCCGGCCCGGCTGGCATCTGGAGTGCTCGGCGATGGCCACCACCTACCTCGGCCCGGAGTTCGACATCCACGGCGGCGGCCTGGACCTGGTCTTCCCGCACCACGAGAACGAACGGGCCCAGTCGCAAGCTGCCGGCGACCGCTTCGCCCGGTACTGGCTGCACAACGGCTGGGTGACGCTGTCCGGGGAGAAGATGTCCAAGACGCTGGGCAACACGCTGTCCATCCCGGCCACCCTGCGCCGGGTCCGCCCGGTGGAGCTGCGCTACTACCTGATCGCCGCGCACTACCGCTCTGCCATCGAGTACTCGGACGCGGCGCTAGACGAAGCGGTGACCGCCTACCAGCGGATCGAGTCGTTCCTGCACCGGGTCCGGGAATGCTGCGGGACGCCGGAGCTGCAGCCCTGGTGTGCGGAGTTCATCGCAGCGATGGACGATGATCTCGGCACGCCCGCTGCGCTGGCCGCGATCCACCACACCGTGCACGCCGGCAATATCGCATTGGACGCCGGGGACCACACGACAGCGGTCGAGGCGGCTGGTTCGGTGCGCGCGATGACCGGGGTGCTCGGCCTCGACCCGCTGGACGATTTCTGGCGCTCGACGTCCCCCTGGGATGCGACGTCAGCAGCGCTGGAATTGTTGGTGGATCGGCTGCTCACCGAGCGCGCCGAGGCTCGTCACCGCCAGGATTATGCAACCGCCGACGCCGCGCGGGAGCAGCTGCTGGCCGCCGGGATCACCGTGGAAGACACCCCCGACGGTCCGGTGTGGACGGTGAAGAGAATGTGAGCCGATGCCCAGCTAACTCCCGGCGCCAGAAGGCAACGCGCACACCAGGAACGGCGTTCGAGGGGCCTATGCGACCAGCCCGCCCGTTCCTGCCCGTCAGGGTGGTAACCCGGGGACAACGGCACGAACGAAGGTTCCGCTTGCGCTATCCACCGCCGACACTGGGGACCAGCCCTACTCAGGACGCTTGGACACGCGGAGGCCAACCATGAGCCAACCCGCCGAGCTTGCCGAGGCGGTGGAATGCACCTTGCACGCTCCCTCGGTGTTCAACACCCAGCCCTGGTTGTGGCGCCTCGGCCCCGGAGTGGTCGAACTGCACGCCGACTGGACCCGGCACCTGGCCGCACCGACCCGGACCGTCGGGATCTGCTGCTCAGCTGCGGCGCCGCGCTGCATCACCTGCGGGTGGCCCTGGCCGCCGGGACATCACCGCGCAGGTGGAGCGGCTGCCCGATCCGGAAAATCTCGGTCACCTGGCCACCGTCCTCGTCCACCCCGGCACCGGCGATGCGCAGGACGCCGCGCTGGTTGCCAGTATCGAACGCCGGCGCACCGATCGGCGCCGGATGAGTCACCGGCCGGTGCCCTCACGCCACATCGAAACCGTTGCCATGCAGGCCTCCCGGGCCGGTGCGGTCCTTCTTGGGGTGACGGGTCCGCTGCGGCGACGCCTCACCATCGCTCTGGCTGACGCCGCGCACATCCAGGCGCAGACGCCGGGATGTGTGGCCGAACCGCAGTTGTGGACCCACCGCCATGCCGGGGGCCATGACCGGCATCCCCCTCGGTAACCTGCCCCCCGGTGGGCTTCATCGAGCCGTCCCCGCTGCGCCAATTGCCCTCCGGCCGGCTTAGCCAACCCAGCCAACTACTCGGGCACGGCCCGGCAGACGATGCCGCGGAATTTTTGGTGCTCGCCACTCACGGCGACGCACCACTGGACCGGCTGCCCGCCGGGGAGGCCATGAGCGCCGCACTGCTGGCCGCGACCCAGCTGGGACTGGCCACCACACCACTGAGTCAAGCCCTCGAGGTCGACCTCACCCGCACCGAGCTCCAGCTCCACATTCCCGAGCACCCGCAACTCATCATCCGCATCGGCTGGCCCGTCACCGCAGCCGCTGAGCTGCCCCCGACTCCCCGACGCGATCTTCGCTCCGTTCTGCTGCGCTCCCCGTAGGGGTTACTGCTCGGGTGGAACCACCGGCAACGACGCCATGTCGACCAGCGGGTAGACGTCGAAATACCAGAAGTTGTCGACCGGCCTGCGCCAGCAGCATCTCCCGCTGTCCTCCACAGACTTGGCGTACTCCGGCATCCCCAGCACAGTCTTCATCATCTCCGCGGACCGCCTGGAGATCTCCATCTCCCAGATCACCAGGAACTTCATCCCGACCTGCCCACCCTCGGCACGATCGCCCGCGCCACGGTAGGCCACCCCGGTTGGCCACCCACAACCGGGTCTGTCCCGCTCCGGCGGCGTGTCGACGAAAACCGGCGCTAGCATCTCCCGTCGGGCGTCCGCCGCTGCGTGTGGTCTTTGCGGCGATGGGCCACTCGATGCAGTCCGACTTGCCGCCACGGCCGGTCGGGGTGGCCTGACAGGCGCCGGCCGGTGCAGCACGGCCCGGATGGGAGCAATGGCGAGCGTGTCGTCTCGCCTCGACCCACGCCACCCACGATCCATGAGTAATCACTCGGATCGGTGGGTGGCCACACCACGGTGATGGGGCTCAGAGTGATTTGGAACGAAATCCGGCGATCGGGAGAGTTCTCCCTGGTCGCGTTAGGAGACACGAGACACGAAACAACTGACAACTAGCTGGGCAGCGGTGTTACAGGGGGGATGATCAGCAAGATCGATAACTATCGGCGTGGGGTGTTTGCCTACGCCAGCGGCCGCGTGGCTGTTTCTTCCGGTTCGGGTCGCCTGATTCAACTCGGCTGGG
>DATNDR010000134.1:0-3855 GCA_035606945.1 Pseudonocardiaceae bacterium
TAGAAACCCGCGTATGCAACGAAATACCGCGAGCCTCGGGATTAGGCGCGACCGGCGACCATCATTGACAAACGAGAACTGGCTCCTGCACCCCGAACCAAGTCCGCGATAGGCTCAACAAACGCAGACGAGGCTCGACTCGAGCACACTGCTTTACGATGTGCGCCAGCCAGGTGCGTAGCCGGTGGCCAACCGGGCCAGCGCCACCGCGCCGACGAACAACCCGAAATCACGCAGCGCGATGTCGAAGAAACCCGGGAAGGTCAGCAGGTTGACGATGATCCCGGCCAGCCAGGCGGCCACCAACCAGGCACCCAACCGCGGCGCCACCGCGACCGCCATCCCGGCCACGATCTCGATCACGCCTACCGCGTACATTGCCTGTTGCGCAGTGCCGGGCACGATGCCATCGATCCACGGGGCCAGATAGCCCGGCCAGCGCACGAGCAGGTTGGCGAACTTGTCCAGCCCGAACAGGATCGGCGCCACGGTGAACACTGTGCGCAACAGCAGGAAAGCCTGATACGCCGGGTCCGACCGGGCGGCCGAGACGGCGATGCTCAATCTCGACACGTTGGTAGCCATGGGGACCCCTTTCTAAGGACGATGTTCTTCTTATGAGACCGTGATTTTCATTCTCGGGACGCCCGCCCAAGAGGCTAGGCTGGCCGAACGCGAAATTCTTGATCACAACGATGTCGGCGGGTTGGGGGCGACGACCGACTGCCGCCCCCGGCGGCCACCGCTGCCCGCGCCGCGACCGCCACCACGAGTCCCAGCACGGCGACCAAATCGAAAGCAGAATCGTGGTCGGGCGCGCCGGGATCGCGGTGGCGGTCACGGAGTCCGACGGAATCACCTCAAATGCGGGCTCTAAACCACAAACCCCGGTATCGATCCTGCGACGCAAGCGCCTAGATCAACTAGGTATCCGAACTTTGACGTTTGAGTCAAGTTTTTTGGCGGAGTACCTTGGGGGTGCCCGCTCCACATCTGCAGACTCGTTATCTGACCAGCCACTTCGGGTGGCACGGCCGATCATCAAGCGTGATCGGACTTCGGCGCAGCGGGTGGCGGCGGTCTGTCGATCATGACCGCAGGCCCCTGCGTGAGCTTGGCCAAAAATCAGATCGATCTCGGGAAAGCCCAGCTCAGCAACCCCGCTTGGCGGTCCGAAGCGGAGCGTGCGACACTGGTACCCGCCCCTGCCGAAGCCGCCACCCCGGTGGCTGCTAAAACGCCAAAAACCCCCATGATCACCACGATCCCGGTGATTCCTGCGGCCGCCATGATCCCTGTGGCCCCTATCGCCACAGTTGTCGCCGCGGCCATGGCCCCCGCCAAAACCGCCAAGCTCAAAGATTTCCGCGATCCTCATATCGTGTCCTCTCTTTCACCTTTTCTAAGGCCCTGAACCAACCCAGCGTGTCGAGAGACACCTGATATGGGGAACGGCACCTCTGTCAGTGCGTCACCCATCGCGGCCTCCTGGCCGCCGAACCCTTCTAAAATCATTATATATTAATGATAGAACTCGGTGGGTATTTAGTCAGTAATGATTATTTTTAGATGCCATCCCGCGAAGGTTCGGCGGTCGCCACTCGACGAGCCGACCGTCGCCAGCTGTACGACCAGGGGGTGCGTTAGAGGTCCACTTCGGCCGATGGCTGTCGATCGCGTTGATTACCCGGCCGGATCCGCCGCGTGCGGGTCAACTCCGCCACGTCGCCCGGAGCGATGACGAGGTACGGCGTTCGGTCGAGCTGTTTGCGCGCCAGCTCGGCCAACAGCTGCGGTCCCCGCCGGTCCACCGTGCCGCTCACCCGCACGATCACCACATCCAGAGCTGGCGTGTGTAGACGCAGCAAATCCACCAGATCCGGCTCGTCTCCACCAGCTGCCCGGGACTGGAGCCACGACCCCTCACCAGAGGCCTCGCAAACGGGCTGGCCCTCCCGATTACCCACCGCGTCGCCCGGCGCCCGTGGCCGTGGGACGGCGACGCGCACAGGCTGCGAGGGGGGCTGCTGCGGTAAGCGAGGGCCCGACGGAGGGGGGCCGCCTGAATGAGACCGTGGATCCCGGCCGCTAAGTTCCCACTTGGGCAAGGACATACGCCCACCTCCATCACACGACACCCATCGAACCGCCGTCGGGGTCAGGGACGGAGCCACCCCATTACATACTCACCCACAGTTGCGAACAACCGCCGTTCGGAGGATGTCCCGAGGTCCGTGGAATTTTGGCGGCGTCCCAGTGATCATCAGGCGGCTTGGGTGTTCTCATCATGGCGGGTGGCACCGACAGGTTGGGTGACCCGTTCCAGTGTGTCGCGTAGAGCGCGCAGGTGGAGGTGCCCGTTGACCCGGCGGAACTGTTTACCGGCCTCGGCCATCCCGGCGGCGCACCAGCGCAGTGCCATCTGCCCGTCGCGCCAGCGTCTGAGGTTGGTGGCGTGATCCCGGCAGATCGAGATCATCGACTCGATGGTTATCTGCAGCTCAGAGAACGATCATGGTTTTGAGCTGCTGGTTTATGTTCTGGACGATGTTGATGAAGCGGTCGTCCGGTGGTGTGTGAGGGCTTCAGAAATTGTGGGCCTCGGCGTGTCGCGGCGGGACGGGTTCGGCTGGGCGCGACGCTCGCCGAGGGCTTCGGCGAGGGCGTGGCGCAGCCGCTGGTTGTCGGTCTCTAGTTCGCGGATGCGTTGTGCGGAGAGCTCAAGCCGGCGCAGTAGTTCGGCCTGGGCGGACATCATCGCGTTGGCGAACGCAGCGATCATCTCGGCCAGCAGATCCGGCGACGCGGACGCCAGATGCTTTTCCAGCAGTTGCACAGGGTCCACACTGTGCGGTGCGGCCATCGTGATGATCCTTTCTTCGAGATCCCTTGATCCGGTTCTCGAAAGGATCACGCGGTGGCCGTCTCCCATCATGACGACACACCGTCACCGGCGATAACTCTTCATACACCACCTCCGAAGACGTAACCGGACCAACCGGACCACCCCGCCAGCAACTCCCGGATCCGCGGCTCAAACCTATCCACCAACGACCCCCGCGGCGCACGCAGATACCGCGGTGGTCCCTCCGCGGCCAGCGCCGCCTTCACCGTGTTCCGCGCCACCCCCATCACCCGCGCGATCTCCGAGATCGCCAAGCCCTCCGCCCGACGCAACCGCCGGATCTCAGCCCAGTCCTCCACGTCTAGCACCTGCTTCCTCCACAGCTCGGATCGAGCCAGGGTTTCGGGGAAGCTGGTCAATTTTCAGTTGCCGCGCGGTGGTCAGTTTTCCGTTGCCGTCGACACCGTCGACACGCCTCACGGCGCACCAGCGCCTCGTGGCGCAGCGGAAAGTGGGCCAGATCCAAGATTCGCGTGCCGTTGACAGGCCACCGCTCGCTCCGCGGCCGCAGATCCACCTCCTCCGGGGAGGGGACTACGCGAAGGCTGCGGCGGCGCACGGGTGCTGGTTGCTCGGGAAGCGATCCTGGTGACTCGACGATGCTCATCAGGCTGATCCTTCGTGGGGGTCTGGGACTGGAGGGCTTGGAACGGCGACGCTGCCCCAATCCAGGGATCTGCGTTCGCAGTGGAGGCAAGGAACGCAGACCGGTCACGGCGCGATCACACTGTTCTAGGACATGCGCCATCCGGGCCCGTAGCGGGTGGCCAGCCGTGCCAGCGCTACCGCACCGACGACCAACCCGAAATCAACTGACAACTAGCTGGGCAGCGGTGTTACAGGGGGGATGATCAGCAAGATCGATAACTATCGGCGTGGGGTGTTTGCCTACGCCAGCGGCCGCGTGGCTGTTTCTTCCGGTTCGGGTCGCCTGATTCAACTCGGCTGGG
>DATNDR010000006.1:0-112867 GCA_035606945.1 Pseudonocardiaceae bacterium
AGCGTCCGGACCTATATCTCTGCGGATGCCCAATCGGTTCGCGTTGCTGTCAGGTTGCGGTGTCACGGTTTAAAACCTTTTGTTGACGATTCGCTGATGATGATGATCACTGTGACCGTGGTGGGGGCTGTGTTGTCGGCGCCGGGCGGTGGTCGCTGCGGTCGTCGGGTCACCGTTCACCGTCGACTGACCGTCTGGTCGGCTTGTCGACCTTCAGGGCGTCGAGTACCCGCGACGAGATCTATCTGAGCGGGTTCTGGGCGCCGGAGTCGTGCACCGCCTTCGGCGATGCCGCTCGTCCCGGGTGTTGCCTGGTGGCTTGCCGGTGACTCAACGCGTGACCGGAGACGCGCTCACGGTGCTGCACACCGTCGTAAGCGACTGGCCGCTCTTGAATCCAACTCCCGACCACCGGGTTGAGCGATTGCACCTTGGCTTCGACTGTCCGTTGGCCGGTCGGCTCCAGCCAAAGGAACACACAGAAGCATGTAATGCCCAGTCCGGCTAAGGCGATAACACGGGTGAAAGGCCCACTAAATTGGGGCCCATTGGATCACGTTCAGGAGCTACGGGCTTTATGTGAAGCCAAAACTGCGAGAAGGTGGTGAAATTGACGTCGCGGGGTTTGATGGCGCTCGCGTTATCACCAATCGTAGTTCTGCTCGCATCCGGCACTCGACTGATCATCATTGGCAACTATGACACGACCACAGCCACCACTATGGCATCATCGGGCAGTCTTGGGCAGACGATATTGGGCACCGTCGTTCCACTTCTTCCTACATTCCTTCCTGCATCTCTTGTTTTCCTTGTCATTTTTCGCCAGTGGGGTCTCCTTATTTTTGCGGCGGCTGCCGCCGCCCTTCTCTCGCCCGCATATATCAGCATAGGACAAGGATGGCATCGCGCATATCCACAATTCCGGTCCGCGGTCGACCATGCGTGGCATGGGCAGTGGCATGATCTATGGCAAGACTCGCATCTCCTCGTCTGGTGTGCTGCATTGGGCGCCGGAATCGCGCTGTGGGATTATTATCTTAGTATGGGTCCAAGCAACACCGCGTCAAGCAATGCGCCAAGCGCACTAATCGCTGCGGCTTATGTGCTGAGCCCGCCGATCGGAGCAATTTTCGTCGGGGCAATCTGTACTCTAGCGCTGCTATTTATTCAGCAGGTTTATCATGTAAGTACAACCTTAAACCTAGATACAATCTCGGAGACTCTTCGTCGCCCATGGTTGCCAGCAGAAAAAATCGATCTAAAATCAGGTGGAATGCACATTGGCTATGTTTTGTCGATTGATAGAGAATGGTATACCGTGCTAGACGAAAGCAAAAGGACCATTAGCTATATTCCGGTCGGCGAGGTGGTGGATCGAACTGTGTGTCGAGTGGTAAGTCCTCCTCCTAACCTGCCTCCTCCTCTTGTCCACCTTAAACCGGTAGCAGTCAGTCCAGTCGACCCGTGTCCTCCAGTCCACTAGTGCACTGTAGCCGGCATACGAAAGCGCGAGAATTGAGCTGCGGTGGCCGGGTGGATAGTGCGGCACCATTACTGTCAAATAGCACACCTGGGATTAGAATAAGGGCCATAGCGACGGGTCTAACCCGCTACTACAGGCGGCGCGATCGCTCGATCATTGATCATTTCAGAGAGTGCGCCGGTGCCACCGGCCATGATGAGCAGGCCCAGGCCGCCTAATTGATCACTGGGCTGCTGCCGAAGTTCTACGGCACTCGGGACATCCTCGTACGTCCCATTGAGAAGCATCTGTACTGACCAAACGAAGTGTTCGGTCATGACCGGCACTGTCCGGTAGTGGGTCCTGATAATCGCTAGGCCGCAGGTTCGAGTCCTGCCGGGGGCGCTACACCGCAGGTCACAGACTTGCGATGAGGATGACACAAGATCAATCGCAGGCCACCATGGTTGACGCTTTGCGACTTTCGACTGTATTAACCCAGCTTCTATCTATTAGAGAATGTAATGACCTACATTACCAAAGTGATCCACGTCATACGTCCAAGAAGGACCGCGGGTTAGATTCGTATGACTACTGGATCAAGCACTTGGGTCAACTGAACATGACTGCGGGTGATAAGATTATCGCGACATGCGACAATATTATCGTCTTTGTTGAGGACTGACCAATCCAATCGCCACCGGCGGCTGCTGATAATTGTCGCAGGAACGCTCGTTGAGTTCGACCCGTTGCCCCTCTCTAAATGGGTGTCGCGCATTGAGTTCTCCATAGTAGAACGCGAGTTTATCAACAAATGAGACTCGATTTAGTCCGATCAGTCAGTGGTCGGTGGCCAGTCGTTCTAAAAGCGCCGAGACTTCTTCGTTGAGATATTGCCATGAACCGAACATTAACCCGCCTTTGGTGATGTTGACCGTCCTGGCCTGTCCGGCCCAGTCGTAGAGATCTCGAAATAACCACAAGTGGAATTTTTGAAAGTGCTGTAAATTATATTCACCAGGAAGTGTTTGACGTACTAGCTCGACATCTCTAGCACTTACGATGCGATCCTCGTAATCTGCAAGTATATCCGGATCCTTGATACCGAGCTTGTTTCTGAGGCAGTCGGTGCCGGGCCAAAGGTATGGGTCCGTCACGCCCGCTTAGCCCGCTCGATCTCAACTGCAATCACGTCATCGGCAGACCTTGCCCCGTTGGCGATGGCACTCAAGGTTTCCTGCCACTCGTCATCAATAACACGCCCCTCTAGGGCGGCGCTTGCGGCAGCTTGAGCGACTGCTACTTCGGGATCTGAACATTGGCGAGAGTAGAAGGAACGCATCTGGTCGTGCGAGATAGGTTCTGAACTCTTTTCACTATCGGCGGCGGCGCCTCTGGCGACTATCCAAGGAACCTCTTGATGGGTCATTCTGGAAAGGGCCTCAGCGGAAAAACTGCCGTATTTATCTGCTACCCATTCGATCGTGGAATTTTCAATGCTGCTAAGGCGTTTCGGGCTTCCCGTCGGCCAGTCTACAACCTGATACTTCCGTCGATGCTTCCGGTGCAACTCCGGAACAACGGGGCCTCTGACCCAAGCCTGGATCTCCTCCGGGAAGAGAGGTAAGCCGGTGAACGCCAAATGCTATGCCTGCAATAAAATACAAGTTTCTGCAGCTTCATGGTCGTCATCGGCCCAGTTCGGACAAGTAATGCTGCAGCAACATCGTCCACTTTGATCATCGTTACGCTCTCCTCCTTTCTGTCGTTCGTTTCCTATCTGGCATCCCTTCCTGCAGCATAGCCTCCTGTGGCCACCTTGGATAGATCATCTCTGTGTGTCGCTTGACAAATGTCACCTAACTAGTCCGAGCACGGTGAGGACCGCGTTTGCTAATACATCATTCTCTGCGTGCAGTGGTAAACACCGCTCTTGGTCTACAACGATGATCACGGCCGTAGCGTTGTGCCGTCCACGCCAGCCCCGCCTGACGGCGCTGTGTCGGAGTGGCATCATCCCCAGGCGATAGAACCTCCTCTGACCCACTGCGGGGCCTGGTCTCTTCACCTCCGACGCACAGCGTGGCTGTCGTCAAGTCCAGGCGGGTGACTAGACGTGGGCTGGCCGTGAGAGAAGAAACCCAAATGGGTGGACGACCGTTCCGATCGGAAGGTCGACGGTTCGACCCCGCCCCGGCCACGTGCACAGTGGGCCTGCAGATCGGCAACTACGAGGAAGGAGCCTCATCGTCGTCATTTAGTTCGTCGGACGGGGTGATTAGCGCGAGGTACACGTGTTCCGTGGTGATCTCCGCCGCGCAGCTTGCACCAAGCGGTGCATAGGCAAATTCCTCACCGCCGTTAGATTCCGAGAGCCACCATGCGGCGGCATCAACCAGGGCGAGGCGCTGAATCGCGGAGAGGTGCGCCTCCCGCTCGCCCAGGATGGGGCTGTTGCGTCCGGGGATGGCAGCAGCGGTAGCCATGTTTGGTGCATGCGAGCCGCTCGTTGTGTCGCCCGGCCGTCGCGTCGACAGCGTTCGCCGGGTTCCGGTTTCCGCCGGAGGTGATCGCTTTGGCGGTGCGATGGTATCTGCGGTTTGGTCTTTCCTACCGTGACGTGGAAGAGCTCTTGGCCGAGCGTGGCATCGAGGTGGATCACGGCATCATCTATCGCTGGGTGCAGCGGTTCACCCCGCTACTGATCGACGCAGCACGCCCCTGCCGGCACGCCCCCGGTGATCGGTGGTTCGTGGACGAAACGTACGTCAAAGTCGCCGGGCGGTGGGTTTATCTGTTCGGGGCGATCGACCAGTACGGCCAGGTCATCGACGTCCTCGTCGCACAGAAACGGGATCTCGCGGCCACTCGCCGGTTCTTCACCCGTGCGCTGAAGCACGGTCCATCACCGACCGAGGTGACCACCGACCGCGCACCCGCCTACCCGCGGGTGCTCGATGAGCTGTTACCCGCCGCCTGTCATGTCATGGATCAGTATGCGAACAATGCCATCGAAGCCGATCACAGGCGTCTGAAATCCCGGCTGCGGCCGATGCGTGGTCTCAAACGACTCCGCTCGGCGTGGGTGATCAGTGCTGGACACGCGTTCGTGCAAAACCTGCGCCGTGGTCACTACGACATCGCTACCCATATCCAGCCGAGCCGTCAGCTCCCGGCAGCGTTCGCCGAACTCGCTCTCGCCATTTGATCCAGGGCGCCAATCGCGGCCAAATCTGACCACCCTCAGTCAACGCAACACCCCGCCACCGCGAATACCCCGTGATCATGGTCGATACTGGCAACTGTGTCGCGGTCCGGACTTGCCCATAGCCCACCGGAAGCTCAATATCGGGAAACCAGAAGTCGTTTTGGGCGATCTCCCCGGCAACATAACTGGTCCGACTCGCCGGGTCCGGCGGCAGATACACCGGACGCAATTGCGCGACCCGGCCCGACAACGTCCGGATCGACCGCTCCCAGCCGATCCGCTCCGCGATCACCGTCGCCGGCATCGTCGGATACGCCGTAAGCAACTCACGGATCCGTGGCTCGACCTCGTCCACAATCGAAACGGACGCCCCCCGCGAATACTTCGGCGGCCCCTCCGCGGCCAACGCCGCCTTGACTGTGTTCTTCGAACACCCCACCACCCGAGCGATCACCTTGATCGGCATCTTCTCCGCACGATGCAACCGCCGAATCTCAGCCCAATCCTCCACGCACAACACCCCTTCGTCCTCCCCAGCTCGGTGCGAGCCAGGATCACGGCCCAGGGGGTCAAAATTCAGTTGCCGCGCGGGGGTCCAGTTTTCACGTGCCGTCGACAAAGCCGACCCTGACCCCCATGACGCACCAACGTAAGGCAGTACTGGCCGCCGGCGCGGTGCTCGCTGGCGTGACGACCCTCGCGATGCGCCGCAGCAAGGCGCACAGAGTCTCCCAGACACTGCGGGCGGCCCGGCCTCAGTGACCTATTGCATGCCCGGTACCCCGCCATCTCGACGCACGACCTGGTCCTGGCCCACAGGCACGACGAGCGCTTCCCCCACCATGCGGCGCCGCGCTCCACCTTGGCCCCGAGCCTCACCGGATACCAGGCCGGTCTTCCACAGCGGCGCATCGGCCTAACCCTGCCCGAGCTTGCCATCGATCAACGCATCAGACCCGTAGCGGAACGGGTAGGGGCAACCGGCGGGAAACCGGGCGAACCGGACGAGGTCAGCGGGCGGAGCGGACCTGGTTCTTGATCCGGGCCAGCATGGCTACCATGCCGCGCAACCGCAGCGGGCTGACCGCCTCACCTAACCCCAGGGCCAGGTAGAAGTCGTTCGGCACGCCCAGCACGGTGTCTGCGCTCTCCCCATCCAGCCCGGTGTACATGATCGAGGCGAACCCGCGGGTGGTCGGCGCCTCTGGGGGAGCGTCGAAGAACAGGTGCACCGTCCGCTCAGGGTCCACCTCGACCGCCAGGAACAGCGGTGTCTGGCACTCGTGCACCTGCTCCATCGCGTTGCGGTGGCCGGCGTAGCGCTCCGGCAGTGCGGGCAGCTCCTGGGACAGCTCGAGCAGCAGCTGCAGCCGGTCCTTGACGTCGACCTCGGAGAAGTCGTCGACGAGCTCCGACAGCTTCGGGGGCAGTTCGACCGAAGCGGTCACGATGGCCTCACTCTTAGCAACATCGTCAGCTGACCGAGCCGCGCTCGGTACCCACCGCGATGGGTACTCGTACCGAGTTGCCCCACTCGGTCCAGCTGCCGTCGTAGTTGCGTACCTGGGGGAACCCGAGCAGATGGGTCAAGACGAACCAGGTGTGGCTGGACCGCTCGCCGATCCGGCAGTAGGCGATCACGTCATCGTCCGGGGAGAGCCCCTGCTCGCGCTGGTAGATGTCCTCCAGATCTTCCCGGGACTTGAAGGTGCCGTCCCCGGCAGCCGCCCGGGCCCACGGCACGCTGGCCGCGCCCGGGATGTGCCCGCCGCGCACCGCGCCCTCCTGTGGGTAATCCGGCATGTGCAGCAGCTCGCCGCTGTACTCGCCGGGTGAGCGCACGTCCACCAGCGGCTTGCCCAGGTGCGCCCGCACCTGGTCCTTGAAGGCCCGGATGGTGCTGTCGTCGCGCTCAATGACCGGGTACTCCACCCGCTCGGGTTTGGACTGTTCGGTGGTCATCTCCCTGCCCTCGGCGACCCACTTGGCCCGGCCGCCGTCCAGGATGCGCACGTCCGGGTGCCCGAACAGGCTGAACACCCACAGCGCATAGGTGGCCCACCAGTTGTTCCGGTCGCCGTAGAAGACGACTGTGCTGTCCCGAGAGATACCCCGCTCGCCGCAGATCTCGGCGAACCGCTGCCCGTCCACGTAGTCGCGGGTCACCGGGTCGTTCAGCTCGGTGTGCCAGTCGACCTTGACCGAGCCGGGGATGTGGCCGGTGTCGTAGAGCAGCACGTCCTCGTCGGACTCGACCACCACGAGCCCGGGTTCACCCAGGTGCTCGGCCAGCCACTGGGTGGTGACCAGGCGCTCCGGGTGGGCGTAGGCGGACAATTTCGGGTCTGTGTCGTTTGGTACCGGCATGGCACCGAGCCTAGTCCCGTTTTCCACAGATCAGTGACCATGACGCCCACCTCGGTGAGCAGCCGGCGAACCAGCGGCAGGCTGATACCCATCACGTTCGACGGACCTGCCTCAATGCCGGTGATGAACCGGGCGCCGAGCCCATCCAGCGTGAACCCACCTGCACCCCCGTCGGCTCCCCGGAACATGTTGGGGCATCGGTGTCCAGTACGCGGCGCATCCCGTGCCACTTGTGGGTCGTGGGGGAGAACAACGTGCGGGTGTGCCTCGGCGGTCGAGCAGGCCGCCAATGACCACAACAACGCCACGGTGTCACGGGCTCCGTGCAGCGATGGCCATATCGGGCACGTGCCGTGTACGAAAGTCCGTAATGGAGATACCAGCGCACTGTGACCCGAGGCTGGCTCAATTAGTGCGCAGCGGGATTGCGTCGGGGTAGCGGTGGCACGGGTGCGGGTTCCGCCCACACGACCGATGAGTTCCGCCTCGCCGCGCGGTCTGCATGTTGGGAATGTTCCCCTTCCCCGCCTGCGGGAGGCCCGAGATGAGATGAAAGGAGCGTGCACACCGTGGCCGAGGAGAACGTGAGCGCCACCCTGACTGTCGCCGTGCCCGCCGCGAGGGTGTTCGCGGTGCTGGCGGACCCGACGATCCATTCTGCGGTCGATGGCACCGGCTGGGTTCAGGAAGCTGTCGACCGGGCGCCGCTGACCGAGGTGGGGCAGATTTTCCGGATGGACATGTATCACGCCAACCATCCAAACGGTGACTACCAGGTGGCCAACAAGGTCCAGGTGCTCGACCCGCCGCGCGCCATTGGCTGGCTGACGGGGCAGGAGAAGGGCGACGGTCATCTGGAGTTCGGTGGCTGGATCTGGCGTTACGACCTGGTGCCGCTCGGTCCGTCCGAGACTGAGGTCACACTCACCTACGACTGGTCGGCGGTGCCGCAGTTCATCCGGGAGTACCTCCAGTTCCCGCCGTTCGGCCCTGAGCATCTCACCAACTCGCTGCACCACCTGGCCGAGCTTGCCGCACCGACGTCCCGAGCCTGGACGCCCGACGGCTAGACACCTGGCGGGCGGCCGTAGCGGTCCACTCGAACGAAGATGTCGGCGATGTGGGCATCGGTCAGACCCAGAGGCGTCGGTGAGCAGCCCGATCGTGATCTGCGGCTCCAGCCGCGGAACCCGTCACCCTGGCCGGCCTCGAAGTAGAGCGTGGACACGTCATAGAGCACCAGGCTGGCCGGGCCCAGGCCGGGGTGCGCCGCGCACGCGGCCGCGAGCTTGTGCCGCCACGACTCTTTTCGCAGAGGCCGGCAGGCGCCGCTTGAGCGTGGCATACGACGCCCCCGCCGCCGAAGCCCGGGCCGAGATCCAGCGCGCCCTGCCCGGCCGCCAGCCGCTGCGGCGCGACGGCCTTGAGGAGCTCCAGCTCGGTTTGCTCATGCGCCGACCCGATGTGCTCGATCTGCCGCGACCCGCGATGGTAGGAGTACACGACGATCGTTAGCCAAGTCAGGGAGCCGGGGCAAGTTGCGCCAGTGTCCGGTGTGGCCGCGCGGCATTGAAATGGTTCAGGTAGATCGTGAGGACCCGGCGTAAGCTGCGTTGCTCCGCATGCGGGGCGCGCGGCCGGCGTCGAATCTTCAGCGGACTGTAAGGCGGACCTCGACCTTTCCATTTTGGCAACGCACCTCGTAGGTGGGGGCGGGCACGGTGGCGGGTCCTCTTAGCACTTCACCGTCTGAAAGCCGAAAGATGCTTCCATGGCAAGAGCATTCCAGCATCAAGTCATTGACCTGCCCCAGGTGAAGCGGGCATCCGCGGTGAGAGCATCGGTCTGATAGGGCATAGAGCTTTTCGCCTTTTTTGTAAAGCATGATGCGCACGCCATCGGCTCGTGCGGGGGTAAGGGTGTCCTCGGCGAGGCCATCCTCTGCGATCACTGGTATCCAGTCCTGCGGCCAGTCTTCGAACGCTGTCTGATTTACGCCGACTCCCTTGACGAAAGAGAGATAGCCACCGAGGTTGGCGGATGCTCCGGCGATCACCATGGAGGTGAGTGACAAAAGGCACGCTTTCTTCCGTTTTCCGCCGCGGCGGGCCTTGATGGAAAAGATTTGAAAGCAGAGAGCGGTAGCGTTGCCCAAAGCATGGACGGACCCCACGCGTTGCTGTGCGCCCCACAGCTCCGCCCAGTCAGACAGCCCAGCAGCGATAGTGGGAAGCGCGGCCAGGGTGCCGATGAAGACAAGTTGGTCGGCTGCTTGTTCCGCCCTCTTGTCACCCAACACGTCAAGCGCTGAGGCGCTGGTCCAGCTTCCAATCACAACATCGGTGAGAACTGGATGCAGCGGACGACCTAGCCAGGTGCCGCTCAGCAGATCCTTCCGAACCGATTCCTGCGGAACGATCCGTGAGACGATCCTTTGCACGAGGTCCGCGAATCGGTCCAGAGGCTCCATGTTTTCGATTCGCTTGGTCAACTGCTGGACGGTCTTCATTTATCCGCTCCCTGCACCTTCGACGGCGTGCTGTCACCTAAGGACTTTCGATCGAGCCTTCGCGGTTGCTTGCGGTCTGCACCGTCCTCGAGCAGATCGGCCAGCTCTTCGGTGGCCGTCCCAGCTGTTTCGGGAGGTCCCATGGCGATAGTCCGCTCGTAGGCTGTCCTGGCGCTGTCCTTTTCTCCCTGATCTCGATGAAGACGGGCAAGGTTGAGCGCGCCTAAGGAGGCGAACTCTGGATGGCGCAGTGCGATTAACAGTTCGTAGATGTCCTGAGCTTTCTTGTGATCTCCTTGACGGGCCAAGATGTCACCGAGTTTTAACGCCGCCCAGCAGGTGACCTCGGGATGTCCAAAAGCGATGGCTTGCTCATAGACCTCCTGCGCGCGGTCCAGCTCTTCAAGTCTCTCCAAGAGGACCCCAAGGTTGTAAGCGGCGAGTGGGGCAAATTCGGGGTGCCCCGAAGTGATCGCTTGGGCATAGGCTTCTTGTGCTCGAGACGTTTTTTCTAACTCTTCAAGCAGGATTCCCAGACCAAAAGCAGCGGCTGGTGCGAAATGTTCGTGTCCCGAGTCAATCGCTTGTTGATAAAGCCTCTGGGCCCGTTTCCATGAGCTCTCTCGTTGTGTCGCGAGAAGACCAGCCAGTCTTATTCCTGCTTCCAAAGACTCTTCTTTGCGTCCGGCTTGTACCGCGATGCACCATGCCCGCTGCGCATCATAAAGATCAAAACGAGCCCTGCGGCGGGTGGTATTCTCGGGAGAGCTGGACTGGTGAAAATGCATGACGAAAGGAAATACTTCACGGCGCATATGCGATAAAGATCGTGCGCGATCGTAGCGGCATGCGCCGTCGGCGGTAGTCGCAGCCACGGGAGACACTTTGTCGATGTGGACATAGATGCGGTTGTTGTCTCCAAGCGCCAGGTGAAGACCGGGACCGTTTGTGACTTCCCGCACCGAGATCTGCCCACGATGCATTATCGCGCCTCCCGGCGTATCCCGACAAAAGCAGCCTGTGGCCAGCAAGTCATGCAGGAAAGCTCGGTTGTCTCGGGTTGTGAAGTGGGCGCCGCCAGCTCCTGTAGTCAGTGCCCCTTCCACGGATCTAATGTGCCGCCATAGACCTAGCGCTAGCAAGCGCCTGTACAGGAGCGCCATCGTCGTGCGTGCTCGTGCGTCCAACTTAGAGGTCTCTCGCACCTTCGAAGCACCTCGTCTCCTCGAGTTCAAACCGAATGTAGGTGCCGGACGCCGAAGTTCGAGCGGTGGTTGGAAGTGATGCTCGTTCGATGAGCGGATCACAAGCGTCACGGCGTAGCCGCCGGCCGGCCGGTGCTCCTCTACTGGCGCGTCCGTGGCCATCGCCCCATTCCTCTGCGGCCCTCTGGTATCTGATCATCCTCAGGCGCGGAGAGCGCCGTCGAGATCGCGAATGAACTCTCCGACGCAGCTGCCTCCGGGAGGTGCGGCGGGCAGGCGGCCGAGCACCGCGATGACCGCTGATGGTGCGTGCTGACGCGCCCGACTCTTCTGCTCGTGCCGCATGCGCCGCCGCACCGAGGATGTGTCTCACCTGATGAGCGCTTGCCTTGGGATGAAGGTACGCGGCGGCGGCATGGCTTGCCGCTCGGGCCGCGTCGACCGCAGCGGGTGAAGCGGCTTGTCGTGCCGCTCTGTACGCCGCCCATGCGCTCTGCCGCAGAGCGCCCGCGCGCTGGCCGCCCCCAGCGAAAGCGTGGGCTGCGTCGATGGCGCCGCGAGGGCGCGTATCAGCAGGAAGACTCTGCTCGAAGATCGGCAATGCCCTGCGCGCACAATCAGCCGCAGAGCCCGCGATCTCACGAAGTTCGTGTTTGCCCACCTCAATCTTGTCTGACTCAGCTGGCACGGCTCAATCTTGCCGCAGGTCGCCAATCGGCGCGAAGACGCTTTCACGCGCTCATCTCCGGTCACCGTCGACCACCGCCCACATGCCGAACGGAGAGCGCGGCAACCCGTAAGCCGTCCCCCAGATGGAACGGCTAACGAACCTGCCCTCGTTCAGAACTCCCACCCCAAGTTGATCAATTGTCCGTAGGGATGGGCCATCGATCGGCGGCGAAGGGGCGCTGTGGCGCTCCGGCATCTAGCTGAGCTACGAGGTCCTTTGTATGCCTGCTCAATTTGCCCGTCGCCGGTGACGACGGGCAAATTGCAGGTTCCTTTCATGGGCGTGCTGGCCGGTGGCGTCGTTGGCATCGGCGCCAGCTACGGTGTGACGCTCACGAAGGATGAGGGCTGGAAGCTGGTCAAGGAATTCTTTAAGGCCGCTGGCTTCACGTATGCTGCGACGATAGTCAGGGGAAAGTTGATCAGTTTCGCCGTTGCCGTGACGGGCATTGGTTATCCAGGGGCGGTAGCGCTGAGGACAGTGCCATTGGCCGGCCTTACGGGCGAGCGGGTGCGTCATCCCTATCAGACGGACTGATCGACCTCGGTGAGCTAGTCCTGAGCAGCCGCGGAGACGTTCGTTAGCGGTTACGGTTTGGGGCATGTTCACCACGCGTCCTGAGCTTGTCGGGACTTACGGGATGGTGGCTTCGACGCACTGGCTGGCTTCTGCGGTGGGGATGGCCGTGTTGGAGGATGGCGGTAACGCCTTTGACGCGGTGGTCGCTGCCGGTTTTGTATTGCAGGTCGTCGAGCCGCACCTCAACGGCCCAGGAGGTGAGGTGCCCGCGGTGTTTGCCACCGCACGGAATGCGACACCGCGGGTTTTGTGCGGTCAGGGTGTGGCGCCAGCGGCGGCGACACTGGAGTATTTCGCTACCCAGGGACTGGATTTTGTGCCGGGTACGGGGCTGCTTGCGGCCACCGTGCCAGGGGCATGGGATGCGTGGCTGACACTGTTGCGTGATCACGGCACGAAGCGGCTGCGAGACGTGCTCTCCTACGGGATTTCCTATGCGCGCGGAGGTTTCCCGGTGGTGGAGCGGCTCACCAGGACAGTGGCCGCGGTCGGCGACTTGTTCATCGAGCACTGGCCAACCTCGGCGGCACTGTGGTTGCCCGTAGGCCGGCCGTCGGCGGCCAGGTACACCAATCCAATGCTGGCCGACACCTGGGAGCGGCTGCTGGCTGAGGCGGAGTCGGTCACGGATCGCGAGAAGCAAATCGATGCCGCCCGCCGCGCGTGGTCGCAGGGATTTGTGGCCGGGGCGGTCGATGAGTTTTGCCGCACACCGGTACGTGACGACTCGGGACGCGACCACGCCGGTGTCTTGACCGGAGAGGATATGGCGAGGTGGTCGGCAAGCTACGAGCCGGCGGTGACCGTCGAGCTTGACCAGTGGACAGTGGCTAAGTGCGGACCATGGTCGCAAGGCCCGGTGCTTGCCCAACAGCTGCTGTTGCTGCGCGGGTTTGTTGACCAGCTGCGCTATGTGGACGGCGTGCCCACGGCTGACACCGTGCATCTCGCCACGGAATGCGCGAAACTGGCCTTCGCCGACCGCGAAGCATGGTATGGCGACAGCGCGGAGGTGCCGTTGAACGCGCTGCTCTCACCTGCCTATGCCGACGAACGCCGCACCCTGGTTGGTAAGTGCGCGTCGATGGAATTGCGGCCGGGTTCACCGGGTGGCCGTCGTCCCAAGCTTCCCTCGTTCGCCGCGCAGGGTCGAGGCGTGCGTGGCAGCGTGCCGGACAGCATGCGCGCACTCGGTGACATCCCGGTGTCCCGCACAGGCGCCACCCGTGGTGACACCGTGCACGTCGATGTCGTTGACCGCTGGGGCAACATGATCTCGGCAACACCTTCTGGCGGCTGGCTGCAGTCATCGCCGGCAATCCCCGGGCTGGGCTTTTGTCTGGGCACCCGAGCGCAGATGTTCTGGCTGGAACCCGGACTACCAAGTTCACTGGTGCCCGGGCGACGTCCCCGCACCACCCTGTCACCATCACTGGCACTGCGCGATGGCGCGCCAAGCCTGGCGTTCGGCACACCGGGCGGCGACCAGCAGGACGCCTGGCAGCTGTGCTTCTGGTTGGCCCACACGGTGGGCCAGACAAACTTGCAGGCAGCCATCGACGCACCGGTCTGGCATACCACTGCGTTTCCTGGCTCGTTCTACCCTCGTTGCTGGCAGCCAGGTGAGCTGGTGGTCGAATCGCGCCTAGGCGAGCACACCATCAACGAGCTCACCGCCCGGGGCCACGTGGTAGTCGATGCCGGGCCATGGTCGCTCGGCCGGGTCTCGGCAGTGGCACACGATGCCCTCACCGGCCTGGTGCGGGCGGCCGCCAATGCGCGAGGCATGCAGGGATACGCGATAGGCCGATGAGTTCAAAGTTGATCGGGTTAAAGGCGAATAGATTTCGCCGCATCTTGCTGTACTGCTTTTCGATGTGTTCGGGTTTCCAGCTTGGTGATCCGGTGGGCGCCGATCTCGGGTATTAAGTGCCGGATGACGTCGGTGCGGTAACCAACCAGCGTCTTGTATCGCACGGAGTGCGCGGCGATGTTGTCGGGCCAGTGGTCAACCACTGCTCGACAGTCCAGACCCGGCCGGCACTGGGAACTTTGCCGCTGCCGCGCTCTTTTCGAGTTGCCGAACTTTTTCGTGATCTCGGCCCGGGTCTTGCCGCGAACGTGACGGCGGTCGGGCCTGCCGCCATAATGCACGGCCATGCGCCACTCGGAAGATTAGTTAGGCACCAGAAGTCGGCACCATGTCGCACAGCGCGACACGTAGGTTCTCGTGACGACGTGCTAGTCGTGCCAGCCCAGTAGTGGATGGCAGTTGGAAGCGTCATGACGGGTTGTGATTTTGTCGGGTCAGATCGATCAACAGCTTCCCGCATCGCGACTGCTGCCATGGAATTGCGCTGCACTGGCCCATGCTCCAATGCAATTTGCAGCGTTTTGCCACCTTGTGGTGCTGTCCAGATCTTGAGCATCCGCGCCCGGGGGCGACCGCGCTTTCGAGGCAATGAAGATCCACTATATTCACCGGACCGGCTAGTTTACGCTCGATCGTGATAGGTATATCTTTTTCTTGTCTGGCGCAACGTGGCGCTGGACTAGGAAGGAGCGCGATGTCGGACACAACGGGCAGCGAGAACACGGCACCTGATCCAGCGACAGCTGACAATCCTCCAGCGGATATCAAGGCTGGAGACCAGGCACGCGATCCGGAGGGAAGCGCAGCACATCGTTCGGATCAGCGGGATGCCGGCATTTCTGGTGATCAAATGCCGGCGGGGGATCAGGGAGGCTGATCCGCGCTCACGCAGGGTGCCGCCCAAGCTGGCGGTGCCCTGTGCCCTGACTGCCTGAATGTCACGGCTCGGTGGGCGTGGCGCCCGATGCCATCGTCGGACGACGGCGCGAGCTAGACGCGTTGCGGGCCTGGCTCGACGCCGCTCGAGGCGGAGCGGGTCGGCTCATTCTCTGCGCCCGACCTTGTCAGGTCACCGGCGGTGGAGCGGCTAGAGCTGCGGGGCTTCGACCTCGCCGAAGTGCGCGAGCAGCTGTCGAGAATGGCTGTCAGTGATTCCGAGCATGACGCCCGGGTCACCCTCGATCTCACCGGTGGTAACCCGTTGTTCGTCCGGGAGGTTGCTCGGGCGATGGCGGACGGCACCTGGCGTCCGGACCGGCCGCCTCGCAGCGTCCTCGACGTGGTGGGGCACGGCTCGACTGCGTCTCCCCGGGACTTCCCGCTGCCACTCGTGGCTCGGGCCCTCGATGAACAACCGGTCGCGCAGTGCCTTCCAGTCATTGACGAGGCGATCGCTTACGGACTGGTCGACTGTGTCAGCCACATCGGTGACTATCGCTTCGTCCACGCGCTCACCCGTGAGGCGGTCGAGGCGTCGCTGACGACCGCAGATCGGACCGCGCTGCACCGCGCCGTCGCGGCTGTTCGGCGGCTCGCCTTCGAAGAGGGCGCGCGCCTTTACCGCGCCGCGTTGGCCTTGCCGGCGACACCGCCGTCCGCCATCGACCGCTGCCGGGTGTTGATCGCGCTCGGCCGAGCCGCCTACTTCGCGGGCGACCTCCAGGGTTGCCTTGAAAAGAACTACACCCACGGATCGGTTAACCTCGCACTTACCGTTAATCCGGCTAACCGCCAAGCGACGCTGAATGTCACGGTGTTCGACGTTGTCACAGCCAGCGCCACGGTGCATGAGTCAGATCGACAAGATTATGATTCACCAACTCCATCCGGTAGAGCTGACGCTTCGGCTCGAAGCGCGCGGGGTGAGAATCCCCGCGATGCTCGAGAATGAGCCCGTAAACCATGAAGTGGCAATACATTAATATTGTGAGGCCAGCGGGGACATCGCGGCCAGACCGATTTCCACTGGGGTCAACGCCAATAGTCGGCGTACGGGGTCGTCGAGTTCGCCGTCGTGCAGGGCGTATCCAGCCATTCGCTGGAGCGCTCCGGCCAACAATGAGCCTGCTGAGCACACCTGCGCGTGGTCGGCGGCGGTGATCAGCCGCGGTCGCAGTATCCGTGTCAAGGGTCGTTTCTGCACATGCAAGCCGACGGCGCGCTGCTCACTCATAAGCGACCGATCACCTCGCCCTCCGGAGCCGCAGTGGGTGGGCGGCATCATTGCTGGATTGAACCTCAGCAATTCAGCAATGACGGATCTTGGTTAAGGAGCTGCGCGCGAAGCGAGATGAACGCCTGATACTCCTCCGTTGCGTCGAGACGGAACAAGCCGACCTTGCAACAGTTCTGAAAAGCCATACGCACGCCGAAGTGACGCTGCACTGCGCCACGCATCGCGTCACTACCGACCAAGCGGAACACCTCACCCCACGACGCGTCGTCTGGCGGAACTTCCAGGTTCTGTGCAGACGGTGCACCAGTGGCATCCAGCTCCTTCGCCAGTCGCTCGATCATCGACCATGCGTAAGGCAGTGACTCGCGGATACAGTCCACAAATTCGTCGTCCGAGACGGCGCCGTGCTGCGCCTTCTCCAACAGGCTCACGGGAACGGTTAGTGACACTGCGCCTCCGATGTAGTCCTGACGGAACAATTCAACGCTACGGCCCGCGCGTTCCGCCCGGAAGCCCCCGATTAGGCGACCAGAATTGATGCGCTAATGCGCATATTGTTTGCCAGTGATCGTGATTGGTTTTTCAATGAGATGCGGCTCGGGCTCGGCGCCAGCGGGAGCGAACCAGGGAGCATGCGCCGGCGCGTCCGGGCATAGTGTCCACTTCCGGCCGACCCGATCGACGCCTACCGGGTATACGGTCAGGGCACCGTCGGCGCCGATGTGTAGACGAATGAAATGCTTGAGGTCCGGATGGTGTTGGGCCGCGTACCCCTCTGTTCCGTGTAAGCCGAAACAGTTGGCGGTCCACAGATAGCCCGACATCCCCACCATTCCCCCGATGCCACCCACCACGAAGAGCACGCCGAGGAAGGCGACCAAGGACCACTCGCCCTGGAGCCCCCAGCAGTAGACAGCCAAGACGCGGCGATCATGACCCCGGCCGAGCCGGCAAGTTGCAGCGTCGAGTGGATCATTCCGACCAGGAAGCGGCGGACGCCGCGGGCGTCGTGCGCGAAGCGCACCATCCCGATCACGAACACGGTGACGAACAGGACGAAAAGGAAGAACGTCGGGCTCTCCCACAATGCATGACGCAAGTCGCCGAGGCCCAGTGCGACGTGACGATGTCCTAGATGCAATCCCAGCATCAAAGCCAACAACACTCGGACGGCACTGAACACCCCGGAGAGGGGCAGGTTGTAGGGAGCGAGCAGCCAGATTCGCTTCCTCAGCCGTTTTGATACCGCCGCTGAGGGATAGGTACTGGCTCTGCGGTACGCGACAGGCCCCTCCGCGCTGGGAAGATCCGTGTGCTCGGGGAGGTTGTGGGTGGGATGCAGGAAGGCTCCGCCACCGCCGGAGGCAATATGCTGGCGACAGCCCTCTTCCCGCTCGTAGCGGGCGTAATAGTGCTTTCCGCTCTTGAGGGACAGTAACAGCCGGGCTCCGCAGGGCTGAATGATCTCCCGCTCAAGGAACTCGATATCCCGGTCAGAATGGACCTCAGCGTCCTTTCTGCCGCTATCGACCTCCTTGGCCATACACAGGATGATCCGGTCCCCGGGCTGCATCTCGTTGAGGGCGACCCCAGCGAAGTATCGCAATTGGGCTTCGTCGATGTAGGACCCGAACTGGATGTCGATGCCCCAGAGCCACCAACGATGCGGGAGCTTAACCGCAAAGTAGCTCCGACGCTGGCGCGTTCGCCACCCGCCGATCCAGCGCTTGCGGCAGAAGATGCTGGTGAAGTTGACCAGCCCGTCATACCAGTCGTGGCTTCCCGGAACGGCGAAAAGCTCAGGAGCTCGCCCCGCGGCGCACGGCAATGCCGCCCGGTACGGACCGAGCAAGCGATTCTCGTACTCCGCGGCCTTGGGCACCGGGTACACCTGGTCGCCCCCCATGACCAGAATCTGACCCCGCTCAGTGGCGTAGGTCTCGCCCTTCCACCCGTCGCCGAGGTCGGCGACGTAGTCCAGCCACAGATCAGGTTCCCTGGAGCGGTCTGGGACCTCGGCCGGCTCCAGCGCCTGCATCTCCCGACTGTCGGCGTAGGAGCTGAAAACACCGGACAGCAGAACCCGGACTGCGGTGTCGACGAGTTGGTGCGGATCCAGCCAGCGCACCATGGGCCTGCGGACGAACCCCAGCTCGGATGGATCGGAGGACGGGCGAGGCGGGCACGGCGCAGGCGTGTTGGCAGAACCCGAAGGTATCTCGGCCATACTCGACATTCTTGCAGCGGGCTGGCCCCGTACCAGCGGCGCGCGCCCACGGTTGCGCTGCCCGGGTCGGCCCGACGCTTGGGGTGGGTTCCTAAGGCGTTGTGTTTCAGCGGGCACCTGGCCTGGTGCACCGGGGGCCGGGGGCAATCCATGCCCGGAAACACGCCGCTATCGTGGGCGCACATTGATGAGGCCATCGGGGCGGCCGGTAGGTAAGCTCTTCTAAAGCCCATCAGCCCGCTGCGGGTAGTCGCCTCGACGCTGTTGGGGTGGTGAACCGCTGAAACAGAGGGGGGCACATGTGCGTCCTTGGCTACTTCGCAGCAGTCCTGTTGGCGATCATCGTCCTTGGTCTAATCATTCTCGGATTGGGTTCGATGCGAGATGTCCGTCGTTATCTGTCGCTTCGCAGGATGTGACCGGCGGCGCTCATCGGTTGCGTGTTGGTAGACCATCGAGCCGTCCAGCCTGATGCTTATGGTGATGAGGGAACGGGGCAGGAGCACGGGACGCGCCCGCTTCTGTCCACTTCTCTACCGGCTGCCGGCCACGCAGGCCTGTACGAACCATTCCTAAGCCGTGTGGCAGGTTCAACTGCGAGGTTGCGGAGCCTGGTTGGATCAGTGCAACGATGCACGTCACGGACGTAAACGGTATTCGGCGAACTATTACCCCAACTTTTAAAATCGGAAGGTCGGCGGTTCGACCCACCTCTACACGTAGGCGGCTCCGATCCAAGGCCCTTGTCAGACGGCCGGTCATGCGTCTGCCAAGCGTTCGACAAGGGCGATGTCCCAACCGAAGGCGGCCACGATGTTGCCCGCTGGGGTGTCAGTGACGGCTTTGACGTCGCTGGGCAGGTCGATCCGATCGATGGGACGTCTCGTCCGCAGATCCCAGATTCGCACCGTCTGGTCACGGCCGCTGGTGACGGCGGTGGGGCGGCCGTCGAGCTGGGCGCAGGCCACCGCGGTGACCGGACCGCTGTGGCCAGTAAGTAGACCGACGGGGATGCCACTGGTGAGGTCCCAAACCCGAACCGTGTGGTCCCAGCTTCCGGTGACGGCGATGGGGCGGTCGTCGAGCTGGGTGCAGGCCACCGCGGTGACCGGCCCGGTGTGGCCGGGGAACAGGCCAATGGGCGTGCCGCTGGTGAGGTCCCAGACCCGTACTGTCTGGTCCCGTCCGCTGGTGACGGCGATCGGGCGGCCATCGAGCTGAGTGCAGGCCACCGCCGCCACGAGGTCGGTGTGCCCGGTGAGGGGGTCGCCGAGCGAGGTGCCAGTGATCAGGTCCCAGATCCGCACTGTGTGGTCACGGCCGCTGGTGACGGCGGTGGGGCGACCGTCGAGCTGGGTGCAGGCCACCGCGGTCACGGTGCCGGTGTGTCCGGTGAGGGGGTCGCCGAGAGCGGTGCGGCAGGTGAGGTTCCAGATCCGCACCGTCTGGTCCCAGCTTCCGCTGACGGCGATGGGGCCGCCGCGGAGCTGGGTGCAGGCCACTGCGGTGACCGGGCCGGTGTGGCCAGTAAGCAGGCCCGCGGGAGTCCCCGCGGTGAGATCCCAGATCCGCACTGTGTGGTCCCGGCCGCCCGTCACGGCGATCGGGCGACCGTCTAGACGGGTGCAGGACACCGCCTCGACGACACCGGTATGGCCAGTGACTCGCTCACCAAGGGGATTGCCGGCGGCCAGGTCCCAGATCTGCAGCGGGTGTGCTCGACCGCTGGTGATCGCAATCGGGCGACCGTCCAGATGGGTGCAGGCCACCGCCTCGATGAACCCGGTGTGGCCGGTCAACGGCTCGCCGAGGGCGGTGCTGGTAGCCAAGTCCCAGACCCGCACGGTGTGGTCCCGGCTACTGGTGACGGCGATCGGATGGCCGTACAGATGGGTGCAGGCCACCGTTGTTACCGGCCCGGCATGACAGGGAAGCAGGTTGATGGCGGCGCCGGTGGTGAGGTCCCAGACCCGCACTGTGAGATCTTCGCCGCTGGTGATGGCGATCGGACGGCCGTCCAGCTGCATGCAGGCCACCGCGGTTACCGGACCGGTGTGGACAGGCAGCAAGTTGACCAGCGCGCTGGCGGCGAGGTCCCACACCTGCACCATGTGGTCCCGGCTGCCGGTGACGGCGATCGGGCGGCCGTTGAGGTTGGTGCAGGCTACGGCGGTCACCGAGTCGGTGTGGCCGGTGAGGGGGTTGCCGATCGGGGTGCCGGTGGTGAGGTCCCAGATCCGCACTGTGCGGTCCTGACCGCTGGTGACGGCGATCGGGCGGCCGTTGAGGTTGGTGCAGGCTACGGCGGTCACCGACCCGGTGTGGCCCATGAGCGGCTCGCCTATCGAGGCACTGGTGACCAGGTCCCAAACCCACATCGAGCCATCGACACCGCCGGTGACAGCCACTGCGCGGCCGTCGAGGTGCACACAGGCCACTGAGGTCATCGGCCCCGCCGACGCGCGGGTGGCGGGAGACATGTTTCTCACGCGGCTACCGGTCGCCCACCGTGGCTGCCATGGTGACTGGCCCGGATGCCGCCGCGTTCCTTCCGACACTTGCCCAACAGCCTTTCCGCGCTCAACGCCTCCGGTGCGTGATTACCAGGAGGTTCCCGCCGGGACTGCTATCGCCACATCCCATCACCAACTGGAGCGATGCGCACAGCGGCTACACCGGGCCCGGGTGCCGTTCTGCTGCCGTTGTTTCGCTCAGCACATCCTGCGCCGCGGTGACCGGTACGTCCGGCGTTACCGTCCCGACCACCGGTCCGCTGGCGTTGAGTACATTTGCTACGTCTGCGGCGCGCAGCGCGAAGGGGGCGGCGGTTAGTGGGCGTCCGCCGGGAGCTCAGCCTCGCCCGGAGCGATGTTGTAGTCGATTCCGTCGGCTGGGATCTCGATGATGATGTACGTCGTACTCGTCGCCGCGATCGTGGCCGGACTGGCCACCACCCTGCTCGGCGCCGGTGTGCTCAGGCCTCGGCACACCTACCGGGAAACGGTCTCGCCGTGGTGTCGCTCGTTGTGCGTGCTGCAGCCCGACATCGCGTCCTGAGCCAGGCGGGCTGGACTTCCGGGTGCACACGTTGATCGGAATGCTGCTGTGTGGAAGCTGGCCGTCCACCCGGCTGGTGCACGCGTTCACCGCGCCGGTGGGATACCTGTTCCGGCCCTACATCGTCTACCGGTCACGGCAAGGCGGACCTGCCACCCCGCCCCGCACGCCGCGGCTGGGAAAGGATCTGATGAGCACCATGCAGAAAACCTCTCTGGATGCCCTGGCACGCGAGCAGATCGAGGCGGCTCGCGGCGCGTCGAGCGGACGCGCCGCCCGCACCGTCTACGGCGGTCACGAGCATGTCCTTCGCCAGACCGTGATCGGGCTACGCGCCGGGCATTCGCTGGCCGAGCACCAGAATCCCGGGGAAGCGACCCTGCACGTGCTCCGCGGGCGAGTACGGCTCATCAGCGGCGACACCACCTGGGACGGCCGCACCGGAGATCTTTTGATCATCCCGGACGCCTTGCACAGCCTCGAAGCCATCGACGACAGTGCGGTGCTGCTCACCGTGGCGAAAGCAACCTCGGCCTAGCTCAACGTGGGCCTGGGCGCCGCTCGACATGGAACGATCATCCAGGGCACTGCCTACCGGCCTTGGCTGCCAGCGAGGCATGGTGACCGCCCGTCGATGTCGACGACGGGAACTGCCGGCACGACCCGGCGAGGAAACAGCCGCCGAGCTGCCGTCGACTCCTCGACGCGATCTCCACTCCGTTCTGCCGCCCTTCCGGTGAGCGGTGGGTGCGTGGTTACTGCCCGGGCGGGACCACGGGCAGCGACGTCATGTCGGCCAGCGGGTAGACCTCGAAGTGTGAGAAGTTGTAGACGGGTGCCTGCGCCAGCAGCATTTCCAGCTCGTCGTTCGATTCCACGTCGAAGATCCACGCGCCACCGTGATAGCCGACGATGTGGTAACGACCGATGACCTTGCCGCTGTCCTCCAGCGGCTTGGCGTACTCGGGCATACGCAGCACTGTCTTCATCATCTCCGCTGAGAGTCTGGAGATTTCCATCTTCCAGACGACGAGAAACTTCATCGCGACCTCCTTACCTTTGCCTCACCTTGGCGCCATCGCCCAGGCCACGTTAGGCCGCGGTAATTCCGCGCCCATAACCGGGCTGTGGGCTATGCCTGACCCTGTGGTCGCCGAGTCCGACACCACGGCGGTTGACCGTCAACTCGGCAATCTTTCTGTCGAACTCGGCGACAGCGGGGATGAAGATCCGCGGTGGCCCCTCCGTTGCTGTCGGCGGAAGGGTTGCTAGCGGCAATGGCTGACTATGCACGCCCAGAAGGTCAGCGCCGTGCTCGGACACAGCCCGACGAGGATCGAAGCGGTGGACGCACTTGAGGCTAGACTGCGTAGCCGGCTGGAACGTACCGCCGAACACCGCGAAGCTCGCCCGGGCCGCCGCGGCGACCGTCCCTCGACCTCGTCGCCGCGGCTCCATGCCTCACGGTTCTGATCCGTCCATCCGGTGGCTATTCCCCGGAACCGGTCACGGCCGCCGTCAGTGGGGATCGGAGTGACGGAGCGGTTCTCGCCGCTGCTCTGGACCTCGCCGCACGGTGCCATGCGGAGCTGCGCTTACTCCACGCCCGCCCGCTGCCGCTGTGCCACTCGGATACCCCGGAATAACGCTGGGCCGCTCATGCTGTGCTCGAGTCTGCCCGACGTCAGATCCTCCGGCTCGCCCCGGACTGCATCCCCCGTACCGAACTGCTCCGCGTCCACGCCCACGAAGCGATTGGTCACCACCGCGGCGGGCTGCTCGTTGTAGGCGCCAAACGCTCCCGTCATCCCGGCCTCGGGCTGGTCACCCGCACCGCGCTGTATCACGCGAACTCGCCCGTGGCGGTCGTCCACGCCGCAACCAGCGATCCGCTCAGCGCCGCAAAGAAAAGTGCAATCGACAAGCCTATGGTCAATGCTGCGCCACCGTCAGCCAAAGAAAATTCCGGCTTCCGCGTGCCGATGCTGCGGCACTGTTTTAACAGCTGCGGTGGCGTCAGCCAGTTTGACCCGGACAATCTCGGTGCCACGCAACGTCACCATGACACCACTATCGCCGTCGTGCACGGCATCAACGGCGTGCACGCCGAACCGGGTAGCTAAAACTCGGTCATAGGCGGTGGGTGTACCGCCGCGTTGGACGTGCCCGAGCACCACCGCTCGGGCCTCGGCACGGGTGCGGCGGGCGATCTCGTCGGCCAGCCAGATGCCTACTCCGCCCAGCCTCCGGTGGCCGAACGCATCTATCTCGGCAGTCGCGAGTACCTCAGCACCGCCCTCCGGTACCGCGCCCTCGGCTACCACGACGATGGCGGCGGACTGCCGATCCAAGCACCGGATGACCCACTGACATACCGCCGCCACGGAAAACGGTCGTTCCGGCATCAAGATCACGTTCGCCCCGCCGGCCATCCCGGAGTGCAGCGCGATCCAACCCGCATTGCGCCCCATCACCTCGACAACCGCGACCCGGTGGTGTGACTCAGCGGTGGTATGCAGCCGGTCGATCGCTTCAGTCGCGATGTGCACCGCGGTGTCGAACCCGACCGTGTAATCAGTGACGCTCAGGTCGTTGTCGATGGTCTTGGGCACGCCCACCACAAAAAGTCCGTCCTCGTTCAACCGCCGGGCCACCCCTAGAGTGTCCTCGCCGCCGATCGCGATCAACGCGTCCACGCCATGCTCGACGAGCGTCTGCTTGACCTGCTCTGCGCCGCCGTCGCGGTAGGGGTTCGTGCGCGACGTGCGCAGGATGGTGCCGCCGAGCGGAAGGATGTGCTCCACGTCGGCCAGCCCGAGCGGCTGGATCAAGCCCTGCATCGGGCCCCGCCACCCCTCCCGGAATCCAACGATCTCATGGCCGTAGATTTCGATCCCCTTGCGGACCACCGCCCGGATCACCGCATTAAGTCCGGGGCAATCCCCGCCCCCGGTAAGCACACCGATACGCATCTCACTTCACCTGCCAGACCTTGAGTTCTCCGCTGGCGTGCCGAAGACGGTTCCAGGCTGCCCCAGACGTCCCGTGGCGCACCAGGCCGAGAACGGGTTCGAGCCGCCCGCAAGTCCTGTCCCTGCACTGGCGCTGCGAGATCCGTCGCCGCTGCTACCCGTGTTCATCTCGGCGGGATCATATGCAAAGGCGGCAGCTTCAGCCGGTGATGCGGTACGACTGCAGGAGCTGCCGGGTGTCGAGCACTTCGAATTGATTGACCCGCTTTCACATGCATGGGGCTGGGTGATCGAGTCCCTTGTCAGTGTGCTGTTGACCGAAAATCGAATGCCGTAGTTTCAGAGCATGGAGCTCAGGACCAAACGACTGATCTTGCGGCGTCCGACGCGGGCCGATATCGATGTAATCCTCGATATCCACAGCGATCCGCCAGCCTGCGCACAACCCCTCTGATGCACTCGCCAACCAGACCGAAGCGGAGAACCTTTTTCGCCGGTGGATCTAGCAATGGGAGCGGCACGGTGCCGGATATTGGGTGATCCGGAGGATCGATTTCGTATGCCTCGGCTTCCGCGGTTCGCGCAAGTCCCGAAGGATCCCTGGTCAGAGTCGACCGGCTAGTCGGCGGCGACCGGGAACAGGTAGCGGTCTGCGACCAGCGTGAGCACTCGTCGGGCCGACCGCGGCGACTCTACGACGGCGCGCGGCACGCTGCCGCCGACCCGCTGGTAGGCACGACCCGCCAACTCTTCGAGAAAATCTGATATCGGACCCTCGGCGGTGTCCAGCCGCAAGCCGGTGGCGTGTTGCAGCCGGGCGATCTCGACCAGGCCGAGCGAGCGCTCGGCGTACTCGGGAAACACGCCGGCCAGAAACAGGGCGCCGTCGCCAATGCGCCGCCAGAGTCCCGGTTGCTCATCGGGCGGCAAGGTCTCGCGCAGGGCGGCCAGGTGCGGCAGGTCCAGCTCGTCCCACCGCTGTCGCCGCCACCCATCCCGGCAGCGCCGCCACACGACTCCCGAGGCCAGTCGGGCATATGACGCCAGCAGCTCGGCCAGGAACAGCCGATGCTGCGGTTCGGCGGCGAAGGCCGCGAGGACTGGCCCATCGAAGACCGGCAACCGGGAGCGGGGGCCGGTGCGGTCGGGGACATAGGAACTACCCACCAGCGCGTTGCCCATCCGGTGCACCGCCGCGGCGAACATCAGGAAGGGCGAGAGGTAGCTGAACAGTCCCGGCTCGTCGCGGCGCACCGCGAGAACGGCATCGGTCACGGATGGGCGGTCCAGTAGGTCCAGTACCAGCACGGGTCGCCGCCGCAGCACCGGTACCTGCTCAGCCCGCCCTCCGGCCAGAACCAGCAGGTCGTGGTCGCTCAGGTGCTCGCCGTACCGTCGGGCGACTGCCTCACGTTCGTCCACGCCACCATCTTGCGCGCCTGTTGTCGCCAATGCCGCAACGTGTGCTGCAGGCTGGCATGCCGGCTGGCCTGCTCGGCCAGTTCTTCGTGTAGGCGCCAGAGGTCGACGAAGACCTTGATTTTTGATCGTAGTATCCACGGGTCGAACGATTTGGTGAGGTAATCGACGGCTCCGGCTTGGTAGCCGCGGAAAGCTAGATGAGCGTCGTAGTCCACTGCGGTGAGAAAAAGGATGGGAATGCGTCGGGTGCGTTCTCGGCTCTTGATCCGCTCGGCAGTTACTCCCGGGCCAGGCCCTGGGACTGGTTGAGCAGCTCCTCAGTGCGCCGGTTGGCCTGGATCGTCTTGATGGCGACTCCGATCGTCGCGACCAGCCGTTCGAGGAACGTCAGATGCCGCGGGGAGAACGAATGAATCGAGCCGAGCTCGATCACGCCGAGCGATTCACCCTCGAACAGTACCGGCAGCACCACCACGGCGCTGGGCTAAGTCGTGGTAAAGCCGAACCGGATAGGCAGGTATCCCTGCGGGATGCTGTCGACGAGCAGGACACCGCGCGCACTGGGCCACACCGACAAGATCCACGCGCTGCTGCGTATCCCGCCCGTACTCGCCCAGGGCTCGACGCCGTTGCCGTGGTGACCGAACTGACGCGGCGGCTGCGCGAGGTTCTCGACCTCGACGAGGCCCTCGTCGACATCGACTACGGCGACGGCAGCGGGAACCGCGAGATCGCCCACGATGGGCATCACCCGACGGCGACCAGTCACCGGCTCCCTCGCTGGACATCACGTTGCCCCTTTCCGCGCCTCTGCGCGGCCGGCTTCGCCTCCGCGGACCTGATAGGAGGCGAGCACGGCCTCGAGTTGGCTGCGCTGACCCACGCCAACGAGGAGCTCATCCCCGAGCTGCGATCCGCCCTGACCCTGTCCGCAGGCGGCGACCCCATCCGCAGCTTGCGCACCCAGCTGCGCAAGCTGGCAGCCCAGTCGCTGCTACCGACCTGGATCAACTGGCCCACCGACGCCATCGCGCTGTCGCTGCACGCGGCCGGGCGCGCCATCGGAGTACTCACCATCGGTCGGCCCGTCGCTCGGTCACACTGGCCCGAGGACGTCGCGTTGATCAGTGACATTGCCCAGCGCGCGGCGCTGGCAATCGACCACGCCCAACGCGCCACCCAGCACATCGAGATCTCCCAAGCCCGCCAACGAGCCCTGTTCTCCCGGAAACTGCCCACCGCAGAGGGTGCCGAGTTCGCCGCCGAGTACCTACCAGCCAGCACCGGCAGCGACTTCTACGACGTACTCAGTCTGCGTAACGGCCTGTGGCTCGCCGCCATCGGCGATGTCTGCGGCAAGGGCGCCCAGGCGGCCGCCCGAGCTGCTCAACGACCTCATGATCGAAACGGGAGATCACTGGCAGTTCTGCACCCTGGCCGCGGCCCATATCTGCGAGGCCATCCCCGGCGAGCCCACCGGTTTAACGATGGACCTGGTGCTGGCCGGGTCAACGAGGGACGCCGCTGGGCCTGGTGAACCAGGTCAAGCTGCACACCACCCAACTGCATATCGCTCCCGGCGACGTGCTGCTCGCCTACACCGACGGCATCATCGAGCGTCGAGGCCCGCACGGGCCTTACGGCGCGCACCGACTGATGACCGCCGCGTCCGCGACCTACCCGCTGCCGGCAGCGCAACTCTCGCCACCGTGCGCGCCTCCGTCCAGAACTTCTCCACCCAAGAACCCAAAGACGACATCGCCCTGCTTGCCATCCGGGCCACCGAACCGAGATAACTGTTTCCTTCCAGCATATCTATGCTACGCCCGGGGGCTTTGCGTGTTGGCAACGGACCGGTAAGCGTCGAGCACTGCTGCGGATACTTCCGTCGTCGGTGTTCGTGGTGCATGCACCCGTTTGCGCGTATTTACATTCACCCAATTAGGTGTACCTCCGTGCCGTGGTATCAGACGCGGACCATCCAGGCTCTTCGTGCATAGCCAAGGTGATGCGCAATTCAGCACTGAGAGTCGAGGAAGCGATCGGGATGCAGCGATGAGTCTGCTGGTTGTCGGCATGTCCCACCGCAGCGCGCCCATTGCGGTACTCGAAGGAGTTGTCGGGTCCGTTGCTGCTACCGACAAAGTGCTCAGCGAACTGGTCAGCCGGGAGCATGTCGCCGAGGCGCTGCTCCTCATCACATGCAACCGCGTCGAGATTTACGCGTTAGTAGAGGCATTTCACAGCAGCTTGGCCGAGGTCACCGACGTACTGGCGCGGCAAGCTAGGATGGCTATTGATGAATTATCTGACTACCTGTACGTGCACTATGAAACGGCCGCAGTCGAGCACCTGTTCTCGATAGCCGCTGGCCTCGAATCGATGGTCGTTGGCGAATCCCAAATTCTTGGTCAACTTCGTACCGCGTACTCCGCCGCTCAGCAGGCTGGCACGGTTGGGCACGCTCTGCATGAGGTCGTGCAGCAGGCGTTGCACGTCGGCAAACGGGTACGCACCGAGACCGCAATAGACGCTGCCGGTGCTTCAGTGGTCTCTGAAGCGCTCGCTGATGCCGCCACCGTGCTGTGCGCCGGCGGGCGAGCCGGCTTGGAGGGTCGGCGCGCGCTGGTGATCGGCGCTGGTTCGATGGCCGGCCTGGTCGCCGCGCAGCTACGCCGAGCAGGTGTGTCAGAAATCGTGTTTGCCAATCGAACCGTGCCAGCTGCGCAGCGGCTGGTGGCGACGTGCGAGGCTGACGGCATTTCGTCCCGGGCGGTCGGTCTTGACAGTGTCGCTACCGCTCTGGCTACCGCCGATCTCGTGATGTGCTGCACCCGCGCGGCTGAGGCAGTGCTTGGCGCAGAAGAGATGACGAACGCCAGAGGTCAGCGTCGAGGTCCGCTCGTGATCTGTGATTTGGGGCTACCCCGCAACGTCGAGCCAACGGTGGGTGACCTCCCCGACGTGATCCTGCTGGATCTGACCACCCTGGGCCGGCGCTTGGAGCGGTGTGCGACCCGGTACAGCGCGATCAGCGCGGCTCACCGCCTCGTGAGGCACGAGGTACACGAATATTTGCTGGCGCAGCGTGCCGCCGACGTCACTGTGACAGTCGTCGCACTGCGCAGGCGCGCTACCGAGGTAGTGGACGCGGAGCTGCTACGGCTGGCAGGTCGACTGCCGAACCTGGACGCCGCCGTGCGCGATGAGCTGGCTCGCGCCCTACGGCGGGTCGCGGACAAGCTGGTGCACGTCCCTACGGTGCGCGTCAAGCAACTCGCGGAGAGGGACAATGGCCAGTCGTACGCCGATGCCCTGCGTGAGTTGTTCCAACTGAATCCCGATACCGCCACTGAGATCACGCGGTGTGCCGCGCTAACTCGGCCGGGATCGGTGCAATCTCATAGCTAACTAGGAATGGGTGTGCCCTTGGGCCGGCCGCCGAGTTTCCACGTCCGACTCCCACGACAAATCGTAGTTTTGCCACAGCGATTGCATGTTCATGCATTCATCGCCGGAGGAGGGCGACCTGACGTGGAGTTAGTGCCGATTATTGAAGTGGTCGGCTACGGTGGCCGCGGGGACGACTGTGTTGTACACGGCAGCGTCGGCGATGCTGCCGGCAAAGAAAGTGGCCGCGCTTTGGAGCGCCCCGATCCGCAATCCGGGTGCGGAGGTGAGGCGTTGCGTGCCGCCGTGCCCGGTGGCGACCGGCGCGCCGTCGATGTAGAGCGTTATGTCGCCGGTGGCCAGGGCGCGGGTGAACACCACGTGATGCCACGCGCCGTCGTTGAGCCCGGTGCCCGAGTGGATGGAGGTATCAGGGTTACCGGTGCCCGCCCATACCTGCCCGGAGGCGTCGAGGGAGGTACCGAAGTCATCGACTATGCCCGGAACTTCGGCATCCAGCAGACCGGCTGCTTGCCACCATTGCGTTACGCCAGTGCCCACCCCGCCGCCATGGGTGGCGAACCACAGCTCAAGGCTGAAGTTGTCCCGGATGTCGCGGGGCAGCATGACGTACTGGTTTATCCCGTCGAAGGTGACCGAGGTAGCCGATCCGGGGCCTGGGGCGCCAAGGTGGGGGTGGTTGTAGTAGCTGCCGTGATGGTCCCCCACCACGTCGTAGGCCACCGTTCCGCTGATTTCCGCCAGCGGCCAGTAAGCAACCAGTCCAGCGGTGCCCAATACGGCTTGGGCGTATGCACCGGGCGGGATCGCACTGGCAGGCGCCGCCACCAGGTGGACCCAGCGGGCTACGGAAGGTACTCGATCGTGATCGGTGAGGAAGAGCATGTACCAGCCGGGTGGCGCGACGTTGGGCTCGCCGGTGACCTGGACCTGCACGACCCCGCCACTCCGGGTGATAATCGGCAGATCCACCAGACGTTGGGTGGTATTGAACGAATGCGTCGTCACGCCGGGCCGAATGAGGCTGACCCACTGGATATCGCCGGCGTTGGGAGTGGCGATGCTGATGGTTTGCCCGTAACGCCACTCGGTGGTCACGGTGTTGATCGCCGGGCGCGTACCCCGGAAGAGATACGGTGGGGAATAGACCTCCAATCTCAGCTCTTCGTTAGGGTCTGGTGGTTCCCAATTGACTTGCTGACCCCGGTTCGGATTGCCACTGGCAGTAATAACCCGCCCATCGGGCAGCAGCAGCGCCACCGAGTGATACATGCGCGTCACGGACGCTTCCGCTAGCTGCTTCCAACCCAGCTCCGGATGCTCCGGATCGAAGATCTCAGCATGGTTGGTCGCTACCGCTTTCTCTTCGTCGCGCTGCGAGCCGCCGGTCACGAGCACCGTGCGGTCAGGCAGCAGCGTGGCGTTGGGGTGCTTGCGGGCAGAGTTCAGTGCCGCCGCCGGCTGGTAGACCGGCGTCTGCTGGGTGAAGTCGACAACGTCGACGTTTGCGATGGCGTCGCCTTTGCCCGGGGCACCCCCGATGATCATGACCATTTGGGCTTGGGCGGGTGGAAGCAGCACGCTGGTGCACTGGTCCCGAGCATCCACCCGGGAAATACCGCCTAGCGGGGTTACGGTGGCCGGGTTGCGGGTGAGGTCGAGCCGCAGCGGAGCCGCGGGCCCGTCGTCCATGTGACCACCGGCGTAGAACACCGATCCGTTGGCCAACAGGTACACATGGGCGTACAGCGGCAGGCCACCGAAGCCCGGGGGCATCTGCAGCGGCTGCCAGAAATCGGCGGCCGGGAAGAAAGTCTCCAGCGTCGCGTTGCGGACGCCCGCGGCATTTTCATCCAGTCCCGCGGCGGCGAGAACACGCCCATCTCCCAACGTGATCACGCTGGGGTACCAGCGGCCGTGCGCCATCGGTCGCACAACCGCCCACTGCTGGGAAACCGGGCTGAATGCCAACGTGTCGGGTCGGCCCGCGAACGCCCTTCCGTTGCCATCATAAGCCAACGTGCCGCCGGTCGACAATATTCGGCCATCAGCCAGGACTGTTTCCCCGCCGCAGAACAGATCTAACACCTTGTTCTGAGCATCACGCGGCGTCGCAGGATGGAAGAAATTCGTGTCCAGGCCTGGCGGCGAGCTGGCGGTCGGATCCCACACTACGCTGGTCCAAAATCGCAACGCGGTATTGCCGAAGTTAGGGTCACCGAATCGACGGTCGCTATTACCCGAACCGGCCGCAAAGAGTACCTTTCCGTTCGGTAGTAACGCCGCGTGTACGGCCAGTACCTCAGAGTCAAACGGGAGCACCTGCCAGCTACCCTGGACCGCCGGGTCTCCCCCGCTGGCCGGCGTCATGTGGTTGATCGCTACAGCGGCACTGTCAATGGACTTCGATGTGGCGGTTCGTTCCGAGACCTCAGTCATGGCGGTCATCACCTCGTGTAACGGCATCAGTCGTGTTTCGGCCCGTCTGGTAGAGGCGCACGCGCGGGTTCCTGATACACCTAATTGGAAAAATCACACTCGAACACGGATGATAGATACGGGAGCTGATCACCTGTGCGGGGCACCACGCTAATCCGGAAGCCTTTGGCCGTGGACGATCCCTTGGTCACCGAGGTGTCGTCGACGGTGCACCGGCGCCACAGTGGGCCGCCGCATTGTGGTGGCTAGTCGAAATGCGCCTCGTGGGGCTTAACAAGTGCATCGGTCAAGCGTCGACGCATAGCTGGGTGCATGGCTAGCTGAGTGGTTTGATCGGGTTCGAACCATCCTGCGGCGGTGGTTTCATCTTGATCGGGCCGGGTGTCATGGTCCGGGCTGAAGGCGTGAAAACATATGGCGATTTGTTGGTAAGTCCCTTGCCCGTGCGGATAGGCCAACACGTGGGCGGGGTCGCTGTACACCCCGGCGAGCCCGGTAACGTTAATGGTCACGCCGGCTTCCTCCGCGACTTCGCGGACCACCGCCGCCGAGGCCGACTCTCCGACTTCGACCCGGCCCCCGGGCAGCTCCCAGTACCCGTCATCAGCGCGGCGCACCAGCAGCACCCAGCCTGATCTGTTGCGCACAACCGCGAATGCGGCGGGTAACAGCTCCTTGGCCTGAGGTGCGGCCACATCGTGGTAGTACTCCGTCCGGGCCATAAGCTTGATGATCAACGGCGCGGACCTCGCCGAACAACAGACCCATGGTTAACCGCAGATAAACATTAAGCAAACTGATGCTGTACTCGTCAGCTCACCGGTGAGTCAGTTCGTAAGCCAGGCGGTGTTTTTGCGTTTGCGCATCCGCTTCCACGCCGAGGCGAGGTCATGCTCGGATCGTTCAGCGCGGGCCGCCTCGGCCGCGTACAGCAGGCCATAGGTGAAGCCGTTTCCGCCCGCCAGGTGGGCTTGTCCCGCCAGCTCGCGCAGTACCGGGCGCAACACGGCGGCGTCTTGATGCTCGCCGAGGAGGCTTTGGACGGACTTGAGGCCTTTCTTCAGCCGCGTGGCCGGCTTACCCAGTGTGGGTTCGACGGCCTCGGTGGCGTAGCGCAACCGTTTGGCGGCCTTGCGGGTCTCGTGCAGGGCACGGTCGCGGTCCTCACCGGATGGTTGACGCTGCGCCTCGGCGATCCGCGATTCGACCCGGCGGTAGGCCCGCTGGATGCTCTTCGGCAGCTCACGCTTGGCTTTGCGGCCGGCCCGTGCGGTCAGCGGCGGATCGGCGAGCAACGCGTCGATCCGCTCATGCAGCACCAGGTATCGATCGCTGTCCAACGCGGCCAGGCCGACAGCACGGGCCTCGGCTGCTCGACGCTCGAAGGCGCGGGTCACCGCGGCATCGATGGGTCCCAGCTTGAGGTCATCAGGCACGTGGGTGAGCAGCTCCGCGACCCGTTCGGCCATCACCTCCGTATCCCTGGCTCCGCCCAGCTCCCCGGCCACCCACTTCAGCTCCACGGTCAGCTCGCGGGTCTGATCCCGGTCGATGACCCGACCGAAGGCCTGCAGCGCGCTGCGCATCCGCCGAGCAGCCACCCGCATCTGGTGGATTGCGTCCGGAGCGTCCCGCCGGACCAGTGGGTCATATCGGCGCAGCCGGCTGGCCTGGGCATCGAGGTAGGCCAGCACCACCTCACCTGCTGATCGACCAGAACGAAACCTTGCCGGTGGCCTCTCGGGCAGCCGCTCGGCCAGCAGCCGGCCCAGCTTCGACGCCGCACCCGCACGCTGGGCGCCCACCTTCAGCAGCCTGCGCTCGATCCGGTCCAGCAATTTCTGTTGACCATGCTCCCCTAACTCGACCTCTACCTCGCGCCAGGCCACCGTGGTGGTCTGCTCGCCCATGGTTCGCGCACTTACGTGGTCATCGACCAGTTCTGCGAGTGAGCGCCCGGTGGAATCGGCGAGCACCCAGCGACGTCGGCGCGTGGTCAGCTCGGCAACGGGGGCCAGCGCCGCCCCGCGGGTATACACCCGCGTCAGGGCCACCAACTCCGCCGGTGGCCGGCGCGGGGACCGTTCCAGCGGTATCCGTAGCTCCTCGCGGCTGTCCTTGCCCGCCGGTAGCTTCAGGTGCCAGCCCGCATCGGATCCACCTTCCCGGCGCCGCAACGTCACCCCTGCGCTGATCAGCCGCAGATCGGCGGTGTCGAAATACACCGCCGCCAGGTCCTGCTCATCCGGACCGCTCGCGGTCTCAATCCCGAGCAACGACGCCGGGTCGCGCAACTCCAGCCCTTCGATCGCCTCGTACTTGCGTTCGATCTCCCGTGCCGCCCTCACGCCGTCTCCCTTCGCCTCAGGTCAGATATACCCTTTGGTCCTTCCCGTTAAGCGCGGGATGGCGCGACGGCTTAATGGCGGATAGCTGTCGACCAGTGGTGATTCCCAGCACCAGATGGTGAATGAGGAGAGCAGTCGTCGGCGTGAAATCAATTCCAGCGGGGGCGCAGACGCCGCTGGTTCTCCGAATGAGATCCAAGCCGATTGACGCTTATCCGACCCCGGTTATAACGTCAGCCGGGGGCTGCCAGGACTCCGATCGGTCCGGTTGCGTGAGCCGATGACCACAGTGCGTAGTGTTTCCTCCTATGTTCGGTATGGACATCAGATCGGACACCAGGTCATCGGTGTTGCGCGGCCAGGACGGCCGGCCGAGGTTGTCCGCGCGGATTGCGTTGGCCTGGCTGGGCTTCTTCGGTTGTGTGCTGCTCATAGGTGGGACGGTGCAGGCGGCGGCTGCCCGGCTGCCGGGGGTGATCTCGCACTCGGCCGCCGGCTTGGGCGTCACGGCGAGCGCGCTCGGCTTGGTGTTCGTGATGCGGCGTCACGCCGACCGGCGGCCGTGGTCGGGCGTCGGCTTGACCCTGAACCGTGCAGTAGTCCCGCACCTGGTGTTCGGCATGGTGGTCGCGACCACCCTCGCCACAGTCGCCGCGGCAGTCGTGGTGCAGGTCGGGCTCGCCGACTGGGCCTGGTCAGCTGAGGCCACGAAGACGTTGGCCGAGCAGAGGCTGGCGAGCACCATCATCACGATCGCCGTCTCCGTGCTGTTGGTGCAGGGATTGCCGGAGGAATTGGTGTTCCGCGGCTACATATTCCGCAATCTCGGTGCGACGCTGCCGCTGTGGGCCGTGGTGGCGGTCAGTTCGCTGCTCTTCGGGTCGATGCATGTGTTCTCCAGCGGTGGGGCCACCACCCTCGCCGAGCGTGCGTGGTATGCGGTGGCGATGAGTGGGTTCGGGCTGATGCTCGCGGCCTGTCGAACAGTCAGCGGCACACTGTGGCTCGGCATCGGCTTTCATGGCGGCTTCGACGCGTGCAACGGTCAGTTCTTCGTGGTCCACCACGGCGCCTTCATCCCGGCGTGGCTGATCATCCTCGTAGTCTTGATCGCCGGGGCGGCTGGCATGCTCGCGGTCCGGCAGTGGTTCGTCCCATTGGATTGGCGCGCGGTTCCCGGTGACGCCTGCAGTGGGGCGGTAAAAAGTTGATCAGATGTACCTCGTCAGCGGCGCAGCCATGCCGTGGTGTCCGGGGGTAGCCGGCCGTCCGAGGTCGGCGGGCGGCTGGCCAGCAGCAGCCGGCCCGCGGGTAGGCGCACCGGGGTGTTTCCCATCGCCAGGACGAGAGTGAACGTTTCGCCTCTGCGCACTTCCAGCGCGCCGGGTGAGTGGAGGTCGACGACCACGGCGTCGTCGGCGGACAGGACGCGCTGGGTGTACAGCCGGCGGCGCAGGGTCAGCGCGGCTCGGCACAGGTGCAGCGGGACCTCGCCGATCAGCGCCCGCGGCGGCGAGTAGCCATCGGCCAACACCCGCCAACGGCGGTAGACCTCGTGCACCTCCTCCCGGTCGCACGCCAGCGGATTGGCCCGCAGCCGGATCGGCGGCACCGTCGCCGTCGTGTTGAGGTCCGGCAGGCCGTCGGCCTTGACAGGCCGTGCGCCACGTCGATGCGCAGCCCATCGACCCCACGGTCGAACCAGAAGCGCACCACGTCGTCGAAGAACGGGGCGGTGCGCGGGTCCCGCCAGTTCCAGTCGGGTTGCTCGGGGGCGTACAGGTGCATGTACCACTGCCGAACACGCTGGTCCAGATCCACACCGCCTGGACACCCAACTCCGCCAGGTAGCCCAGGCGGGCGGTGATCCCCGGCAGGTCGCCCACACCATCGCCGTCGCTGTCCGCGAACGAGCGCGGGTAAATCTGGTAAACGACCGCGTCGTGCCACCACTCGCGCATCCAATCCTCGCCTCACCGTATCTGCGGCGCCCTCTCATGACTGACGAGGTGGAGCTTGGTGAGTGCGCGGAAGGTGTCGGACACCCGCCAGGCGGGCGCTTCCGGTGCGAGTTGCCATTCGGTCAGGAGAGGCAGCAGCTGCCGCAGGGTCTCCTGGGCCTCCGCGCGGGACAGCGCAGCGCCGAGGCAGAAGTGCGGTCCCGCGCCGAAAGCCAGGTGCGGAGCCTGCGCGCGGGTGATGTCGAAGCACTCGGGGTCGCGGAACTGCGCCGGGTCCCGGTTGGCTGCCCCAAGCAGCACGAGCACCCGCTGACCGGCGCGGATGGTGCGCCCGCCTAGTTGCCTGTCAACGAGGCTGGTCCGGCCGACGATCTTGACGGGGCACTCGAACCGGAGCATCTCCTCGATCGCTGGCTTGATCAGCGCGGGATCACGCTGGAGCAGGCGTAGTTGGTCGGGGTGTTGCATCAGGGTGAGCACACCGTTGCCGATCAAGCTGGCGGTGGTTTCGTGCCCGGCGATGAGCAGCAGGATGCAGGTGGCGAGCACTTCGTCGAGTTCGAGAGCGTCACCCAGATCGTCTCCGAGGCGCAGCAGCTGGCTGGCCAGATCCTCACCCGGCCGGACGCGGCGGTCGCCGAGCATGGGCAGCAGGTACAGCGCGAGGCTGGCGGTGGCCTCCTCGGCCGCCAGGACCGCTTCCTCGTCGGGGTCGAACTCGAGTATCCCGACCAGCTTGGGGGTCTCGGTTCGCAACAGCTGCGCACCCTCGATGTCGACGTCGAGCAGCTCACACATCACGGCCAGTGGGATCGGGTAGCCGATGTCGGCGATGACATCGACGTCACTGCCCTCGCCGAAGTCTGCCAGAGCAGCCTTGACCACCGCGGTGATCCGGGGTTGCAGCGCGTCGATGGCCCGGGGAGTGAATACCGGGGTGAGCATCCGCCGCAGCCGGGTGTGGTCGGGTGGATCCATCGTCAGCAGGGTCGCGCGCAGCGCTTGGTTTCCGAGTTCAGCGCGCTCGAGCCGTGCGGCCAGTGCGGGATTGCGGTTCGGGTCGCTGCTCCACTCCGGGCCGCGCAGCACGGCGCTGGCCTCGGCGTAGGAGGTGACCAGGAAGGCGTCCAGGTCGCCATCCCAGTGCACCGGGTGCTGTTCCCGCAGCTCGCGATAGATCGGGTAGGGATCAATGGTCGGGATCATCATGGTTTCAGCCCCTGCCGCGCCCAATGTTCGACGTCGAGCTGACCGATCTCAGTGGCGGGCGGCCCGTTGCAGTCCCATTCGCTGCGGATCGCCGCCCACGGACCGGTGGCTTGCAGTTCGGCCAGCAAGGCGGTGAGTCCGAGGTCGATCCGGGTGAGGAAAACGTAGTCGCGGGGCAACTCGACGCGGCGGATCACCGACCCGGTCGCGCCCCGGCGGTCGAAGTAGCCCTGCACCACGGACGCGGCGAACGCTGGTGTGTAAGTGAATGGTTGCTCGGCCACCAGTGGTTGCAGCTTGTCGCGGTACCACTCGAGCAGTTCGGCCGGCGTGGGTGCGTCGGAGGCGGTCAGGAAGCCGATCTCGACGAAGGTGTCCCACAGGGCGGCAGCGTCGTCGGCAATCGCGGCGGCGACGATCCGTTGCATCAGCGCAATCTGCTCTGCGGAGAACCGGTTGACGCAACCGAAGTCCAGGAACGTCACCGCACCGTCGTCGTGGAACAGGTAGTTGCCCGGATGAGGATCGGCGTGGAACATGCCCACCATGCGCAGGCTGCCCAGCGCGAACCGGTAGATCACCTCGCCCCACCTGTCCCGCAGCTGTTGATCCGCCGCCACTGCCTGCGACCAGCGCATGCCGTCCACGAGATCCATGGTGAGCACCCGGCGTGTCGACAGCTCCGGCACCACCTCGGGGATGCGGATGCATGGATGATCTCGGTACGCGTTGGCGAAATCGGTCTGGTAGGCCGCCTCGATGCGGTAATCGATCTCCTCACCGATCCGGGCCGCCACTTCCCGCGCGACCGCGCGCACATCGAGCCGGTTGGAGCCGGGCACAATCGCCCCGACCAGCTGCAGGAAGGTGGCCAGCAGCTCGGTGTTGTCCAGATCCGCTCGGATGGCCTGATCGACCCCGGGATACTGCACCTTGACCGCCACCCGCCGCCCGTCGGCCAGCCGTGCGGCGTGGACCTGCCCGATCGACGCCGCCGCGAACGCATGCGGGTCGAACTCCGCGAAGATCTCCTCCGGTGGCGCGCCCAGCTCAGCCTCCACCACCGCGGTGGCCAACTCGGGGGCCATCGGCGGGGCGTCGGCCTGGAGCCGGGCCATCGCGGCCTGGTAGACGCGCTGGCGCTCCGGGGGGACCAGCGACCCGAGCGCGACGAAGGACAGCACCTGCCCGGCCTTCATCAGCACACCCTTCGAGTGACCGAGCATCGCGGCGTAGCGCTGGCTCGTCCGCTCGTGGAATTCGACGGCGCTGTCCTCACCGGTCAACCGCTTGCGCAGGGCAGCGACCACCGCTTCACCGGCAGTCCGGCCGGCTAGCCCGGCCAGCGGAACCGTGCGGGCCAGCCGACTTCGACCTTGCTGGGAAAACACGGTCATCGCTGCTCCTCAGTTGACGCTTGACATGCCTAAGTAAATACTTTGTTGCCATGGGCGATCTGTCAACTGCGGCGACTGCGCTGCCTGGGACTACTGGGACTACTGGGGCGACCCGGGATCGCATCATCGACGCGGCGATGGAGCTGTTCAGCGAGCATGGCTACCGCGGTACCAGCATTACCCGGATCGAGCAAGCTGCCGGCCTGAGCCCCGGCGCCGGCGGCATCTATCACCACTTTCCGTCCAAGGAAGCACTCCTGACCGCCGGAGTCCAACGGCAGCTGAGCCGGCTCGCCGCGCTACGGGACATTCGGCGCCTGTTCGCCGACCTCGGCGATCTGCGCACCGAACTCACCATCGCCGCTCGGTATGTGCTTGCCGAGCTCGACCAGGAAGCTCAACTACTGCGGCTGCTCGCCAGCGAGGCCCGGCACGGACCGAAAATCCTCACCGACGCCGTCGCCCAGGTGGTCGAGGCGACCTACCGCGAGTTCATCGAGTGGATCATCGACCGATCTGGACCGGTGGTATCCGCGCGGCAGGCTGATGCCATCGCGGCTATCGGACTCGGCGCCCTGATCTCGGTACGGCTCTTTCCCAACCTGCTGGGCACCGCCCAGAGCAAGGTTGACGACAACGCCATCGTGGAAACCTGGGTAAGCGCACTCGAGCACCTGCTGACGACGGTTAAACCCGACGTCAGTGCATGAACAGCGCGCTTCGGGCCCGCAGGCAGTGGCCGCGCCCTTCGCGGTGAGTGGCGTTGCGCTGGCCTCGTTCCTGTCCCGCGTTCCCGGTCCGCGACGGCCTCGGCCGGGTCGCCGTCCTGCGAGCCACCGTTGTGATCTTGGCAGCACCGCGGTTGCTCTGGTCGGGGCCTCGCTGTGGGGCCTGGGGGTGTCGCTGGGGCTCCCGGTCGGGATGAGCGCGGCTGCCGATGACCGGTCCGGGCAGCGGCTCGGGTGTCCGTGGTGACAGTGCCGGTGCGCTCACGCTCGGCCTGCTGGCATCGGGCGCGTCGCGGCCACTGTGTGTGGCGGACGGTGCAGCCCAGCAGGTACCCCGTTGAGCAGCACAAGTGCAGGTGCCCGTAGGCGCTGATCACGAGCTGGAAACGGAGTTGCCATGGCCAGGATTTTTTCCGTGTGAATTTATCTACGGTCTGACACAGCGCCCTAGATTGTCAGGGTGCCATCGTAGAGTCGGATCATGTCGACGGCGCCGTGGCAGAGCAGTGATGCCGAACTGGTTGCCGAGCTGGGCGCACTGGAAACTCAGTTGCATTCCACCTGGGCGAGGATGCTGTCGGTGGTCGCAGAAATAGATTCCCGCGGTGTGGCCGGTGGGTTGGGATATGGCTCAACGGTGGGTTTGGTGCGGGCGGTGGCGCGGGTGTCGCGGGGTGAGGCGCGGGCCCGGGTCGATGCCGCCGCCGAGGTGCTGCCCCTCCGCGGGCTGGGTGGCGCGCCGGTAGGACCGCGGCTGCCCACCACCGCAGCGGCGGTAGCCGACCACGCGATCGGCGCCGCGGATGTCGCGGTGATCCGCTCGGTGCTGGCCCGCATACCCGCCCACGTGCCCGCGGAGCAGCGCGGCGAGGTGGAGGCCGAGCTGGCCCGCCACGCCCGGACGCTGGATGCCGGGCAGCTGGCGGTGCTGGGCAAGCGGATCCTGGCGTACCTCGATCAAGATGGTCCGTGCCCCAAAGACGCTCCCGAGACCCGGCGGTGGCTTCGCTTGCGCGATCGCGACGGCGGCTGTGAGCTGGCCGGATGGCTGGATCGGGAGGCCGCCGAGATCCTCCGCTCGGCGTTGAGCCCGCTGGCCGCGCCCCGCCCGGCCACCGACGTCGAGGTCGACTTGCGTACCGGAATGCAACGCGACGCCGACGCCCTGGTCGAGCTCGCGGCGCGCGCGCTCAGCGACGGTGAGTTGCCCACCGAGGGCGGCGAACGTCCCCAGGTCGTGGTAACCGTGAGCCTGCCGGTGCTTCAGGGCCGGCTCGGTTCGGCGTCGCTGGCGCTGGGTGGTCCGATCACCGCCGACATCGCCCGCCGTATCGCCTGCGACGCCGAGATCATTCCGGTGGTGCTGGGTTCGCGGGGTGAACCGCTGGACGTGGGACGGGCCAGCCGTACCGTACCTGCGGCGATCCGCCGCGCGGTCATCGTCCGGGATCGCGGATGCGCATTTCCGGGATGTTCGGTACCCGCCCGGTGGTGCGATATCCATCACGTTATTAATTGGGCTGACGGAGGCCCGACCGGTGTCGGCAACTGCGTGGCGCTGTGCGGCCGTCATCATCGACTCATCCACCATTCCGACTGGCGTATCGAGATGGCCACCGGTATTCCAGAATTCCACCCGCCACCCTGGCTGAAGGGCCCACCACGCAGCAACCCCCTCCACACCGCGCCCGAGTTGACTCGAATCCGCCAATAGCAGCATATTCTGCACTCACATGCTGCTACGGCGTGGAAGGTCATCGCGTCGGCGACCATGGCGGTGGTCAGCTCAGGCGCCGCCAGCAGCAGGTGCTCGTCGACCTCCGCCGGCGCGCCCGGGTCCCCCAGCGGTCGTAAGTGCGGACCTCGACGTTGACCGCATCCGCACTCTGCAAAAGGCGCGCCGCGTGGCGACGATGCGCGCAATCAACGGCGTCGGCGCGCTGGATTGGCTGCACTGGCCAGCCGAAAAAGTTTCCTTAACTTTTCGTGGTAGCTTGCTTGACCACACACCGCGTGGTGCGGATGGTGCCGCTGATAACCCAGTGAGCGTCTCGGCGCTCACTATTATGGGCGATCGGGTACAGTGCGTAACCGATCCGCGCGAGAGAAAGTGGGCGCTGCGCTCGTGGCGAGGTACCTCCTCAGAAGGTCTCTTGGCTGGCTGTTCATGATTGTTGTGGCCACCAACGTGACGTACTTTCTGGCGAACTTCTTCCTGGATCCGCGGGCCAACTATCTCCAGCTGCGGCCACCCCGCACGCCGGAGCAGATCAGCCGCTCGCTGGCGCAGTACAACCTGGGCCGGGACATCCCGTTGCTGGACCGCTGGTGGCACTGGTTCAGCGATATCGTCGTGCACTGGAACTGGGGATATTCGCCGGTCGGGGAGAGCGTGAACTCCCAGATCAGCTTCCGGGTCGGGGTGAGTGCTCAGCTCATGCTGGGATCGCTGATCCTTTCCACGCTCATTGGGATCGGCCTGGCCGTCTACACCGCCGCTCGTCAGTACCGGTTCGCCGACCGCTTCTATCAGGGCCTGTCGATCATTACGCTCAACGTTCCGGTGGTCGTCGCCTCGCTGGCGGTGGTCCTGCTGGCGATCACGTTCAACCAGTCGGTGGGCAGCACGTGGCTGTTCGTCGCAGGCGCCCAGTCCCCCACGGTGACCGGATTCTGGCCGCTGCTGGCAGACCGGGTGCGGCACCTGATCCTGCCGACCATCTCTCTCACCGTAATCACCTACGCCGGCTACCACCTGCTGCAGCGCTCGCTGCTGCTCGACAACATCAACTCCGACTACGTCCGGCTGGCCAGGGCCAAGGGGCTGACCCGGCAGGCCGCCATCCGTCGCCACGGGCTGCGCACATCGCTGATCCCGGTCGCCACCACGGTGGCGTTCGCGATCCCGGCGCTGTTCACCGGGGCGGTGATCACCGAGACGATCTTCGCCTGGCAGGGCATGGGCCAGTACTTCTACCAGACGATCAGCAAGAACGACATCCACGGCGCGGTCGCCGTGGCCGCATTCGGCGCGCTGATGACCGCAATCAGCGCGATCCTCGCCGACATCGCCGTCGTGGCACTGGATCCGAGAGTGCGGGTGAGCTGATGACCACGAACCTTCCCCCGCTGCAGCCCACGGTCGGCCACCTCGACACCGCGCCGTCTCTTACCGAAGAGCGGGTGGTCCACCGCGGCCAGCGGCTTTCCCGCCGCCGCCTCTACACGCGCCGATTCCTGCGCAACCGGGGCGCGGTGGCCGGGCTGGTGATCCTGGCGCTGCTCATCCTGTTCGCCATTGCCGGCCCGATGCTGGCGTCCTACACCTATACCGACGTCGACTTCACCAACCTGACCTCGGCGCCCTCGTCGCAGCACTGGTTCGGCACCAACGGCACCGGCAACGACACCTTCGCCCAGACCACGCACGGCCTGCAGCGCTCGATGATCATCGGTGTGGTGGTGTCGGCGCTGACCACCGTCATCGCGGCGTTCGTCGGGGCGGCGGCCGCATACCTGGGTGGCACCGCGGAGAAGGCCATCCTCGGGATCGTGCACTTCCTGCTGGTGGTGCCCTCCTTCCTGCTGCTGGCGCTGATCTCGCAGAAGGCCGGCGGTGACTGGAAGGTGCTGATCCTGGTGCTGACCGCCATCGGATGGGTGTACGGCGCGCGGGTGGTGTGGTCGCTGGCCACCTCACTGCGCGAGCGGGAGTACGTCCAAGCAGCCCGGTTCATGGGCGTCAGCTCACTGCGGATCGTGCTGCGTCACCTGATTCCGAACATCGGTTCACTGCTGATCGTCTCGTTCACCCTCGGTGTGGTCGCCACGGTGCAGGCCGAGACCGGGCTGTCGTATCTCGGGTTCGGTGTGAAGCAGCCCGACGTGTCGCTGGGCTCCCTGCTCGGCGACGGCGCCGCCACGATCACCAGCGCGCCCTGGTTGTTCTACTTCCCGGCCACCATGCTCACCCTGCTCACCGTCTCGATGGCGCTGATCGGGGACGGCCTGCGTGACGCGCTGGACCCCATGTCGTATTCGGTAGGTCGAGCGTGACTGGGCCGCTGCTGTCGGTCCGTAACCTGGCGGTCTCGTTCCCCTCGGAGGCCGGCCGGGTCGACGCGGTGCGCGGCGTCGACTTCGACCTGTACCCCGGCCGGACGCTGGCCATCGTCGGCGAGTCCGGCTCGGGTAAGTCGGTCACCTCGTTGGCGGTCATGGGGCTGCTCCCGGAGTACGCCTCGGTGACCGGCTCGATCCAGCTGGCCGGCCGCCAGTTGCTCGGGCTGGACGACCGGCAGATGTCCAAGATCCGCGGCCGGAATCTGGGCATGATCTTCCAAGATCCGCTGTCCTCGTTGACGCCGATCTTCAGCGTGGGCCGGCAGATCGTCGAGGCACTGGAGATCCACCAGAATCTGGACCGCGACGTCGCGTGGAAACGGGCGGTGGAGCTGCTCGACCTGGTCGGGATACCCAACGCGACACAGCGGGCCCGGTCGTTCCCGCACGAGTTCTCCGGCGGCATGCGCCAGCGGGTGGTGATCGCCATGGCGATGGCCAACAATCCGCAGGTCATCATCGCCGACGAGCCGACCACGGCGCTGGACGTGACGGTGCAGGCGCAGATCCTCGAGGTGCTGCGGCTGTCCCAGGCCGAGACCGGCGCGGCGCTGATCCTGATCACCCATGACCTCGGAGTGGTGGCCGGGGTCGCCGACGAGGTGCTGGTGATGTACGCGGGGCGGCCGGTCGAGCAGGCGCCGGTAGATGAGCTGTTCTCCCGGCCCCGGATGCCGTACACGATCGGCCTGCTCGGCGCCGTCCCCCGGGTTGACATTGCCGAACGCCGGCCGCTGGTGCCGATTCAGGGCAACCCTCCGCTGCTGGTGGACCTGCCCCCGGGCTGCCCGTTCCAGCCGCGCTGCCCCGTCTCGGTGTCCGGGTGCCGCGACCTGGAACCGGACCTGGTGGCGGTACCCGACGGGGAGGTGGACGGTCACCGCGTCGCGTGCATCCGGGCTCACGAGATCCGTGGCGGCCGCATTGATGGCCGCCCGGTCTACCCGGTTGCGCCGGTGCCAGTTACCTCGGCGGCGCCCGGTCCCCGGGAGCAGCGTCCCGCCGTGCTGGAGCTCAACGGCGTCAGCAAGACGTTCCCGTTGCTCAAGGGTGCGGTGCTGAAGCGGCGGGTGGGCTGGGTGTACGCGGTGTCGGAAGTCGACCTGGACATCCGGGAAGGGGAGACGCTCGGGCTGGTCGGCGAGTCGGGCTGCGGGAAGACCAGCACCCTGCTCGAGATCATGAACCTGCGCCCGCCGCAGCGCGGCAGCATCCGGGTCGGCGGGGTCGACGTCGGGCAGCTGCGGGGGCGGGACGCCGAACGCCGGCTACGGCGCAAGCTGCAGATGGTATTCCAGGACCCGGTCGGGGCGCTGGACCCGCGGATGACCGTGTTCGACATCCTGGCCGAGCCGTTGCAGGCGATCGGCCAGGCGGATCGGACCGCGATCGGCGCCCGGGTCGACGAGCTGATGGACCTGGTCGGGCTCAACCCCGAGCACAGCGACCGGTTCCCGACCGCGTTCTCCGGTGGGCAGCGCCAGCGCATCGCGATCGCCCGGGCGCTGGCTACCAATCCGTCGCTGCTGGTGCTCGACGAGCCGGTCTCCGCGCTGGACGTCTCGATCCAGGCCGGTGTGATCAACCTGCTGAACGAGCTCAAGGCCAAGCTCGGTGTGTCCTACCTGTTCGTGGCCCATGACCTGGCGGTGGTACGGCACATCTCCGACCGGGTGGCCGTGATGTACCTTGGCCGGATCGTGGAGATCGGCGCGGTGGACGAGGTGTTCGACAACCCGCAGCATCCGTACACCGAGGCGTTGCTGTCCGCGATCCCGGTACCCGATCCCGCGGTGGAGCGGACCCGGGAACGCATCGTGCTGCGCGGTGACCTGCCCAGCCCCGTCGACTCCGCCCCCGGCTGCCGGTTCGTCAGCCGGTGCCCCCTGCACCTGACCCTGGACGTGGCCGAGCGGGCCCGCTGCACCGGAGAGACGCCGGCGCTGACCGGCAAGGGGGATACCGGTCACCGCAACGCCTGTCACTTCCGCTGAAGCGCCCAGCCTGCGCCTGAAGAGAAAGATCACCTAATGTCTGTGGTGAGGAGATTCGCCGCCCTGACGGCCACCGCCGCGCTGTCGGTGACGCTGGTTGCCTGCGGCTCGGGCGGGAACGCGAACGGCGGCGGGGTCGACACCGCGAAGTCTCTCGCTGCGCAGGCCCAGTACAACCCCCAGCCCTATGACAATCTCAAGGACGGCGGCACCCTCACCACCGCCGTCGGTGAGATCTCCACCCAATGGAACGTCTTCCAGGGCGACACGACCCAGTACTCCCTGATTCTGTGGAACTGGTACAACCCCGTTCTGACCACCTTTTCGGCAGACGGCAAGCCGGCGTTCAACCCGGACTACCTGACCGACGTCAAGCCCGAGACGGTCAACGGCAACACCCGCATCACCTACACGATCAACCCCAAGGCGACCTACAACGACGGCTCACCGATCGACTGGACCGCGTTCGAAGCCACCTGGAAGGCCAATAACGCTCAGGACAAGGCCTACATCGTCAGCTCCAGCGACGGCTACAATCGCATCACTTCGGTGACCAGGGGCGTTGACGACCGGCAGGCCATCGTGACGTTCAACGGGGTCAACGTGTGGTGGGCGGGTCTTTTCGGCGGCTTGCTCAACCCGAAGGCCCTCAATCCCGAGTTGTTCAACAAGGGCTATATCGACAATCCGCATCCGGAATGGGGTGCCGGGCCCTACACGGTGCAGAAATTCGACAAGCAGAACGGCACCGTCATCTTCACCCGCAACCCCAAGTGGTGGGGGAAGAAGGGCAAGCTGGACAGCCGCATCTTCCTGGCCATGGAGGACGTGGCCAGCATCAACGCCTTCAAGAACGGCCAGATCGACGCCACCGATGTCGGCACCAAAGACCGGATGGCCCAGGTCCAGAACATGAGCGGGATTGACATCCGCAAGGGCATCTCCCTGCACAACGACCTGTTCACCCTCAACAGCCGCTCGCCTGTCCTGGCTGACCCGCAGGTCCGTAAGGCGGTCTTCGAGGGGATCGACCGCAAGCAGATCGCCGCCATCACCTTCCAGGGCCTCAACTTCACCGAGATCCTGCCCGGCTCGCTGACCCTGTTGTCCTTCCAGGACGGCTACCGGGACAACTTCTCTCAAGCGATCAGCTTCGATGTCGACAAGGCGAAGCAGGATCTGGAGGCCGCCGGTTGGACCGCCGGGCCGGACGGGATGCGCAGCAAGGGCGGCCAGCCGCTGGAGTTCAGCTACGTCAACACCGGTGACGATCCCGTCGGCAAGGCGATCGCCGGCGCCGTGGTGGCGATGCTGAAGAACATCGGGGTCAAACTGGACATCCGGCAGGTGGCGAGCAGGGACTTCTCCAGCGTCATCACCGGGCGCAAGTTCGACATGTTCTACTCGGGCTTCGTCCAGAATGACCCGTTCGGCATGGCGTACATCTGCCAGATTTACTGCTCGGACAGCCAGCTCAACCTGTCCGGGACCAACGACCCGGCGTTGGACCCGCAGGTCAAGGCGGTGAACACACTGCCCACGGCCCAGGAGCAGTTCGCCAAGGGCGCCGACGTCGAGGCCCAGGCCTTCAAGACATACGGCATCATGCCGACGCTGACCCTGCCGGCGATCACCGCGGTGAAGCACGGCCTGGCCAACTACGGCAGCGGACGCTTCTTCACCACCACCCCCGAGAACATCGGCTGGCAAAAGTAACGGCTGAAATGCCGGCAGCCGTGCGCCAGACCTCTCGATCCGCTCCTTGAGATCTGAGGGGGATCTGAGGCGATTCCGTCCGTGGGTCAACGAGTGATACCGGTGTGTCCCAGTGAGTAGCGGCCGGGTTGGGGCCAGACGCACAGTCCGTGCGGGCCGTTCCCGACCGGGATCTTCCGGATCAGCGCGCCATCGACGGTCGACAGCACGTAGACGACATTGTCGTAGCGGCCCGAAAGCCATAACTGAGTGCCATCGGCGGTGACATTGCCCATGTCGGGGCTGCCGCCGCCGGGGATGTGCCACTTGGTGATCGGCGCCGCGGTGCCGGCGTCGAGCACGCTGACGCTGCCTTCTCCACGGTTGGTAACGAACAGCCGCTTCGCGTCGCGGGATAGGTAGAGCCCGTGCGCGCAGCGGCCGGTCGGGATGAACCGCCGCACCGTGGTCGCCGCACCGTCGAGCATCCATAGCCCGCCGGCGTCGCAGTCGGCGACGTAGTAGGCCGAGCCGTCCGGAGCGAGCTTGACGTCCTGGGGTCCCATGTGGGTCTGCCGGGTCGGCATGGGGATGACCCTCAACAGCCGGTGGGAGGCAACGTCGGCCACGGCGACCGAGCCGGCGAATTCACAGCTGAACACTACGGTGCGACCGTCGGCAGAGAAGTCGGCGTGGTTGATTCCTGCGCATGCCGGAATTGGCGTGATGTCGCGTTGGACCCAGCTGTGCGGGTCGTACCAGACCAGTTCGCGACGAGCCTCGGCCACCGAAATCGCATACTTCCCGTCCGGGGTGAAATACATGTTGTACGGATCGATGATGGGAATCTGCCGGCTGGGCAGCCCGGTTCTCGGATCGAAAGCCAGCAGGTGGTTGTCCCGAGAGTCGGTGACGTAGACGGTGCGCATGTCGTAGGAGGGCACGACGTGCTGCGGCTGCCGGCCCACCGGGTAGCGGGCGATCACCCTGAAGGTTGCCGGATCGATCACCCACACATCACCGGAGTTGGTATGCGGCAGGTAGACCAGTGGCCGATCCTCCCGCACCACGGGCGAGAGCATCCCGGCGCCGGCGGCGGCGTAGACGTTGGATGGATCGACCACTACCGGCATACCCGGCAGGACGTTCACCGCGGACACCGCTGGTGCGCCCTCGGGGTGGTCTGGCGTGCCGACTGGACGCATCCGGGTGTCGGAGTACTGCGTGAGGTTGGGCCCACCACTGCTCACCAGCACCGCGAATATGAGCAGCACGGGTAGCAGCAGGCACTGGCGACCTCGCATCAGCAGCCCGGCCGCACTCGCGGCTCGGTCCGCACCGACGCACGTCGGCCACGACCTGCCAGCCCTACCACCGCCAGGCCCATTACGTGCGCCTGCCGCCGCGATACCCCAAGCTCAGCCACCGCACCCGGCCGGCCCGTGATCGCGGGCAGCAGTGCCTTGCGGTGCCATACACCTCGTTTCCGAGTGTGGTCACCTCGACTGGCCTCGCACTGCGCCAAGGATCTTGGTTGGTCATCACATTCGGGCTCTTCCCCGGCGACTAGCGGTGGTTCGACAGAGGTTTCTTCCAGCTCTCACTGACCACGTCATAAGCGGTTGCACGACCCTTACCATAGGTGAGTGGCGTTTCGGGAGCCCACTGCAAAGTTGGTGAGTTGCGGTATCGTACTCATCGCGGTGGTGGGCTTCCTGCTTCTTTGTCTAGGTGCTCACGGTCTCGCGCAAACCGTGGGTACGCGTGCTCAACCGGCCGCTAGCTTGTCCTTGACGCCGTCCTCAGGTAACCCGGAGACAACGGTCACAGCCAGCGGAAATGGTTACTGCCAGTCGGTCGCTCTGTCGTGGGACGGTAGGAGCACTGTCGCAAGGGGCAAAGCAGACGAAAACGGTGCGATATCGCTTACGTTCACCGTCCCCAGGGCTGCAGCCGGGCCGCACGCTGTGACCAGTGTCAGTCCGTGTGGCAAGGGGAAGGCCATCTTCACAGTCATCGGTCCTCCGCGCGGCGCCACCTTGTCTCTGACGCCGTCGTCAGCTAGCCCGCAGACTACGGTCACGGCCAGCGGAAAGGGTTACTGTCAGTCGGTCACTCTGTCATGGGATGACGGCAGGACGCTCCTAACGGGCATGGTGGATGACACAGCGGTTGAAGACGGTGCAATATCGTTCACATTCACCGTCCCAAGAAGTGCGGCTGGGCGGCATACAGTGACCAGTGTCAGTCCGTGCGGCAATGGGAAGGCCACCTTGACGGTCATTGCGCCGGCTCCGGTCCCACCTCCGGCTCAGGCTCCACCTCCCGCTCAGGCCCCACCTCCGGCTCAGGCCACACGTCCGGCCCCAAACCCTGGTCCTGCTCCGAACCCGGCTCCAGCTCCGGCCCCTGCGCCTCCCAATGCAGAACCGAACTTCCCGCCACCCAGCCTGCAGCGGTATGAGGAGCTCCTCAGACGCGAAGTCCAAACTGGAGTGATCGTTTACAACCCGCCGGAGCGGATGCGTGTTGATGATACAAGTCGCGTGGAGGTCCGAATCAGTCGTGAGCTTTCCGATAACCTCTCCAAGGGTCTGGAGGGTGAAGGCACCCCTCGCATCGAGGCGTTGAAAGTCGGCACCGTCATGAGGGCAAGACTGGAGGGTCGCGCCTTTAACATCACACCGATCGGTTCAGAAGTACAACACTTGCCGACTACTGATTATCGAGAGTGGCGGTGGGACGTAACAGCAACTGGTTCTGGGAATCAGTTATTGTCTCTCACGATCTCAGTCCTCTATGAGGACGAAATGATTGAGGAGAAGGTGTTCGAACGCCATATCGATGTCGCGGTCAACCCCTTCTCCATTTGGACTTGGTTGATCAGCAATTGGGTGGCGGTGGTCGCCTCACTCGGTGTGGCCGGTACGCTATACGAGATTTATCGGCGACGGCGCAGTGAGGGCTCGCGTAATGATCCTGATCTAGAAATTCCATCTCCGCGGCTTCCAGTGTCGCCTGATGCAGCAAACGCGCATTCAGCCAAGCCCCCTTATCGGAAGCGTAGGCGAGTTCGCCATTCTCGGCGAACATAGATATTGGTGACAGGATTTGTTGGATCCATACGACGGTTCACAGTCGGCATGTCATTGATCCTTCGCGGCGGCAGCTGGATGACAACAGCCCTCCTCGCTGGTCGATATTCCCCCGCTGCCGAGGCTGCTGTGACATGCATGGTGACCCGGGTAGAACAGCACGTACCTGCCATCCCGCGGGGAGCTGTGGCTGCGCACCCGCCGCGACGGGCGCCTAGCGCTGGAGGGTTGGCTGGACCCCGAGCATGGCAGCCTGGTCCGCGCTCTGATCGAGCAACTCGCCACCCGCTGCCGTGGCACTGACGGCGCCCCCGACACGCGCAGCGTTCCGGCGCGCCAGGCCGATGCGCTCAGCGAGCTGTGTGAGCGCGCGCGGGCCGCCGACGAGTTCCCCACCACCGGCGGCGGACCCCCGCACGTCACCGTGACCATCGACTGGGACACGCTACGCACCGGGCTCGGTTCGCCGGGCGCTGGTGGCCCGCGACGGCGGGTGCGCCTTCCCCGGCTGCAACCGGCCACCAGGGTCGGCGAAACCTCGGTGGCCAATTGTGCCTGTTGTGCCCGGCGCATCACCACCAAGTACACCGACAGCATTGGAATATCACCATTCGCGGCGGTTCTGTCGAATTTGAGGTTCCCACAATCATCGACCCCGACCGCCGACCCCTCACCAACCCACTCCGGCGCTGAGTGCAGCCGACCATGCCTATTCCTGGCGAGTGGATGCGACCGCTGCCTGTGGTCGCCTTCCGCCCGCGGGAAGTGGATGTCGTCGAGCACGGTCCAGGACAATCCGCGGTCCACCGAGCGCAGCACGCCGAGGTCGCTGCCGACGTAAATCGTGGTCGGTGTGAAGGTGCCGTCCAGCGCCAGGGCGCTGTGCGGCCGACGGTGCGGCCCTCGATGAGGTCGCCGCCGTTTTCGCGGCGCTTGGAGCGCATTTGCTCACCGCGGAGGCGTCCACTGCAGCTGCGGGCACGCATCGTCACGCCGGTGGTAGCTGCCGCGCGGCGGCATCGTCGGTTCGCGCCGACCGCACTGCGGCATGGTCGGACCGCCGCACCGGGCGAACCGAATGGTCATTTCCTCGCGACACCGTTGGCGGGGCGGAGTTAGCGTCAGAATGCGTGTCCGCGGCCGTGTCGCAAACACGGGTGTTGGCGATACAGTTTCGCGTCGTGCGAGTTGGGTACGGTCGGGTGTGCACGCGGGATCAGAACCCCGACGCGCAGCGGGATGCGGGGTGGTGTTCGTCGACCAGGTGTCGGGCCAGCCGGCCCGCCGGCCGGCGTTGGAGCCGGCGTTGTCGTCGGCGAATCGGGCAGGTGATCAGTTGGTGATCACCAAGCTGGACCGGCTGGGTAGTTCGTTGAAGCACCTCGTGGACTTGTCGCGGGTATTGCAGGCCCGGGGGGTCGATCTGGTGATGCTCGATCAGGGCATTGACACCTCCACCGCAGGGGGCCGGACGTTCTTCCAGGTTTTGGGCGCGATCACGGAGTTCGAGCATGTCTTGATGTCGGAGCGGACCAGGGATGGGTTGGCCGCAGCTCGGGCGCGAGGCTGCACCGGCGGGCAGAAACCCAAGCGGGGGCCCCAGCAGCTGGCGCTGGCGCAGCAGATGTACGACGAGCTGGGCGCCGACGGTAAACGTCAATACACGGTGGCGCAGATCGCCGCCGAGTTCGGGGTGACCCGGGCCACCATTTACCGGCATCTGCAACCGCGCGCCCTGCTGACCGCGAGCGCGACCGCGAGCGCGAGGCAGCGGTGAGCACACCCAGCGACCCACCGACGGTCTCACCGTTTGTCGGGGACAGCGAGATGGCCGAGCGGATGCGTGCCTTCGACTGGGCGGGCACGTCGATCGGGCCGGTCCAGCGCTGGCCGCAGAGCCTGCGCATGGCGGTCGGTATCTGCCTGGCGTCGCGGCATCCGATGGTGATCTGGTGGGGCCCGCAGCTGGTGTTGCTGTACAACGACGCCTGGGTGCCGATCCTGGGGCCGTCCAAGCATCCGGCGCTGGGTAAGCCGGGAGCCGGCGTGTGGCCGGAGATGTGGCACATCATCGGCGAGCAGATGCGCAGTGTGCTGGCCACCGGCGAGGCCACCTGGTCGGATGATCAATTGCTGCCCGCGATGCGATTCGGTTACCTGGAAGAGGCGTATTTCACCTATTCCTACAGTGCGATCCACGACGAGACGGGCGCGGTGGCCGGAGTGTTCACCGCGGTGACCGAGACGACCTCGCGGGTGCTCGGCGAGCGCCGGCTGCGCACCATGCGCGAGCTGGGCGAGGTGTCTGCGGTCACGGCTCCCTCCGCCGAGCGAGCGTGCGCCGCGGCGCTGGAGGTGCTGTCGGGCAACCGGGCGGACCTCCCGTTCGCGCTGATCTACCTGCTCGCCGCGGACGGCCGCAGTGCCCGGCTGGTGGGCGGCTACGGGATCGCCGCGGATGCCGCGGGTGCGGCGATCGCACCGCCGACGGTGCCGCACCCCGACGGCGACGACCTCGTCTGGCAAGTGGCGGGCAACGGGCGACCAGAGGTGGTCACCGGGCTCTCGCTGCGCTACCCCGCAGCGCTGCTGGCCGGCGTCACGGAGGTCGGTGAGGCCGATCCGGATACCGCGGTGGTGCTGCCGTTGGCCGGTGCCGGACTGGACCACCCGGCTGGCGTCCTGGTAGCCGGGATCAGCCCGTTCCGGGCGCTGGATGAGGATTACCGGGGGTTCTGCGACCTGGTCGCCGGGCACGTGGCCGCTGCGGTGGCCGATGCCCGCGCATATGAGTCCGAGCGTGGCCGGGCCGAGGCGTTGGCCGAACTGGACCGGGCCAAGACCGAGTTCTTCTCCAACGTCAGCCACGAATTTCGCACCCCGCTCACCTTGATCATGGGGCCGGTGGCCGAGCTGCGTTCGGCCCAGGACGTGGATCCGCCTCGGCTGCGCACTGAGCTGGAGGTGATCTACCGCAACGGCTTGCGGCTGGGCAAGTTGGTCAACACGCTGCTGGACTTCTCCCGCATCCAAGCCGGCCGCGTCCAGGCCCACTATGAACCGCTCGACCTGGGGGCCTGCACCGCGGAGTTGGCCAGCGTTTTCCGCTCGGCCGTCGAGCGCGCCGGGCTGCGATTGGAGGTGGACTGGGCCGATCTAGGCGAGCCGGTGTACGTGGACTGGGAGATGTGGGAGAAGGTCGTCCTCAACCTGCTGTCCAACGCGCTGAAGTTCACCTTCGACGGGCACATCACCGTCACGGTGCGGCGTGCCGGCGAGTCGGCGATGGTGGCGGTGGCCGATACCGGCACCGGCATCCCGGCCGAGGAGCTGCCCCGGCTGTTCGACCGCTTCCACCGGATCCGCGGCGCGCGCTCGCGCAGCCACGAGGGCAGTGGCATCGGGCTGGCGCTGGTGGCCGAGCTGGTCGCGCTGCACGACGGCACCATCAGTGCCGAGTCCACCCCGGGGGTGGGTACCACGTTCACCGTGACGCTGCCGCTGGGCAGCGCGCACCTGCCCGCCGACCAGATCATGCCCGCCTCGACCGTGATCCGGGCCAGCCACGGCGCGGCGCCGTTCGTGGAGGAGGCGTTGCGGTGGCTACCCGACGCGCCGGACGCACCCGACGACGACTCCGGCGTGCGGCTGATCGGTGCCGAGCCGCTCGGGCCGGCCGGCGGCCGGGTGCTGGTCGCCGATGACAACGCTGACATGCGGGAGTATTTGCAGCGGCTGCTCGGGGCCCGCTACGACGTGCAGGCCGTCTCGGACGGGGTGGGTGCGTTGCGCGCTGCTCAGACCGATCCGCCGGACCTGATCGTCAGCGATGTGATGATGCCGGGGATGGACGGTCTGCAGTTGGTCGCCGCGCTACGCGCTGACCCGCGCACCGCCCGGGTGCCGGTGCTGCTGCTGTCGGCCCGCGCCGGGCAGGAGGCCGCCGCCGAGGGCCTGACCGCCGGCGCGGACGACTATGTGGTCAAGCCCTTCACCGCCGGTGAGCTGCTGGCCCGGGTCGGCGCCCACCTGCAGCTGGGCCGGCTGCGGCGCCGGGCCGAACAGCGTCTGGAGTTGCTGCAGCAGGCCACCGCCGCGCTGTCCGCGGCAGCCACCCCCGCCGACGTCGCACAGGCCGCGATCACGCACCTCGCGCATCTGCTGGACGCTCCCGCCGTCATCCTGTATGAGGTGCGTGAGACCGGCACCCTGGAATGCGTGGCCAGGCGCGGCTGGGCGCCGGAAGTGGAGTCCAACTGGTTCACGGTTCCGCTGAGCGCGCTGGTTCCCGCCGCCGATGCGGCCCGGCGGTGCGGCCCGGTGTGGCTGGAATCGCCGGCTGATACCAGGGCCGCATACCCGGATATCGCCCCGGTGATCGCGGGATATGGCTACCAGGCGCACGTAGACCTGCCGCTGGTCATCGGCGACCGCTGTGTGGGTGTCGTCGCTGCCGCGTTGCACCAGCCGCGCCGGTTCGACGAAGCGGAGCGGGCGGCGGCGGTGCTGCTCGCGGAGCAGTGTGCCCAGGCCCTGCACCGGGCCCAGCTGCTGGCCACCGAAACCACTGCTCGCGTGATGGCAGAGCGACTCAATCGCCTGGTGGGTGCGCTGTCGGGCGCTACGGGTGTCACCGAGGTTGTTGAGGTCATCCTCGACTACGCCGGCGATCTGGGTGCGGCCGCTGCGGTCGTGGTATGGCGCCGCAGCGTGGACGGGCAACCCACGGTGCTGGCCGCCCGGGGCTACCCCGAACCGCCTGCTCGGCTGGCGATTGACGCTGCGCACCCGCTGGCGCATGTGATGCGCGCCAAGCAGCCAGTGTGGCTGGGGTCGCGATCCTCGGTGGCCTGGCACGACGATGCCTTCGATTCCGACGGGCCGCTGCCGGTGCAGGTAGCGGTTCCGCTTATTACCGGCGACACCGCATTCGGTGCGCTCGGGCTGCGCTTTGCCGATGCGGCGCCCACGTTCACTGCCCACGAGCGCGCCATGATCCTCACCTTGGGTGGGCAGTGCGCCCAGGCGCTGGACCGGGCTCGGCTGTATCAGGCCGAGCACGCCATCGCCCAAACCCTGCAACACAGCCTGCTGCCGGGTCAGATGCCCACGTTCGATCGGCTGGCGCTGGCCACGCGGTACCTGCCCGGTGCGCCTGATGTGGCCGCCGGGGGTGACTGGTATGACGTCATGGCCCTCGACGAGCACCAGGTCGCCATCGTGGTCGGTGATGTCGTCGGGCAAGGCGCGGCCGCGGCCGCGGTGATGGGCCAGCTTCGTACCGCACTGGCCGCCTACCTGCTCGACGGTCACGGTCCCGCGGCCGCGCTGGAGCGGCTGGACCGCCTCGCCACGCGCGTTCCCGGTGCGCTGGCCTCCACCGCCGCGGTGATGATCATTGATTTGAACAGCGGGCAGCTGTGCTGGGCGCGCGCCGGGCACCCCCCGCCGCTGCTCGTCGATCATCATCATGTGGGTTACCTCACCGACGGCGCCGGCGGCCCGCTGGGCGTGCCCCGCCGCCCGCCCTACCCCGAAGCCAGCACCCGGATCGAGCCGGGCGCGTGCCTGCTGCTCTACACCGACGGGCTCATCGAGCGCCGCGGTCAGGTCATCGACGAGGGCCTGGACCACCTGGCCGCCACGGCCACCAAGCTGTGTGGCCGGCCGCCCACCACGCTGCTGGATGGGCTGCTGGCCCGAGCGCTGCCCAACGCCGGTCCCGCTGATGACATCGCCCTGATCGCCGCCCTTTACCTGCCCGCGCCGCTGCACCAGCGGCTGCCCGCCGACCCCGAGCAGTTGCCCGGGCTGCGTCGCGTGGTGCGCGGCTGGATCCGCGCCGCCGCGCTGCCCGCCGCGGTGGGCGACGATCTGCAGATCACCCTGGGCGAAGCCGCCGCCAATTCCGTGGAACACGCCTACGCCACCGCCGGCGAACCGGGGGAGTTCACCTACCGCGTCACCCACCGCGGCGACGGCGCCATCGACGTCGAGGTACGTGACTTCGGCCGTTGGCGGCCTCACTCGCCCGGCAATCATCACCGCGGGCGTGGCCTGGTCATCCTCCGCGAGATCGCCACCGACGTCGCCGTCGATCCCAGCCCGGAGGGCACCCGCGTCCAGTTCCGTCTACCTGGCCCAGCCCCCGACCCCGAACCGCCGGCACCGATCCTGCGGGGCCGGCCCACCCCGGACCCGTCGCCGGCGCCGGCTGAATTGCACGTGCACTCGCAACCCGACGGTGGGCAGCGCCTGGAACTGCGCGGCGAGCTGGACCTGGCCGCCGCCACGGTTCTGCGCGAACGGCTGCTCGAGGCGCTCACCGGTCCCGGCCCGACCACCCTCGACCTGCGCGGACTGACCTACCTCAGCAGCGCTGGCATCGGGCTGGTCATCCATGCCGTCCAGCATGCCGCCGAACACGACATCCGGCTGCTGCAGCTGGCCCCGGACAGCCTCGCCGCCCGGATCTTGGCCCTGACCAACCTCGATGCCACCGTGCCCGTGGTCACCGACGTGTCCGGGTCGGCTTGATGTCCGGCGTGCCCGCTGGCTGTGCCGCCGGACTGCTGGATAGCGGGGCTTGTGCGACGATGCCGCATGGCTGGGGCGGATGACGGGGTATGAGGAGATGTCGCGGCAGTGGACTGGTATATGGACCGTGGCGTACGCACCGCGGTGACCGAGTTGCGCCGGGAAATCAAGGCTCAGCTGGCCCGGCATGCGGATGCCTCCCAGGACGAGCTGGCTGATGCCGAACTGATCACCGGCGAGCTGTGGGTCGCGGCGGATATCGGCGGGCAGATGGAGCAGGAGTACCGGCGCGCGTCAGGGGCGCAAGGCCAGCCGCTGTCGGCCGAGCAGATCGCCGAGTGCCTGGTGCGGCTCAAGGCGGCGATCGGCGGCACCTTCCGGGTGGTCGAGGTGATGCCCGAGCGGATCGTGCTGGTGAACAGCCGCTGCCCGTTCGGCGCCGAGGTCCAGCACTCGCCTTCGCTGTGCCGGATGACCTCCGCGGTCTTCGGCGGGATCGCCGCCCGCAACGCCGACGAGGCTGCCGTGTCCCTGGACGAGCGGATCGCGGTGGGCGACCCCGGCTGCCGAGTGGTCGTTCACCTGGGCGCGGCGGCGAAATCCGCGCAGCGGGCCCATCATTACACCGTCGCACACTGACCCTGCAGTGTCGGCCACCGTCATCGGGTTGCTGTCGGGGAGCTGGGGGTGGTGACCGCCGCCAGCAGCGCAGGCCAGGCCGACTCGCCGATCCGTGCCAGCAGGGTGACGTTTCCGGCCGGTCCCGGACGAAAAACGACGGTCTCGCCGGGGCCGAGGTCATCCAAAACGGCGGGCTGCGGGGCAGGGATGTCCACAGCGCTGGAAATCAACACCACGTCCGTGCCGGCCGGTGGGGCTTCGGACAGGACCTGCAGCGTCGCTCGCTGTTGGGCTGCGGCACCTCCGCGATTCACCCAGGTGCTGGAGGCGTCCAGCCGTGGATCATCGGTCATCGGGGCGACGCGTAACAGCCGGCCGGTGGTCTGGGTGCGGCACAGCCGAGCGGTGCGCACCGCGGAGATCGGCAGCTGCAGCGCGCGGATCGCCGCGCCGATCTGCTTGGCATGCTGGCGTCCAGTGTCGGTCAGCTCGCTCTGCGCGGCACAGTCATGGCTGGTCGCCTGCTCTGGAGTGACTACCCCGGACCGGTCGTCGCGCTCGGTATGGCTCATCCACAGCAGCAACCCGCCCTTACGCAGTGCTTGCACCAGCGCAGCGTCTTGCAACGGCCCGGTGATCTCGGTGGTGTTGATCGTGGTCTGCGCTGTTGGCGGGATGGGCTCCGGGGCGGCCTGGGAAGCAGTCGGCTCTGCCGGCGACGTGGGTTCTGGGGTGACCTGCCATGCAGTCGGAGATCCGCCACCACATGCGCTGACCGTGACCAGGATCCCGGCCGCAGCGACCCACCGCGTCCGCCGCATGGACATTCTTGCGCCCCCTGCCCGGGATGATGATCGCAGTCGTCGCCACCGAAACTCGACGGCGCGATCCTCCCGCAAGGCGCCGAAGGGGTACCAAGCCGGTGGGGTATGACTACTCTGAGTAGCGACGCGGACCTCCAGTCCGCCTACTTGGTGAATCATGGAAAACTCTGCAACATCGCCGTAGGCGCCGGCGATAGGACGGGTAGAGCCCCGTGATGCTGTTGGACCCCCGACCCGGCAGTGTCACGGGGCTTTTTCCTGCCTCGGGTCACGGGTGTCCTCGCCTCGCGGCCTCGGTGCGACGCCCGCCGCGGGCGGTGGCATGCGCGCGGGGCGCGGCGCATAGTGGACGTTATGAACGTAGTCGGTGTCGTCCTCGGTATCCTCGCCATTCTCATCGTGATTTTGACAGGTATTCTGCCCGTCATTGGGGCAATTTTTGCCTGGCTCGCGCTCGTCATCGGAGTCATCGGCCTGGTCTTCGGCCTCTTCAGTAAACACACCACCGGTCGAAACATCAGCATCGTGGCTTGCGTCCTGGCCGCCCTACGCTTGGCATTGGGTGCGGGCATCCTTTAAGGCGAAATTAATCCGAGGTCGGTGGCGCAATTCCGCAAGGCCGGCCAGTCATGACCAGCGTGGATGTCGCCTACGGTGTGGCCGGTGAACTGGCAGCCGCAGGCCTGGATGTCTGGGACGTCATACCGGCGGGCGGTGAGGTCGGGTTCAGCCTCGAAGTCGAGAACCTCGGCCAGGTTGTTGGCGGCTGCGTCGCGCACGGTGAGTGGTTCGAGACCGAATCGCCACTCGATCATCTTGAGCACGGAGGTGTGATCGTAGATGCCGTGCGCGACCGTCCGCCGATGCGCTCGCGGCGAGATGACCAGGCACGGCACCCGGAAACCGCGCAGCCCGGTACCGAGGTCGGGTCGCGGGTCGGGCGCGGTGGTCGGCGGCACATGGTCGAAGAACCCGCCCCATTCGTCATAGTTGATGACCAGTGCCGTGCGTTCCCAATTCGGGCCTGAAATGACTGCATTGTAGATAGTGTTCAGGAAGTACTGGCCGACACGGATGTCAGATAGCGGGTGATCATCACCGGATGTGCCGGCGGTCCCGCTGAGAAATCGTGGGTCGACGAACGACACGGCGGGCAAGGTCTGATTCTTGGCGTCGAGGAAGAATTGTGCGATCGGGTAGGTGATATCCCGGTATTTCGAACCCCATAGCGCGGTCACCGGCGTGTCGCTGAAGTAGTATTTTGCGGCGATACGGCGTTCGGCGAGTCGATCCCAGATGGTGGGAATTGTGGTGGGCTCCATGATATTGGAGATGCGGTCGGTTTGGGCGGCGTGCTGGAAGAAACGGTTCGGAAAGGTCGGCCCCATCACCGCGGCGAAGTACCGATCGCATGTGGTCCAATCGCGAGCGGCGTGGCCGAAGAAGGCCAGATCGGTGTCAGTGTAGTAGCCGATGGCGAATCGATCGTTGCGACCTGACCGCAGGAAACCGTCGCAGGCGCCGCCGCTGTATTGGACACGCCCACCCTTGTATGAATGATCCGGGTCGGGGTGGCCGCAGCCCGTGAAGGTATCCAGACGATGCGTGGCATGGCGATTACCGCTGTTGTCGACGTAGTGCAACCCCTCCTGTTCGCCGTCTGCACCGGGCAACCATCCGAGGTAGTGATCGAAGGAACGGTTCTCCATCATCACCAGGACGATATGATCGATTCCGGACTCCTCGGGTGGCGGCAGCGCGCCGGGGGAGGTGGTGACCGCCACCCGGTTCGCGCAGGCAGCCAGGCCGAAGGCGCTCACGGCAACCGTGGCAGCGGCGCCCGCGATGAACTGGCGTCGATTCAGCTCCATGGCTGCTATCTCAGCAGATGCGCCGCTACCGTTGCATCCTCGACCCCGACCATCGAGGCGGACCGAAACGAGCATCGACACCGGGCGAAAAGTGCGCAAGTGGCTCGCCCTGCGGCGGCGGTAGGCCTGCGGCGGTGAGCAGGTTTTGGTTAACCTGTTCGACCCGCACGCTCCACAGCGGCCATGGCTGATGCTCCACCGGCACGGTCACCAAGTAGCCTGCGATCTTGGTAAAGGCGCGCCACCGTCCGGTCAGAAAATGATCTCGTTCCCCCAGTTCTTCTGCGGCTATCGGCGAGCCGGGTTCCACCACAATATCGTGGCCTGCCGCTGGTGCCCATCGCCTGCGTGACCGATAGGTGATCCGGGAGCCGGCTTCCACGCTCATGGCCGCCCACTGGTATGGCACCTGTAATAATGTCCGGGCGCCGAGAACAGTGGCCAGTTCGTCGGCCTCCAGGGAGAAAAACCACAAGCCGTCCAACCCGTTGCTGTCCAGCACGTAAGTTCGGAGATTGGTTTCGGGAAAGGACGACAACCAGGGGATGGCAGGAAGCCCCGGGGGATGAAAGTCGCGCAGCATAAATGGAGTGAGCCCCACCCAGGCAAGACCTCCGTGGGTGTGCACCTCGAGATCAGGGGGGAGCAAGCGCTGCACATCCGCTGGGTCGTAGGCCCAGTGCAGGAACGTGAATGTCTGCCAACGCTGGTGGGCAAACGGCCAAGCCACCTGCTCCTCGGGAAGCGCACCGGCCACGATAACGGGATTCCCACCCGCCCCCGGATACCAAACAAAAGCCGACCAGCGAACAAAAGATCTGCTACCCCGCCGGCCGGGCGACCCGTGAGGTCGCCCGGCCGGCGGGGCCGGCGTGAGGTGTCACCCGTTCCGGCGGAGCATGAGCCGCAGCACCAACAACACCAGAACACCGAACAGGACCGAGGCGGTCGGAACGGGTCGGTGCCGCACAGTCTTGGCCAGTTGTCCGACCCGCCCCGACAGCGCCGTTGGGAGTTCGGCCAGCGCATCGTTGGCTGTGCTTTTGGCTTGCAGCGCCGCCTCGCCGGCCTTGTCCTGGGCCGCCTTGCGGCCCGTGTGCAGATGCTGCTTGACCTGCTCCGCCGTCGCTTGCACGGCTTGCTTGGTGGCATGCAGCTTGCCCTCGACGAATGCGGGCACGGCCGCCTTGGTCAGCTCAGGTGACGAGATAGCCATCGAGGTGTCCCTCCCAGTTCACGCGACGCACAGGGGGCGTCGCTACCGTCTTCGACGACACACAGTTACCCAGCTTCAACGCTGTGTAAACATGCGAACCGGCGCATCGTGCGGCGGTCGCCGCCCGCGATGATCGAAGGGACAGCGATGCGAGCCTTACGCGACTGTGCATTGTTGCGAGTCGCTGTCCCGTCGGCGTCGCGGCTTGCTGCAGGCCTGATCGTGCTAGCCCTGTTGACCCTCCCGGGCTGCATGCCCCATCCGGATCTCGGCGCTGCTGCCGCGCTGGCTCCGCCACCGCAGGCCCACCGCCGCAGGCCCCACCGCCACCGTTGGGCATCAACGGCGCGGTAGTACCTCGACTGCAGTGGAGCGGCTGTGCCAGATCGTTTCAGTGCGCCACGGCGACGGTGCCGCTGGACTACCACCAACCACGCGGCGCCACGATCAGGTTGTCGGTCATCAAACTGCCGGCGACAGACCCGGCACACCGCATCGGTTCGCTGTTCGTCAACTTCGGTGGCCCCGGCACCGGCGGTGTCAGTGACCTCGAACGTATCGGCCCGGGGTATCCAGACCTGCTGCGCCAGCGGTTCGACCTGCTCAGCTTCGATCCCCGCGGCGTCGCGAGCAGCACACCGGTCCGCTGCGCCGTAAACGGCAGTACCAACGACGAGGCGGCGGGCTCGCCGGTGCGGCTCGACCAGCGCGCGCAGTTCTTCGCCAGTAGCGCTGCCCTCGGGCGCAGCTGCGCCGCGGCGTCTGGTGAGTTGCTCGGCCACAGCTCGTCGGCCAACACAGCTCGCGATCTCGAACTGCTGCGGCAAGCGGTCGGTGATGAGGATCTGAGCTTTCTGGGCTATTCGTACGGCACCTACGTCGGTGCCACCTACGCCAATCTGTTTCCCGACCGCACCCGCGCCATGGTCTTCGACGGGGCACTCGACCTGGTGGCGAACTCAACGGGCCAGCCCGGTCAGGAGGACATGCCGGTCGACGTGCGCGCCGACACCGCCCGCGCGAAAGCCGAGGAACTCGACGCGTTCTTCGACCGCTGCGCCGAGGCCGGCCCCAAGTGCGCGTTCTCGTCGGGTGACCCGCATCGGAAGTTCGCCGATATGGTGTCCAAGCTCAAGAAAGGTGGTGGCGGCACCAGCCTCGACTCGGTATTGCGCACCGTTTCCCACGGTCTGCAAAACTCCACCCGCTGGAGCAGCATGGCCGCGTCGCTGCAGCGTATCTCGAATTCGCTACGGCCCGAAGGAGCCGGTGCGCAGGACCAACCGCCGACGCTCGACCCCTATGTCCCTCGCCATTCCGCGGCGTTTCTCGCCACCCAGTGCGTGGACAGCGACTACCCACGCGACCAGCAGGCTTATGAGCGGCTCATCCCGGTTGAGGACCGGCGCCAACCCTATTTCGGGCTGACGTCACTGTTCGCCATGGCGCAATGCATCGCCTGGCCGGCCACCGACCGCGACCGCTACCTGGGCCCATGGAACCATCGCCGGCCACACCCGATTCTGGTGGTGAACAATCGCCACGACCCCGAGACGCCACTGTGGAACGCGCAAGCCATCTCCGGCGAGCTCACCGACGCCCCTCTCCTGATCATCGAGGGTTACGGTCACACCACGCTGAACGTGCACAGCACCTGCGCCAGCGCCGCAGAGGCCAGCTACCTCGTCACGCTCCAACTTCCCGACGAGGGCGCCACCTGTTCCGCGGACTACCAGCCATTTCGCTGATCATGGCGAGTCACGCTGAGTGACCGATATCGAATTTTGTGCGTATCTTGTTCTCTTTCAGGTGGTCGAGGCACTCAGATGGCCCTGTCCAACGCCTCGACGTGAACGTAACGTTCACGTACCTGGTTCTGCGCGTCAATCGAGCGGGGACTGGACCTAGTGGCCGCCGGCGCGACGCGTTTGGACCGAAGCCCGGCTCGGCCGCAGGCCGACTGACCGCGAGGAGAAACCCATGACTCTCCAATCCAGGAGCCTGGATCATCCGGATGAGGTTCGGAAGTTCACCAACGGCGAATTGGGGGTAGTGACGTTGTCCGGGACGACCGTGGGCAGAGCTGTCTTCCAACCTGGCTGGCGGTGGTCCAACGACATCAAGCCAATCGCCGGCACCGAGTCCTGCGAGGCGGCCCACACCGGATACGTCCTCTCCGGCCGGATGCACATCACGATGAATGACGGCGCAGAGGGCGAGGTGGGACCAGGTGATGCCTTCATCGTCTCGCCCGGTCACGACGCGTGGGTCGTCGGCGATGAGCCTTGCGTCGCTCTCGACTGGTCTGCCGCAGAAAACTTCGCCAAGACTGACGAATAATGGTGATATGGCGCCTACGCGAGCGGAAATCCTCAGCGCTTCGCCTCCGATCTTCACGTCACGGTTGTTGAATGCGCTGATCCGCACCCACCCCCTGGTGCCGCTGGCGCTGTACGGGCCGGTGATCCTGACGCTGGCCGTGGTTGGCGTGCAACGGGTTGGCGTGTTGATCGCGATCGCGCTGATGGCCGCGGGCTACCTCGCCTGGACCCTGACGGAGTACTGGGTACATCGTGCGGTGTTCCATTTCCAGCCGCGCGGCCCCCGCAGCGAAGCGTTCGTGTGGGCCATTCACGGCGTGCATCACGCCCACCCCAACGACCCGCGCCGGGTCGTCACGTCGCCGGTGGCGAGCGTTCCCATCGGGGCGGCCGCGGCGGTCCTGCTGTGGTTGCTGTTGCCGGGGGCGCTGTGGATGCCGCTCGCGGCCGGCTGGGGTGGCGGGTACCTCGCTTATGACCTGCTGCACGCGTATCTGCATGTGGGCCGGCCGAAAATGTCGCTGCTGCGCTGGCTGCGGGCGCGGCACCTGCGGCATCACTTCGCGGACGCCCGAGGAGACTTCGGTGTGAGTGCGCCGTATTGGGATTATGTCTTCGGCACCTCGCGACCCGTCCGGAACGGGCGCGAGGTGGCGAGCCGGACATGCGAGTACTGATCACCAGTCCAGCGGGGCTCGGACACATCCATCCGATGGTGCCCCTCGCGCGGGCGCTACGCGATCGTCGCCACGAGGTGCTGTGGGCGGTCCCCGCTGACGGCGTCGATCACGTCGAGCGCGCCGGGCTCCGCGCGGTGGCCAGCGCCCCTGCCGGGCTCACCCGAGTTCGCCGGGCACATCGTGGCGGCCGAACTCGTCGCACGCCGGATCCGGAACGGTACTGGCGACGCTTGCCGCAGGTCTTCCGCAACTGTGCCTACCGCAGGGCGCGGACCAATTCCTGAACGCCGCCGCCACCGCCGCGGTTGCCGTGCTGGAGCAGACGACGGCTAGCCGAAGCCCAGTTGCCTGAAATCCCGGGCCTGGGTCACGCGCTGCCGTGCGCGCGAGAGATCTCTGAGTGATCTCAAGCACCCCGCCATGCGCTGGTCAGCCGGTGAGACGTTGGCGAAGCATTTGCTTGCCCTTCTCGCCACCCTTGCGGCTTTCGGCCTGCGCCCGCCTGAACAGGTCTGCCAATTCGGAGTCGCCTTGACGTTCGGCGTCCTGGATGTAGGTCTCCAGGCGCAGGGCATTGCTCAGGCACGCCTCGGTGAACCAGATCAGGTCATAGTTCTTGTCCTTGGTTCCGGTCACCTGACCGGTTTCGGTGGTGGACACGGGCGCCTCCCTAGGTGATGGGCAGTACTAGGTGGCGTACCCGGGAACTCGGTGCCCTAGTCGTCGATGGGATCACTCGTCGGGCTGGCCGATGGCGAGATAGCCGGTACCCGAATAGAGCAATGCTTCTCCCGGAAGGTGCGGCATCATATTCCAATGAGGGGAAACATTCGGAATGACGTCCATCACACAAGGTGCGCTAGCCGTCGACGGTTCACTGTCGCCATCGTCACCAGCGTCGTGGCCCTGCTGCCGGCAGCGTGCGCATACAAAGGGCTCAGCATGGCCGCGCAAACCGCGGCTAGCCTGCACGGCGACGGAGCGCTCGAAGCGCCGGCCCAGACCCCGAACGTGGGCACGGCCTCGGCCACTACCACCAGGGCCGAGACTTACAACCCGGCATTGGCGCCGCTCGGCGGTCACTTGCAGGCCAAGTTGACTCCGTCGGGCGAATCCACCAACGCGGAGTTCACGGTCTCGGGATTGTTGCCCAACCGAGGTTATGCGGTGCAGGCGAACGTCAACTCCTGTGGTGGTTTCCCCGGCGCGGAAGGTCCGCATTATCAAAACCGCATCGATCCTGCCGTGACCCCCGCCGCCACCGGCACGGCACCCTCGACCGACCCCGAGTACGCCAATCCGAACAATGAGATTTGGTTGGACGTGCGCACTGACGCCACCGGTGCCGGCTCATCGCGCACCACAGTGCCCTTCGTGTTCACTGATCGCGGGCCGGGGTCGATCGTGGTGGGCGACGCGATGCAGACCGGCACGGGGCCAGGCCAGGCAGGTAAGGGTGGTGCCCCGATCGCTTGCCTCACCCTGTCAGCGGTGCAACCGAAAGGCGTGGAGCCGCGGGGCACGCCATAACGAAACGGTCGGCGGCGGTAATCGATCAGGTGTAACGGTCCACGGCCAGCCCCACCGGGTTCGGCGTCGGCAAGATCCCGCTGCCGACAACTGCGGCCGCGAGCGGAGTGAGCAACTCAGCCAGCCGGGCGGTAGCCGGCGCACCGAGTGCTCGCCACGGTTGCATGGCCGCGCGGTCGGTCGCTGCTTCGATCTCGTCGTGCTGGGCCGCGCCGGCCGGAGTGAGCCGGCCATCGACGCCGAGCCAGCCGATGGTGCGCAGCTGCTCGGCGGCGCGATGCCAGGCATCGGCACTCCATCGGCGGCCCTCCCGGAGTACGGCGGTGTCGCCCTCGCCGGTTGCGGCCTTGATGAGGTGGGCCTGAACCGGGGAGATACCGCGGGCCAAAAGCACGGCATTGTGCCCGTCACCGCGGTGTTCGCGCAGCGTCGTGGTCGCCTGCCAGAGTGCTAGATGCGGCTGGGCCGGACGGGGCAGCGCCTGGTTCGCCGCAGCCAGGACCCGCCCGGCGGTGTCGGCGGCGGTGGCCGCCTGCCACGCCAGCTCGGCCGCCTGCTCCGCCTCCTGGGATTCGACGGTCACGTTGCCCCACAGGCGGCGCAGGGCAGCGTCCACCCCCGACAGCCGCGCCTGTAGCGCGTCGTGTGGATTGGTGTACGTCCAGGCGTCCGGCAGCGTTCGGGCGATCCGATCTGGATGGAAGCCGAAGAAGCTCGCCGCCGCCACAGCCGGACCCACCGGACCCATCGGCGCCGCCCGCAGCGCGAAGTAACCCATCCAGAATCCGCGCAGTCCCAGGCCGTCCGCGGCGGCTCGGGCCTCCGGCGTGAAATAGGTGACGTCGTGGATGGGCTCATACAGCTGCCACATCCGACGCGCGGTCCTGTCGTTCACCGCGTCCGGCCCGACGAGCGCAGCCACGCCATCATGACGTACATCATGCTGCACGGATGTTTGGCTAGCGGCTGTGCCGGGTATAACCCATGGTCTAGCCGAAGGCGGAACAGGCTGGAGTGCAGAAACGTGTTCGATGTACGGGTGGACCGGCTGGCTGCGGATGTGGTCGTCATCGTCGCGGTCGGAGAAATCGATTCGGTCACCGCGCCCAAGTTGAGCGCAACCCTGCACCGTGAGCTGGAGGATGCGCCCGCCGGCCTGGTCCTGGACCTGACCGGGGTGAGCTTTCTCGGTGTCGCCGGGTTACACGTGCTCGACTGCGCCCTGGCCCGTGCGGAGACCCTCTCCGTGACTTTCAACCTGGTCCGCCATGACTACTCAGCCGTGGAATCGGCGCTGCGGGCGGCCGCCATGACGGGTCTGTTCCCGACCTTCCGCACGGTGGACCTGGCGGCTGCGCCATCGAGTTAATGCGGTAGCAACGGAAAACCGACACCGCGATTTTTGACCACCCGTCCCGTGATGGGCGTCCCGCGTTCACCATGTCGTTTCTATTCGGTCAACTTCCAGGCGTGTACTGGTTCGTTTGTGCTGAGCATTGTCGTATTCAGTGCAAGCTGTATTCACTGGGCGAGCGACTCCGCCGTCACAAGTCTTTTCGGCCGCCCAGCGACGGTTTAGGACCCTTCGCCGCTTGAGTGGTGCTAGTGGGTTCAAAGTGACGCATGAGGGTGTCGGAATGGAGCCATGAGCCATGCGAAACATCGCCGGATCACCACCCGCGGCCGCCACCGCGCCCCAGCCCGTCACCTCCGGCACGCCGCGACCGCCACCGCCGGCCTCGGAGTCGCCGCCGGGATGGTTTTCACCTCGGTCAACACCGCTTACGCGAATCCGGCGACCAACTGGGACGCCATCGCCCAATGCGAATCGGGCGGCAACTGGACTATCAACACCGGCAACGGCTACTACGGTGGCCTTCAGTTCACCCTGTCGACATGGCGCGCCAACGGTGGCACCGGAATGCCGCAGAACGCCAGCCGGGAGACCCAGATCGCGGTCGCTGAACGGGTTCTCGCTACTCAGGGAATCGGTGCGTGGCCCGTGTGCGGGGCCCGGGCCCACAGCAGTGCACCCAGTGTGCCAGCGAAGGCGGTAAACCCGGCGCCCGGGGCGCAACACGCCACGCCATCGGCGCCAGCGGGTCCTGCGTTGAGCTACACCGTGGTCGCTGGTGACACCTTGTCTGCCATCGCAGCGGATCACCGCACCCCAGGCGGTTGGAAAGCCATCGCCAGCGCGAACGCCGGCGTCGTGCCCGATCCTGATCTCATTTACCCCGGTCAAACACTGCGGCTTCCCGAATAACGCCGCGATCACGGGACGGCTCGGTTAGCACGCCGAACGCGCGGCGCTGCGCACGCGTGTCAGTAGCTGATCATGGTGTGCACGTCGTCGACCCGCCCCGATGTACGTGTTCTAGAGCCGGAATCTCAGTAGTTACCGCTGTTACCTGCCGCCGATTACGTACCACTACGGATTGCCACAGCGGGCCGCGGCTGTGCACCGTAGGTAACGCACCATGCCCGGCACCGCCCGTCGGACAGGCGCATTCCGTACCCGCAGCCGCGGGGACACCTTTTCCTAGGGGGAACTTCATGTCTCACGCGATGAATTTTGCCGAGATCGACGACCAACACGCCGAACTGCTGCCCGCTCGCACCGTTCTGTCGATGCTGTCCGCCGGCACCACCGGCCCGCACGGCGAGCCGGGCCAGGGTCACATGTCCAAGGGTCAAGAAGCTGCCGCCACGGCTTTTATGGTGCTGTTCGGCTACGACCCCGCCGACGCCTCCCAGTTCCGCTACGCCTTCACCGACGTCGGTAAGCCCGCCTGACAGGCGCTGCATTCAGCGGGCTCAGCGGGCTCAGCGGAGTAAAGGTGCCTCCATAACACCGCTGAGCCCGCTGAATGCGGCTAAGTGGCGGGGTTAGGCGTCGCCCAGGGGGTTGAGGGCGGCGAGGTTGTTGAAGGCGAATAGGAGGAGATCGGCCATCCGGAAGGTGGTGCTGTCGGGGCCGAATTGGGGGCGCCACTGGGGATCGCGGACGATGGAGTAGGTGCTGACCTCCATGGCCCGGTGAAACACCTCGGCCACGATCCGGCCGCCGACCGCACCGAGTTTGCCGCCGTTGACCTCGGACTCGCGCAGGATGTAGAACCACAGCGGGGTGCTGGCGACCAGCGCGTCCTGCTGGGCCTGGTTGAGCTGATCCGGGGCGGTCAGGTCGGCGCCGGTGCCGTCACCGGCCAGGATCTCCGCCACGGTCAACGGCTTGACACCGAACAAGTCAGCCATCTGCTGCCCGGACGCCAGACGCACCATGTTCGCCCGGGTCAGGTTGCGAAATGCCAGGTTGCGCTGCATGTCGTCGATAGCCAGGTTCTGCTCGCGCCCGGCGAAGGTCCCGGCTGGTAGCTGGTCGAGCGGGTTGACCAGCAGGGTGTCGATGCGCTTGGCCACATTGCGCAACCCGTCCGGGGGCACCGGTGCGGCCAGGGTGGTGGTGGTGAAGTCGTGCAGCCGGCGCCAGTCCACGATCCAGTTGGTGGGCAGGCGTAGGAACGTCCCGGAATTGGGATCGTCCAGCTGGGCCGGATCGGCAGTGGGGGTGAGGTTGCCGCTGGTCCCGGTGAAGGTGAACAGCTGGAACAGGGTGGCGATCCTGAGCGGGCCGTTCTGGTTGAACAGGCGGTTCCACTGGTAGGTGTCGCGGATCATGCTGTGGCCCAGCCGGTAGGCGGCCACCGAGAACTCGATCGGTATGGTCGCGGTATCCCCCGCGGTGGTGCCCGTGACGTCGTCGCCATAGCCGCCTGCGGTGACCTCGAAGAACTTCCGTCCATGGGTGAACACGTCGTCGACCAGAGCAGGGTCGATGATCCGGGGCAGATGGTCGGTACGCAGCATCCACTGGTAGTGGCGCACGACTTCGCCCTGGGCGCGGTCGAAGAGCAACGCGCTCGGCACGCCCTGCGTGCCGAGGGTGTCCACCACCCGGTTGTGGAAGTGGATGAACGCGAGGTGCGTCTGCGCGACCGCGAGGTTCTCGTCATTGCGGGCGTCGGGGATCAGCGCGGCCCGTTGCGCGGCTTTCGTCGGTCCGGTGCCGACCCGCGGCAGGTCGAACGCGTCACGGTTGGCGTTGGTGCTGCCCGAGTGCGGCGGGTTCGGGTTGGTCGCCGGGCCGACATCGACAGCGGCGGTGGTGCCGGTCTTGAGCTTGATCCCGTCGGCGGCGTAGAAGCGCCGGTCTTGGGGATGGTGGGGACCGCGACCGTAGACGGAGTCCAGATCCAACGCCGGGGAGCGGCCGTCGACCAGCTCGTCCACCGTGACGTCCTGGCCCAGCGACACCGCGGTGGCGTCCATGGTCAGGTCGTGGTCGACAAACTGCCCCAGGTAGGTGAACCCGGCCGGGATCGGATCAGCACCGTTCGCGGAGGAGTCGGGCTGCTCTTTCGACACGGTCATCGCCTTGGCGAGTTCCTGGTTCAGCGCCGGGTCGGTCACCTCGCCCTGAGGCCCCAGCCGGGAGAAGCGGAACATCCGCACCTCGGCGGGTGCTACCGGTGAGATGCACCTCGGCCGCCGGGCGTCGTCGAAGGTCCACAGGCCCTCGCCCTCGACGTAGTAACTGTGCTGGATATGTCGTTTCACCTTGGCTCCTTTGGTGGCGGGCCGTCCGCTATGCGCACAGTGAACAGAGGACCACCAGCAGCCGGGTGATACGTCTACCGTGGTTGGTGTGGACGCGCTGGTCGAATCGGCGCAGCCGGCCGCCGAGCGCAACGAGCAGGCACACGCGGCGCTGGTGACCGACTTGCGGCAGCGGCTCGGCGCCGCCCGGTTGGGCGGGCCGTCAAGCGCCCGGCAGCGTCATGTCGAGCGCGGCAAGGTGCTGCCCCGCGACCGGGTCGAGCAGTTGCTGGATCCGTCGTCACCTTTTCTGGAGCTGTCCCCGCTGGCGGCCACCGGCATGTACGACAACCAGGCCCCGGCGGCGGGGATCATCACCGGCGTCGGGCGGGTGTCCGGGCGGGAATGCGTGATCGTCGCCAACGACGCCACCGTCAAGGGCGGCACCTACTACCCGATGACCGTCAAGAAGCATCTGCGCGCCCAGGAAGTAGCGCTGCACAATCGCCTGCCGTGCGTGTACCTCGTCGATTCCGGCGGCGCTTACCTGCCCGAACAGGATCAGGTGTTCCCCGACCGGGAGCACTTCGGACGGATTTTCTACAACCAGGCGACGATGTCCGCTCGCGGTATCCCGCAGATCGCCGCGGTCATGGGGTCGTGCACCGCGGGTGGTGCGTACGTGCCGGCGATGAGCGACGAGGCGGTGATCGTCCGCAACCAGGGCACGATCTTCCTCGGCGGGCCGCCGCTGGTGCGGGCCGCGACCGGCGAGGTGGTCACCGCGGAGGAGCTCGGCGGGGCGGTGCTGCATTCGCGGGTGTCCGGGGTCACCGACCACCTTGCCGACGACGACGTCCATGCGCTGCGGATCGTCCGCGGGATCGTTGCCACGTTCGGGCCACGCCCGCCCCGGCCATGGGAGGTGGTCGCCACTGAGGAGCCCGCTGAGGACGGGATATACGGCGTGGTGCCGGTGGATCCCCGCATACCCTACGACGTGCGGAAGGTGATCGCCCGGATCGTCGACGGTAGCCGGTTGTCGGAGTTCAAGACCGAGTACGGCACCACGCTGGTCACCGGTTTCGCCCGGCTGCACGGCCACCCGGTGGGCATCGTGGCCAACAACGGCATCCTGTTCAGCGAGTCGGCACTGAAAGGCGCACATTTCATCGAATTGTGCGACCAGCGCGGGATCCCGCTGGTGTTTCTCCAGAACATCTCCGGTTTCATGGTGGGCCGGGAGTACGAGGCCGGCGGGATCGCCAAGCATGGCGCCAAAATGGTCACCGCGGTGGCCACCACCCGGGTGCCCAAGCTGACCGTCATCATCGGCGGCTCGTTCGGCGCGGGCAATTATTCGATGTGCGGCCGGGCCTACTCGCCGCGGTTTCTGTTCATGTGGCCCAATGCACGGATTTCGGTGATGGGCGGGGAGCAGGCCGCCACGGTGCTCAGCGCTGTCCGGGGCGCCGATGACCCAGAATCCAATGTGGCCGTCGCCGATCGCATCCGGGCCCAGTACGAGCACCAGGGCCACCCGTACTACTCGACCGCCCGGTTGTGGGACGACGGGGTGATCGATCCGGCGGACACCCGGATGGTGCTCGGGCTGGCACTGTCGGCCTGTGCCAATGCGCCGCTGGAACCCAGCGGTTTCGGCGTTTTCCGGATGTGAGCGGCGCAATGTTCCACACCGTGCTGGTGGCCAACCGGGGCGAGATCGCCGTGCGGGTGATCCGCACATTGCGCGCGATGGGCGTCCGGTCGGTGGCCGTCTACAGCGACGCCGACGCCGGCGCCCGGCACGTCCGCGACGCGGATGTCGCCGTCCGGCTCGGCCCGGCGCCGCCGGCATCGTCGTATCTGTGCATCGAAGCCGTCCTGGACGCCGCCGCGCGCACCGGTGCCCAGGCCGTGCACCCCGGCTACGGGTTCCTGTCCGAGAACGCGGCCTTCGCCCGGGCCTGCGCCGCGGCCGGTCTGGTCTTCATCGGCCCGTCCGCTGACGCGATCGAGGTGATGGGCGACAAGATTCGAGCCAAGGTCACCGCGGCGGCAGCAGGGGTCCCCGTGGTGCCTGGTAACAACGGCTGTGACGCTGATGGGTTGGCCGCTGCGGCCGGCGAGATCGGCTACCCCGTGCTGCTCAAGCCGTCTGCCGGTGGCGGAGGTAAGGGCATGCGGGTGGTGCACCGCGCGCAGGACCTGCCCGAGGCGATCGCCGGCGCCCGGCGGGAAGCCCTGGGCGCTTTCGGCGACCCCACGCTCCTCGTCGAGCGGTTGATCGCCGTTGCGCGGCATATCGAGATCCAGTTGCTGGCCGACGCGCAGGGCAACGTGGTGCACCTCGGTGAACGCGAGTGCAGCCTGCAGCGGCGGCACCAGAAGATCGTCGAGGAGACTCCCTCGGAGCTGCTGGATGCCGCGATCCGGGCCCGGATGGGTCAGTGCGCGGTGGCCGTTGCCCGGGCCGTGGGGTACACCGGCGTGGGCACGGTGGAGTTCCTGGTGCCCGCCACCACACCAGATCAGTTCTTCTTCCTGGAGATGAACACCCGGCTGCAGGTGGAGCACCCGGTCACCGAGCTGGTCACCGGGCTGGATCTGGTCGAGTGGCAGCTGCGGGTCGCCGCCGGTCAGCCGCTGGACTTCACGCAGGACGACGTTCGCGCCAACGGGCATGCGGTCGAGGCTCGGGTCTACGCCGAGGATCCCGCGGGTGACTTCCTGCCCACCGGCGGGCGCATTCTGTTATTACGCGAACCTGACGCCGGGCCGGGTCTCCGCGTGGACTCCGGGTTGCTGGTGGGCGAGCACGTGGGCAGCCACTACGACCCGCTGCTGGCCAAGATCATCGCGCACGGCCCGGACCGGGGCACCGCGCTGCGCCGGCTGGACGCTGCGCTCGCGGCCACCAGCATCCTCGGCGTGGGCACCAACGTGTCGTTCCTGCGCGCGCTGCTCGCTGATCCTGACGTGCAGGCCGGGAGGCTGGACACCGGGTTGGTGGAGCGGTGCAGCGCAGCGCGGACCGTCGGACCGCCGGACGACGTGCTCGCCGCGGCCGCGCTGCGCGCGCTGCTGGCGTTGGAACCCAACGGGCCGGTGGTGGATCCCTTCGCGCTGCCCGGCGGCTGGCGCCTCGGCGAGCCGGCTTGGACCCGTTGGCAGGTCCAGGCCGGCGGGCATGAGCCGGTCGAGGTCCGCACCCGGGGTCGGGCGGCTGGCGCTGACGTCGTCGTCGGCGGGGCTGGGGGCATCGCGCAGCGCGCGTCGGCGCGGTGGGATGGCGGGGACCTCGCCGTCACCGTGGACGGGATCACCCGCCGCTACACCTGCGTGGCCGAGAGCGCCGTGGTGTGGCTGGGCCGCGACGGGCACAGCTGGGAGTTGTCTGAGCAGCCCACCGTCGACGCCGCGCGGCCCACCGAGGCGAGCCTGGACGGAATCGTGCGGGCGCCGATGCCCGGCACCGTCACGGTGGTCGACGTCGTCGAGGGCCAGCAGGTCAGCGCGGGAACCCGGCTGCTGGTGCTGGAGGCGATGAAGATGGAACACGCGCTCACTGCACCGATCGAGGGGGTGATCCGCGCGTTGGCTGCCCGACCCGGAGGCACCGTCGAGCGCGACGCGGTGGTTGCCGTGGTCGAACCGGCGTGCACCGGGGGACGACACACCGTGCAGGGGGACGCGACACGCGGGGAGAAGAGGGACGTATGGAGTTGAGTGCCGAGCACGAGGCGCTGCGCAAGACGGTGGAGGACTTCGCGCGCAAGGAAGTCGCGCCGGTGATCGCCGACCTGTACGAGCACGGGTCATTCCCGTACACGCTGGTGGCGAAGATGGGCGAGATGGGGCTGTTCGGGCTGCCGTTTCCCGAGCACTACGGCGGGATGGGCGGCGACTACTTCGCGCTGTGCCTGGCGTTGGAGGAGCTGGCGCGGGTGGACTCGTCGGTCGCGATCACCCTGGAAGACAGCGTGTCACTGGGCGCGATGCCGATCTTCCGGTTCGGTACCGAGGAGCAGAAGCAGTACTGGCTTCCGGACCTGTGCACCGGCCGGCGGCTCGGGGCGTTCGGGCTCACCGAGCCCGGTGGTGGATCCGACGCTCGCGCCACCCGTACCACTGCCCGCTGCGAGGGCGACGAATGGGTGATCAATGGATCCAAGGCCTTCATCACCAATTCGGGCACCGACATCACCTCGCTGGTCACCGTCACCGCGATCACCGGGGTCAGAGACGGACGCAAGGAGATCTCCGCCATCATGGTGCCGGCCCGGCATCCGGGCTTTTCCATCTCGAAGAACTACTCCAAGGTCGGCTGGAAGTGCTCCGATACCCGTGAGCTGTTCTTCGACGACTGCCGGGTGCCGGTGGGCAACCTGCTCGGAGAGCGTGGCCGCGGGTACGCGCAGTTCCTGTCCATCCTCGACGAAGGTCGCATCGCGATCGCCGCGCTGGGCGTCGGCCTGGCCCAGGGTTGCATCGACGAGTGCGTGTCCTACGCCCGGCAGCGGCACGCCTTCGGCCACGCCATCGGCAGCTACCAGGCGATCCAGTTTAAAATCGCCGACATGGAGGCCAGGGCGCACACCGCGAGGCTGGCCTACTACCACGCCGCCGCGCGCATGCTGCGCGGCCAGCCGTTCAAGAAGGAAGCGGCCATCGCCAAGCTGGTGTCATCCAACGCCGCGGTGGACAACGCCCGGGACGCCACCCAGATCTTCGGCGGCTACGGCTTCATGAACGACTACCCGGTAGCCCGCTTCTACCGCGACGCCAAGGTTCTCGAGATCGGCGAAGGCACCAGCGAGATCCAACGCCTCCTGATCGCCCGCCACCTAGGCCTTGGCTGACCCGCATTCAGCGGGCTCAGCGGGGTTAATGGCCCCTGAATAACCCCGCTCAGTCCGCTGAACGCGGTGAGAGTCCGCGGTACTCTCGGATCGCAGGTAAGCCGCGGGAGGTGGCCGTGGGTGTGAATTATGTGGCTCGACCGTGGGAGAGCGGGCTGTTCCGCCGGTGTCGGCGGGCCTGGGACTTCGCGGCTCGGGAACGGCGAGATTACGAGCCGATCGAACCGGCGCAGGTGTTCAGCTTCGGCGAAGCGATCCACGACGCGCTCGACGTCTACTATTTCCCCGGCATGTGGGACTGGAACCGGGTGATCGTGCGCCCGCTGACCCTCGCCGGTTTCAAGAAATCGATGCGCAGGCAGCGCGACACGTATACGCGCACCCGCGAGTTGTCCGCGGAGCAGGTCCAGGACTGGGAACAGCATCTGGAGCTGGGCACCGGCCTCCTGCGTCGGTACTTCGACTGGGCCCAGGAGGTCGACCGGTTCACCCCGATCGGAGTCCGCTCGCAGTTCGACATCAGCCTGCCCGACCCGGCCGACCCGGACAGCGGGCTGATCACCCCGGAGGGCCGGCCGCTGCAGTACCGGGTCCGTATCGACCTGGCTGTGATCGACGACCATGAGTTGTACTGGCTCGTCGAGCACCGGATCGTCACCGGCTTGCAGTGGCCGGAGATCGACGAACTGCGGCTCGACCAGCAGGCCCTCACCCGCAGCTGGGCCTGGCAGCTGGCCTTCCTCGCCAAAGTTGAAGGCACCATCTACAACGAGATCCGGCTGACCGAGCCCAGCTCCGACAAGCCCACGGTGAAAGTGCGGGCGATGCCGGGGCCAGGTGGGATCACCACGCAGCGCGGCACCGAATCGTTTCGCCGCACCCAGCTGCCCAGAACCGAGCTGGAGATCACCCGGCACGGCATGGGGATAGCGCTGGAGATGCAGGACATGACCGATCCGTCGGTGCGGATCTACCCCAATGCATCGTGGGAGAACTGCTCGCGCTGCGCCTACCGGCAGCCGTGCCTGGCCATCACCCAGGGCGTCGACGAGACGGCGATCCTCGAGGGGTCGTACCGCACGCGCACCAGCGAGGACTTCGAGCCCGGCCGGCTCGGGTCGGTGTGGGGATTCGTGCCCGACATCTACCGGGTCGCGGAGCACCGCGTTCCGGGTGCGGAGCAGTAGTGGCGGTTCGCATCCGGGTAGTGAGCTGGAACGTCGACTCCCGACCGACAGGTCTGCTGGACATCAAGGTCGACCTGCTGCGCCGGCTACAGCCCGACCTCGCGTTGCTGCAGGAGATCGGCCGCCCGGTGTACCGCGCGCTGATGCCGCACCCGTCGGCGCATGAACGGATGCACCGCAAGACCAGGTACTTCGCCTGGGGCGCGCTGTCCACCGACCTGTGCAACCCGCGGGCCAGCGAATTCCGGCTGGGTTGCGCCATTCTGGGTGGCCCGACCACCGCGCTGCTCGATTCCGGTGTGCTGGACGGGGCGCCGTTCGACGTGCGGGAACCGGTGCGGCCCGGGTTCCTGTGGCGAACAGTGCTGGCGCAGGCAGCGTTGTCTACCGGTGACATCCTCACCGTGTGCAGCTTCCACGGCCGGCAGCCCTCCGGCCAGCCCGCGGCGTCGCTGCAGCGCGCCTTTCACGCCGGGATCGCCAAATGGCTCGCAGGCGTCCCCGGCCCGATCATTTTCGGGATCGACGCCGGACCAGCTCTGCCTGAGGGTGCGGACCCCCTGCTGGGTCCGGGCCCGGTGCACCACCTCCGCCACGCCCACAGCGCGGGCAACGACCACCTCTGGACCACTCCCGACCTCGAAGTGGTCGACGTCCAACGCCTATCTGACGAGGCGATTGCCGCCGGCAGCGACCACGCCCTCCTGCTCGCCGAGCTCGAGCTGACCGCCTGACTGCGGGTCAGAAGGGGCTTACGAGACGGGGCGGTCGGTGGGGGCGATGCAGGTGGGCAGGACGGTGCGGCCGGTGAGGTGTTGGTCCACGCCTGCGGCAGCGGAGCGGCCTTCGGCGATGGCCCACACGATCAAGGATTGCCCGCGGCCCATGTCGCCGGCGACGAACACGCCCGGCACGTTGGTCATGAACGACGCGTCACGGGCGACGTTGCCGCGGGCGTCGTATTCCACGCCGAGCCCTTCGAGTAGCTTGCCCTTCTCCGGCCCGACGAAGCCCATCGCCAGCAGGACCAGGTCACAGCGAAGATCCTGCTCGGTGCCCGACACCGGCACGAACTTGCCGCTCTCGAAGACCACCTCGACCAGCCGTAGTGCGCGCACGTGGCCGTCGACATCGCCCAGGAACTGTTGGGTGCTCACCGAGAACAGCCGCTCGCCACCCTCCTCGTGCGCCGAGGAGACCCGGTAGATCATCGGGTAGGTGGGCCACGGCTGGTGCGCCGGACGTTGCTCCGGGGGCAACGGCAGGATTTCCAGCTGCACCACCGAAGCAGCGCCCTGGCGGTGCGCGGTACCGAGGCAGTCGGCGCCGGTGTCGCCGCCGCCGATGATCACCACATGCTGGCCCGCCGCATCGATCGGCGAGCGCTCAAGGTCACCTTCCTGCACCCGGTTGGACGGTGGCAGGTACTCCATCGCCTGATAGATGCCGGTCAGCTCGCGACCGGGCACGGGCAGGTCCCGCCAGGCGGTGGCCCCGCCGGCGAGCACCACCGCATCGAAGCCGGCGAGCAGCTCGTCGGCACCGAGGTCCCCCCCGACGTCGACACCGGCCCGGAATTCGGTGCCCTCGGCACGCATCTGGTCCAAACGCCGATCCAGCCGGTGCTTGGCCATCTTGAACTCGGGAATGCCGTAGCGCAGCAGCCCGCCGATCCGGTCCGCCCGCTCGTAGACCACCACGTCGTGCCCGACCCGGGTCAGCTGCTGAGCCGCGGCCAACCCAGCAGGCCCGGACCCGACCACGGCGACCTTCTTGCCGGTGCGCACCTCGGGCTTGACCGGACGCACCCAGCCCTCGTCCCAGGCCCGGTCGATGATCTCGATCTCGACCTGCTTGATCGTCACCGCGTCGTCGTTGATCGCCAGCACGCAGGCCGCTTCGCAGGGAGCCGGGCACAGCGTGCCGGTGAACTCGGGAAAGTTGTTGGTGGCGTGCAACCGCTCGATGGCCTGGGCCCAATCGGAACGCCAGACCAGGTCGTTCCAGTCCGGGATCAGATTGCCCAGCGGGCAGCCGAGATGGCAGAACGGGATCCCGCAATTCATGCACCGGCCGGCTTGCGCCTCCACCGTGCCGCGGTCCATCTCTGCATAGACCTCACGCCAGTCCCGCAACCGCAGCTCGACCGGCCGGCGCGGGGGGCCCTGCCGCGGGGTGGTGAGGAAGCCCTTAACGTCACCCATGGGCGGCCTCCATGGTGATGGTCGGCCTAGCCATGGGCGGCCTCCATGATGGCTTCGTTGACGTCGCGGCCGTCGCGTTGCGCCGCCGCTTGAGCGGCCAGCACCCGCTTGAAGTCCTTGGGCATGACCTTGCCGAACCGGTCCACCGCGGTGTCCCAGTCGGCCAGCAGCGCGTGCGCCACCGCCGACCCGGTCTCGGCGTGGTGGCGCGCCACCACGTCAGCCAGGAATGTCCGGTCCTCATCGGTCAGCGGGTCGTCGAGATCCACCATCTCCGCATTGACCCGGTGAACCGGCAAATCAAGGACATACGCGGCCCCGCCGGACATCCCGGCCGCGAAGTTGCGCCCGATCGGGCCGAGCACCACCACCTGGCCGCCGGTCATGTACTCGCAGCCGTGGTCACCGACGCCCTCGACGACGGCCAGCGCGCCGGAGTTGCGCACGCAGAACCGTTCCCCGACGATCCCGCGCAGGAACAGCTCCCCGCCGGTCGCGCCGTAGAGGATCACGTTGCCGGCGATGATGTGATGCTCCGCGACGAACTGGGCGTCGGGGTGCGGGCGCACCGTGATCCGGCCGCCGGACAGCCCCTTGCCGACGTAGTCGTTGGCGTCGCCCACCAGCCGCAACGTGATCCCTCGCGGCAGGAAGGCCCCGAACGACTGGCCGGCCGAACCGGTCAGTGTGATGTCGATGGTGTTGTCGGGCAGCCCCTCCCCACCCCAGCGACGCGTGAGCTCATACCCCAGCATGGTGCCCACCGTCCGGTTGACGTTGCGCACCGGCAGGTCCAGGTGCACCGGTGAGCCATCGGACAGCGCGCCTTCGGCCAGCGCGATGAGGGTGTTGTCCAGCGCCTTGTCCAACCCGTGGTCCTGCTCCCTGATCCGGTGCCGCGGAGCGTCACCGACAGAGGTCTGATTGCCGGCTCCGCCGGCGGCAGGAACGTGCAGGATCGGTGACAGGTCCAGCCCGGCAGATTTCCAGTGATCGATCGCCGGGCGGGTATCCAGCATCTCGGTGCGTCCGATGGCCTCTTCCAGGGTGCGGAAACCCAACGCGGCCAGGTATTCGCGCACTTCCTGGGCGACGAACTCGAAGAAGTTGACGACGTACTCGGCCTTGCCGGTGAACCTCGCCCGCAACGTCGGGTTCTGGGTGGCCACCCCCACTGGGCAGGTGTCCAGATGGCAGACCCGCATCATGATGCAGCCCGAGACCACCAAGGGTGCGGTGGCGAAGCCGTACTCCTCGGCACCCAGCAGGGCGGCGATCACGACGTCGCGGCCGGTCTTGAGCTGGCCGTCGGTCTGTACCACGATCCGGTCCCGCAGCTTGTTGGCGATCAGCGTCTGCTGGGTCTCGGCCAGCCCCAGCTCCCACGGCGTGCCGGCATGTTTGATCGACGACAGCGGCGAGGCCCCGGTGCCGCCGTCGTGCCCGGAAATCAGCACCACGTCGGAGTACGCCTTGGCCACCCCGGCGGCCACCGTGCCGACCCCCACCTCCGACACCAGCTTCACGTGCACCCGGGCCCGCGGATTGGCGTTTTTCAGGTCGTGGATCAGCTGCTTGATGTCCTCGATCGAGTAGATGTCGTGGTGCGGCGGTGGTGAGATCAGCCCCACCCCCGGCGTGGAGTACCGGGTCTTGGCGATCCACGGGTACACCTTGGTGCCGGGCAGCTGGCCACCCTCGCCGGGCTTGGCGCCCTGTGAGATCTTGATCTGCAGGTCGTCAGCGTTGACCAGGTACTCGCTGGTGACCCCGAAGCGCCCGGAGGCCACCTGCTTGATCGCCGATCGGCGCAGGTCGCCGTTCGGGTCGGGGGTGTAGCGGTCGGCGTCCTCGCCGCCCTCCCCGGTGTTGGACTTACCGCCCAGCCGGTTCATCGCGATGGCCAGCACCTCGTGCTGCTCCTTGGAGATGGACCCGTAGGAGATGGCGCCGGTCGCGAACCGCTTCACGATCTTGTCCACCGACTCCACTTCTTCGAGAGGTACCGGCGGCCGAACGCCCTCACGGAAGGTGAACAGCCCGCGCAGGGTCATCAGCCGTTGCGACTGGTCGTCGACCAGCCGGGTGTACTCCTTGAAGATTTCGTACCGACCGGTCCGGGTGGAGTGCTGCAGCTTGAACACCGTGGCGGGGGAGAACACGTGCGCCTCGCCCTCGCGGCGCCACTGGTAGTCCCCGCCGATGGCCAGCTCCCGGTGCGGGGCGTGTACCCCGTCGCGCGGGAAGGCACGGCCATGCCAGCGCGCCACTTCCTCGGCCAGCGTGTCGAATCCGACCCCACCGAGCCGGGACGTGGTGCCGGTGAAGCAGGAGTCGATGACCTCAGGCCCCAGACCGATCGCCTCGAAGATCTGCGCGCCGGTGTAGGAGGCCACCGTGGACACGCCCATCTTGGACATCGTCTTGCGCACACCCTTGCCCAGCGCCTTGATCAGGTTCCGGGTGGCGGTCTTGCCGTCGATGTCGCCCAGCAGGCCCCGCTCGGCGAGGTCCTCCACGGTGGCCATCGCCAGGTACGGGTTGACGGCCGCAGCGCCGTAACCGATCAGCAGCGCGATGTGGTGCACCTCGCGGGCATCCGCCGCTTCGACGATCAGGCCTACCTGGGTGCGGGTCTTCTCGCGCACCAGATGGTGGTGCACCGCACCGGTGAGCAGTAGTGACGGGATCGACGCATGATCTGCGTCCACGCCTCGACCGGACAGCACGATCAGTCGCGCACCCTCGCGGACCGCCGCGGAGACCTCAGCGCGGATCTCGTCCAGCCGGCCGACCAGCGCCGGACCGCCGCCGTGGACGTCATACAGGCCTTTGACGGTATGGGCTTGGTATTCCGGCCACTCACCGTCATCGTTGACGTGCACGATCTTGGCGAGCTCGTCGTTGTCCAGCACCGGGAACGGCAGCACGATCCGCCGGCAGGAGTCCTCATTGGCTACCAGCAGGTTGGGCTGAGCACCGAGCTGCGCCTGCAGTGAGGTCACCAGCTCCTCCCGGATCGCATCCAGGGGAGGGTTGGTGACCTGAGCGAACAGCTGAGTGAAGTAGTCGAACAGCGGGCGGGGTTGCTCGGAGAACGGGGCCAGCGGGGCGTCGTTGCCCATCGACCCGATGGGTTCGGCGCCGGTCAGCGCCATCGGTCCGAGCAGCACCGCCAGCTCTTCCTGGGTATACCCCAAACTCTGCTGGCGGCGCACCAGCGATGAGTGAGTCGGTATCTCGCGCTCGCGCTCGGGCAGGTCCTCCAGTCGGACCAGGCCGCCGGCGACCCAGTCGGCGTAGGGATGCTCGGCGGCGAGCCGGCCCTTGATGTCGTCGTCACTGACGATCCGGCCGGTCGCGGTGTCGGCGAGGAACATCCGCCCCGGCTCCAGCCGTCCTTTGCGCACCACCGTGGCGGGATCGATCTCCAGCACGCCGACCTCGCTGGCCAGCACGACCAGCCCGTCCTCGGTGACCCAGTAGCGGGCCGGGCGAAGGCCGTTGCGGTCCAGCACGGCGCCGATCACGGTGCCGTCGGTGAACGCGACCAGGGCCGGACCGTCCCACGGCTCCATCAGCGTGGAGTGAAATTCGTAGAATGCTCGGCGCGCCGGATCCATCTCGGTGTGGTTCTCCCACGCCTCCGGGATCATCATCAACACCGCGTGCGGCAGCGGGCGCCCGCCAAGGTGCAACAGCTCGAGCACCTCGTCGAACGATGCCGAGTCGCTGGCGTCGGGGGTGCCGATCGGGTAGATCCGTTCCAGATCGCCGGGAATGAGGTCGCTCGCAAGCTTGCTCTCCCGGGCGTGCATCCAGTTCCGGTTGCCGCGCAAGGTGTTGATCTCACCGTTGTGCGAGATGAAGCGGTACGGGTGAGCCAGCGGCCAGGACGGGAAGGTGTTGGTGGAGAACCGCGAATGCACCAGCGCCAGCGAGCTGGTGACCCGCTCGTCCGACAGGTCGGGATAGAAGCTCACCAGCTGTTCCTCGGTGAGCATTCCCTTGTAGACGATGGTGCGCCCGGACAAACTCGGGAAGTAGACGTCAAGATCGTGCTCGGCGCGCTTGCGCACGCAGTACACCAGCCGCTCCAGCGCCAGCCCGGTCTGGCCGTCCTGTCCGGCGACGAACAGCTGGCGGAACCGGGGCATCACCGATCGGGCGGTGGGCCCCACTCCCTCGGGGTTGACCGGCAGATCGCGCCAGCCCAGCACGCGCATGCCCTCCTGGACCGCGATGGCCTCGATACCCCTCATCACCTCAGCGGCAGAGCCATCACCGGGGCCGTCGCTGGGCAGGAAAGCGGTACCGACGGCATACCGGCCTGCTTCGGGTAACTCGAAGTCGACGACCTGCCGGAACAAGCCGTCGGGTAGCTGGAGTAGAATCCCGGCGCCGTCACCGGTATCGGGCTCACCGCCACGGGCGCCCCGGTGCTCCAGGTTGCGCAGCGCAGTCAAAGCATTGCGCACGATGGCGTGGTCTCGGCGCCCCGCGAGGTCGGCTACGAAGGCGACCCCGCAGGCGTCGTGTTCGTAGCCGGGGTCATAGAGGCCTTGCTGGCGGGGGCCCGACCCTGCTGGCAGGTGGTTAGCGCTCACGAGCACCTCCCGTCGTCTCGATTACTCACTCGATACACGCATCGGGACGACGTGCACCCATCTGCGGTAATCCGCAGGTTACCTCAGCGGGTTACCGAGTCGTTATCACTTGTGACGCGCCGCCGCGGCGTCCCGTAGTTTGGGCCGCGCCGGAGCCCTCCCGGGGTATGAGAAGGCCTTTCCTGGCATCTTGAGCTGCTGGGTTGTCATGATACCCGGCGGGGGTGCAGGTTCGGGGGAGGTGCGCAGCGCGGATTCTCTCAATGAGCGCCCGGAGGTATCCGATATTTCCCCGGAAAGGGTTGAGAGGAAGGAACCTCACGATGGATGCCCAGGCGTTGTGCGCTCGGATCCGGCAGGACCTCACCGACGTCGAGGAACGCATCAAGGACAACTCCTGGCTGGTGGAGCTGGAGGCCGGACGGCTGTCCAGCGGAGCGCTGCGGGCTTTCGCCGGAGAGCAACTCCACATCATCCCCAGTGATCTGCGCAGCTTCGAGATGCTCGCCCAACGGTTCGGCGCTGAGCCGGCCCACGGCTACCTGACCGGCATGGTCGCCGCGGAGCGAGCCGCGCTCGGCGCGCTCGGCGCCTTCGCTGCCGCAGTCGGGCTCGACAGCGCGGCGCAGCAGGATTACGAGCCGTTGCCAGGTTGCCAGGTGTACCCGTCTTACGTGGCGCGTCTGGCCCGCGACGGCACACCGGCGCAGGTCGCCGGTGCCTTGCTGGTGAACCTGGAAGCCTGGGGCAGCTGCTGCGCGCGGATTGCTGCTGCGCTACCCGCCAACTACCAGATCAACGCGGAAGACTGCGCCTTTTTCCTGCACTTCACCGGCCCGGCGACCGAGCTCGAGCAAGCCAGCCTGGCAGTGATCGATGCCGGGCTGGCCCACGGTGGCGACCTGGCGGGCATCGCCCGGGCAGCCCGCCTGCTGCAGGCCTACGAGCTGCTCTTCTGGGACAGTCTGCCACGCTGAGCGACCCGAGGTGCGCAAGCATCCATGAGAGCCCCGGGGACGGGCGAAACGGGGCACAAGCATCGATGAGCCCCCGGGGTGGAGACGGGTCGCCCGTCTGGGTGCACAATCGTGCCCGGTTGGGGTATGCCGGAAGGTATGGGTGATCGAATGGAAGACCGTCGGTTGTTGCTCGTGCACGCACATCCCGATGATGAGTCGATCATGACCGGCGCAACGATGATCAGCTATGCCCGGCAGGGCGCCACCGTCGTGCTGGTGACGTGTACCCGCGGCGAGGCCGGCCAGATCGTCGCGCCCGACCTGGCCGGGTTGCGTGACGCCGACCCCGACGGGCTGGGCCGGCACCGGGAGACCGAGCTGGCCGAGGCGCTTGACGTGCTGGGCACCGCGCGGCATTACTGGCTGGGCGGGCGTCGTCGCTGGCGCGACAGCGGCATCCCGGCCCAGGAGGATCCCAACGCCTTCGCCGCCGCCGATCCCGACGAGGCGGTCCGGGCGATGGTCGAGATTTTGCGCGCCGAACGGCCTCAGGTGGTCATCACCTACGACGCCACCGGTGGGTACGGGCACCCCGACCACATCCAGGCCAACCGGGTGACCATGGCTGCGCTGGATCCGGCCGCCGACCCCGATTACGCTCCGGAGTTGGGCGCACCCTGGCGGGTGGTGAAGGTCTACTGGATGACATTGTCCCGCAGCACGATTCAGGCCGTGGCGAACTCCGGGTTACTTTCCTCGTCGGACGACATCCCGATCCCGTACTCGTCGCCCAACGAGGAGATCACCGCGGTGGTGGACGGGCGCGAGTATCTCAGTGCCAAGGCGGCCGCGATGCGGGCCTACCGCAGCCAGGTGGATGTCCGGAACGGGCTTTTCGCGGCCCTCATCACGTGGCCCGAGTTCGCCGTGGAGTATTACGTGCTGGTCCGCGGGGACCGCGGACCGGGCTCGGGACCGTACAACTGGGAGCACGATCTGTTCGCAGGCGTCGGAGTCGCCGGGTGAACCCGCCGCCGGGTATCCGGGATGCGCTGCGCCGCTTCCGGCGCCGCCGCATCCGGCGCTGGAAAGCTGAGCGGGCCGTGATGGCCGTCACGGTGGTCACCGCCCGCGGCGGCCCGGCGGTACTGCTGACCCGGCGCGCTGACGCCCTGAGCGCACGTGCTGGACAACTCACGTTGCCGGGGCAGTGGGTGGGTCGCTGGGAGTCGGCATCCGCCGCGGCCCGTCAGCAACTCGCCGACCATCTGGGGATCCACCTGGCACCGGAGTCGGTGCTGGGCTTGCTCGACGACTACCCCGATGACTATCCCGGAGCGAGCAGTCGGGTGATCACACCGGTGGTGCTGTGGGCCGGTGACGATGCTGACACCGGGGGTGTCATCGCGGTCCGATTCGCCGAGCTCGACCTCGAGCCGATGTTCGTATCCACTGCCGACGCTGACCGCCCGGTGATCCGGTTACCACTGCACGGCGAGTGGCTGCATGCCCCCGCGGCGGCCCTGCTGCACCAGTTCCGCGAGGTGGTGCTGCACCGGCGGCACACCCGCGTCGCGCACCTCGGCCCGCCATCGGGGCGCGATAGCGTAGTGGGGTGCGGCTGGCGACCTGGAACGTGAATTCGGTGCGGTCACGGTTGCCCCGGTTGCTCCCGTGGCTGGATGCCCGCGCACCGGACGTGGTGTGCCTGCAAGAGACCAAGCTGCCGGCGGACGCCTTCGACGAGCTGGTTGCGCCTGCGCTGACCGAGCGTGGGTACGCCGTGGCCCATCACGGAGACGGCCGGTGGAACGGGGTCGCGATCGCATCCCGGGTCGGCCTGGCCGATGTCATCCCGGGATTGATCGACGAGCCCGCCAATCCCGTTGGACCCAGCCCGAAGGTCGAGGCCCGTGCGGTCAGCGCGACCTGCGCCGGGCTACGGGTCAGCTCGGTGTACGTGCCCAACGGCCGCAGCCCCGATGACCCGCACTACCGCTACAAGCTGGACTGGCTGGCCGCGTTGCGGGCCACCGTCGCCGCCGGTGATCCCGCATCGGCTGTGGTCTGTGGCGACATGAACGTCGCGCCGACCGACGCGGACGTGTACAACCCGGCCGCGTATGCCACCTCCACCCATGTCACACCGCCGGAACGCGACGCGCTACGCGCGCTGGGGCTGCACGACCTGGTGCGGGAACGCTGGCCCGACGAGCGGATCTTCACCTACTGGGACTACCGCGCCGGCATGTTCCACCAGGACCTGGGCATGCGCATCGACCTGGTGCTGGCCGGCGACGACGTGGCTCCCCGGACCTGCGCGGCCTGGGTGGACCGGGCGGCCCGCAAAGGCACCGCGCCCAGCGATCACGCGCCGGTCATCGTCGACCTCGACGACGCCCCCGACGGTGACTGCGGACCGGTGGTGCCGCCACCGTCGGCGGGGCGCCGGAGGAGGTGACGGTCAGCGGGTGAGTTCGGCATGCACCCGGTGCAGCCGGTCGCGCCACCATTGCGCCTTCGCCTGGTCGGTAACCGCGACCCCGCAGCGGGTCCACCCATGATCGTCGAAAGTGAGCGGCAGCCGTGCAGAACTGCACGGCTGCCGCTCACTTTCGACGATCATCAAGTTGTCGGCACGCCCTCGGGTTCCGCGTCGGCAAATACCCGGCTAACGCGGAAGTCCTCGGGCAGCAGGGTGGTGAGTTCTCCCTTACCGACTGATGTGTCGGTCTCCATCAGCCGGCTCGCGTGCCGCAGCCGGGCCCGCTCGATCGCGTTGCGGACGCTGCGAGCGTTGGCGAACCGGGGCTGTTTCATGCGGCGATCCAGGTACTCCCGGAAGGTCTTTTCAGCCTCCGGGCTGAACTGGTAACCCTCGGCGCGGATCATGAGCTGGCCGATCTCGTCCAATTCGTCGAGCGTGTAGTCGGGAAAATCGATGTGGTGGGCGATGCGAGAGCCCATTCCTGGGTTGGACACGAAGAACGAATCCATCCGGTCTTTGTAACCAGCCAGGATCACGACGAGGTCCTCGCGATGGTTTTCCATTACCTGAAGCAGGATCTCGATGGTTTCCTGCCCGTAGTCCCGCTCGTTGTCCTCGCGGTACAGGTAATAGGCCTCATCAATGAACAGGACGCCGCCCATCGCGCGCTTGAGGACTTCCTTGGTCTTGGGCGCGGTGTGGCCGACGTACTGACCGACGAGGTCGTCGCGGGTCGCGGAAACCAGGTGCCCGCGGCGCAGGTAGCCCAGCCGGTACAGCAAGTCCGCCATCCGCATGGCCACAGTGGTCTTACCGGTGCCCGGACTTCCGGTGAAGGACATGTGCAGGCTCGGTCTTGACGTCGACAGGCCGAACTGGGCGCGTGCCCGGTCCACCAGCAACAACGCGGCGATCTCGCGGATCCGATTCTTGACCGGGGCCAGCCCGACTAGATCGGCGTCCAGCCCGCTGAAAATATCATCGATGCCGGTCTCCGCGCGCTCCTTGGCGAGATCGATCTTGGCATCCGGCGGCAGCGACTCTCTGTCTTCATCTTCGGGTGCCCCCGGCCCGGACGAATTACCGCCGGGCCGGGACATCCCGAAATTCATGCGCGACGCGGGTATCTTGCTACCCGGTAAGCGGTCGGGAGGTGTCATTTCTGCCCGTTGTACCGCTCGCCGTGTGGCTGGTCAGCCACGTAGGGGTGCAGCGTGTAGCGGATGGTGCGGTCATGCCATTCCTGGCGCTCCAACCGGAAGCCGGGTTCCTCCGAAGGCCGCTGTACGATGAACTGCAGCACGGTGGTCTGTTTGCCGTAGCTCGCGTCGTAGGCATTGAGCCTGATGTAGTGCTCCGGCTTCGCCTTGCGACACGCGTTGACCTCAGCGAGCACGCCGGCGGCGTCCGGCAGGTCGAACATCGGCAGTCCCCACATCTCCCAGTAGACGTTGCGGGGATGCGGGTCGTCGGTGAACTCCACCGAGCATGGCCACCCGTTGTCCAACGCGTACTGGATCTGTTTCCGGATCTCATCATCGGTTAAAGCGGGAAGATAGGAAAAGGTCCCCTGGGTAATATGCATTGCGGATACTCCAATCAGAACACCCAGTTAGGCGGAAGTCGGCGTCTCAACCACGTCAGGCGTGTCGGTCGACTCGTAGTTGAAGGTGATGTCACCCCAGGTGTCCAGCGCGACTTGCAACTCACGGCTGTGCTTGGCAGCCGCCTTGAGGATGTCGTCACCCTCCTTGCGGTAGTCGCGCCCTTCATTGCGCGCCTTGATCATCGCTTCTAGCGCGACCCGGTTGGCGGTCGCGCCCGCGGCGATGCCCATCGGGTGGCCGATCGTGCCACCGCCGAACTGCAGCACGACATCCTCGCCGAGGTAGTGCAGCAGATCGTGCATCTGGCCGGCGTGGATGCCGCCAGAAGCCACCGGCATGACGCCCGGCATCGATCCCCAGTCCTGGTCGAAGTAGATGCCCAGCTGGGGGTTCTTCTTCACCTTGAGCAGCCGGAGGGTGTCGTAGTAGCCGCGGATCATGTTGGGGTCGCCCTCCAGCTTGCCGACCACGGTGCCGGAGTGAATGTGGTCCACCCCCGCCAGCCGCATCCACTTGGCGAGTACCCGGAAGTTCACCCCATGGTTTTTCTGCCGGGCGTAGGTCGCGTACCCGGCGCGGTGCAGGTGCAGGATCATGCTGTTGGCCCGCGCCCACTTGGCCATCGACTGGATCGCAGTGAAGCCAATGGTCAGGTCGATCATGATGATGATGCTGCCGACCTCCTTGGCGAACTCCGCCCGCTCGTACATGTCCTCCATGGTGGCCGCGGTGACATTGAGGTAATGACCCTTGATCTCGCCGGTGGCCTCCATTGCGCGGTTGACGCCCTCCATGGAGTACAGGTACCGGTCGCGCCAGCGCATGAATGGCTGGGAGTTGATGTTCTCGTCGTCCTTGGTGAAGTCCAGGCCACCGCGTAGCGCCTCGTAGACGACCCGGCCGTAGTTGCGGGCGGACAGGCCCAGCTTGGGCTTGGTGGTCGCGCCGAGCAGCGGCCGGCCGTACTTGTTCAAATGCTCGCGCTCCATGATGATCCCGTGCGCGGGGCCCTGGAAGGTCTTGACGTAATGCAGCGGGATCCGCATGTCCTCCAGGCGCAACGCCTTGAGCGCCTTGAACCCGAAGACGTTGCCGATGATCGACGACGTCATGTTGGCGATCGACCCTTCCTCGAACAGGTCAATCGCGTAGGCGATGTAGGCGATGTACTGGTTGTCCGAGTTCGGGACCTTCTCTACCTTGTAGGCCTTGGCTTGGTAGGTCTCGTAGTTGGTGAGCCGGTCAGTCCACACCACCGTCCAGGTCGCGGTCGAGGACTCGCCGGCGACCGCGGCGGCGGCCTCCTCCGGCGGAACCCCGGGCTGCGGGGTGATCCGGAACGCGCAGATCGTGTCGGTGTCCTTGGGCTGGTAGTCGGGCATCCAGTAGCCCATCTCGGCATACGGGATAACCCCCGCTGACCAGCGATCTGCCTTCTTCGTCTTCTTCGATCCGTTGACTTCGGTGTCGGTCACGCGTGCCTCCTCTTGTCACTACCGAGCTTGGCGGTAAATAATCGACCTGTCTATCAAGTCTTTGGCCATGACTATGTAGGGTTCATTCAGGGATAGCAGGGCTGTGACCACGGAGTCCCGGTTGCGCACCCTGGTCGCGCTGGCCGCCACCGGGTCGGTCCGGAGCGCCGCAAGCCGGCTGACGGTGACCGAGTCGGCGGTGTCGGCGTCGATCGGGGCGCTGGCCCGGGAGCTCGGCGTGCCGCTGGTGGAACCGGTGGGCCGTGGGCTGAGGCTGACCGCGTCCGGCGCCATCTACGCCCGGTACGCGCGGCGGGTGCTGGGGCTGCTGGACGAGGGCGCCGCTGCCGCTGCGGCCGAACTGGATCCCGAACGGGGCCGGCTGCGGCTGGCTGCGGTGACCACCGCGGGAGAGCACCTGCTGCCCGCGCTGCTGGCCGAGTTCCGCCGCCAACATCCGGGGATCGCGCTGGCCCTAGAGGTGGCTCCCAGCGCGCAGGTCTGGGATCTGATCGGCGCCCACGAGGTCGACCTGATCATCGCCGGCGCGCCCCCCTCCGGAGCCGACGCCAACGTGGTCGCCACCAAGCCCAACGAGCTCATCGTCGTCGCGGCGCCGCCGATCGCGGCGGCCTTCGACTGGATGCACACCCCGTGGTTACTGCGCGAACAGGGCTCGGCCACCCGCACCCGGGTCGAGTCGTATCTCAAGGCGCAGCGTGTCGCGCCACCGCGGTTGGTGCTCGGGTCCAACGGCGCGGTGGTGGCCGGCGCGGTGGCCGAACTGGGCTGCGCGCTGATCTCGCGGGACGCCATCGCCGGGGAACTGGCCGATGGTCGGCTGGTTCAACTATCGGTGCCAGGCATGCCGATGCGACGGCCATGGCACGCGGTGGTCGGGTCCTACTCCGGTGCGGCCACGTGGTTGTTCGTCCAGCACCTGCGATCGTCGGGCTGGCGATCACCCGGTGCCCGGGGCGCTGTGTCACCCGTTCCAGCTCCCCACGGTGGCCGCAATGGTGGTGAGCCGCGCCGACCACGGACTAGGGTCAGTGCTGGCGGCGTGGATGGGCCCGCCGCCGTGGAGGGAGGGTTATGAACGAGGAGCTGCACGGAACCGCCCAAACGATGGTGAGCCGGCCGCGCGGCATCCTTGCGGCCGACGAGAGCATCGCCACGATGTCGTCCCGGCTGGAGAAGGCCGGCGTCGAAGTCAGTGCGGAGAACCGGCGGGCCTATCGCGAGATGCTCGTGACCACGCCCGACCTGAATCGGGGGATCAGCGGAGTGATCCTGTCCGACGAGACTTTCAACCAGAAGCTGTCCGACGGGAACACCTTCCCGTTGGCGGTGCACAATTTGGGCATCCTGCCCGGGATCAAGGTCGACACCGGCGCGAAGCCGCTGGCCCTGTCGCCGGGTGAAAAGATCACCGAGGGGCTCGACGGCCTGCGCGAGCGCCTCAAGGACTACGTCTCGCGCGGCGCCCGGTTCGCCAAGTGGCGGGCCGTGATCGTCATCGGTGACGGTTTGCCGACCCGCAACGCGTTACGCGCCAACGCCCATGCGCTGGCCCGGTACGCCGCGCTGTGCCAGGAGGCCTGGTGCGTGCCCATCGTGGAGCCGGAAGTGCTGATGGATGGCGATCACACCATCGAGCGGTGCGCGGAAGTGACGCGCGCCACGCTGGAAACGCTGATGGCGGAGCTGAACGAGGCTGGTGTGGATCTCGCCGGCACCGTACTCAAGCCCAACATGGTCGTGCCGGGCAAGACGTCTGGCCAGCAGGCCAGCCCCGAGGAGGTTGCCGAGCAGACGGTATCCGTACTGCGCGCGGTGCTGCCCGATTCGCTGGCCGGGGTCGCGTTCCTGTCCGGCGGACAGTCGCCGGAGGAAGCCACCGCCAACCTGGCCGCCATGCAGAAACACGACACCCCCTGGCCGCTGACCTTCTCCTTCGGGCGCGCCCTGGTCGATCCGGCACTCAAGGCCTGGCGCGGTGATCCCGATGCGGTCGACGCAGGCCAGCAGGCGCTGTTCAGCCGAGTCGGACCCAACTCATCTGCTCTGGTCAACGCGTAGCCCACACATCCTTCTACCCCGACATGGAGACATATCGGGGTAGAAGGACGGTGAAAAAGCCCGATATGTCTCCATGTCGGGATGTGTTAGCGGAACAGGCCTTCGCGTAAGGCGGTGGCTACTGCTGCGGCGCGGTCGGTTACTTCTAGCTTGCGGTAAATGCCGCGGACGTGGCTCTTGACGGTTTCTTCGCCGACTACCAGTTCTGCGGCGATGGCCCGGTTGGATGAGCCCGCCACCATCAGGGACAGCACCTCGCTCTCCCGTTGGGTGAGGCCAAGTCGTGCGCCGGGCCAGAACTCACCGGCTTGCAGCCGGGCGGCCGAGGCGCCTGCCCGGGCGGCCAGGCCGGCGTCGATGACGATTGCGCCGGCATGTGCACGGAGCAAGTGTTCGACCAACTCAGGGCCATCGATCCGCTTGAGCAGGTAACCGGCGGCGCCGGCCTGCATGGCTTGGAAGAGGTACTGCTCGTCGTCGTAGACGGTCAGCAGGATCACTCGCCGCCCAGGGGAGTCCTGGATGAGGTCGCGGCACAGGTCCAATCCGCTCTGCCCGCCGAGCCGCACGTCGGCCAGCACGATGTCCGGATTCAACCCGGCTACTACGCGGCGCGCGGTCGCCGCATCAGCCGCCTCGCCGACCACGCGGACCCGCCCGACGAAGCGGCTGAGCATCACTTTCAAGCCGGTGCGCACCATTTCATGATCATCGACCAGCACCACACGTAGCGGCTGGCCTTCCATGTGCCGAGTGTAATCAGGCCAGTTGGTGTGGCGGGTGACGCGGTGGGAGGGCGGTTCCCCTTGCCGATCCCTCCAGAAGGGGACGCCGGGGGGGACTGACTTGCCTAGGGTCGAATCCCGGTCTTGGAAGAAATGGGGTGTGTCGTGCCCGACAAGTTGTTGCGAATGGAGCGCGCCGGATCGAGTTCGTCGCGGCCCGTGATGCTGGCGATCGCCGGTGACAGCGCCGCAGGGAAGACCACCCTGACCAAGGGACTGGTGGAGGCGTTAGGCGCCCATCGCATCACCTCCCTGTGCGTCGACGATTACCACCGCTATGACCGGCAGGAACGCAAGGGTTTGCCGTTCACCGCGCTGCATCCGGACTGCAACTACGTGCAGATCATGGAGCAGCACCTGCAGCTGCTGGCCACTGGCCAGCCGGTGCTCAAGCCGGTCTATGACCATGACACCGGCCAGCTCACCAGGCCGGAGTTGATCGAACCAACCGAGTTCGTGATCGTGGAAGGACTGCTGCCGCTGCATACCCGGCTGGCTCAGGCGTGCTTCGACATCACCGTCTACCTCGACCCACCCGAGCACATCCGCCGCGACTGGAAGGTCAAGCGGGACACCACCAAGCGCGGGTACACCCCCGAGCAGGTACTGGCCGAGCTCGACAAGAGGGAGCCCGAGTCGGAGGCGTTCATCCGCCCGCAGCGCTCCGCTGCCGACATCGTGGTCCGGTTCGGTCCCATCGAGCAGCGCCACGACCCGCCGGAGACACCGTTGTCGGCTGAGTTGATCCTGCGCCCGACGATCCGCCATCCCGACCTCGAGCACGTCTTCCGGGAGATCGACCGGCGGGGAATGCACAGAAAGATGGTTCGCGACGAGGTCGGCAGGCCGGTGGATGCGCTGCACATTCATGGCTATGTGCCGCGTGAGGAAAGCCAGCTGCTGGAGAAGGCGATCTGGGCTGAGCTGGACACCGAGACCGAGCTGCCGTCCTCGCTGGGTCACATCGGCGACAGCGCCCGCAGTGAGCCGCTGGCGATCACTCAGCTGCTGTTGCTTTATCACATGCTCGACTCTGTTCGCTGACTCTGTTCGCCGACCCAAGCCAGGCGATGGCTGGACGTCCGTATTGTCGTAAGTTAGCCTTCCCTAACTCGTCGGGCTACTTGCGGAGCGGCTATGGAGCGGCGTCGAGCGATCGCGTGGGCTGGTTCGATATCACTCACTGCCTGCGTTAGCGCGCTGGCGCTGGGTTCGTTCGTCGGCGGATTCGGCTTCGATGCGCCGCAGTCGCCAACGGCGCCGCATTCGCCGCAGGCCGCCCAGCCGCAGGTTCCCGAGCCGCAGGTCCCCGAGCAGCCCGCCGGACCGGAACTGATGCCGGAAGTCCCGCAAGAACGGCCCAGCCCTGACAATGCGCACAAGGCGCTGCAGAGTGATTCCGCGCCCGCTCCGGCACCTACTGTGGTGCCGGCGCCAGTCGCTGTGCCTCACGTCGACAATTACCCGCGGGTACTGGCCGGTCACCAGAAGGCTCCGGCAACCCTTCCGATTCCGCCGCGTGACGCGAGGCCGGCGCGTGATGTCGATAAGCCGGCTAATCCCCCGGGAGCCGGTAAAGCGGCTCCCGACGTTGCACTGCGCGATGCGTGGATGGACGTGCTAAACAAAGACGCCAGGTTCTCCTGGAAACGGGACATTCTTGCGGTCTTTCGCGATTCCAAACGCAGTAGCGCCAGGTCGGCGGGCGCCCGCAACGACGCAGCGGTCTCCGAGCGGTTGACGCGCGCGGGCACCCACGCTGGGACCGCAGACCACCAGGCGGGCGGCCAAACCGACGGTCACGATGACTGATTCGCAGGTCCGACCGGCAGGTGCGGCCCGGATCTGGGTTGGCGGCCTCAGCGTTACCACCATGCTGGCCCTGGTCGCGGTGATGCTGCCGGCGCCGGACGCTGCCGCGCGCGACATGCTCGGTGATGCCGCGTGGTGGTACGTGGCCCGCGCCTCTGGCCTCGTGGCGTCGCTGTTGCTGGGCGTGTCAGTGGTGGGCGGCCTGCTGCTGACCGTACGGCTGACCCAGGGACGCAGCCGGGCCTGGACTCAAGGCTTGCACGAGTTCGTCGGGGCGCTGGCGGTGGTGTTCACCGGTATCCACCTCGTTTCGGTACTAGCCGCCGACCAGCTGCAGGTCGGCCCATGGCAGCTGCTGGTCCCGTTCACCCGGCCGGCCAACCCGGTCGCTCAAGGCCTGGGAGTGCTGGCCTGCTACCTGCTGATCGCGGTCGTGGCGACCTCGTGGGCGCGGGCGTCGATGCCCTGGCGGTGGTGGCGCTGCCTGCACCTGCTGGCCTGGCCGCTGTTCGCGCTTGCCTGTGCACACACCGCGCTGGCCGGCACCGACACCACCAGCCCGATCGTGCACTGGGCCAGTCTGCTGGTGGGCGTCGCGATCCTGTTTCTGGCCGTACTGCGCATGCTCACCCTGGACCTGCTCACCGCGCGACGCGCCGAACCCCCACCGAGCCCGCTGGCGGACCGCGTGCCGCAACAGCGGCAATCGAGCCCGTCGCCTCCGGTCACCGGATCGGACCCGGGGCTGAGCCTGCTGATCGGGCAGACCACCTGGGAGGCGGACAACGTCATGTCGTTGCGCCTGCATTCGCCGGATGGGGCTGCGTTACCGGCCTGGGAGCCAGGTGCGCACATCGAGTTGGCCCTGCCGTCGGGCCGGCGCCGGCAGTATTCGCTGTGCGGCGATCCGGAGGACCGCTACTCGTACCGGATCGCGGTGTTGCAGGTGCCGGCCGGGCGCGGTGGGTCGGTAGAGGTGCACACCGGCACTCGGGCGGGCCAGCTGATCAGCGTACAAGGGCCGCGTAACCATTTTCCCCTCGTGCCCAGTCCGGCATACCTGTTCATCGCCGGGGGAATAGGGATTACCGCCATGCTGGCGATGGCTGCCCGGCTGGTCACCACCGGCAGCGAGTGGAAGCTGGTGTATGTCGGTCGCAGCCGCGCCGGCATGGCGTTCATCGACGAGGTCAGCGCACTGGGGCCCGACCGGGTCGAGGTGGTACCCAGCGAGGAGCGCGGCCGGCCAGATCTGGACGAGATCATCGGCTCGGTCGCCGCCGGCACCGCGGTTTACTGCTGCGGTCCTGACCAGTTGCTGACGGCAGTGCGGGAACGGGTCGCCAACCGGCCCCATCTGACGCTGCACACGGAGCTTTTCGCCGGCGGTGGTCCCACCGGTGGTGCCGCGTTCCACGTCGAGCTGCGCCGCACCGGGCGGATCATCGAGGTGCCCGGTGACCGCAGTGTCCTGCAGGCCGTCCGGGAGGTCCTTCCCGCCGTTGCGGCCGGCTGCGAGCAGGGCATCTGCGGTGCCTGCCGCACCACAGTCCTGGCCGGCGAGCCCGATCACCGGGACGAATTTCTCAGCAGCGCCGAACGCGCCGCCGGTGCGATGCTGATCTGCGTGTCGCGCGCCTTCAGCGAGCGCCTCACCCTCGATCTGTGACCGGGTCAACCCAGCTGATGGCTGGTTGCGCCCTCGCCAGCAGGCGGCCGATCTGGCTCAGCCCGGGCAGGTCGTGCACGTCGGCGGCCAGCGCCGGCACGGTGACCACCGCGACTGCTGGATGCGCCCGGCGGAACCGGGCCAGCAGCCGGCGCTCCCTCCCGGCCAGCGCGACGCGGTCGGCGTGTAGCCGCAGCACGGCCGCGGTCAGCGGCGCGCCACCGGACCGCTGCAGCGTCTCGGCCGCCGTCTCGGCTCGGGCGGCCGGCAGGTCGGCGAGCACCGGATGGGTCCGGTTGAGTACCAGCCCGGCCAGCGGCATCGACTCGGTGGCCAACCGGTCCACGAAGTAGGCCGCCTCGCGAACCGCGTCGGCTTCCGGGGTCGCGATCACCACAAACGCCGTCCCCGGCGCGCGGAGCAGCTCATAGGTGGCGGTGGCACGTTCCCGGAATCCGCCGAACATGGTGTCGAAGGCCTGCACGAACGCCGATGCGTCGGCCAGCAGCTGGCCGCCCAGGATGGTCGAGATAGCCCTGCCGAACAGCCCGAACCCGGCACCCACCAGGCGTCGCACCCCCCGGCCACCGACTCGCGCCGGGGCGGACAGCAGGCGGATCATCCGCCCGTCCAAAAACGACGACAGCCGCTGGGGGGCATCCAGGAAATCCAATGCCGAACGCGACGGCGGGGTGTCCACCACGACGAGATCCCATTGACCGGCCGAGACCAGCTGCCCCAGCTTCTCCATCGCCATGTACTCCTGAGTTCCGGAGAACGATGACGAGATGGCCTGGTAGAACGGATTCGCGATGATCTGGGCGGCCCGCTCGGGGCTGGCGTGCGCCTGCACCATCTCATCGAAGGTGCGTCGCATATCCAGCATCATCGCGTGCAGATCTCCGCCGGCCAGCTCGATTTCCGCGGTGGGTTTGACCTTGCGGGGATTGTTGGCCAGCTCCCGCAGGCCCATCGACTGAGCCAGCCGCCGTGCCGGGTCGATCGTGAGCACCACCACCGACCGGCCTTGTTCTGCGGCTCGCAGCCCAAGTGCTGCAGCCGTCGTCGTCTTGCCCACCCCGCCGGCGCCGCAACACACCACCACCCGGGTGGTGCGGGCGCCCAGCAGCTCGTCGACGTGGAAAGGGGGCGGTGATGTTGTGCTCATGGCTCGTGGGTCACCGCACCCCCTGCTCGCGCAGCACCTCGGCGAGCTCGTAAATCCCCCCGAGATCGACTCCGTCGCCTCCGATCTCCGTGAGATCAGGCAACTCGATCAACGGCATCCCGGCGTCGGCGAGTCTGGCGCGAGCGTGCTGCTCGGCGTCCATCCGCAGCGCATGCTCGACGGTTTCGGCGACCAGGCCGTCGAGTGCCGCGTCGTCCAGGTCCAGACCGGAGGCGAGTAGCCCGGCACGGAGTCGATCGGCGTCTACCCGGCCGTTGCCGCCGTCGGCGGTGGTCGCCGCGAAGTGTTCCGGCAGCCGGGACGGCCGCGCCCGGTTGACCAGCACCGCACCCGGACGCAGGTCGGCCAGATCGAGCTCCGCGACCGTCTCCAGGGTTTCGGCGACCGGCAGGTCCTCCAGCAGAGTGACGACGTGGACTGCGGTGTCGGCCGAATGCAGCAGCCGCACCACCCCCTTGCTCTGGCTGTGGATCGGACCGACCTTTGCCAGATCGGCCATCGCCCTAGTGACGTCGAGGAACTTCACCACCCGCCCGGTGGGCGGCGCGTCGAGCACCACCGCGTCGTAGCTGTGGATGCCGTCGCGGGCTCGCGTCGTCGCCTCTTTCACCTTGCCAGTGATCAGCACGTCGCGCAGTCCGGGCGCCAGCGTGGTGGCGAACTCGATGGCTCCCATCCGGCGCAGCGTCCGGCCCGCGAAGCCCAGGTTGTAGAACATCGCGAAGTACTCCAGCAGCGCCTCCTCGGCATCGACGGCGAGCGCCCGGACTTCACCTGCGCCGGGAGCGACGGCAACGCGCCGTTCCTGGTAGGGCAGCGGTGGAATGTCGAACAGATGGGCGATGCCTTGCCGGCCCTCGACCTCGACCAGCAGCGTTTTCCTGCCTCCGGTGGCCAACGCCACCGCCAGCGCGGCGGCGACCGTTGTCTTGCCGGTCCCGCCCTTGCCGGTGACGACGTGCAGGCGGGCCTGAGCGGGCCACATGGCCGCGAGCCTAATGCCACTCACGAGGTCGTGGCGGCCACGCGATAGCGTCCCCGCCATGACCAAGTGGGAATACGCGACGGTGCCGCTGTTGACCCATGCCACCAAGCAGATCCTCGATCAATGGGGCTCCGACGGCTGGGAGCTGGTCACCGTGACGCCGGGTCCGACTGGGGAGCAGTTGGTGGCATACCTCAAGCGTCCGAAGCAGTGAGCTGGTCGGCCCGGCTCACCGAGCTCGGACTGGTGTTGCCGCCGGTGCCCTCGCCGGCCGGAGCGTACGTGCCCGCAGTGCGCTGCGGCTCGCTCGTGTTCACCGCGGGCCAGCTCCCGCTCGTCGACGGGGCGGTGGCGGCCATCGGCAAGCTCGGCGCCGAGATCGACACTGCTCGGGGTCAGCAGCTGGCCCGAATCTGCGTGCTCAACGCGCTGGCCGCGGTGGATAGCCTGGTCGGTCTCGACGCGATGGTCCGGGTGGTGAAGGTGGTCGGATTCGTCGCGTCGGCATCCGGATTCACCGCGCAGCCCGCCGTGCTCAACGGGGCATCCGAGCTGCTCGGCGACATATTCGGGCAAGCAGGTGCGCATGCCCGATCGGCGGTCGGGGTGGCCGAGCTGCCGATGGGCGCACCGGTCGAACTCGAGCTGACCGTCGAAATCTAACGAACCACGCCCCCGCCCTCCATGTCGGGATGCGATCGTCACCGTCTCGCCGGCTTCGACTCGTCGCATGATCTCGCTTGCATTCTGCCGCAGTTCGCGTAACCCGATGGACTCCATTGCCAGCCATGAGAGCCCAAGTGCTACAGGCGTGCCGTTAACGTGCGCGGCGGACCAGGCGCTGGGGTTCCAGGATAAGAACGCTCTTGCCTTCCAGGCGCAGCCAACCCCGGTGCGCGAAATCGGCGAGCGCCTTGTTCACCGTCTCCCGGGAGGCGCCGACGAGCTGGGCGATCTCCTCTTGGGTCAGGTCGTGGGTCACCCGGAGCATGCCGGCCTCCTGGGTGCCGAAGTCGTGCGCGAGCTGCAGCAGGGCCTTGGCCACCCGCCCCGGCACATCGGTGAAGATCAGGTCAGCGAGCATGTTGTTGGTCCGGCGCAGCCGCCGGGCGATCACCCGAAGCAGCTGCTCGGCGATCTCCGGACGCTTGGCGATCCACTCCCGCAACGCGGTGCGATCCATGGTCACGGCGCTGACCTCGGTCACCGTGGTGGCCGTCGACGTGCGTGGTCCCGGATCGAAGATCGACAACTCGCCGAACATGTCCGAAGGTCCGAACACAGCGAGTAGGTTCTCCCGACCGTCAGGCGACCTGCGCCCGATCTTGACCTTGCCAGACAGCACGATGTATAGGCGGTCGCCTAATTCGCCTTCGGCGAAGATGACGTGCGCGCGTGGAAAGCGGACCGGTTCCAGGGCCACTCTCAAGTCCTGAACTGCCGACGGGTCGACACCCTGAAAGATGCCGGCCCTGGCCAGGGCATCGTTCACCGCGTTCCTCCAGCTGATCGGAGGCGGAACCGGCCCCGCCGTCGAGGAACCTACTACAGTGCCGCCGATCACATAGGGTGGAGTCTAAGGCCGCTGCTCGACGTGCGGTGATCCGACTAACGCACTCCGGCGCAGCCGCCGTCGCCGGAACAGTTCCAGCGCGCCAGTGATGCCGCTGCCGAACAGCGCGCGAACTTCCTCGGGTCGGGCCGCCTGCAGAAACTCATCCACCTCGTTTTCTTGCACGGCGAGGTTCTCCTTGGCGGCGAGGTAGCGCAGCCGGTGCTCCAGCCGCTCCATCGCGAGTGCAAAAAACATGATCAACACTGGGATGGCGGCGACAAACCAGATGGTCATGGTGCGGGGGATCATGCCCTATTACTCGGCCGAGTGCACAACGGGGGGTCGGTGTTCCGGCGTGTGGCTGCTCTCACCCATGCAACCTGGGTGGGCGACGTGGTCCGTAGGCTGAGGGGGTGCCAGCTCGGTCGCGCCGGTCGTTCGCTGCGGAGAGTCATCTCGCGCTGGTCCGCCGAGCCCGGCGAATGGACCGGGTGCTGGCCAGCGCTTACCCGCACGCGCATTGCGAGCTCGATTTCGGCGCACCGCTCCAGCTGGCGGTGGCCACCATCTTGTCCGCGCAATGCACCGACAAGCGGGTCAACGAGACGACTCCGGCGTTGTTCGCCCGCTATCCCAGCGCGGCCGACTACGCGGCGGCGGATCGGGGTGAACTAGAGGAGCTGATCCGGCCCACCGGGTTTTACCGGAACAAGGCCGCGGCGCTGATCGGCCTCGGGGCGGCGCTGGTCGAGCGCTTCGGCGGCGAGGTGCCTGACCGGCTGACCGATCTGGTGAGCCTCCCGGGCATCGGACGCAAGACCGCCAACGTGATCCTGGGCAACGCCTTCGGCCTGCCCGGCATCACAGTGGACACCCACGTCGGGCGGCTGGTGCGCCGGTGGGGATGGACCGACCACGAGGATCCGGTGAAGGTCGAGCAGGCAATCGGGCAGCTCATCCCGAAACGGGACTGGACGATGCTGTCCCACCGGGTGATCTTTCACGGGCGCCGGGTGTGCCACTCCCGTCGCCCGGCCTGCGGGGTGTGTCCGCTGGCCGGCGACTGCCCGTCCTACGGCACCGGACCCACCGAGCCTGAGGTGGCGGCCGCGTTGCTGCGCGGCCCCGAGACGCCGCACCTGCTGGCGATGGCCGGGTTGCCGAGCGATTTGGGTCCCGGTGTGGTCGCCACCACCACCACCACCACCGCTGCCACCGCCACGGAGGCGATCCCGTGAAGCCGGCGTTGCGATGGGCGCTGGTGGCAGTCCTGTTGGCGGGTGCTCTCGTCATGGCGTTGTGGCCGCGGGCGAGCCCGGCGCCGGCACCATCGTCGACTGGCGCCACCCCGGTTGCTGCCGTTCCCAATATCGATCAGCCCAGTCTCGATCAGTTGCGGTCCCGCGCGGCGCTTCAACCCTGCCCGTCCGCGTCCGGCACCGTGAGCGAGGCTCGGGGACCGTTGTCCGGACTGGCGCTGCCCTGCCTGGGTCAACCGGCAACGGTGAACCTGGCGGCGGCACTGGCCGGCCGGCCGGCATTGCTCAACCTGTGGGGACCGCTGTGCCAACCGTGCACCCAAGAGCTGCCTGCGCTGGCCGCCTACGCCGCCGAGCCGGGCGCGGTGATGGTGCTCGGCGTGGAGGTGCAGCAGCTGCCCGCTGCGGCGCTGGATGAGCTGGCGGCGCTCAACGTGCATTACCCCTCGGTCAGCGATCCCGCTGGCAGGCTGCGCGCCGCTCTGGCGGCCCCGCCCGTCATCCCGCTGACCTACCTGGTTTCCGCAGACGGCACAGTTCGCCAGGTCAACCCGCCCGAGGTGATGCGCAGCCCGGAGCAGGTGCGGGCCGTCGTGGCGCGCTATCTCGGCCCCGGAGCGCGTGGATGACCGGGCCGTCTGCAGCCGGGTCGATGGTGGCCGGGCCGCTGGTCGATCCGGCTTCGCTGCCGAGATGGTTGGCCACGCTGGTGCGCCGCACCGTCGGGCTCGTCCCCGCGGATCTCGGCCGGTTCCCGACACCACCGCCAGCCGGCCGGCGAGCCGCGGTGCTGGTGCTGTTCGCCGTGGATGCGCACACCGGCGAGCCCGACGTGCTGCTGCAGCGGCGTTCACTCGTGGTGTCCGCGCATCCGGGCCAGGTCTGCTTTCCCGGCGGAGCGGTCGACGGTGCTGACGACGGACCGGTGGCGACGGCGCTGCGGGAGGCAGCTGAGGAAGTCGGGGTCCGCGCTGATGACGTGCTGCCCGTGGCGGTGCTGCCGCAGCTGTACCTGCCGCCGTCGGATTTCCTGGTCACCCCGGTACTGGGATATTGGCAGCGGCCCGGGCCGGTGGCCCCGGTGGACTACCGGGAGACCGTCGCGGTCGCCCGGGTGCTGCTGCGGGTGCTCGCGGACCCGGCGAACCGCCTGATCGTGCGCGGTCCCAGTGGGTACCCGTACCCCTCGTTCGTGCTACCTGGAATGCTGGTCTGGGGGTTCACCGGCGGGTTACTGGCCGCGCTGCTGACGATGGGCGGCTGGGCACGGCCTTGGGAGCCGGCGGCTGAGTACGACCTGGAAGCTGCGTGGCGGCTGGCCGAGCGGACCGAGGTGATCCGGTGAACTGGGTGGACGTGCTGGTGCTGGTACTGGCCTTGCTGGCCGGGATCTCCGGCGCCCGGCAGGGCATGGTCGCCGCCGCGGCGTCGTTCATCGGCGTGCTGGCCGGTGCCGTGATCGGGGTGCGCATCGCGCCGTCGCTGATCGCCAGCTACGAGAGCCCGGAGGTCCGGGTCGCGCTCGGAGTGTCGATCGTGATCGTGCTCGTGGCGCTGGGCGAGACGCTGGGCGTGTTGCTCGGTCGGGCCGTGCAGCGTCAGATCGACGCCGAGGCGGTGCGCCAGGTGGACAGCTTCCTCGGCGCCGTGGTGCAGGGCATGGCGGCTCTGGTGGTGGCCTGGCTGGTTGCGCTGCCATTGACCAAATCCTCTGCCTATACCGGGCTGACCGGAGCGGTGCGGGATTCGTCGGTGCTGCGGGTCGTCGACACGATGATGCCCAACGTGCTGCGCGAGCTGCCCACTGAGCTGACCAGGCTGCTGGACGTCTCCGGATTCCCGGACGTGCTCGCGCCGTTTGCTCCCACGCCGATCACCGATGTCGGGCCGGCCGACCCCGTGCTACTCAACTCACCCGTGGTGCGCCAGGCCCGGGCCAGCGTGCTCAAGGTGCGCGGACGGGCGAGGTCGTGTTCCAGGGCACTGGAGGGCACCGCGTTCGTCATCGCGCCGCAGCGGGTGATCACCAACGCGCACGTGGTCGCCGGCACCGACCGGGTGCAGGTCGAGACCTCGGATGGCGCGCTGGACGCCACGGTGGTCACCTACGACCCGGAAACCGACGTTGCGGTCCTCAAGGTGCCAGGGTTGCGAGCACCGGTGCTGCAACTGGCTTCGCAACCAGCCGTCTCCGGGTTGAGCGGGCTGGTGCTCGGCTACCCGCTGGATGGCCCCTACACCGCCTCGGCTGCCCGGGTGCGCGACCGTATCCACCTGCGCGGCCCCGACATCTACAACGCCTCGACCGTGGTCCGCAACGTCTACACGGTGCGCGCGGTGGTGCGCAGCGGTAACTCGGGTGGCCCCTTGCTCGACGGGTCCGGCCAGGTGCTCGGCCTGGTGTTCGGCGCCGCCGTGGACAACGACGAAACCGGGTTCGTGCTCGCCGACGACGAGATCTCCGACGACGTGGCGACGGCATCCAGTCGCAACGTCGAGGTCTCCACCGGTGCCTGCGCCTCCTGACCCGCGCGGCCCGTATACCGCAGTCTGGATGCAGACTGCGGTATACGGGCCCGCTAAAACAGCAGTCTGCATCCAGACTGCGCCAGCGGAACGTTTCCCGGAGTGACCTGAGGGGAACAGGCGGGCGTGGCGGATGCGCATGGTCAGCAACCTGAGCAACAGCAGTCAGGGCCGGGTACCACCGCGGAGATGGAGCCCAAGCCACAGGACGAGATGGCTGATTACGTGGGACGCGGGCTGCTGGCGGGCAAGCGGGCCCTGATCACCGGTGGCGATTCCGGGATCGGGCGGGCGGTGGCGGTGGCTTTCGCCAAGGAGGGCGCCGACGTCGCGATCGCCTACCTGTGCGAGCACGAGGATGCCCGGCACACAGCCGGTCTGGTCTCCGCAGCCGGACAGCGGGCGGTGCTGCTGCCCGGCGAGCTCGCCGACGAGCGGCACGCGACGCAGATCGTCGAGCGGACCGTGGCCGAACTCGGCGGCCTGGAAATCCTGGTCAACCACGTCGGCACCCAGACCCCGGCGAAGTCGCTGGAGGAGCTGAGCTCCGAGCAGTTCGACTACACCTTCAAGGTCAATGTCTACAGCCATTTCTGGACGACCAAAGCCGCGCTGCGGCACCTGCCCGACGGTGCAGCGATCATCAACACCGCGTCCATCAACGGCTTGCGAGGTAACAAGACGCTGCTGGACTACTCCGCCACCAAGGGCGCGATCATCGCGTTCACCTACTCGCTGGCGCAGAACCTCGTTGAACGGCGGATCCGGGTCAATGCGGTGGCGCCGGGCCCGGTCTGGACGCCGCTCATCCCGGCTACCTTTCCGCCGGAGAAGGCGGGGTCGTTCGGGCAACAGGTGCCCATGGGCCGGGCCGCGCACCCCGACGAGATCGCTCCTAGTTACGTGTTCTTCGCCGCCGAGCGGCTGTCCAGCTACTACACCGGGGAAGTGCTCGCGCCCATCGGCGGCGAAACCCTGCCCGGTTAGCCCGTCAGCGGCGCCTCCCCTCCCGGGGATTCGTTAGGCTCGCCGTATGATCGCCCGCCGGCCTCGCGCCGCTGGGTTGGCGGCTGTGCTCACCGGCGCGGGAATACTGCACTTCGCCGTGCCCGCGTCCTACGACGCGATCGTGCCGAAGCAGTTGCCCGGCGCAGCCCGCACCTGGACCCAGCTGTCCGGTGCGGCCGAACTGGTGGTCGCGGCGCTCATTGCATTACCGCGTACCCGGCGCTTCGGTGGGCTGCTCGCCGCGTTGCTGTTCATCTGCGTGTTTCCGGCCAACGTGAAGATGGCGATCGACTGGTCGTCCAAACCGCTCTGGATGCGCGCGGTGGCCTACGGTCGGTTGCCGCTGCAGATCCCGCTCGTGCGGTGGGCCGTTCTGGTGTACCGCGGCCCGGCCCGCGGCCGTTAACCGGCGCATACAGCCACCGCTGGGCGCAGCAGAGTTCCGGCGCCGCGACGGCCCAGCGGGTCGATTACCGACCGCTCGTCGCTGTGATCGGCACATCTGGCGCACGCGACACGACTACGCGTTTGCGGGGTTTGCCGACGTTGTGGCCCTACCGTTACCTTCCGCCCGTCACAGATCACGATCTGGCCGCGATAAGGCGCCGTTGCAGCGCCCAGAACTCCGACCAGGTCCCCAGCGTGAAAGGGATCGACAGTTGGCGCGTCACCGCAGCCCCCGCGGTCGTCAGCGACATCCCGAGTTCGTCCCTCCAACTGCTCCCGCGTCCGTATCCCGAGGTGCGCATCGCATGCCCCGGCCAGGCCCGGTGCTGCGGGGGCGGGCCGTGACCGCAGCCGTTGCCGTCGGCGCGCTGGCGGTGGCCGGTCATACGATGCACACCACCACTTCGGCAGCGACCGAGCAGGTCGCCGACGTCGCCCCCGCGGCGCTGACCGGACCGTCGCTGGAACCTGAGATCATGCAGCTGGACTCCATCCGCGCAGCCGCGCCCGAGCTGCCCGCGCTGCGCCGCGCCGTCGAGCGCGCCGACGCCGCCCGAGCCGCGGCCTACCAGGAGGCGCTGCGAAACCGTCTCGGGCAGCCCTACCAGGCCGGCAACAACCACAGCCTGGACGGCTGGATCGCCAGGGCGCTGGGGTTGATGGGCCTGCCCCAGGCCCTTGCCGAGGGCGTCAAGTCGATCATCATGCATGAATCCGGTGGTAATCCCAACGCGATCAACAACTGGGACAGCAACGCCGCGGCGGGCATCCCGTCCCAGGGCCTCATGCAAACCATTCCCAGCACCTTCAGGGCCTGCGTGCTGCCCAGCCTGGCCGACCGGCCGATCACCGACCCGATAGCCAACATCACTGCCGGAGTTCGCAGCATGATCGCTCACCATGGGCTGGCCACGGTGATGGCCGGCGGGCGGCGCGATGCCCGCGGCAACTACATCGGCTACGGCGGCGCCGGCTGCGGGAGTTACGACCTCAACGCGTACGCGAGCCAATTGCGCACCCTCTGGAAAGACGAGCCGCTACCCGGCCTGTCCTGACCGCGGCGCGCCTGCCTGATCAGGCCCGACACCGCCGCGCATTCACGTCGTGATGGGAAGATCGCTCGAAACGTTGGCGTTGTCCGAGGTGACGTCGAGACGAGGAGAGTGCGTTGGCAGACGAGCAGGGGCAGGCTGCGCGGCGAGTCCTGGTGATCGCGGCACATCCGGACGATGTGGACTTCGGATCCGGCGGCACGATCGCGACCTGGACCGACGCGGGTTTCGAGGTGTCGTACTGCATCGTGACCGATGGGGATGCCGGTGGTTTCGACCCGAAGGTGCCCCGCTCGGCGATCGCCGGTATCCGGCAGGACGAGCAGCGCAAGGCGGCCGCCGTCCTGGGCGTCACGGACGTCGAGTTCCTCGGTTACCCCGACGGGCGGCTAGTGGTGAGCTTCGAGCTGCGCCGCGACATCACCCGGGTCATCCGCCGGGTCCGCCCGGGCCGGGTCGTGGTCCAGCCCCCGCAGCGTGACCTGCGCAATGTCTACGGCAGCCATCCCGACCACCTCGCGGCCGGGGAAGCCGCGTTATGTGCGGTCTATCCCGACGCCCGCAACCCCTTCGCGCACCCCGAGTTGCTCGAGCAGGAAGGATTGGACGTTCACACGGTCGGCGAGGTCTGGGTGGTCAGCAGCAACGGCAAGGCCGACCAGTACGTCGACATCACCGACACGTTCGACCGCAAGATCGCGGCGTTGCGCGCGCATGCCAGTCAGACCACCCACATGACCGGCCTGGAAGAGCGGATACGGGCCTGGGGATCGCGGCAGGCGCAGGCCGCCGGCCTCGCCGAGGGCAGGCTGGCCGAGGGCTACCTCGTGCTCGACACCCATTGATCCACTGGTCACGAGTTGGCTCCACAACCTGACCCGGATCCCCAGCGATCTGACGATCCAGCGGGTTTCGTCCTGGATCGTCACCGAAACCCCGGCGCCGCTCAGACGCTGCCGGTGAGCAGGATGTGGGCCACCAGTTCGGGATTGTCGTTCATCGGCACGTGCCCGCAGCCGGGTAGCCGCAGCAACCGGGCGTGCGGAATCAGCCGGGCAATCGCGTGGGCGCGGGGCCGACGGAACAGCAGATCCCGGGATCCCCAGGCGATGGTCACAGGTACGTCGTGCACCTCGCCGGCGAAAATGATCCGCTCACCAGCGGCCAGGGTGGGGCTGAAGCCCACGGAATTGATCATTGCCTGCATGTCTGCCAGCAACACGTGTGGCTCGATCAGGTCCGGGCGGCCGAACAGGATGCCGCACATCACGGTCCGCCCAGCGGCCGTCCGGGACAGCCGATTCGCGAGCCGCTGCGGCATGTACCGCGCGGTGCGGTGTACCTGGCGCACCATGCTCAGCGACACCCGCCGCCCCATCGGGGTCCACAGCCCCGCCGGGGACAGCGCAGTGGCGCTGCTGACCATCCCGTGCTCGGCCAACACCAGGGAGATCAAGCCCCCCATCGAGTTGCCCGCCACGTGCGGCCGGTCCAACCCCAGGTCGGCGAAGAACTCCTTCAGCACGATCACCGCGGTGTCCAGCTCGTAGGGCAGGTGATCCGGAAGCGGTGGTGACTCGCCGAATCCGGGCATATCCACGGTGATCACGTCGCGGTGCCGGGCCAACCGCTGCATAACCGGAAGCCAGCCTTGCCGCCGGTGCCCGGCGCCGTGTAGCAGGACCAGCGGCGGACCGCTGCCACATCGGTCGTAAGCCAGCTGCATCCGACCACTGTAGCTATTAATTAACTCTCCGGTAACTGCTGCTCTAGGGTGAGTGATCGGCTGGCCGGTGGTCGGGCGGGTTCGTGGCTGACGTCATTGACGGGCGGGAAGGAGATCGCTGTTTCGTGGGCGTATCGCTGACCGAAGCGCAGATCGCGCGCCGGCAGGCCGCCGCACCGCGCATTCATTACCCGCCGGCGCTGCCGATCAGCCGGCACACCGGCGAGATCGCCGAGGCGGTCGGTGCCCACCAGGTGGTGATCGTCGCTGGGGAGACCGGATCCGGCAAGACAACCCAGCTTCCCAAGATCTGCCTGCAGTCGGGTCGCGGGATCCGCGGCACCATCGGGCACACCCAGCCGCGCCGGCTGGCGGCGCGCACGGTGGCCGAGCGCATCGCCGAGGAGCTCGGCGTCCCGGTCGGCGGTGCGGTCGGCTGGAAGGTCCGGTTCACCGATCGGGTTGGTGACAACACCCTGGTCAAGCTGATGACCGACGGGATCCTGCTGGCCGAGATCCAGTCCGACCCCGCACTGTCGCAGTACGACACGCTGATCATCGACGAGGCGCACGAACGCTCACTGAACATCGATTTCGTGCTCGGCTACCTCAAGCAGCTGCTGCCACGCCGACCGGGCCTGAAGGTGATCATCACGTCGGCGACCATCGACCCCGAGCGGTTCTCCCGGCACTTCGATGGTGCCCCGGTGATCGAGGTGTCCGGTCGCAGCTACCCGGTGGAGATCCGGTACCGGCCCTCCGGCCCGAGCGCCGGCAGCCCCGACGGCTCTGACGATCGGGATCAAACCCAGGCGATCTGCGACGCGGTGGCTGAACTGCGCAGTGCGGGGCCCGGCGACATCCTGGTGTTCCTGTCCGGCGAGCGGGAGATCCGCGACACCCGGGATGCCCTGCAGGCGCTGGCGTTGACCGATACCGAGATCCTGCCGTTGTACGCGCGGTTGTCGGCGGCCGAACAGCACCGGGTCTTCGAGCCGCCGGGCACTCGGGCGCGACACACCGGACACCGGGGCGCGACACGCCGGATCGTGCTGGCTACGAATGTCGCTGAGACGTCGCTGACGGTGCCGGGGATCCGGTACGTGATCGACCCTGGCACGGCTCGGATCTCCCGGTACAGCCGCCGGCTCAAGGTGCAGCGGCTGCCGATCGAACCCATCTCGCAGGCCTCGGCGATCCAGCGCGCCGGGCGGTGCGGGCGCACCGCCGACGGTATCTGCATCCGGCTGTACTCGGAGCAGGACTTCCAGTTGCGCTCGGAGTTCACCGAGCCGGAGATCGTGCGTACCCACCTGGCGTCGGTGATCCTGCAGATGGCCGCGCTGAACCTGTGTCAATCCTCGTGGGATGACGTGGCGGCGTTCCCGTTCATCGACCCACCGGATCGCCGGCAGATCTCCGACGGGGTGGCCCTGCTGCACGAGTTGGGGGCTCTTCAAGGCCGGCCAACCCCCGGGTTGGCCGGCCTTGAAGACACCCCAACGCCCCGGCTCACCCGGATTGGGCGCACGCTCGCGCAACTGCCACTGGATCCGAGGTTGGCGCGGATGGTGGTGGCCGCCGGCCACCACGGATGCCTGGACGACGTGCTGGTGATCGTGGCGGCGTTGTCCATCCAGGATCCTCGGGAGCGTCCTACCGACGCGCAGGTCGACGCCGATGCCCAGCACGCCCGGTTCGCCGACCGCAGCTCCGACTTCGTGAGCTTTCTGAACTTATGGCGCTATCTCGAGAAGCAGCAGCAGGCCTTGTCGTCCACCCAGTTTCGCAAGCTGTGCAAGGCGGAGTACCTGCACTACCTGCGGGTGCGGGAGTGGCAGGACCTGCACGGGCAGCTGCGCCGGATCGCCCGTGGCCTCAAGCTGACGGCCGGGACGGCGTCGAGCGCCGCCGCGGATCGCCAGCAGGTGCACATCTCGCTGCTGGCCGGGCTGCTGTCGCACATCGGGCTGTTCGACGCCGAAACCCGCGACTACCTGGGCGCCCGCGGAGCCCGATTCGCGGTGTTCCCCGGATCGGCGCTGTTCCGCAAGCCGCCGCGCTGGGTGATGGCCGCCGAGCTGGTGGAGACCTCCCGGCTGTGGGGCCGAATCGCCGCGCGGATCGAGCCGCAGTGGGTGGAGCCGCTGGCCGGGCACCTGGTCAAGCGCAGCTACAGCGAGCCGCACTGGGAACACCACCGCGGCGCGGTGGTGGCCCTCGAGAAGGTCACGCTCTACGGCATCCCGATCGTAACCGCGCGCAAGATCGACTACGCCAGAATCGATCCCGAGCTGTCTCGTGAGCTGTTCCTGCGCCACGCGCTGGTCGAGGGGGACTGGGACACCCGGCACGCCTTCTTCCACGCCAACCGGGCACTGCTCAATGACGTCGAGGAACTCGAGCAGCGGGCCCGCAGGCGCGATATCGCCGTCGACGACGAGACCCTGTTCGACTTCTACGATCGGCGTATTCCGGCTGAGGTCGTCTCGGCCCGGCATTTCGACAGCTGGTGGCGCGAGGCCCGCAAGACCCAGCCGCAGCTGCTCGACTTCGACTCCGCGATGCTGATCGCCGGTGCGGGCGTCAGCGAGCGCGACTACCCAGGATCGTGGCCGGCGGGCTCCCTGCCGTTGGAGCTGTCCTACCGGTTCGAGCCGGGTGCCGACGCCGATGGCGTGACCGTGCACGTGCCGATGCAGCTGCTCAACCAGGTCGACCCGGCACCGTTCAGCTGGCAGGTCCCCGGCCTGCGGGAGGACCTGGTCGTGGCGCTGCTCAAATCGTTACCCAAGCCGCTGCGCCGGCAGCTGGTGCCGGTTCCCGACTATGCCCGAGCCCTGCTGGCCAGGATGACGCCCTACCAGCAGCCACTCCTCGATGCCCTGGAACGCGAGCTCGCCCGGGCGGGCGTTCCGGTGCGCCGCGCGGACTGGCGGCTCGACCGGGTACCGGCACACTTGACGATCACCTTCCAGGTGCGCGACGGCCAGCACGTCCTCGCGCAGGGCAAGGACCTGGCGGCGCTGGCCCACCAGTTACAGCCGCAACTGCGTACCACCTTGTCGGCGGCCGGCGGTGGTGTGGAACGGCGGGGGTTGCGCAGCTGGGATGTCGGCAGCCTGCCCCAGACCTACCGGTACGAGCAGGCTGGTCATCTGGTCACCGCCTACCCGGCGCTGGTGGACGAGGGCGACGCGGTGGCCGTCGCCCTGCTCCCTACCGAGCAGGAGCAGCGGCACGCCATGTGGGCGGGCACCCGGCGGCTGCTGCTCCTGGCGATGCCCGGGTTGATCAAGTCGGTGCAGCGCAGCCTCGACCGGCAGACCAGATTGGTACTGGCCCGCAACCCAGACGGCGACCTCGAGGCCCTGCTGGCCGACTGCGTCACCTGTGCTGCCGACGCGCTGATCGCCGCCTGCGACGGGCCGCCCCACGACGAGGCCGGCTTCGCCGTGTTGCGCGATCGCGCCCACGCGGAGCTAGCCGGCGCGGTGCATGCCGTACTCGGTCATGTCCAGCGGATCGTGAGCGCCGCGCACACCGTCGAGACGCGGCTGGCCGGGCTGACGGCGGTGGTACTGGCGCCCGCGGTCGCCGACGTCCGAACGCAGCTTGCCGGCTTGCTCGGGCCCGGCTTCGTCACAGCCACCGGCGCGCAGCGACTCCCCGACCTGGCTCGATACCTGCAGGCCACCGTGCGCCGGCTGGACACGCTGCTCCGCGATCCGGACCGTGACGCCGGCTGGATGCACCGCATCGACGCCGTCACAAAGGCCTACCAGCAGCTCCGCGACGACCTCGGCGACGTGCCGCAGGTCGCGCAGATCCGCTGGATGATCGAAGAACTGCGGGTCAGCTACTTCGCCCAGCAGCTGCGCACTCCGTATCCCATCTCTGACCAGCGCATCTACCAGGCGATGGACGCCGCGCGCCGAGGTTCCCCTCGCTCGATGTCACGCGAATGACCCGGTGTCCCGCCCATTGACTGACACATGGCCCCGTGCCATCCACATACATTGCAAAGTCGGTGATCGCGCCGGGGTCGCCGACTATGCATGAGTCCTGCATCCAATTACCGTGCCACTGAGCGCGGTCAGTATCGGATGCGGTGGCGCGCGCTATCTGGACATAGCCAGGATCGCATCTCCATTGAGATGACGAATCCCCGGATATGAACCATTCCATCGACGACCGGCGCGGCATCGATACAGGTGCGACCAGCGGGCCATCCTCGGTTAGGAGCTTGAGTCGGTGTGGCTGATCCCGCCCCCAGTCACCGAGGTGCTGGGTATTACTATGCGGATGGGGGGTGTTGATGATGGTTGATTTGGGCGGTGCGCTGGCTGGTTGGCTGGTGTCCCTAATCGGTAATGCCGGGATCCAGTTGATACGCAAATCCCCGGACGAGCGGGCTTTGCGCACAGCGATGGGGCTGGCCATCGACAGGGTGGTCGAGCAGGTCGATTCATCGTCTCAAGAGGTGCTGCGTGCGGGATTGCGGCAGTGTTTCTCCGCTGTGCCCCGGCTGGGGTTTGATGTTTCGGTCTCTGTGGGCGAGGGGCTGCGGGCCGCGATCGCGGCGCAGGTGGCCGAGCTTGATCAGATGATGCACAACGATTCCGGGCAATCGTTCTACCAGGCTTTCTATCAGGCTGCCGCGGTCGACCGGGACTGGCTGGTCAAGCAGCTCACCGGAGCGATCCTTGCTGCCTTGCCGCAGGTCGCGGCGGCCAATAGCCTGCCCGAGTTGGTCCACGTCCTCTACGCCGAAGGGTTGTCTACCCGGCTAGATGCGCTTAGTTCGCAGATCAGCGCGTTAAGCATGGCTGCTCCGGCTGCGGCGATCCGGACCTTACCGCGGGATATCAACAACTTCACCGGTCGCCAGGGCCCACTGCGGCAGTTGATACAGGCGGTGACCAGCCGGGCGAGCACCGGAGGGCTGGTAGGCATCTACGCAATCGATGGGATGGCCGGGGTGGGCAAGACCGCATT
>DATNDR010000009.1:0-17089 GCA_035606945.1 Pseudonocardiaceae bacterium
CGACCTCGACGGATCACCCGCCGAGCGGACATTCACCTTCGCTGTCGATGGCACCAACTACGAGATCGACCTATCCGCGGAGAACATCGCAGAGTTCAACTCTGCCATCGGCGGATTCATTGAAAGCGCCCGGAAGATCAAGGACAGCAAACACAGCGACGGTCGCCGCGCCCGTAGCACCGAGGCTGCGGGCGGTCGGCAGTCCCGCGAGCAGACCCAAGCTGTGCGGGAGTGGGCCCGCCAGCACGGCCACCACATCAGCAATCGGGGCAGGATCCCGGCGTCGATCCAGCAGGCATTCGATCAGGCGCACACCGCCGCTTAATCGATAACCCAGTACCCGAGGTGAGTTGCGGCGGGCTGAACAGCCTGAGGCAACTCACCTCCACACCATCCAGATGGCGCGGGACAATATGCCTGTGATTATCTTGATCGGCGACACCACTGGCCTTGCCGGTGGCCGATTCTGGTTTTTGAACTGGTCGAGGCGGCCGTGACGACAGCTCCGTTGGAAGGCGTTGTTTGTTTTGGTGAAGCCGGGGCAAGCGAGGCCGGTTGATCCTTGGGTTGGTCTGATCGCCAGGACCAGCTCGTCGAAGGCGGCCACCACCCGCAAGGTCATCCGTTCGTCAACACCGAGTTCGTCGTGGCCGCGGCGGATGTTGTGGAGGAACGCGTGCCCGGCGATGATGATCTGGCTGACTGATCTGTTTTCAGGCTGCGCATCGGTCGCAGGCGACGCGTGAGCTGCCCGTGCTCGGCTTTATCCGGTTGTTGGCGTAGGCCTGCGTCCAGTGCCACGCACGTGGAGCCAGTTCATCACGAATGTGCGGGTAGACCGCCGCCTTGTCGGTGGTGAGCTCCATCGAGATGACTTTGGTGCTGAACAGCGCACCGGTGAACAAAACACCGAGCCGTATCAGCATCTCGCTCCGGGGACACACACCCGTCGATGACCTGCCCGAACTGGTCGATTGCCGGGTAGACCTAGCGCCACCGACCGGCCCCTTGCGGTAGGTCTCATCTATCCATTAGCGGTCCCCGACACGGTGTCGGCACGGTGTGGGTGCCGAACTGGTCATCCATGAGGCTGAGCTGCGGGTCGGCGTCGTGGTCGAGGATAATGACCTCACCCAGCAGAGTGTTGCCGCGCACGGTGCGGCGTGCGGCCATTGGGGGGTTCGGGCAGAGCACCGTACGTTGTAGGCGGGTGAAGTGCTGAACACGTCGACGGTGATGGTGCGAGAGGATCGATGCCTATCACGACCACAAGCCACCCGCGGTATCGACGTTGTACGGACCTGTCCTCGTGGCCGCTTCGCCCAGTTCCAAGCGCGCGACCGGCCACCGGCATTTGGCGGAGCCGATCACCACGGTGATCACAGGCGCATTCGCACGCGCCACAGAGGGATTTTCCACGGGAGCGCCAACATCTCACGCCGGTTCTCATCAACGTTCAGTGCCCTGAGCTGCTGGTTTTCTGGACCTCGCGGAGTGGATCAGCCTCGCCAGCTTGGCATCAAGGTCGTCGCCTAGTCTCGGTACCCGAAACCACGACTGGCAGACGACCATCACCGTGAACCGCGAGAGGGCATCAACGGCAGAGATGTCCCACTGAAAAGGATCCGATAGTCACGCAGTTCGTCACCCAAGCCATCGCGCCTCGATCCCACACAGGCTCTGGCCTGCTGTTTTGCTGTCGGGATTTGAACCCACGGCCTCTTCAAAGCAATAAAAGCGCCGCGCTGACCAGCGCATTTCCGCGGGTTTGACCTGCTTACGCGTCCCTCAGGATCCACGGAAGTCCGTCGTGATATGTGGTGATTGTCACGCAGTTCGTCACGTACCCGCACACACGATGATCATGACCGATCCAGGCAATTGTCGTGTGAACGGCGCACCCAGCCTGGTCCATGTGGTGGCCTGCGCCGCAGGCGCGGTGGCAGTGCCCGGCCAGACCGCGCCGCCCCAGCAGGATAACCAGCGCACCACCAGCATCACCCTCCAGGCCAGGTGCGCCAGCCACCACAGCTGACAGCGCAGGCGACCCTGACAATGGCTGGATTTGATCCCTAGAACCTGGCCCCCTGGGCCCCGTGTGTGCGTTGCTTGCGTTGGGACCCGCCAACGCCAGTAGTGCCTACTGCGGGCGTGGGGGGGGTCAGGCCGTACCTGACGTGCAAACGGCGCAGAGGAGGAGACCACCAGTTTCACCTATCCAGCAGCGTCATCGTCGCCGGTACCAGCAGACAGCGGACCAGAGTGACGTCAACGAGGATGGCGATCGCGAGTGCGAGGCTGAGTTCCTTGGTAATGATCATTTTTTTCGGTGGTGAAGCTCAGGAGCACGATGAGCATCAGTGTGGCGGTCGAGGTGATCGAGCCGGAGCGCTGCAGGCCGACCGCGACCGCCTGGTCGTTGTCCAGTTCCGAGTCGTAGGGTTCCTTGACCCGAGCCTGCAGAAAGGCCTTTTAGTCGATGGAAAATTAGGAGGCGAACGCGATGACCGGCGACCAAGCGTCCTGCTGCACTCCGTTCCGTCGTCCTGGCCGCCTTGCTTGTCGTGTTGGTGGTGCAATGGTGGCGCTTGCGCCATCGCGGTGCGACGCCGTCAGGCGCCGTGGACACCGCTGATGAGGCGTGGACGGTCTCCCGTCGAAGGGGCGGCGACTCAGAACCCGTGGATTCTTCGACCGCTGTTGTGGTTGTTTCGTGGATAGCATCGATTAGCTGCGGTTTTCTTGACTGCTAACGCTTGTTGTTTGCAGTCTTTGGCTTGCCTGGATGTGTCGTTCACCCCATCGGTGGCCTGAGGTTGACCACAGCTAAGCGACAAACTAGCCTGAAGGCGCGGTCGGGGTAGCACTACGAAAAGGGGTCCACGCATTTTGTGCCGCGGCTGTGTCGTGGCCATTTCGAGGCACGGGCTCGGGGTTTAACTCGGGCTGCAATGCCGTATTGCTGATATTTCTCAAGTGCATCGAGGTCGATTATCCAACGTATCGGGCTAGTGTTCCACTGGGGTCAAGCCGGCGGACATGAAATGAATTTGTACTGGGCGCGTTCGGAAAAGTACCTGCTGATCGTTTTGGCGCTCTCCGTGGCTATCGTCGGAGTATTAACCGCTTTGGTCATGAACCAAGAACATGACCAAAGCGCAGTCGCCGACGCACCGGTCAGGCCAACGTCGCAGCCAGCACTTGGTCCTACCGCACCGCAGGTAGCCCCAGCACCACAGGTGACCACAACCACCTCACCCCCGGCCCTGGCCGCTCCGGCGTCTGGTGTCATGACGCCAACTCAGCTGGTACCGCCTTCTGCGAAACCGCTCCAGGCGAAAACATTGCCTCGTCGGCGGGCAAATCCGGTCCCCGCACCGCCGCCATTGGCCGCAACGCATCCGGTAGCTCCGGCACCACAAACTGATCCTGCTCCTCCGGCCAGATCCGATGCTGCGGTTAAACCAGGATCACCGGATGGCTGGTAGGGACCTAGCGACTCCGGACTCACCGTGGTCCCCCCAGCCCGGTACCACATCGTCGAACAATGCCCTGACATGCTTCTGACACGTCAGCACTGCACCCTCGGCCCGTACCCGCACCTGCATGCCCTGTTAGCCACGAACGAACCCGGCCGGGCCGGTGATCGACGCGCGGCAGCAATCCCCGTCGGCAAGGGCCCCTAGGCGGTAGCAGCCAATCCTTATTACCGGGCGCGTCTAAGTCAGCAACGGCGGTGCCGAGTCTTTGTCGTGATCGCCGGGCCCTCCAATCCCTCTCGCCGCTGCGCCGTCAAGGACTTGAACCCGGGGCACCCAAGGTCGGCACTGGCAGCAGCCCCCGCCGGCGTGGTTCGCTCACCGGTCTGTGTGCGCCCCAGCAGTACCAGGGCGGGTATCAGGCGCGGTCAAACGGTAGGTGCAAGGCTGCCCGCCGCACCCACCGTCTTGATGACAGTCAGCGATTTGTCCCTCGCCACGTGTCAGTTTTTTATGGCTGCTGTGACTCCCGTGGGTTTAACGCTGGCACCATCTTCACGAAAAAGTGATGATCGCATTTGTCCTACGCCCAGACGGGGTCTACTGTGTGCGCCATTAGTCACCATCGGACATCCTCACGCGACATGATGATCTCTTTAGCGAGTGGCGTGGATGAGTTTGCCTCAATTGGTCGATCATGCAGCGGCGATCTCCACCGTGTTGGCTGAACTGGACGTGCACCGCCACGAGCCGGTACTGATCACGCTGCCGGACGGTCCTGGCTTCGCCGAGTCGTTCGCCGGCGCGGTCGACCAACAGGCACTGCCGCTGCCGGCTAGCCCGATGCTGTCCGCATCGCAGCTGACTGCCGCTGCGGCAGCGGCACGGGCCCGGTTAGTGCTCGCCTCACCGGATCAGCTGCCCGCATGGGCCGAGTTGGACACCGAACCAGCAATCCTGATCAATGGACCACACGGACCATGGGTAGCCGCGCTGCGGCTGCGGTAAGCCCGGTACGGCTAGTCACTGCGGTGCCGCCGGAGCTTGCGCAGCCTGCCCCACGCGGTAGACACGGTCGCCGGTGATGCAGCACCTACAAAGATCGCTTCAGCGCAGTCCATAGTGCCAGCGGGGATCACCGGTAAACAGCGCCTGTGCGATTCATCAGTGTCATGCCCGGTAAACGGTCAAAACCGGCTTTGACCAGCGGGGCATCCATCCTGTGGATAAAGGTGTACCCTCCGGTCGCCTCGATTACCTCCCCCTCCGAGTAATTGAGGACAGCCCGACCCCGCCGGCGCTTTCCTGCGGAGGTCCACGCGGTCGGGTCGGGCGCCGATCACGTCAGGGTACGGACAGCATGTGACCCGCGCGGCTGACACCCATCCGACGAGGCGCTGATGCCCCTAGATGTCAAGCCGCGGACGGCGGTGTTTGCGGTGCAGAGGTGATGATCGGGTACATCTCGCGAGCGATGTAACGCTTGAAGCAGCGAATGGCTTTGCGATGGGTTTTGCCTTCGGTGATGCGGCGGGCGAGGTAGTCGCGGGTACAGACGTCCCAGCGCAGCCGCGATAAGGCGATGCGGTAGAGCGCGGCGTTGGCTTGGGGGTCGCCGCCGCGACATGAGCCGGCGAGGGTCGTTTTGCTCGAGGATGCTTGCAGGGGGTTGACACCGCACAGGGCGGCAAAGGAGGCCTCGCTGTGCAGTCTGTCGGGGTTGTCGCCGGCGGTGATGAGCAGGGCAGCGGCGGTGTCGGGACCGATGCCGCGGTGGGTCAGCAACCTCGGGCAGTGCTCGGTGATCATGTCGGTGATCCGGTGGACGAGGTCGTGGATTTCTTCGGTGAGCTCGAGGATGCGCCGCGCCAGCAACCGCAGGGGGTAGACCGCCGCTGGTGACGCTTGCGGGCTGGCGCAGCGTCCACATGTCCATGCTGAACACCGCCCATGGCGCAGTTCGTACGGATCGGACTCGCGACGATGCGGCAGTTGCTGTCACGATCTCAACACGGGGGTTGGTTGGCCAGCACCGCGCCTCAAGATCAGTACCAGGCATCCGGGTCCACGTGTACTGCTGCTCCACAACCATTCTTACTGGAGGTAGCTGCGGCCAGGTGTTGTCATCGGCATCGAACGAGGAAAACGTGCCTTCTGGCGTTGCCGCTGGGGGCCGTCAGTGTGCTGTCTCTGACGCGGTTCGGCTACCTTTCCCGGGAGCGCTGTCACCGTTGGCTCCCTGTGCTGCGGGGGAGGAACCGCCGGGAGGTGTCGATAGACTGCTGGCAGCCTGTGCCGGCGTGGTTCGGTCATGCACTGGGTGAGGAAGGGCTGTGGGCGGTTTCCCCACAGTGGCACTGCGCTGGGTGGCGTCAGGTGGCTGATCCGCTTTTCTGGGCAGACCGTGCTGGGGTGCCACGAGGTCCGCGCCTGGCCCGGGGGGTGCGCACACCGGGACCGGACCGGTGGTCTGGGCCAGACGGCGGTGTCGTGCGGGGCGACCATCCCGTGGCGGGGCGGCCTGGGTGGGTGGGACATCGGCGTTGAGGCGTTCGCCGCGCAGTTGGTCATAAATCGGCGTCTGACGCACGGGCGACACGGTAGGGGTACGGCCTCCGAGGGCCGCATCAACAGGTGTGTACGCCCTGTGGATGAAGCTGTGAATGCGGACGAATCTCGGATCCGTCAATCACGTTGTGTAGTCGCCGGCGCCCCATCCGTGCATTCGGGGAACAGCATGGTGGGGCGGTAGGTGAATCACGGCTGGTGAGGTTAGCGTGAAATATCAACGCTACAGATCCCGTAGAACCTTGCCATGGAGCAGCGTTGCGGTGCGCAACGCCGATGCGGCATCGCGGATACTAAGTGACGGTGCCCAGATCGGCAGCGACCGCCACCCGGGTCGCGCAGGTCGATTATCTCTTCACGGTGACCAAGTCACACTGATGGGCGGCTAACCATTAGGGGCGAGCCGGTCAGTGGTCAACACCCGACGTCTTCCGGTGGCTGTCACCACTGGGATGTCGGCACGGTGTTTGCAGTTTTCCGCATCAGCCACCTGAAATCTCCGCCGGGAGACGGACTTGTACGCTCTTAGCTGCCTTGATTGGCTCCCGTATTAGGCCATCCTTACCCCGGGAGACAAGTCGAGTGCGCCAAATCAGGATGATTCAGGCACGGGATCACTTTCAGGCGCACATGTTATCCACAGTGGACTACGGGCAGGGTTATCCGTTAAGATTTGCGCCCTATTGCGTCGGTCTGTCTCAGTGGTTGTTTCGCGATCGTCAGCGGCCCTGGGGCTCGGCTAAGCCGGGTGACCAGTCAAGGAGTGTGTGAGGTGATCTGATGCCGTTAACCCCGGCGCAGGTGCGCGGTGTGGCATTCAATAAGCCCCCGAGAGGCAAGCGGGGCTATCACGAAGACGAAGTGGATGCCTTCCTTGACGTGGTGGCCGCCGAGCTGGCCCGGTTGCTGGAGCAACACACTGATCTGCGCACCCAGCTCGCGCAACGTGATCAGCAACCAACCCCGGGTGCGATCGACACCGCCGCGGCCCCGCGAGCGCCCGCGTCCCCACCGATGAGGCAACCGCCGTCGGCCGATGCGGATGAGTCCCACCATCACGCCGCCCGGGTGCTCAACCTGGCTCAACAGACCGCCGACCGGGTCACCAGCCAGGCCACAGCCGACGCTGAGGCCCTGCTCAGCCAGGCCCACGCCCACGCCGAGCAGCTGCTGTGCCAGGCGCGGACCACGGCCGAAGCTCTGATCAGCGAGGCCACCACCCGGGTCGAGACCATCCTCCACGACGCCCGTACCCGGGCCGACACCGTGGAGCAGCAGTCCAGGGACAAGGTCGACAAGGTCGCCTCCGCGCAGCAAGAGGTGCTGCGTCAGCACACCGAGATCATCACGGCGCTCGGCGCGGACAAGACCGCCCTGGAAAACAGCATCGAGCACCTGCATGCCTTCGACAGCGACTACCGCACCCATCTGATGCGCTTTGTGCACGCCCAGCTCCACCAGCTAGGCGCCCAGGAGCTCGCTGGACCCGCAGACCTGACCAGTACTCAGCAAGCCCCGGTAGCCGCCGGGTCTGGCACCCGCCCCAAGACATCCGTGCCCCGATCTTCACGAGATCAACACCGCTGGCAACCTGCGGTGAACGCATAAGGCGGTACGCCCCACCCAAGCAAAAGCTGTCGGCCACAGCAGAAGGACTGGCGCAGGCGGCGGCACGGACACCCGGCCCCCGAGTTCGGCAACCGAGACGCCATCGTGGCCGGACAACCGGGCCCGGCTTGTGCCGTGTGTGATCCTCCCCCCGGCCGTCACCCGGAGCACTCCACTTAGTTGATTACCAGGGTGCCTGAGCCCAGCATCTGGGCAGTGTTCTGACGATGGTGGGTGCCCAGGTACACAGGTCGTGAACCGGATGGCCAGGCGGCCGGGGCAGCGTCGCGGGGCACCGTCGGACGCACCAGGCGATGTCTTCCGGGTCCCGGGGCGTGGGCGGGTGGGGTGTTGGCTGGGAGGGACCTCGGCGTTGATGCGCTCACCCCGCAGCTGGGTATAAATCGGAGGGATATGCCGAAGGTTCCCTCATCGGGCTCCCAGGGTGAGCGGAAAGCTAAGGGGGTCCAAACAATGCGCGACGCCGGCTTAGTGCGGCGTGTCTTGTTGCGGGGCTGGCAGGTTCGTGATGCTGTGCGGGCCCCGTTGGCCACGACCTGGAGAGGCAGGCTTGGCCAGCGGGGAGTTCAATACCATCCGGGCCACGAGCACGACACCACCTACGCCCGATGCGGGACCACATCGTCGCTGCGGTGGCGCGTGTGCCCTGGCCACAGTAGTAGCGGGCCGCTGTTGGGCCGTGGAGGTCAGCCGCGGCAAACGTCTGGCCCTCGATCCACGGCGGACCGGCCACGTCCTACATCATGCGGGCCTCAAATTCATATGTTCCTTACGGGGGCGCCTGTGGTGGATGAAACTGGGGGTCGGCCGCCCGTTGACGTCGGTGTCCGCGGCCACCCGGTCGGTGGCGTGGTGAAGCGAGTCAACCGTTGGATGGTCGAGTGTCTGCGGCAGCAGGCTCTACAGCCCGGGCCGCGTCCCGATTGAGGAGGTGGCCGGGATTGTGTGTTAAGGCGATCATCAGGGATTTCAAGGGGGCTGATCATCCCGGAGGTGGGGGTGGAGCTTACGCGCCGACGGGAAACTTGATCCCGATTGGTCGTGGCATTTGGCCGGTTGGTCTCCGGTAAGAGCTGCGGGTGAGGAAGCACGCGATGCGTGGCGTTTTCTGGACGGTGGCCTGGGTGGCCGTGCTGGTCATCGCGGCGTGCGGCAACGGAGACAGCGGCGCAAGCTCGGGGTTCACGTCGCGTAACCAGTGGTCGATCGCGGGTCAGGAGATCAACGTCCTGTTGCCGTACAAGATCCCCGAGCGGTTTCTGGTCGAGTTCACGCGCCAAACCGGGGTGAAAGTGAGTGTTAATGTCACCAATTGGGATGCGGTGCACTCTAAGCTGATCGTCGCCCATACGGCGAAGGCTTACGTCGCTGACGTAACAGAGTTCGATTGGTCGTTTACTGGTCAGTTCGCCGCCGCCGGGTGGTACGAGCCGCTGGAGAAGGTGCTCGATCCGGCCCTGGTCGGGGATCTTTCCCGGGCCGACTCGGCCTTTACTGCGGGCGGACACACCTACGCGGTCTGTTATTCGAATGACTATCGCCTGTCGCTGTACAACACCAACATGTTTATGGCGGCCGGTCTGCGGGAGTTCCCGCAGACGTTCGCCGAGCTTGGCCCGGCGGTGGCCAGGCTGAAGGCTTTGGGCGTGCGCTATCCGTTGGGCATACCGATGGCTGCCACGGAAGGTGGCGTCACGCCGTGGTATCTGCTCACCGTGGCGATGGGTGGGCAGCTGTTCGACCAGCACTTGGAGCCCCTGTTCGCCGACCCTGGCTCGGCTGGCTACCGGGCTCTGCAGTTTGAGGTCGACGCCGTGCACAACGGCTGGGTGTCACCGGGCAGCGTCACGCTGGACAACGGGCCGGCGTTTGACCAGTTCGCCGCCGGCTCCAGCGCGATCCTGCTCGCCTCGAGCCCGGGCAATCTGCCGACGGCCAACGACCCCCGGCAGTCCAGCATTGCCCCGCACGCTCAGCCCGCACTGGTTCCCGGCGTCCGAGGCCCGGGCATGACTTTCGGGTTGCCCGAGGGCCTGGCGATCCCGGTGACGGCCCAGCACAAGGACGCGGCCCGGGTCTTTATCGAGTGGTGGATGCAGCCGGATAACCTTCGCCTGTTGTACCAGGAGGCGGGTATGTTGCCCTGCCGCAGCTCGCTGGTCGCCTCCATGGCCACCAGCGGCGAGCTTGCCGGTGGCAGCGTCTTAAGCGAGGAACTCGCTCACGTCGTGCCGCTGTTCGGCCAAGGCGCACCGAAGTGGTATGGCCAGTTCAGCTCCACCGCGCAGGGCCTGCTCAACGCCGCGCTCAAGGGCGACCTGAGCGTCGAGGCGGCGCTCAGGCAGCTGGCCGCGAAGGCCAGGGAGCTGGCCGGGTCGTAGGCAACGATGGGATTAGGCCTTCTCAAGCGGCAGGTCGACACTGGCGGTGTGACGTCAGGGCGAATCTCGCGGTCGGTCGATGTCGCCGCGCAGGAGGAGACTTGGGTCGGGATGCTGATGGTGGCACCCGCGGTGATTATCACCGCGGCGCTTGTCATCTATCCGCTTGCCAAAGGCTTCCAGGCAAGCCTCGGGTCCGCGGACGCGTCTATCGGGGGGCAACCACGCTTGGTCGGCCTAGGTAACTACGGCGACGTTCTCAGATCCTCGACCGCGCGTGACGCCATCGTGCACACGGTCATCTACGTGGCGCTGGCGGTGACACTCGAGCTCACGCTCGGGCTGATTGTGGCCGTGGCACTGCACCGGGCCTTTCGTGGACGCGGCATCGTGCTGGCCATCCTGCTTCTGCCGTGGGCGCTTCCCTCAGTGGTCAGCGGCGTGCTCTGGCGGCGTGTCTTCGACCCTGACAGTGGGCTGCTCAACAGCGCGCTGCAACAGCTGCATCTCGTGAGTCATCCGCACGTCTGGATGGCCAGTCGCGGCTGGGCACTGGTATTCGTCGCGTTGGTGCATGTCTGGGGTGTGCTACCGCTGGTGAGCCTGATCCTCATCGCCGGGCTCCAGAGCATCCCCGAGGAGGTCTACAGCGCCTCGGCGGTCGATGGCGCCACGCCGCTGCGCCAGTTCCGTCACATCACGCTGCCGCTGCTTCGACCCTCGATTGCGGTCGCGCTGACCATCGGCACAGTCTGGGCGATCAAAATCTTCGACGAGATCTACGTGCTCAACGGCACCGCACTCAATACCCGCTCGATCCTCATGGAGGTCTACAACACCACCTTCATCAACGCCGACTTCGCTCACGGCACCGCGCTGGCGTTGCTGCTCACCGCCGTAACCGCGCTATTGGCAGCCGTCTATGCGGTTGCCTTCGGGAGGTCACCGACGTGATCCGCTTCCCTACTGCGCAGCTGTTACGGATCGTGGTGATCGCCGCGATCCTCCTATGGTCGCTTGCGCCGATCGGACTCGGCGTGCTCACCAGCCTGTCGACCCAGACCGACGCGCAGGCAATACCAGCCCGCTGGCTGCCCCCGCACGCGACACTGGACTCCTACCGTTCGCTGCTGGGCGGCACCGGTGACTATCGCGCTGGCGGCACCGTCTCCGAAAGCGGCGCGTTCACCCACGCTCTGTGGAATAGCGCATCGATCACAATGCTGTCGACGCTGGCGATCCTGTGCGTCGCCATCAGCGCGGGATACGCATTCGCCCGCCTGCACTTTCCCGGTCGCGGTGCGCTGTTCTGGGCCATCGTCACGACGACCGTCGTCCCGGTGTTCACCGTCGTCCTCGCCTTGTTCGGGCTCCTGGCTGACGCGCACCTCATCGACCGCAAGCTCGGCCTGGTCCTGGTGTTCGTCAGCACCACCACACCGCTGGCGATGTGGCTGGTGCACAACCACGTCAAGCAGCTGCCCACCGAACCCGAAGAGGCTGCCCTCCTCGATGGTTGCACCAGCTGGCAAGCGTTCTGGCACGTGGCGCTACCGCAGATGCGCTCAGGTATCGCCGCACTCAGCGCGATCGTCGTGCTCTTGGTCTGGGGGGAGTTCCTGATCCCGCTGCTGTTGACCTCAACCAACGCCAGCAAACCCGTGACGGTGCTCATCCCCGAATACATCGGCAAGTACACCACCAACTACCCACTACTGGCCGCAGCGGGCATGCTCGCGATGCTGCCACCCACCGTCGTCGCCCTCGTCCTGAATCGCCACATCCGGGGAATGCTCAGTGGATCGTCCTGACACCGCGTCGACCAGCGGAATTGTCCTTGAACGCGTTCGCAAGGAATTCCCGGGCGGTGTCGTCGCCGTACGCGACCTCAGCCTGACTGTCGAGCCCGGTGAGCTCGTCGTGCTCGTCGGCCCCTCAGGCAGCGGCAAAACCACCGTATTGCGGATGGTCGCCGGCCTCGAGACGGTCACAGCCGGGCAGGTGAGCATCGCGGGCCGCATAGTCACCGGTCTGGCCCCCCGGCATCGCAACGTCGCGATGGTCTTCCAAAACTACGCGCTGTATGCGCACATGACCGTCCGAGCGAACATCGGCTTCGCACTGAAAATGGCGGGCATGCCCAACCATGAAATCCGCACGCGAGTCAACCAGGCAGCGAACATCCTCGGCATCACCGAACTGCTCGACCGTAAGCCGCGCCAGCTCTCAGGCGGCCAGCGTCAACGCGTGGCCATGGGACGGGCCATCGTCCGCGAGCCAGCGGCGTTCCTCATGGACGAACCGCTGTCGAACCTCGATGCGACGCTCCGCGTCGAGATGCGCGCGGAGATCACCAACGTCCACCAGCGCATCGGTGCGCCAACGCTGTATGTCACCCACGACCAGACCGAGGCCATGACGATGGGAAACCGCGTGGCCATCCTTCACCAGGGAACGCTCGAACAGATCGGCACACCGATGGAGCTCTACGAGCGGCCCGTCAACGTGTTCGTCGCCGGATTCATCGGCTCACCGGCGATGAACCTCCTGCCGGCAACACTCGACAGCTCCGGCGACCACTGGTACGCCACCGTCGGTGGCTGCCGCCTACCGATCCCCCCCACAGCGCGCGCAGCACTACGGCCCTTCGCCGGCCACGACATTCTGCTGGGACTGCGCCCGGAGGACCTCGTGTCCACTCACGACATGCGCGACAGCGAACACGGAATCATCCAGGCGACCGTGGCCCGAACCGAATCACTGGGATCCGAGCTGCTCGTGTACCTGTCCCTCAATGGCGACACCCCCTCGCGGCCGCTGACAGCGCGCCTGGATCGCCGCGCCACAGTGCACCAGGACACACCCACCCGGATCGGCGTGAATCTCCAGCGGCTGTACTTCTTCAACCCCACAACCGGCGCCGCCATCAGATGAGCACGCCACCCAACTGGCCTGCTCAGCAGACATACGACCGATCAACTGCCCAATCTGATCCCACGGCAGCCCGATGGTAGATACCGACGCGAAGCATGGCTGCGCTCCGGCGACTCTCTGAAGATGCGGTGGTTGTCTCGCGGATCGGATCCCCCCGCCTTGCCTCCGATGCCACGACCGGCTCGTCGGACTGATCCACGAAGTTGCCCAGGTCGCTTCATATGGACGACCTATTCGGCACCCACACGGGTCAAGCAGTTCAAGGCCCGCGGCGCCCGCAACCTGCCCTCGATCGACTACGGCCGCAACACCGCCTGGCTGTAGCTGGCCGCCCTGGCCACCTCACTGACCGCGTAGCTGCGCCACCTCGCTGGACGGCGAGCTGGCCAAAGCCTCCACGAAAACCCTGCGGTTTCGGCTCCTGTCCGCCCCAGCGCGGCTGGTCACCCACGCCAGACGACGAATACTCAAGATCCTACCCGGCCGGGAATGGTCCGCCGACCTGGCCACCGCCTGGCACCACCTGCAAGACCTGTACCCCGTGTGACCCGAGCCCCACCCGTCCCAACTACCTCGCGGTACCCGGCCGGCCATGGAACCGGCGCCCACCCGAGCACCCTCGGGCACCCCACCACGCCACGCACGCCTTCCATCACGAAACGATCCACAACCCAGACGATCAAACAGTAGTGGATCAGCATGAATGATCTAGGTTGGTCGCCTTATCCGGCCGGCGAACGGGCGCTGGCCGAACATGTGACAGATCGAGTTGATTGACCAGCTGACGTGGTGCAAGAGGGCCCCGCGGACCAGCCCCGCCCAGAAGAACGCGGTTAATGCACCCCGGAGAGATGGGTTGATCATCCCGCCGAGGATTGCCGGGGCGAGCAGGCTGACGGCGGTTCACAGTGGGAACTGGTGGCTGATCCGCTCGATGTCGCGGTCGGCGAGTAGGTCCGGGGTGAAACGCGCGGCGTTGGTCCGGCCACGGGCGAACAGCCAGCCGGTGTGTGCGTGCCAGATCCGCTCGGGGGTATCCGCGATGGTGCCCGCCGGCGATGGCTGCGGCGTATAGCTGAAACTTCTCCGGTCCCCGACTTCGGGGATGCGCTTTATGTCCTCCGCCAACGGCTCGGCTTCTACTTCGGGTCGTCACCGTCTAGACGCGAATTTGTGGTTCCAGGGATTGCTACTCCGCTACATTTTGTGGCCATTCCTTCACTATCAGGATATCCTGGCCGATAGCCTGACCGCAGTGTTACCACGGTGAAAAATTTGCCGTGCTGCACTTGGTACGGGTTACCAAGCATGTGAACATCCACGACATGGACGTATCTGCGGCCGACGTCGCCAAGGTTCCCGCGGGCAACATGCGGGTGTCGCGAGCTGAGTTTGCGGCGCTGTGGCAGACCGCGGAGCGGTTCCACGACGAGCAAGTCCGGCGTGGTGTAGCAGACTGGTATGGCTCCGGTGTGGTGGAGACCTGTCGCTGGTTGGGCAACGCGATCGTGAAACCGGAGGTTGGCCCCTGGCGTCTCGCACCGTCGCCGGTGACGAAACGCATCCACGTCGCCTCCGACGAGTTGATCGAAGCGGAATGTCGGGCCGCCGAGCAACTGGCCGGACGTCGGCCGGTACCCGCCCACTTGCAGCGCCAGCCCGGATGGATCGAGGCTGTCGTGGCGACGTTGAACTGGACGTGGCGACGACACGGACGCTCGCCGTTGGATACTGGCCGCCGCGCGTGGGGCTGATCGTAAGGAATCCCGCTGACCGGCGTCAGACACCAAGCGCGGTAGTCACTCGCCGTTTGTGTTCATTGAGCGACACATTCAGTTAAAGGGGTGCCCGGGCGATTCACCGTATCGCTGCTTGGGGAAGTCACCGCAGCGCTACGTGCCTCCGCCCGACATCGGATGACCGAACCGGCCCCGCAGCACGGCATAGGTGCACCCTCACCGCAGCGCAGACCGTGCATCGGGTTCCCCCAGCCCCAGGGTCAACGTCTTCTAGACGGTCCACGGCTTGAGATCCCGGGTGATCGACCCTGTACCGCTCCAGAACTTTGCAAGTGCCGTTGACCGGCAGCTTAAGGAAGGTGACGATCAGGCACGATCGTTGATCGTGTGTCATCGACTCCTCTACCTGATCATGGTGTGCTTGTTCCGGTGGCTGGCGGTCCTGACGCGCAGCGAGTCAGCACTCATTGCCGAGCTGCTGACGTTGCGCCACGAGGTCGCGGTCTTGCGGCGGCAAGTGGGCCGGCCACGGCCGTCGTGGCCGGATCGAGCGGTGCTCTCCGCGTTGGCCCAGCTGTTGCCGCACGGCTGCGGATGCACCGGCTAGTCACACCAGCCACGTTGCTGGCCTGGCACCGTCGCTTGGTGACCGCAAGTGGCGGTACCCGAACCGGCCAGGCCGCCCCTCGGCGAACAACCAGATCCGCGAACTAATCTCCAGGCTCGCCCGAGAGAACCCCCGCTGGGGGTATCGCCGCGTACAGGGGGAACTCCTCCGCCTGGGCTACCGGCTCAGCGAGTCGACCGTGCGGCGCATCCTGCGCGCCCACGGGATTGGCCCAGCGCCTCGGGATGGCGACACCTCCTGGCTGACCTTCCTGCGCGCCCAGGTTGACGGGCTGCTGGCCTGCGACTTCTTCCACCCCGACACGATCTTCCTACGCCGCCTGTATGTATCGAAGTACGAACCCGCCGGGTCCACATCCTCGGGGCAACCGCTCATCCGACGGGGCAGTGGGTCACCCAGTCCGCCCGCAACCTCGCCATGGATCTGGGCGACCGGATCACCTCGTTCCGCTTCCTCATCCGGGACCGGGACGCCAAACTCACCGCCAGCTTCGACGCCGTGTTCCGTAGCGAGAACATCACGATCATCAAGACACCGCCACGAACTCCTCGCGCGAACTGTTATGCCGAGCGGTTCGTCCGCACCATTCGTGCCGAGTGCACCGATCAAATCCTGATCTACCACCAACACCACGCCATCAGGGTGCTGTCTGAGTACGCGCAGCACTACAACACTCATCGGCCACACCAGTCCCGAGACCAACACGCACCCAACGATGAGCACCGGTCAGTCACCGTGCCCATCGATGGCCCGATCCGACGCCACCGGATACTCGGCGGCGTGATCAACGAATACCACCGAGCCGCCTGATTCACTCTATGAAACCCGCAGGTCACCGACTTGCAGCGGTTTTTGAAGCGGTACACGGCAGTGCGCGCAGCGGTCTATCACCGCGTGGGTTCGGCCCGTGAGGTCTTGGAACTCCGCGATCTGCCCGAGCCCCAGCCGGGGTGCGGGGAGGTGCGGGTGCGTCTGGCGTTCTCGGCGGTCAATCCCACCGACTGGCGGGCTCGGGCTGGGTTCCGCGGGGTGTTTTGCCGTTCCCGATGCAGATACCTGGCCAGGACGGCGCGGGCGTGATCGACGCGGTCGGGCCGAACGTCGAGGATGCGCGCCTCGGAGAGGCCGTGTGGGTCTACCACGCCGCCTGGCAGAGGCCGACCGGGACAGCCGCGCAGAGTGTGGTCGTCCCCGCCGGACAGGCGGTCGCTGTGCCGGAGGGCATCGGGCTCGAGCAGGCCGCGGCGTTGGGTATCCCGTTCATGACCGCCCACCGCTGCCTGTTCGCCGACGGGCCGATCAACGACCGTCGCGTGCTCGTCGCGGGCGGCGCCGGCGCGGTGGGCCATGCCGCGATCCAGCTGGCCAAGCGCGGCGGCGCGGAGGTGATCGCCACCGTCAGCACGCCGGAGAAAGCCGCGCTCGCCGAGCAGGCCGGCGCCGACATCGTCGTGAACTATCGAGAACTCGGCACCGCCGATCGCATCCGGAAGGCAGCTCCCACCGGTGTCGACCGGATCCTCGAGCTCGCGTTGGCCACCAATCTCGAGCTCGACCTGGCAGTGATCAAACACGGCGGGACAATCATGACCTACTCACCCGAGCGTGCCGACCCGCAGCTGCCGGTGGCGCGGCTGATGCGCTCAGGGATCCGCCTGAGCTTCATGCTGATCTACACCACCCCGCAACAGGCGCTGCGCACCGCGGTCGAGGCGATCACCTCGGCCCTCA
>DATNDR010000031.1:0-10916 GCA_035606945.1 Pseudonocardiaceae bacterium
CGCCAACGCGACCGCGATCCCGGCCACGATCTCGATTGCGCCTACGGCGTACATCGCCTGCTGCGCGGTACCGGGCACGATGCCATCGATCCACGGGGCCAGATAGCCCGGCCAGCGCACGAGCAGGTTGGCGAACTTGTCGAGCCCGAACAGGATCGGAGCCACGGTGAACACCGTGCGCAGCAGCAGGAAAGCCTGATACGCCGGGTCGGATCGGGCGATGCTCGATGTCGTGACGTCAGCGGTGGTCATAGCAACTCCCTCTAAAAGAGATAAATACTCTTAATAGAAAGCTAGCCGCGTCGGCGCATTTCGTCAAGATTTATCATTTTTAGAACACCCTCACGTGAGCTGGTGATCGCCACGAGCCACGCCGGCCTGCTACCGAGCCTGTGGGTCTTGCTCAGCGGAAACGTCCCTTAACCTCAGTCCTCCGGGTAAGCGCTGGTGCCTCGGCGGCGCAACCACCCGGTCCGGTCGGTCTGGGCATTCCAGCAGGTCAAGGCGTTGGACTGGGCGCCGGTGGCGCGACCGAGGGTTGGATCAACTCAGCGTTCTCACACACGTAGCCAATGCGGTGCCGACTATGAGTACCTGGGCCGGCGGACGAACCGCCGAACAGCTGCAGTCCGCGTTCGGCCAGCAGCTCGCGGGCCAGGCCGTCGGGCACCGGTTGCGAGATGGGCACACCCGAGCTGACCCAGTCCACGATCGTCCCGGACGCCGTGCCGCCGTCGAGCTGGTGAAACTCCAGCGTCCACGAGGCCCCCACCGAGCGACACCACACCACGGCCAGTACTGGCGCTGCCGCGTCCACGTCTGACGGTGGTCGCTCGCCCGGATACTTCCAACCGGTAATCGTCCCGGTAATCGTCGCAGTCTCGGCGGTTCTCATCGCGGTTCTTTTCGGACTTGCCCTATTGGGTTGCCCAAGCTCGGCGGGGAGCCTGTCCGGCTTGCCGGCCGACGGTTGGAGCTGACCGTGCGGGTCGGGGTAGTCCATGCAAGCGCCTCCGAATGTGCGACGAGCGGTGTGGGTCCCGAGTGCGCCGGGCCGTGCTTGCCTGTCCTTTCTGTGCGTGAGGAACCTCCTCACGGACGCGGATCACCGACCCAGTGGTGGGGCCTGCGCGGACTCCGGTGGTGGGGTCGGAGTAGGGCCTACCGGTCAGCTCGTGCGCTGTTGGGCGTGGCCGGGTCGAGGGTGTAGGTGTTCGTGCGGTGCAGACCGGGCGGTCTCGGTCTCGGTAGGCCGGCGGGTGGCCCTGGGTTGGAGTGTGGGGTGGCGGGATCGGCGGGTCGGCCGGTCTCGGGGGGTGTTGCTCGTTCCAGGAAGCGGAGCAGTTCGACGGGGAAGGGCAGCACGAGGGTGGAGTTCTTCTCGGCCGCGACTTCGACGACGGTTTGGAGCAGGCGCAGTTGCAGCGCGGCGGGGTGCGCGGTCATCGCTTCGGCGGCTTGGGCGAGCTTCTCTGAGGCCTGCAGCTCACCGTCGGCGGTGATGACGCGGGCGCGTCGTTCCCGTTCGGCTTCGGCCTGGCGGGACATGGACCGCTTCATCGATTCGGGTAGTGCCACGTCTTTGATCTCGACGCGGTCGATGTGCACGCCCCAGCCCAAGGCCGGGCTGTCGATCATCAATTCCAGGCCTTGGTTGAGCCGTTCCCGGTTGGACAGCAGGTCGTCCAGGTCGCTCTTGCCGATGATCGACCGCAGCGAGGCCAACGCGACCTGGCGGATGGCGGAGTCGTAGTCCTGGACGTCGACGATCGCGCGCACCGGGTCAACGACCCGGAAGTAGACCACGGCATCCACGCGGACCGTCACGTTGTCCCGGGTGATGCCGTCCTGGGCGGGCACCGGCATGGTGATGATCTGCATGTTGACCTTCTGTAGCCGGTCGGCGATCGGGGTGATTAGGGCGAGCCCGGGGCCGCGGGTTTCGGCGCGGACCTTGCCGAACCGGAAGACGACGCCCCGCTGGAACTGTGTGATGATCCGGACACTGCTCCCGAGCCACATCGCGCCCAGCGCCCCGACCGCGATCAGCGCATAGATGATCATTTCGTTCTCCGATATCTACCTTCGGTCCCGCCCGATCTGACTCTCTCGGCGACCCAAAGGCCTGGTAGGTCGATGACCCTGCTCGTGGTGGGTTGGGCCGACCGGTCGCAGACGAGGGGTCACGTTGTGCGGTATCGGTCCCGGCACGGCGCGCGGGCCCGTCACGGCCGCTGGTGACTGGTGCCGTCGCGGCGCCGTCGCGCTTCCCAGCTCACCGCGGCCAGCGCGGCCAGCGCCAGGGCGCTGGCCGGTGATCCCGCCAGCAGCAGGATCACCCCGTACGTCAAGCTCAGTACGAGCAGGATCGTGTAAAGCCGCCGGGTCAGGTCAGGCGAACCGCGGTGGGGGCGCTGCGCCGTGCTGTCCAAGGACTGCGTCTCGGTGTCGAAGGACTGGGCAAAACCCGGGTCCTCGACCAGCAACCCGGCCTGGATCTCGAGCAACGCCTCGCGTTCACGGTCACTGAGCACGACACACCTCCTGGGGTGCCTGTCCGGTCGGCGCGATCTCGTCACCGCACCATCCAGACACTCCTATCGTAGCACGATATAAAGGTGCGGTATACTCTCCTCGATACTCTCCTCGCCGAACGGGTCGAGCGGTCCGCTTGCGGCCCGGTCAAGCTCAGTCATGAAATTGCGCCGGTGGCGGCCTGCTCGACCGTGCTGATCAGCGCCGGATCCCTCGGGTCGGGCAGCAGACGGCCGGGCGGGGTGGCGGCGACCAGGGCTAGCGCGCAGGCGTGGTAGCTCGCGATGTCGAACTTGGGGTCCTGGGCTGTCGCAGCGGCGCGGAGCAGGCCGGGTAACGCGAGTAGGCTCCAGCTCGTCTGGTCAGGGGTGATGACGATCAGCTCGGGGTGATCGCTTGCTGCCTCGGCGAGTTCCCGGGTGCAGCCCAGCAGGTCGACGACGGCATCGGCGTTGCGGGTGATCCAGCGCAGCGGGAACGTGGGGGCATCGCGGCGATCCCAGCTGGTGACACAGCCGAATCCGGCGGCCAGCAGCAGCGCGCGGAGCATCGGCATAATCGCCGCGCCGGCGATCACGACCCGGCTACGGCCTGGTGAGAGCCCACGGCGGCGCAGAGTCGTCAGCAGCGCCGCGGTCGCCGCAGTCGCGGTCATCGCTCGATCGGTGACCACGCGGCGCTGGCTCCCGCCGGCCTGTTTAGACCCGGTGGCCGCCGAGTAGTGAGCGGGGTCGGTGTGAATCAGGAGCACGGCTCCGATGTCGGCGGGAAGACGGCGCAGCCCGATACTGAGGTCCGCGGCATTTCCGGCGGCCAGATACACCGGCCGAGCGGCCAGGCCGGTGCACTGGTGGATCAGCGCCGCCCAGTGACGCAGGACGGCCTCGACTGATCCACCCCCGCCTGCCAGACCTCGATGGGTCAGGGCACTGCCGTCGCTGACCACCGCGACCGTGTAGGGCATGGGGCCCTGCTCCACCACCGGGATGGGCTCCGGGGCGGCAGCGGTGTCGTCGGGCGGCGCGTGGAGCACGCTGGGATACATGGAATTGTCCCTTCGGGAGTAACTCCCGCGATCGCGGGAAGGGCGACAGCTCGGTAGCTGCGCGCGTCCCTTTTGGTGCCGTGGCTCTTCACTGCTTGGCGAGCCGCCTCGAACAATGGCCACGGTACAGCGCGAGAAACAGATCTTGCGTTTGCCTGAAGCTATGCTTCATACCATGTCGGACCCGCCCCCATCTACGCCACGACTGCTTCACGATGTTGCCAGCACCGGAATCACCGAGCTCGACCACGCCCTCGGCGGGTTGTTCTGGGGAGACAACGTCGTCTTCGAGGTCGCCGATCCGCCGTCGGCGGAGCCGTTCTACCGTGCCGCCGCCGCGGTCGAGGAGCACTACGATCAACGCGTCCACGTCGCCCTGTCCCCTGAGTCCCTCCCTATTGGCCTACGTCATCATCTTGCTTGACTCACGGATCGGGAGTCCCTCGCCAAAGTCCCGAGTAGCTGGCCGAAAGTCTCTTTTCGGCTCACCGAGCGGGCGTACTCAAGTCACGCCTGGTCAGCGTGGCACGCACCTGGTCTGCTATCACGAGGTCCTCTCTGGCGTGCACGACGAGGGTCCGGGCTGGGGCATCTGGGGCGCTGATGTCTGCGTCGCAGCCAGGCCGGAGGGCGTGGTTGGCGGCGGGGTCGAGTGCCAGCCCGAGGAAGCCCAGCCCAGCTACGGTGCGTGCCCGTAGCTCGGGCTGATGTTCTCCGATCCCACCGCTGAAGACCAGTACGTCTAGGCCGCCGAGCGCGGCGGCCATCGCCGCGATCCCGCCGCGCAGCCGGTGTAGCCAGACCCCGATAGCCAGCTCCGCGCGTACGTCACCGGCACTTTCGGCGGCCAGCACGGCACGCATATCGGATGTGCCGGCGAGTCCAGCCAGCCCGGACTCATGATCCAGCGCGGTCGCGACCGCACCAGTCGCCAGGCCGGCGTGCTGCTGCAGCCACAGCGGGACGGCAGGGTCGAGGTCGCCGCAGCGGGTGGCCATAACCAGGCCAGCGGTCGGGGTGAACCCCATGGTGGTGTCGACGGAATGCCCGTCGCGGACCGCGCAGAGGGAGGCCCCGGCTCCCAGATGTGCCACGACGATCTGCGCCGAGTATGAGGTCAGTTCGGTGGCGCGGTGGGCGGCCCACTGATGGGCGAGCCCGTGGAAGCCGTAGCGACGCACTCCGAAATCGGTGCGCCACCGGGCCGGAATGGCGTAGGTGGCCGCGGACGGTGGCAGCGTGGTGTGGAATGCGGTGTCGAAACAGGCCACCGAAGGGACTTGGGGCAGGACGTCGAGGGTGGTCCGTAACGCGGCCAGTGCCGGCGGCTGGTGCAACGGGGCCAGCGCCACCAGCTGATCCAGCTCGGTGAGCACCGCCGCGTCCACGACCACTGGCCCGGTGAACGACGTTCCCCCGTGCACCACCCGGTGTCCGACCGCGTCGACAGGCCCGACGCTCTGGATCGCAGCGGCTACCGCGCCCGGCTCCGGCTGTCCCCGGTCGGCGTCCAGATCGACCTCGTGCAGCAGCGTGTTGTCAGTGCCCAGAAGGCGGATTTTGACGCTGCTGGAACCCGCGTTGACCACCAACACCCGCATGGCCGGTCAGCCTGGCCAGATCCAGTTGCGGATGTCGGGGGCGTCTTCGCCGGTGCGGCGGGTGTACTGGCGGCAGCGCAGCCGTTCGTCGAGCATGTGCTGGCGCAGTGCGGCGTAGCGCACTGCCAGGCTGGGCACCCGGTCGATGACGTCGGCGACGAGGTGGAAGCGGTCGAGGTCGTTGAGCATGACCATGTCGAAGGGCGTGGTGGTGGTGCCTTCTTCCTTGTAGCCGCGGACGTGGAGGTGATCGTGGTGGGCGCGGCGGTAGGTCAGCCGGTGGATCAGCCAGGGGTAGCCGTGGAAGGCGAAGACCACCGGGGTTTCGGGGGGAAACAGCGCGTTGTAATCGCGGTGCGGCAACCCGTGCGGGTGCTCGGCGGGGTCCTGTAACCGCATCAGGTCCACCACGTTGATCACCCGGACGCGCAGCTGGGGCAGGTGCTCGCGCAGCAAGGTGACCGCGGCGAGGGTCTCGAGCGTGGGCACGTCGCCGCAGCAGGCCAGGACCACGTCGGGTTCGGCCCCGGCGTCGTTGGATGCCCAGTCCCAGATGCCGATGCCGCGCTGGCAGTGCGCCACCGCCGCGTCGATGTCGAGCCACTGCTGTTCGGGCTGCTTGCCGGCCACCACGACGTTGACGTAGTCACGGCTGCGCAGGCAGTGGTCCATGGTGGCCAGCAGCGTGTTCGCGTCCGGGGGCAGGTATACCCGGACGATCTCGGCTTTCTTGTTCATCATGTGGTCGATGAACCCGGGGTCCTGGTGGGAGAACCCGTTGTGGTCCTGGCGCCAGACGTGGCTGGTGAGCAGGTAGTTCAGCGACGCGATCGGTCGCCGCCAGGGGATCTGCCGGCTCACCCTGATCCATTTGGCGTGCTGGTTGACCATCGAGTCGACGATGTGGATGAACGCCTCATAGCAGGTGAACAGCCCGTGCCGGCCGGTGAGCAGGTAGCCCTCCAGCCAGCCTTGGCATACGTGCTCGGACAGGATCTCCAGCACCCGCCCGCGGCGGCTTTGATGCTCGTCGGTGGGCAGCAACTGACCATCGAACTGGCGATCGGTGACCTCGAACACGGCCTGCAAGCGGTTGGAGGCCACCTCGTCGGGGCCGAAGAGCCGGAAGCTGTCCGGGTTGGCCCGCACCACTTCCCGCAGCCACTCACCGAGCACAAAGGTGGCCTCCGCGGTGACTCCGCCAGGCTTCGGGACGGCCACCGCCTGCTCCCGGAAGTCCGGCAGCCGCAGCGGCCGCAACAGTTCCCCGCCATTGGCCCGCGGGCTCGCGCTCATCCGCCGCGACCGCGGCGGCAACACCGCATCGACCGCTGGCTGCGGACGGCCCTCGGCGTCGAACAGCTCCTCGGGCCGGTAGGAGCGCAGCCATCGCTGCAGCATGGCCAGGTGCGCCGGATCCTCGCGGACGCGAGCCAGCGGCACCTGGTGCGCCCGCCAGGTGCCCTCGACCGGCACCCCGTCGACCTCGGCGGGCCCGGTCCAGCCCTTCGGGCTGCGCAGCACCAGCACCGGCCAGCGCGGCCGTTCACTCGACTCGCCGCGGGCAGCACGGTCCCGGATGCCGGTGATGGTGTCCAGGACTCTGTCCAGGGTCGCGGCCATCTGCCGGTGCGCGGCCAGTGGGTCGTCTCCCGCAGCGATGTCGATGAAGAACGGCTCGTGCCCGTAGCCCGCCAGCAGCGCCCGCAACTCACTGTCCGGGATCCGGGCTAGTACCGTCGGATTAGCGATCTTGTAGCCGTTGAGGTGCAGGATCGGCAGTACGGTGCCGTCGGTGACCGGATCCAGGAACTTGTTGGCGTGCCAGGACGCCGCAAGCGCTCCGGCCTCCGCCTCGCCGTCCCCGATCACGCACGCCACCAGCAGCCCCGGGTTGTCCAGCGCGGCGCCGTAGGCGTGCGCCAGCGAGTACCCCAGCTCACCGCCCTCGTGGATCGAGCCCGGTGTCTCCGGCGCGGCGTGGCTGGGAATCCCGCCGGTAAAGGAGAACTGCCGGAACAACCGGCGCATCCCGGCGGTGTCCCGGGACACGTCCGGGAACAGCTCGGAATAGGTGCCCTCCAGCCACGCGGTGGCCACCACCGCCGGGCCACCATGCCCGGGACCGGTCACGAACAGCACATCCAGATTCCGGGCGGCGATCACCCGGTTCAGATGCGCCCACAGAAACGTCAGCCCCGGCGTGGTGCCCCAATGCCCGAGCAGCCGGGGCTTGATGTGCTCCGGGCACAGCTGCTCGGCCAGCAGCGGGTTATCCAGCAGGTAGATCTGCCCTACCGCCAGGTAGTTCGCCGCCCGCCAGAATGCATCCAACCCCCCCAAGTCCAGGCTGGTCGACCGATCTGCGGCCGGGGACAGGCTCCCGCCTGCGGTCACCGTCATCCAAAGCTCCTGACAATCATGAAAACAGCATCGCTACAAGGTCTACCCGCGCACATCGACACGACACCATCGCCGGACCGTCCACGCGGCGAGATGCGGATCTCAGGTCTCTCACCCCGCCAGCCAAGCAGCCCAGACCGGCATAGGGCAGAACCGCAAGTCCCACCCGCCCGGACCAAACGCCTCCGGGCTACCACGGCAGTCCGGCACCTCACCCGAGGTGAAGAATCTCGCTGTCCGGATCGAGGCCGCGCAGGGTCCGGAGATCCAGCAGATGCGCGGTCTGCTCACCGCGTGGGGCGCCCCGGCCCCGACCAACCCCGGCGGGATGGGGCCGATGGGCGGCAGGGACGGCATGGGGCAGGGTCAGATGCCTGGGATGACGAGCGGCACCGCGTTCGACCGGATGTTCCTCCAGATGATGATCGTTTACCATCAGGGCGCGATCGACATGTCCCAGACCGAGCTGGCCCAGGGCGGCCCACCCCGCCGACACGTCGGCGAAGTCCACTTCGGGACGTTAGGGGGCTTCGGCCGGGAGTCCGGCGTCTCCCGGTGCGATGTTGTAGTCGATTGCGTCGGCCGGGATGTCGATGTGCGCGTAGTGGAATGGTCGGTCGGGTAAGTGCCACACGGCATTGCCGCTGGTGGGCAGCGACCGCCGATCGACTATTTGCCATCCGATAATTGGCGTGGTCCACCGGGCCCGAGCCAGGCCCTCCGGGAGCGCGGCCCAGCGGTCGGTTGTGCAAAAGTTGCGCGGGCGCCCGTCAGCGTCAAGCATGACGCGCGCCTGAACTCGGTGACCGGCGTCGGTGATCGCGACGTCGAAGGTGTCGTCGGTGCCGGTCGCGGCCCACGTCGTGGCGGAGTTGAGCAGCATCGACGGGGCGAACAGGATGGCGTCGTTGAGCCAGGTGACCAGCTCGCTGACGTCGAATTTGGGACCGGTCCCGTTGGCCACGGTTACCAGGCCGAGGAGTTTGCCGTGCATCCGTCCGCGCCCGTGGAGGTAGGTGTCCCAGCCGGTCATCGGCAGTACGCCGACTAGGCGCAGTCGCATCCGCACTATTCGGGCCAGCGGGAGCGCGCTGTTGTACTGCCAGGCCTGCATCGGCATCCACCGCCCGCCGGGCCGCAGCCGCAACCGGCCGGTGTAACGCGCCTGGAAAGACCAATCCCGCGGCCAACCGATCACGCCCATCGCGCGCAGGTAGTGCTGTGCCGCAGCGGGCAGCTGGGCCAGGTCGGCGTCGGTGACTGGCGCGGGGTCAGCCGGTCCGGCCGGGAGCCCGGCCGCGTAGACGCCCTTCGCGAATGCTCGCACGATCTTCACTCGCCACTACCGTGCACGCCAGCGCAGAGCGGTCGCGGTGAATGCGGCAGCGAGCGTGGCGGTGGCCGCCAGCAGCAGGAAGCCGATGGTGTAGTCGCCTAGCGCGCCGTAGATCAAGCCCATCGCCAGAGGTGGGAAGAAGCCGCCGAGGCCGCCGGCGGCACCGACCACGCCGGTGACGGCTCCGACCCGCTCGGGCCTCACCAGCCGGGCGAGCAGGGCGAACACGGCGCCGGTTGCGGTGCCCAGCGCCGCGGCCATCCCGAGGAAGGCCAGCGTCCCGATCGGCACCAGGTCGAGTTGCGCCGCGGCCAGCAGCGCCAACAGCCCCACGCCGGTGTAGGCGCCGACGAGCACCGGCACCGGGTGTAGCCGGTCGGACAAAGCGCCACCGACGGGACGCATGGCCACCGCGAGCACGACGAAGCCGGCGGTGCGCAGCGCGGCGTCGGCACGCTCGAGGTGGTAGGCGGTAGTGAGGTAGGCCGGCAGGTACACGCTGAAGGCCACGAAGCCGCCGAAGGCGACCGCGTAGAGCAACGACAGCTGCAGCGTCACCGGCATCCGTAGTGTTGCCGCCAACCGGGCCAGCACGCTGCCGGTGGCCACGGCCCGGTCCGGTCGGTCGCGCAGCAGCCAGTAGGCCACCACGGCGTAGCTGGTGAGTACTGCTGCGACGAGGTCGAACGCGAAGCTCGGCCCGAGCGCCTTGGCCAGCTGCACGGTGGTGAACGCGGCGATCGCGGTGCCGCCCATGCCGGCCCCGAAGATGCCCAGCGCCAGGCCGCGCCGTTGCGGGGGATACCAGGAGTTCACGAACGGGACCCCGATGGCGAAGGTGGTGCCGGCCAGCCCGAGGAAAAACCCGCCGGCGAGGTAGCCGGCCAGCGAGCCGGCGAAATGACCGAGGTAGAGCACCGGCGCCACGGTGAGCAGCGCGACTGCCGGGAACATGCGGCGCGCGCCGAGCCGGTCGGTCAGTGCGCCGACCGGGATCCGGCCCAGCGAGCCGACCACGACGGGAAGGGCCACCAGCAGTGACTGCTCAAACGAGGTCAGCGACAGCTCCTGGCGCAGCGTCGCGGCCAGCGGCGCCAGCAACGCCCACGCCCAGAACATCACCGCGAACCCGGCGGTGGCCAGCGCCAGCATCATGCCGGGGCGCGCGGGCGCGTCGGCAACCCGTGGCGGCGCGCTGAGGGCTGGTGTTGCGCCTTTGTGGCGTGGTCTGGTCATGATGCTCCCGCCGATCCGCTGTGCCGACCGCGAAGTGAGCCGCCTGCTATGGAGTTTCCCACCCAGCAGGTCGGGAATGCAGGGCCGTTGCGACCGGGTATGCGGGACCTTCGGTTGTGACCGCCCCACGGTCCGGGTGCCAGAGTCAAGGCAGTGGTCACTACCAGAGGTGCGGGTGACGCGCCGCGGTGGGGCGAGCAGGCGGGCTGCAGCCGTCACGGCGCGGGCGGACGGGTCGGCGACCGAAGCGTTGCTGCGCATCGGTCGGTTTTTCGCCCGTCGGGAGAGCTCGGAGAAGCCATCAGGCGACGACGAGTTGCTTCGAGACGCCAAGCACCGCACTGCTGGCGTATTCCGCCAGTTTCGCATCACCCCACGCCGACGACGCCACGCCTACGATGGGCAAGTCGAAGTACCCAGCGGCCGCCAGGTGATAAAGGGCAGGAAAGAGTTTCTTGCGGGCCAGATCCCGGTTGCACCAAACCAGGGCATCTGCCCGGGTTGGGTATCCCGTGGAGCACCAAGTGGTCCGCGGGCCTGCTGACTCGACACTGGTCTCCCAGGCCGTTGATGCCGACCTGCTGGCTCGTCGGCTACGGCCACAGGTCGATCGTGCGGCCCGGGTGACCGTTCGCACAGGCCGCTGACTGCCGCAGCACGGTCGCGGCGGTCTCGCGGGTGCAGAAGGGCCAGCACCAGAGTGGCGACCGCGCGAGTCGCAGTAGGTATCGGCGACCGAGTCCGCGGGGCTCACACGCGG
>DATNDR010000037.1:0-17398 GCA_035606945.1 Pseudonocardiaceae bacterium
CTGCGCCTGCCGGATGACCCCGCCGCGCTGCTGGCCGAGCACGCTGAAACCCTCGACGTCGCGTACCGGGAGGTCGCCGCCGGCCTCGGCGACGACACACCGGCCAGTGTCGATGCCGAAGGCCGCTTGCACGTAGCGGCGCTGGAGGCCATCGAGGACCCCCCGAGCCTGATCGACCTGCGCCGGCGTGTCGCGGCGATGCTGCCCCTGGTTGAGCTACCCGAACTGGTGCTGGAAGTCCTGTCCTGGCAGCCGCAGTTCGTCGAGGCGTTCACCCACCCCGCCGGCCACCAAGCTCGAGTGGCGGACCTGGGGGTCTCGGTCGCGGCGGTGCTGTGCGCGCACGCGATGAACGTCGCGTTCACCTCGGTCGTCACCCCCGGCATCGAGGCCCTGACCCGCGACCGGATCCACCACGTGGACCAAAACTACGTCCGCTTCGACACCCTGACCGCAGCCAACGTGCCCCTGGTGCAGGCCCAAGCCCAGATCCCGCTCGCCCAAGCCTGGGGCGGTGGACTGGTAGCCTCAATTGACGGGCTGCGCTTCATCGTCCCGGTACGCACCATCCACGCCCGGCCCAACCCCAAGTACTTCGGCCGCAAACGCGGCATCACCTGGCTCAATATGATCAACGACCAGGCCGCCGGCTTGGCCGCCAAAGTGGTCTCAGGCACCCCTTGGGATTCGCTGCACAGCGTCGACGTGGTGCTGCGTCAGCAAGGCGGCGCCGTCCCGGAGGCGATCATCACCGACACCGGGTCGTACTCCGACATCGTGTTCGGGATCCTGCACCTATTGGGTCGCCAGTACCGCCCACAGCTGGCGAACCTGCCTGATCAGCGGCTGTGGCGCATCGACCCGGCCGCCGACTACGGCCCCCTGCAACGGGCCGCGCGCGGACGCATCGACCTGGCCATGATCACCCGGCACTGGGAGGACATGTGCCGGATCGCGGTGTCCATGCATAGCGGTGAGGTTTCCGCCCACGAGGTCACCCGGATGATCTCCCGGGACGGCAACCCCACCTCGCTGGGCCAGGCGATCGCCCACTACGGGCGCATCTTCAAGACCTTGCACATCCTGCGCCTGGCCGACGACGAGCCCTACCGACGGGAGATCAAGTCTCAGGCCAACCTCACCGAGGGCCGCCACGACCTGGCCCGGCGGATCTTCCACGGCAAGAAAGGCGAGGTCACCCGCCACTACTACGAAGGCATGGAAGATCAACTATCCGCGCTCGTTATCTAGATCAAAACATCGATTTAGCTGGTCAGGACGGCTATCGCCTGTCAGGCACATTAGTCACGATTGCGGTGTGCTGGATCGATTCGGCCCGCGCCTGGTCGTCGCTGCGTAGAGCCCCGTTACTGGCGATGTTTGTCTGGTGCACCATCCGGCGTAGCGCGGTGCGGGCTGCGGCCAGGTCTTCCTCGGCGGTCTGCAACTCGTGACGCAACGCCGCATTGCCGTGCCGTAGGCGTTCGGTTTCGGCGGTCAGTTGCTGGTTGTGCTGGGTCAACTCGTCGAGGCGGTCGATAAGGCTCTGGTGGGAGAGCTGGTCGAGCTGTTCACCCAGTTGCCGCCGCAGCGCGGCCTTGAGTTGGTCACGCTCAGCCCGGAGTTTGTTGTTGTCCTCCCGGGCCAGTTGCAGGTCAGTGGCCAGGCTGACCGCGCTCGCGTTCAGGCCGGCTTGCCGATCGCGGCGTGGTTTGTCGTGCTGCTGGGCGCGGGCGGTCTCGATGCGTTCCCGGATGCCCTTGGCGTAGACGAGCCAGTGGGATACCCCGGCGGCCCTGGCGACGGCGGTGAAACTCACTGGATCGCCACGGCGGACCATCTCCTCGAGGATGGCGAGGACCTTGCCGCGCTTGGCGTGGCTGTCGCGGCGGCGGGACTCGGCCAACACCTCGGCCGGGGTGCGGGCGCTCATCCGGCGGATTGTTCGCGATGGACGACGGTGAGCGGCAGCAGGTTGTGATCGCGCATCGCGCGGGTCTTGCGCAGCACCGCGCTGGCATCCTCAATCGCGGCGCGTTCCTCGCGGGGCAGCTGGTCGAGTTGGCGGGTCATGGTTGTGGCCACCTCGGTGAAGGCGGTGATCTGGTCGGTGAGGTTGCGGATCACGAACTCGTCGGCGTCCATGGCGGTCGCGGTCTCGCGATCGGCCTTCAGCGAGACGATGTGGTCTTCGATGGCGGCCAGGTAGGACGGGTCTGGGCGATAAAAGCCGCACCCGGCGCACTGGAACCGGATCGGGCAGGCCTTGCCACCTGCCTTGACGTTGGACGGCTCGATGCAGTTGCCGAACGGCACCGCGACCGAACGTGCCTCGTAAGCCAGGTCGGTGGCCATCGGTGCCGGGCGGCCGGCGCGGTCGACAACGCGCAGGCGCATGGTCTTGACCGCGGCGCGTTTGCGCTGCAAGGAGACCTTGTAGTAGCCAGCGGTGGTGCTGGCGTCGCGGTGGTCCATAAGCTCTTTGAGCACGTCGATCGCGATACCGGCATCAGCGTGTCTTTGCGCGTAGGAATGCCGGAACGCATACGGAAAGATCAGCATGCGGTCGAACGGCAGAGGGCGGCCATCCGGGCCGGTGACATCGGAGTGCAACATTGGGATCGCGTCGGCCCAGCCCCGGATGGCGCGGGCGATGAACCAGGGATTCATGTGCGGGGTCCTGGTGTCTTCGGTGGCCGCCGGGAACAGGTAGTCGCGGCTCTGAGCCGGAGCGCGCAGCCTGCCACGGTGGTCTTGCCAGGTCTGGATCGCCGCGGCGGTCTGGGCGGTGATCGGTAGCCGGCGGCGGTTGCGCCGGCCCTTGGTGTTGTCCCAGATCAGGCTGTAGTCGTTGTCGAGGTATTCCAAGCAGTCTCGCCGTAGGGCGGCGATCTCGCCGGTGCGCCGGCCGGTGTCACGCAGCAGGACGTAGATGGTGCGCATCATCGCCGCGACGTCGTCTTCGGGTAGGCGCCCATACGGAAAACCCCGGCCCAGCAGCTCCACGTGGGCGTCGAGCTGGTGGATCACCATCTCCGGGAGCGCTTTGCCGATCTCGTCCTCGTTGCTGTCCTGGTCGATGATGCGGTGCCCGCCGTGACGGGCGAAGCCTCCGGGCACCTGGTCCATCAGCCCCGCGCGGCGTCCGAAGTCCAGTACCTCGAAGAACAGGCGCAGCTGGTGGCGGCGGGAGTGCGCCGAGTAGGGCGTGCCGTCGTCCTTGCGCAAGGTCTGGAAGGCATCGACTATGGCGTCTAAGTCGGCCAGCCGCAGCGCTTGGGGGTCATGGCCCCCGCTGCGGCGGCGGCTCAACACCTGGGAGGCCCGCGCACAGGCGTTGAGGGTCGTCACCAGCAGTCTGCTGTCCGGGTCGGTGGTGCGAGCCCAGGCCAGCACGATGTCGCGAAACCAGCGTTGCTGGATCTCGGTGAAGTCCGCGGTGCCGGGCTGGCGGCGGCGACCGAGCCGGGCCAGGTCGGAGGCCACGCCGGCGATGGCCAGGTCCCAGACTTCCTTGTCGGTCTGTTTGATGCCGTGGTAGGCGTCGTAGCCGTACCGGATTCTGCGCACCAGCTCTTTGGCGTGGGACTCGTTGTTGATCCCTTTGCCGGTCAACATGGCCAGCGCGCTCGTCTCGTCGATCCCGACGAGGCTGGACAGGCCGGCGAATGCGCGGATGGTCACGCGCACCGACGGTGGGTCGATCTTCCCGCCGTGCGCGTCGCGCTGCTGCAGCGCGTAGAGGAACTCCCAGCGCAGCGTGGGGTGCAGCCGCAGCAGGGAGAACTGGTTGGCCCGCACGAACGGGCTTTGCCCGCGAGCCCACACCTCCGGATCAGCGTGCGCGCGCGGATCTTGTTTCCATTTGCGGTAGTGGTAGCAGCACAGCCCGCGACCGTTCTGCAGGGCCTCCCCGCAGCGGGCCACCAGGCAGCCCTCGATCGGGGCGGTTCGCGGTCGGGCGATGGTCTTGGCCCACTGCTCTAACCCAACCCCCGCATCCGGGTGGTGGCGCTGGTAGAAAATCCACCCGCCGTAGTGCGACTCGCACAGGCCACGGGAGAGCGCGGCGAACGCGCAGGGTGTGTGGTCGTCACCGACGGTGCAGCGTCCCGCCGCGGTACCGGGAAAGGTGGCCTGCCGGACCGGGACATAGCTGGCGGCGAACTCGTCGGTATCGAGGTCGCTGTGCTGAAACGCCGGCTCGCAGACCTGACAGCGCTGGCCTCGGGCCTTCATCGGGGCGTCGCAGGCGACAGTGGTGCACTTCCACATGGCCGTGCGCGGGTTGTCCAGGTCCCCGGTGAACAGCCAGTTCTCCGGGTCCCACTCCTCGGGGCGCCAGTCCGGATCGATGGCCTGTTTGAGCCACCCGACCCAGGCCGACAGATCACTCATCGTCGATGGCAGGTGCAGTGGGCTCACCGACGCCGAGTCAGCCGCTCTCGGTGTCATGCCTGTGACCCCCGCAGCGCGGCAACCCGTTCCACGGCGTCGCGTTTGTCCTGATCACTGGCGTGCACGTAGGGATCCAGCGAGGACGGGCAGACATGACCCAGCAGGGTCTGCACAACATCGCGCGGCACCCCGCAGCGCACCCAGCGAGTCGCCGCCGTATGCCGCAGCACGTGCGGCCGGACAACGAAGCCAGCTCGGCGAGCCAACCGGTCGAACATGCCCTTGGCGTTTTGGTAGCCAAGCGGTCGCCCGAGAGGTTCGCAGAACAAGTTGACGAACACCATGTCGACGCCAGCGGCCTCGGGTACCCGGTCGCGCTCATGGGCGTAGTCGGCGTAGAGCTCCACGAGTTCCTCGGTCACCGGGATCGAGCGCGGGAACCGGGACTTGGCCAGCGCGCCGTTGGCATTCGCTCGGCGGCGTACGTGCACGTGCGGCCCAGCCACCCGGCAGCCCAGCGAAACCGAATTCGCCAGCAGATGCATGTCCTCGCGGCGAAGTCCCAGCGTCTCGCCGATCCGCATGCCCGTGGCGCCAAGCAACGCCACCAGGAATCGGTCCCGGGCATTGCGCGTCAGGGGCAGCAGCTGCTCAAACTGTTCGGCGCTAAGCCACTCATAGCCCTCGTCGGCCACCCTAAACTTGATCGTCTTGGCGCGTACCGTGCGGAACTGGCCGTTCTCACCAGCGCTATAGCCCGGCGGCAGGAACGCCAGAAACTTCGGTTCCGACAGCCGCGCGACCACCTCCAGCGGTACCCAGCCGCGCTGGGCGCCGAACCGCAGAAAGCCGCACACGGCGGTCATCACCGCATTCGCTGCCTTTTTCGATCGGAACCGAGGCTCAACACTCGATGCCCGACCTCGAGCCGGCAGCGGCTCGGTCACCAGCCACCGCAAAAACCGCGCGAGGTCCTCCAGCCCAGGCCGGGACCAGTCCAGGCCGCGATCAGCAGCGTAGGACAGATACAGCGCCACCCGACCCGCATAGGCACGCTCGGTGTTGGGCGACCGGCCCATCGCCCGCAACGCCGCCAGGTAGGCCACCGCCTCCACGTGCAGCGCGAAGTCCGCCACGCGGACCACCACCCACGACACCGACTCGTCGCGAGCGGACACGGCTCGTTCGGCCCTGTAGACGTCGATCACGGCCGAGAACGTACCGGACATTCCAGACAGAACCGGCAGCCCCCGGATAGCTCTCCGGCACGGTGGCGCGGTCCGGTAGGCCGCAGGTCCCTGACGAGCTTTTGCCCCTAGAGATAACGAGGGTGTCGAGCTGGTTTTCCTGCCCGACCTGGTAGTGCGTGCGCAGCTGGCCGCGTTGGCCGTGGAAGACGTCGCGGGCTAGGGAATTACGTCCTTCGCCTCGGTTGAGCATCCGGTGGATCGCCCGGCGGTAGGCCGGGATCCGGCAGTACTCGAGCACGTGCAGGGTCTTGATCACGCGCCCGAGTTCGGCGAGCCCTCGGGCGAGACTGGAGGGGTTGGGGCCGCGCTGCAGGGTCCGCACGATGGCCGAGGGGGTGACGGTGCGCTCACGCAGCGAGGCGGTCAGCCGGCAGATCTCGTCCCTCTCGGCGATGAGCCGAGTGTTGATCCGGTGACGCGCCAGCCCGTCCAGCGGTCCGTAATGTGCGGTGGGTTCGATGCGCCACAGTCGCTGGTCGGGCAGATCGGCCAGACGCGGGGCCCATCGGTAGCCGAGTGTCCAGGCCAGGGCGAACACGATCTCCGAGGCGCCGGCGGTGTCGGTGGACACCATCGCCGGCTGGATCAGGGTCTGGTTGGCCAGCAGCCCGTCGAGGGCGTAGAGGCTGTCGCGTTGGGTTCCGGGGATCAGGGTTTGGGCGAACACGATGTGGGTGTCGGCCATCCAGGAGTACAGCGTGGAGCCGCGCTGGCGGCCGAAGTAGCGCGGGTTGTAGCCGGCGTGGATCGTCGCGACGGGGATGACGAACCGCATCCCGTCGGCGGAGGCCATCTCTCCACCGCCCCAGGCCTGGGCCAGCGGTAGTGGGGTGTGGTGGTCGACCAGTCGGGTGTTCGCGCCGGCGTGGGTGGCAGAGCGCAGGTAGTTGTGTGCAACCCAGTTGAGTCGGTCGCGGCGCAGCGGCGGATGGTCCTCGTCGGCAACCGGGGTGAGCCCGACGTTGCAGGCCTCGCTGACCAGCAGCGCCGAGAGGGTTTCGGGCAACGTGGGATCGAGCTCTCCGCCGTCGGTGTCGGCGATGTGGGTGTACTCGTGCAGGAAGCCGGTCCAGGCGTGCACTTCCAGGGGTAGGTCGGCGATCTCCACCTCGGGCAGCAGTGCGGTGACCTTGGCGCGCAGCTCGTGCAGCGAGGCGGGTTCAGGCTCGGCGTCCAGTGGGGCCAGCACGATCTCGTCTCGGTCGTGGCGGTGTTCGATGCGCAGCGCCGGGTTGGCGGCCAGCCCGGCGGCGGTGTCGCGCCAGGCGGCGTCGAGGATTCCGGCGAGGTCGGTGACCACCGCGTGCGGTTGCCGCTGCAGGCCGAGCTCATCGCAGAGGTCCTCGCGCCGGGTGTGCCAGGTCTGGGTGGGGAGCAGTTCGGCGCGGGGGTCGCCCCAGCGGGTGCTTCCGGGCAGGAAGATGTCGCGGCGGCGTAGTCGTTGACGTAGGGCGTCGAGCACGCAGCAGGTGTATCCAGCGCGGGTGATGGTGCCCTCGGGGCTGAGCACGTGCGGCTTCCAGGACGGGGTGATCACCTCCAGCGGGAGCTGGGCGGCGGGCAGCGTGGTGGTGCGGGGACGCTCGGTGAGCCAACGTTCCAGCGCGTCGTAGGCGTCTAGCACCGGCGCGCGGCGGCCGGGATGGAGGCCAGGTCGAATGCGTCGATGAACAGCGGCAGAAACCGGCGGATCTGCGGGTAGCTGGCCACCAGCCGCTCGTGGAAGGGATCTCCCAGTGGGCGCATTAACGCCTCGACGGTGTCCATGTGCTGCTGGACCTCGGTGCGTTCGGTGCGCAAGCTCTCGAGCACGCGCGTTAACGCTGGGCCATCGCCGAGAGCATCGAGCACTGATCGCATCCGGGCGTGTAGCGCGGCGACGGCCTGGTCGTAGACGCGCAGCTCGCCGACGCGGCGTTTTTGGCCGCGATGGGTCGCGGCGCGTTGCAGGTCACCGAATACCACGTCGAAGATGTCGAGCACGTCATCACCGGCGGTCGCGGTCAGCAGGTGCAGGTAGGCGACCAGGGTGGCCACCCGGCGAGCGGGACCGAGGTCGGCGAGTTGGGTGGCCCAGGCTTGGTCGGCGTAGCGGGCCAACGCCGCGACCCGCCGCGCCGGCACCGTCGAGAGATCAAGGTCTCCCGCGCCCAACGCGCGGACGGTCATGAGCCGGTCGAGTGCTTTGACCAGCCCACCGATTGTCGGGGTGAACGGGGGCCGGCGCAGCAGATCCAGCTCTGAGTAGCGTCCGCCCTGCACGACCAGCAGCAGCTTCTCCAACCGGGCTCGTACCTCGGCGGGGGTGGCCTCGATCAGCCGGGCGTGCAGCCGCGCGGAAGCGCGCTCGCGCACCGTGGCGATCAGCCGGGCCAGCACGCTGTGCCCGGGTAGCAGAATCCGCCGAACCAGCAGCTGATGGTGCGCGGCCCGGAACAACATAGTGGCGCTGGGGTCATCGTCCCAGGCCTGCCGGTAGAGCCACTTGGTGAACAGCCAGCGCGCAACGCCGGAGAAGCCGTGGTAGCCGTAGCGGACGCGGATCTCTCCGGCGTGACGCCACCGAACCGGAGCACGAGCGTAGCCGTCCAGCAACGGCATCGGATCGTCGATCAACAGCTGGTCAGCCACCGCCGTGACGAACGGCGCCGGCACCTGGGTCAGATCGGGCACGACCATCCCGACCGCCCGGATCGTGGCCAGCTGCACCGCGAAGCCCAGCTGCGTCGCCGGGTCGGTCCGCCGTCGCGCGCGACGTCCCCCGGCGCTCAGATGAGTCACCCGACCCAGCCAGTCCCGGTCGATCGAGGAAGGGAAGCTGCCGTATCCGGCCAGGACGGCCGGATCCACGATGACCGGCACAGGGCCCCTCCCTTGGACACATCGGTGGCGCGGCCAACCCGCGATCCATGCGCCTCGAATACGGAGGATTCCGCGACACCCGCCGCCAAATCGAGATTCGGACCCCGAGACGGGGTCGCCGTAGTTTCCAGCGCAAAAACAACGATTAGGTGATCTTGGTGGGTGGCGGGTCGCGGGGCTGACGGTGGGGTTCGTACGGTCCGCGGGTGGCGACTCGGGATGTGTTCTCGCAGGAGGAGTTGGAGCAGCTTCGCCGGTTTCCGGAGGTGGACCGGTCGGAGCTGATCCGGTACTTCACGTTGACGCCGGCGGACGAGGCGTTCGTACGGAAGTTCCGGGGCCAGGTGAACGTGTTCGGCGCCGCCGTTCAGCTCGGCACCTTGCCGTGGCTGGGTTTCGTACCCGACGAGGTGACTGCCGCGCCGGCCCCCGCGCATCCGGGACCTGGGCAAGATCACCCTGTACCGGACTGGGCCGCGGTCGGAGTTCGCCGGCCGGTACCCGCGGTGCGGGCCGCTGCTGACCCGACGCCTCAACACCGACCTGATCGCCGGCATGTGGGACGAGCTGCTGCGCGTCGCCGCGTCCGTGCAGGGCGGACACGCCACCGCTGGCTTGGTGGTCGGGAAGCTGTGCTCGGCGAAACGGCAGCAGAACGCGCTCACCGCGGCGATCAAGGAGTACGGGGCGCTGCGGCGTACGGTCTACGCCGCCCGGTACCTGACCGACGAAACGTACCGGCTGCGCATCGCCCGGCAGCTCAACAAGGGCGAGAACCTGCACGCTCTGCGCCGCTCCCTCGCCTACGCCGGCGAGGGCGCGGTCCGCCGCCGGCACCACGAGCAGCAGACCGAACAGATGTGGTGCCTGACCCCGGCCACCAACGCGATCGTCACCTGGACCACCGAGTACCACGGCCTGGCCGTCGCCGCGCTGCGCCGTGCCGGTCGGTGGATTGATGACGAGGTGCTGGCCCACATCTGGCCCACCCACCACGAGAACGTCCACTTCTACGGCACGCACTCCGTGGACATCGACGGCGAGCTGGCCAAACTCGACGCCGACGGGTATCGGCCGCTGCGGCTCCAGCCGGCAACCGCCCGCGTCGGCTGATCACACGGGCTGTTGGCGCACCCCACGGTCAGCCGACCGGCTGATCATGGGGTGCCCTACCACGAAACACCCTGTGTCTCGGCCTGTCGCTGGCGCGATACGGCCTGGACGTCAGTCCTGTTGCGGGGCGTCCAGCACCGTCAGGGCGTTGCGGATGCCCTGGTCGAGGATGTCGTCGGCGAGTTGCCGGTCGGCTAGGGCGCGGGAGAGTTGCAGTGTCCCGACCATCAGGGCGTAGACGCTGAGGGTCTTCGTGCGTGCCGACTGCGGGTCGTGCGGCGCCAGCCGGGCGGCGATGTCGTCGATGAACGCGAGCACGCCGTCGGTGTACGCCCGCTTGGTCGGATCCGCGCAGCGACTGATCTCGTCGAGCAGGGCGGCGGACGGGCAGCCCTCCTCAGGGTGGTCGCGGTGCTCGGGCGACAGGTAGGCGCGCACCATCTGCTCGACTCCGGCACGGCCGGGCGCGACCGCGCCCAGCCACTCACGCTGGTCGTGCAGCTGCTCGGAGACCGCGGTGGCGACCAGGTCCTCCTTGGAGGCGAAGTGGGCGTAAAAGGCACCGTTGGTGAGCCCCGCGTCCGCCATGAGTGTGGCGACCCCGGAGCCGTCGATGCCGTCGCGCTTGAGCCGACGGCAGGCCGTCTCGATGATCCGCCGCCTCGTCGCCAGCTTGTGCTCTTTGCCGTACCGCACCCTGCGCTCCTTCACCCGCCGGGGCCTACAAGCCCTACCAGGCTCCCCATGTTAGTACGGTCATAATCCAAATCCCGCTGGTCCCTTGCCCAAGGGCCTGCACTCATCTTATAATATGACGATCGTAATTCCAAATTTTGGGAGCTCGTGATGACAGCACCTCGGCCAGTAGCGCTTGTGACGGGCGCGTCGTCCGGCATCGGCAAGGCAGCAACGCTCGCGCTCGCTGACGCCGGTTTCCGGGTGATCGGAACGAGCCGCCACACCTCGCGAGTCGCCCCCGGTGACGGTGTGACGTTGCTGGACCTCGACGTGACCAGCGACGAGTCGGTCAGCAGCGTGGTCGGGCAGGTGATCGCACGCTTCGGGCGACTCGATGTCTTGGTCAACAACGCCGGCGTCGGCGCCAACGGCGCCGCCGAGGAGATCTCGGTCGCCCAAGCGCAGGGCGTGTTCGACGTCAACGTCTTCGGCCTCATGCGCATGACCAGGGCCGTCTTGCCGCATATGCGCGCCCAGCGCAGCGGACGCATTATCAACGTCTCCTCGGTCGGGGGTTTCGTTCCCAACCCGTTCATGGCCGTCTACGTCGCGACCAAGCACGCGGTTGAGGGCTATTCGGAGTCGCTGGACCACGAGGTGCGTGAGCACGGCGTGCGGGTCCTGCTCGTCGAGCCCGGCCCCATCAACACCCCGTTCGACGCCAACATGGTGCAGGCCGACACCCCGCTGCCGGTCTACTCGCGGCGGCGGCGGATCTTCGAGGACGTCATGACGGAGACGATGCGGGCCGGCGACGATCCCGCCGTCGTCGCCAAGGTGATCGCCACCGCGGCCACCGACCCCAAGCCGAAGCTGCGCTATCTCGCCGGCTCGACCGCCGGGCGCGTTGCCGCGCTGCGTCGCATCGTGCCCGCCCAGACCTTCGACAAGAGCATCCGCAAACTCAACCGGATGACCGGCTGAGCATCCGCCAGCAGTCACTTCCCGGCACAGGTCGGGACAGACGGGAGAGACGGGTCATGAAGGCATTCATCGTCGACCGCTACGGACGCGGCGGCACCCTTCGGGCCGGCGACATGCCGGAGCCCGAGGTGGGCGAACACGACGTGCTGGTCCGCGTCCACGCCGCCGGCGTCAACGCTCTGGATTCCAAGATCAGGAACGGCGAATTCAAGCTCATCCTGCCCTACCGCCCGCCGTTCATCCTGGGCAACGACGTGGCAGGCGTCGTGGTCCGGGTCGGGGCCCGGGTACGGACGTTCACGCCCGGCGACGAGGTCTACGCCCGACCGAGCAAAGACCGCATCGGCACCTTTGCGCAGTTCATCGCCGTCCACGAAGACGACCTGGCACCCAAGCCGACGCGACTGACGATGGAAGAAGCAGCCGCCGTCCCGCTGGTCAGCCTGACCGCCTGGCAAGCGCTGATCGACATCGCCCACCTGCAGAAAGGGCAGAAGGTGTTCATCCAGGCGGGTTCGGGCGGCGTGGGAACCGTCGCGATCCAGCTGGCGAAGCATCTCGGCGCGACCGTGGCCACGACCACCAGCACCGCCAACATCGAGCTGGTGAAACGCCTCGGCGCCGACGTCGTGATCGACTACCGGACCGACGACTTCGAGGAAGTCCTCCACGACTACGACGTGGTGCTCAACAGCCTGGGCAACGAGACGCTCACGAAGTCTCTGCGAGTACTCAAGCCCGGCGGAACACTCATCTCGATCTCCGGGCCACCTGATCCCGCCTTCGCCAGGCAGATCGGCAAGCCGTGGATCTTGCGGCCGGTCACGCGCGTCCTGAGCTATCGGATCAGGACAGCGGCGAGGCGTCGTCAGGTCCGCTATTCGTTCCTGTTCATGCGGGCAAGCGGAGATCAGCTCCGCGAGCTCACGTCTCTCATCGACTCCGGGATCATCCGGCCTGTGATGGATCGGGTCTTTCCGTTCGAATCGACGAACGACGCCCTGGCCTACGTCGAGAAAGGACGCGCCAAAGGCAAGGTCGTCGTCAAGGTCACATAAACCATCCGCAGCTCAGTACGCGTCCGGCACAACCAGGAAGGACAGAAACCATGACCACTATCAGCACCTACCACGACGCGCCCACCAACACCACGACGTCGGCGGGGTGAGTTTCGCCTACCGGCAACTCGGTCCCGACAGCGGCACGCCGGTGATCTTCCTCAACCACCTGGCCGGTGTCTTGGACAACTGGGACCCGCGGGTCGTCGACGGTATCGCCGCAAGGCACCGGGTCATCACCTTCGACAACCGAGGAGTCGGCGCTTCACAAGGCACGACACCACGCTCGGTCGCCGCGATGGCACGAGACGCCGTCGCCTTCATCCGGGCACTCGGCTACGACCAGGTAGACCTCCTCGGATTCTCGCTGGGCGGCTTCGTCGCCCAGGTCATCGCCCACGACGAACCGCAACTCGTCCGCAAGCTGATCCTCGCGGGCACCGGCCCCGCCGGCGGCGAGGGTATCGACAAGGTCACCCCCATCACCCTGCTCGACACCCTCAAAGCCACCCTCACCTTCAAGGACCCGAAGGAATACCTCTTCTTCACCCGCACATCCAATGGCAAGGCCATGGCCCCACAGTTCGTGAACCGGTTGAAGGAACGTACGGACAACCGAGACAAGTCGATTTCCGTCACGGCATTCCGCAACCAGCTCAAAGCCATCCACACCTGGGGACGCCAGAAGCCTTCCGACCTGACCGGCATCCAACAACCAGTCCTGGTCGCCAACGGCGACCACGACAGGATGGTGCCCAGCAGCAACTCCGCCGACCTGGGCCGCCGCCTACCCAACGCCCGACTCAGGCTCTACCCCGACGCCGGACACGGCGGCATCTTCCAATACCACGAACAGTTCATCGACGAAGCCCTGAAGTTCCTCGACTCGCCACCGGCGTCCGCGCGCTCAGCCACCACGAACTGACCCGCAACTCTCCGCATAGACGGACGGACACGGGGTACCACGGTCGACCCGCCAGCGCGTGTAGCCAGGTGGAACAGCGCGGGAGCCGGCCGGCCGCTGCCAAGGTAGCTCCATCCCTCCTGCTGCCGGCGTCGACAAACGACCGTTTGCCGACAAGATCAACTCAGGTTCGTCGTTCTCGATCTTCGGCGTCGACAACCCGTGCCGACAATCAACGTCGGCAAACCCTGGCGACCGGTATTGTCGACGCCGTGTTGTTTGGGTACGCGCGAGTGTCGACCACCGACCAGAACCTCGACCACCAACTCGACGCACTACGCCGGGCCGGCGTCGAGGACGCCAACATCTACACCGACACCGCGTCCGGCGCGAAGGCCAGCCGCCCGCAGCTCGACCTGCTGCTCAAGCTACTGCGCGCCGGCGACGTCCTGACCATCACGCGGCTGGACCGGCTGTCCCGGTCGGTACAGCACCTGATTAACCTCGGCGCCGACCTGCGCGACCGCGGTATCGGACTGAAGGTTATCGAGCAGGGCATCGACACCGCCACCGTCGAAGGCCGCGCCATGTTCGGCATGTTGAGCGTGCTCGCCGAGCTGCAGCGCGAACTGATCGTGGCCAACACCCGCGACGGCCTGGCCGCCGCCCGTGCCCGAGGCCGCAAGGGCGGCCGCCGGGCTAGACTGTCGGCCCACCAAGCCCAACTCGCCCAGCAGCTCTACGACGCTCGCACCCACCCCGTCCAACAGATCGCCGACATGTTCGGCGTACCGCGCTCCACGGTGTACGGGTACCTGACGCGAGCCCAGAAGACCGCGTAGCCCGGCTGCCCTGAAGCGGCACCGCGTACTGGACGCCAGTTGGCCAGCATCAACGCCTAATCGTTGTTTTTGCGCTGGAAACTACTTCTGCCGCCAATTGCGTCAGATGCGAATTGGCGACAGTTTGCGAATGACGATCATCAGGGCCCGGTTTTGGGTGTCTTAGCAGCGGTTGTTCTCCTGGCTCGGCGGTGATAGTAGCGGTGCATCCGGCTGGTTCGGCCCCCGCTGGTTGTGTCCCCTGAGGCTTGATGGCCTGCGAGTTCGCACCGTGCTCGCATCCGGTGCGGTTTTGTCGCGTTGGATGCGAGTGACGGAGGGTGGTAGCCATGGACTCGATGGGGGCGGTGCCGGGCGCGGCGAGGCTGCATCTGGTGGACGGGGTGGTGCTGCTGCGGCCGGAAGACCAGATCTTCGCGGCGATGCTGGCGGGGTTCGCCAACCAGCAGCTGGCTCGGAACCTGGCCCGGTCGACGGTCGAGGGCCGGGAGCACACGGTGCGGGCGTTCGCCGGCTACGTCAACGCGTTCCCGTGGCAGTGGTCGCCGACGATGATCGATGAGTGGCTCGGGGATCTGCGTGCGTTGCGGGAACTGAAGCGCTCGACGATCCGGTCCTACTCTGAGGCCGTGCGCGCCTTCTGCGCGTTCGCTACGGACCCGGCTTATGAATGGGCCGCGACCTGCGAGAAACACTTCGGCAGCCACCCGGTGCAGATTGTGCACGAGTGGAACACCGCCACGCATGTGCAAGACAACGAGGCGGACCCGAAAAAGCGGGCCTTCACCAAGAAAGAGCTGCATGCCTTCTTCGCGTACTGCGATGAGCAGGTGGCCCGCATCCGCGCGTTCGGCCGCAAGGGGTGGCTGCCGGCTTTCCGGGACGCGACGCTGTTCAAGACCGCCTACGCGTTCGGGCTGCGGCGCAACGAGACCAGGATGCTCGACTTGGCCGACTTTGGGCGCAACGTCCACGCCGCGGAGTTCGGCGAGTACGGGCTGTGCCGGGTCCGGTACGGCAAGGCGAAGAAGGGCTCACCACCCAAGCAGCGCAGCGTGCTGACCGTGTGGGCCTGGACACCGGAGGTGCTCGAGGAGTGGTTCACCGAGGTCCGGCCGTTGTTCGGCACCGAGGACAACCCAGCCGCGTGGCCCTCCGAACGCGGGCTACGGGTGGGTTGCCAGCGGCTGAACTCCCGATTCGCCGCCTACCGTGAAGCAGTCGGTCTCGACGCTGGGCTGGATTTTCATTCGCTGCGCCGCTCTTATGTCACGCACTTGATCGAGGACGGCTACGACCCGCGGTTCGTGCAGGAACAGGTCGGACACGAGCACTCCAGCACCACCTCGTTGTATAGCTGCGTGTCCTCGGACTTTCGCACCCGCACGTTGCGTCGCCACCTCGACGCCGCGGTCGCCGAAGCATTGCGGGAACAGGAGACGCGGGCGTGAAGCGAAAGATCGGCTACTCCTGGCGGCTGCGGGAGGTCATGGCCAGCCGCGGGACGTTCACCGCCACCGAGCTGATTCCGCTGCTGCGTGAGCGCGGCATTGAGCTGTCCGCCTCCCAGGTCCACCGCCTGGTCTCGGGCACTCCCGAGCGGTTGTCGTTGCAGGTCCTGGCCGCGTTCTGCGACATCCTCGACTGCACCCCAGCCGAACTGGTCGCCACCACCGCCGAGAACGCCGGCGTCCGCAAGACCGCCACCGGCGACCGGCCGGCACCCTCGACCGTGGCGAAGCTGCGGCCTCGGCCCGCCCGGATCCTGCCCGACGAATGAGCCACGACAACGACCGTGACCAGCGGTACGAGCGCTGGCACATCACCGAGTGCTGTCGCTGTGGGCGGCGTAAGTTCAAGGCTGGTCGCTGGCCCGACGGCTACGTCTGCCGCACCTGCCATGACCGGGGCCTACGCATCCGGGGCCGGTGCCCGGGGTGCGGTGACGACCGCGTGCTTCCCGGCCTCCGCGCCCATGACCAGGCCGCGATCTGTCCGGACTGCGCGGGGTTCAGCACATCGTTCCGGTGCGGCCGCTGCTGCGAGGAAGGCAAGCTGCACGGCGGCGGGTTATGTACCCGCTGCACCCTCAGCGACCGGCTGCGCGAGCTTCTCGGCGACGACTCCGGCGAGATCCGCGCCGAGCTCGCACCACTGGCGAAATCCCTCCTCAACGCGCCGCGTCCGCTGTCGATCCTGACCTGGCTCTACACCCGCAAAGGCAAGACCGGATCTCCCGAAACCCTAATGCGCGCACTCGGCCAAGGACAGATCGCGTTGACCCACGAAGCGTTTCACACACTGCAACCCTGGCGGGCCGCCGCGCACCTGCGCGAGCTGCTCATGGCCTGCGGCGTCCTACCGCGCGTCGACAAGCAGATCTGCTCATTCGAACGCTGGCTCATCGCCCACCTCGACACCATCACCGACCCCGACCACAGCCAGCTCATCCAGCGCTTCGCCACCTGGGAAGTCCTGCCCAGACTCCGGGCCCGCGCCGCGAACAAGCCGATCACCCCGGCCGGCCGGGGAGTCGCCGGGGAGCAGATCAAGCAGGCCACAGTTTTCCTTGATTGGCTCGCGGCCCGCCAGCACATCCTGCGAACCTGCGACCAGGCCGACATCGACACCTGGCACGCCGAACACCGCGAACATGATCGCAACCGCCTGCGGAGTTTCCTACTTTGGGCCATGACCAGCAAGCTCACCCCGCCACTGCGGCTACCCGCACCCGTCATCACCCGCGGCGCTTGCCTGCCCCAACGCCAGCGTATGGCCTTGCTCGGCCGCCTGCTCACTGGTCACGACCTCCCGCTGCGGCCCCGCATCGCCGGAGTCATCGTCGTGCTCTACGCCCAGCCTCTCAGCCGAGTCGCCCGGCTCACTATCGATGACGTCATCCGCGACGGAGACCAGGTATCGCTGCGGCTTGGGGAACCACCATCACCGGTCCCCGCCGCATTCGCGCAGCTGCTGCTCACCTGGATCAGCGAGCGAGACAACATGAACACCGCCACTAACCCCGACTCCCGGTGGCTGTTCCCCGGCCGCCGCGCCGGACAGCCCATGCACCCCGAAAGCCTCGCCGGACACCTCCGCAAGCTCGGCGTCCCCACCGGCAGCGCCCGCGCGGCCGCCATCCGCCAACACGTTATGGAAATGCCCGCACCCGTCGTCGCCGACGCCCTGAACTATCACCCCGTCACCACAGCCAAGATCGCCACCCAGATCGGTGCCACCTGGAGTCGCTACGCACCTGGTGACCACACACGAACTGGCGACAGTTGAATACGCGAGCTCACCAGTCGG
>DATNDR010000061.1:0-3310 GCA_035606945.1 Pseudonocardiaceae bacterium
CTCGACGACCCTGGCCACGACCCAGCGGTGCTTGCCGATCTTGCGGTCACGGGTGAACCCGAGCTTCTCGTAGGTTGACAAGGCGCCGTTGAAGAGGAACCCGGCGGGCACCGACCCGGCGTCCTCGGGGTATCCCTCGACCGTCCCCCCGCCTAGGCCTGCGATGAGATCGAGCGCACCGGCGAGCGCCTCCGTAGCCACGCCCTGGCGCCGGTGCCCCTTCCCGACATAGCAGCACGCAATACGCCAGTCGGGTGAGGTCGTCCGGCCTTTCTCATACGCCGCCCGGTTCTTGATCCGGGGCACCTCGTCAGGTGCGCCGAACTGGCACCAGCCCACGCAGTCGTCCCCGTCGAAAACCAGCGCTGCATGGGCGTGGCCCTCTCGGATTCGCTGTTCCTTCGCGGCACGGTTGTGCGCCGCGTCGGTTCGAGAGTCTTCGAGGTGGAACCCCATGCACCAGCACCCGCCAAAGATGCCATTGTTGTGCTCCACCAGCGCGGCGAACGAGGCCCACGTCGATTGGTCGAGAGCCTTCACGGTGTACGTGGGTTCGGCCATAAAGCCCAGCCTAACGGGGCCACCGCACCAGCCCTTTCGCCCCGAACTAGCGGCGCCGCTGGGCGTTTGGCCGTTGTCCCAGGTAGCTGAATGTGCTGACGATCGTCGCTGCTGGCGGCTGTGCGGGGCGTTGCTGTAATTCCGTGCTGTACAAGCCCACCGCATTAGGTGATCCACCGCTGTTCCCGGCGTCCAGCAGCTGGCGGACTTCGGAGACGGTCCTGCGACCCGAAGGCGGGAATGCCCGGGGTCGAAGCTCACGCGCCCGTCATCCCCCGTCCTTCCTGCCAGGCGCCAGCAGTCCCAGCTTGGAAGATCGGTGGTGTAGCCCTGCCCGTCGCCCGAGATCAGGCCCAATCCTGCAGCTGAGTCCGTGACCTCGCGCGCGTTCGTGGCCGCCGTTCATGTAAGTCGGGGAGAACCGTAAGGTCGTTCGTCTGTATGGCTCCCAGCGTCGTTCCTACGGCGGACGCTTGAGACTTGCCTGGAGCCCCTTCGCCACCGTCTGGCCGGATAGTGTCGGCTGCTGGAAGGTGGTGATGGGACTGGATGCGGACGATGGCAGGTTTGCGGATCTGCGCCGGTTGGTAGCCGGAGCGGATCGTGCACCGGAAGACGATCCGCCCGAGGGTGCCTCGGCCGCCGAGCTGGCCAGGCTGTCGGACCGGCTGGGCCGGAGCCTGCCGCCGTTGCTGAGGAGCTGGCTGTCGATATGCCGGGGTGCTGCGATCGGCCCGGGTGGCGTGTTTGGTCAGCGGCCAGACCGGCCCGGCCTGGACATGGTTAGTATTCGAGATCTGTCTCCGGAGTGGCAGTCGCTTGGCTGGCTTCCCGTCGCTGGCGACGGTTGCGGGAACTACTACGTCCTGACCGAGGGCGGCACCGTCGGCTTCGTCGAGCCGATGAGCGATCCGGGCAGACTCGAACGGCAGGTTTCTTCTGACCTGCTGTCCTTTATGGCCGATCTGCTCGCAGCCCACCAGGTTCCCCCTGGCTGACCTCACGTTTACAGGAACCGGACCATCAGCTTGGGAATCGGACAGATCATGGCCGATGAAGCTGTTGAGCCGCCGAGTCGGAGACCGGCAGTAGCCATGGTTGACCGCTCATGACCCTGGCTAATTGCACGCAAATTGCACAGAGACCTTCCGCTTTTCAGGCCGGACATATCCCCAGTTGGCGCAAATCGTATGAGCGTTATGCGCTATCGCCGGTCGCTGCCGTTGCTGTCAGCCGCGATCCGGGGACGGATGGGCAGACGTAACCAGACTGTGCGCGTGGTGCGAGAACCCGATCCTGGCCAGGGCCCGGCGCGATGCGGTGTGCGGCTCGGTCCGTCGATGCGGTGGCTTCAAACTGGACAAACGCGACCCGGAAGGCGCCGCACAGCTTCGGCCGTGTGCGGTAGATCGCGGCTGATCTGTGACGAATCCAGCCGGTCGGCCGATGCCAGGTGCTGAGCTGCTGTACCGCCTGGGCCTGCCGGTGGCCCCAGCGAGGGCCGCCTGCTGGAGACCATTTCCAGGACCCATGAGCCAAGCGTCAGCAATCCGGCCAGAAGCCCGGCCACAAAGACGCCGACCAAACCCACGACGACCAGGCTGATTACAGGGTTTCCCCGGGCCGCCACCGCCATCGTCGCGGTAAGAGCCACGCTGGCACCCGCGCCCGCGGCGGGCTGCTGCCTGGTCCTTGGTTTCTGGCCGGAGGGGCACAGAGGCTCCGACGCCCAAGTGTGGACGCCGACCATTTCCGGCGTTCGAGTCCCCTTAGCTCCACAGGTTCGGTCTACCGCATGCGGCGAACAGCACGTTCTCCTGACGGCAGCTAAAGTGAGCAACTGATCTACGCATTACGAGGGTGTTCTCGCGCGTTGCTCGCGGGTCGAAAGCCCGCGCTAGCTTCAGGTTCGCAGGTGGCTGCCGGTGGCGGACGTTGGCTGTTGATGGCCGCTCGGGGGCACGCCCATAATGCGTAGGCGCGGTGCTCGGTAGAGCGGTGCAGTCGTACCATCGTTGAGTTCAGGCCTGAAGAATGTGGAGAGCCTCGTATTGGGTGCACGCTGCGTACAAGCGGCCTGGTCTTCAGCGGGATGCCGCGGGGCCGGCCGGGGGTGCTCGAAGGGAGATGCTCGCAACCGCGCTGCGATGCTGCGGGCCACGGGAGCTTCAGATCTCGGATTCGGGCGTGAGGAGGGCGTGCAGCGATGATCCCCGCGTCCGGGCATTCGCAGCGGCCTGATCGGGTCATGCCCCGACCCCGGCCGACGGCTGGCGGATTGCGCGACGCGCTTGGTGAGTTGTTCCCTAGTGCCCCCGAGGCGCCGACGCGGACACGCGGCGTCCGCGTGCTCCGTGCCATGGTGCAGATCGCGGCGGTCGGCATCGCCTCAGTAGCGATGCTGCTTCGCATTCCCGGGCGCCCAGCGTGGCGCACCATCTTTGGCGACGACTACTTCAAGTTCCTCGTCGAGGCTATCCAACATCCCTGGCACTGGCGCCCGTACGGCGGGTACGTTCAGGTTCTGCCGCGCTTTATCGCGCAGGTCGTGAGCTATCTGCCGCTGACTGACGCGTCTCTGGCGTTCGCGCTGGCCGGCGTGGTCGTTGCGGCGTGCTGCGCCCTGTTCATATTCCACGCGAGCGTCGGCCACATCGAGTCGGTGAAACTGCGCGTTCTCCTCGCCGTGGCCCTGGTCCTGCTTCCCGTCGCGCCGATGGAACTCATCGGCAGCGGGGTAGAGACGCCC
>DATNDR010000083.1:0-16666 GCA_035606945.1 Pseudonocardiaceae bacterium
ACCGATGAGGTCCCCGCGGTCCGCGTTGTGGTCGGTGAAACAGTTCTGTACTCATGCCCATCCGGGATAACAGTCCAATAACAACCATGTGACTTGGCGTGCCGTCGTCGCCCCACCGGGTAGCCCTATTGATCGGCGCTGCTCAGTTTGCCCGCGTCGAGTCGGACTATCAGGGAAGATGTCATGAAAGAGAAGAGTCGTGCAGTAACACGGATGAGTCTCGTCGCTCTCGCCGCCTCGTCGGCGCTGGTCCTCGGCGCTTGCGGGGGAGGCGGAAATGCTCCAGCAGCTCACCAGGCCGCACCCGCGCAGAGCGGCGCGGGCAGTACCGGCGTGGGTGCCGGCGGGACTAGTTGCATCGCCGGCAGCCAAGTCCTGAGTAACACGCACTCCTACGACGGCAAGCAGATCACGATTACCGGAACGGTTGCCCAGGTCGTTGGGCCGCATGCATTCACCGTGGCCGCCGGCAGCGACAACCGCAGTAACGCACAACCGTTGCTTGCCGTCGACAAGGACAACATGCAGCTCACCCAGGGGTCACCCGTACAGATCACTGGTACGTTGCAGCCGGCGTTCGACGCGAACGAGGCAGCGACGTTCACCGGGGGCAATCTCGGCCAGGACCAGCGGACATTGACCTCCTTCAACGGCAAGCCCTACGTGCAGGCCGCGTTCGCCGGACCCATTAGCACGAACCTGACCCAGGGCAGCCAAGGCGGGATCGTCAGCGGTGGCAACAGCGGCACCGGTAATTGCGCCGCGGCCAGCGATGTCCTGAGCAAGATGCAGTCTTACACCGGCCAGCAGGTCACGATTACCGGGACGGTTGGCCAGGTCGTCGGTCCGCACGCCGTCACTGTCGCCCCCACCGGGAACAACACCGGCAACAACGCCCAGCCGCTGCTTGCCGTCGCCAAGGAAGTTGCGGTGACCAACGAGACCGGGATGCTCACTCCGGGGGCACCAGTGCAGGTCACCGGCACGTTGCAGCCCACCTTCGACCTGAATCAGGCGGTGGCGTTCGCCGGGAGCAACCTCGACCCGGCATCGTTCACGCCCTACAACGGCAAGCCGTACGTTCAGGCCACGTTCGCCGGGCCGGTCAGCGCGAACCTGGCCAGCGGCCAACAGCGGTAATTGCCGCTGTGACAGCTACTGCGCCGGGATGAGGTGGCGGACCAGCCGGACCACCAGCATCTCGAACAGCAGGGCCAGGCCGGCCGCAAGCATGTCGACAAGCAGCTCTTCCACGACCGTGAGGTTAGGGCGCGGCGGTGGCGAGGAGGGAAGGTTCAACCGGCGGCTCGGCGGCTTGCGGATGAACGGGAGTTGACGGCGTCCCGGGCAGCGCCACCCCAGACAACACCGGAAGCAACGCCGTGGCGGCAGTCGCGGCGATGGTGGCGCTGCCCGCGATGGTCCAGCCGACGGGTCCAAGCGGGGTGCATCCGAACAGCTGGCTCAGGCCAGGTGTCTGGACGATTCCGGCGAGCACAGCGGCGGATCCGGCGCTGGTGGCCAGCACGGCCGGGCTGGTCCCGCCGAGAGCCACGGTCTGGCCCAGCTGCGCACCGACCAGGGCGGCCAGCGCGACGGTGCGGGCCCGCTTGGCGCGCCCGGTCAGGCGAGCCGCGGCCCAGGCGCCACTGGTCGCGACAGCGGTGGTGACGGCCCGGGTGGCGATATCTCGGGTCAGCGCGGTACCAAGGGACGCTTCCGGCCCTTCGGCCAGCAACGCTGCGCTGCTGTCGGGATGCGGCGCGCGCAACGCGATCGCCATCGCCGGCGCGAGGTCGGTGAGCAGGTTGACCAGCAGCAGCTGCCGCGCCGACAGCGGCGAGCGGCCGGTGAGTGCGGCGCCGAGCACGGTGAAGGCGATCTCGCCGAGGTTGCCGCCGACGAGAATGCCCAGCGCCTGGCGCACCGAGCCCCACATGGCACGGCCCTCCACCAGCGCCGCGATGATCGTCTCCAGGCGATCGTCGGTGACCACCAGATCGGCGGTGGCCCGGGCAGCCGGAGTGGCGCGGTGACCCAGCGCGATGCCGACGTCGGCCAGCCGGATCGCGGGCGCGTCGTTGGCGCCGTCCCCGGTCATCGCCACGGTCCGCTTTATCCGTTGGAAAGCCTGCACGACGCGGACTTTGTGCGCGGGGGTACCCCGGGCCACCACGGTGACCTCCGGTAGGACCCGATCCAGCGCGGCATCGTCGAGGTCGTCGAGTTCCGGACCGGTGATCACCCGGCCACGGCCCAGCACGTTGAGCCGGCCGGCGATCGCCTCCGCAGTCCCGGGGTGATCACCGGTGATCATGACGATGTGCACGCCCGCGTCGCACAATCCGGCTATCGACGCGGCGGCCGCCGGGCGGACCGGGTCGGCCAGCACCACGAAACCCAGCAACGTCAGCTCGCGGACGTCGCGGTCTTCCAGGTGTCGGGGATGACCATCTGGTCGTTGCGCCACCGCGAGGACCCGGTAGCCCTGCCCGGCAAGCCGGGCAATCCGGCGGTTGACGCGGGTCCGATGCGCGGTGCCCAGCGCCCGGGCTTGCCCGTTGGTCTGAACGTGGGTGCACCGGGGCAGCACCGTCTCCGGGGCGCCCTTGACCGAGATCAGCACTCTCTCGGTGTCCACGAGGCCACCGAGCGTGGCGTGGTACCCCCGAGATGGTTCGAACGGCAGGGTGCTCAGCCGCCGCCAGCCGGGCAGCTCCTCGTCCCGGGTCACGCCGGCACGCTGGGCGCCCTCGGCGACCGCCCGATCGGTCAGGTGCGCCAGCGCCTCCCCGCGCCGGCCTCGCGGGGTGGCGCGCAATGCCGTGGCCAGGATATGGCGGTGCCGGGCACCCAACTGCTCGACGGCGATGAGCTCGCCGGTGGGGCCGGTAACCCCGGCCAGGGTGATGCGTCCTTCGGTGAGCGTGCCGGTCTTGTCGAAGCACAGCGTGTCGACCCGGCCCAGCGCCTCGATGGTGCGCGGGTTGCGCACCAGGGCACCCAGGCGCGACAGCCGCCGAGCCGACGCCAGCTGCGCGGCACTGACCAGAAACGGCAGGCCCTCCGGCACCGAGGCCACCGCCAGACTGACCCCGGCGCCCAGGCTGTCGCGCACCGGACGACCCCGCAGCAACCCGGCGGCGACGACCGCGCCTGCTGACCCGAGCGCGATCGGCAACGTCGTGTTGGTGATGGCGGCCAGGCGCGTCTCTACCCCGGTGGGCGGAGCGGCGTCGCCGGTGGCGGCCATGCTGCGACCCGCCTCGGTGGCCGCGCCGGTGGCGACCACCACCGCGGTGCCGCGTCCGGCGGCCACCGACGTGCTCTCGTACAGCATCGAGGTGCGGTCGGCCACCGCGGCGGCATCGACGGCAGCGCTGCTTTTGGTCACCGGGAACGACTCGCCGGTCAGCGCGGACTCGTCCACCTGGAGGCCGACCGCGGTCAGCACCCGGCAATCGGCGGGCACCACGTCCCCACTGCGCAGCTCGACGACATCGCCGGGCACCAGCTGCTGAGCCGGCCGCCGGACCGGGCCGCCGTCACGCAGCACCCGGGCGGTGACCGCCGAGTGAGCCAGCAGCGCCGCCATCGCCCGCTCGGTGTGCAGCCGTTGCGCCCCGCCGATCAGTGCGCTCAGCGCGCTGACCCCGGCGACCAGACCGGCGTCGACCACTGAACCCAGCGATGCGGACAGCACCGCGCCGGCGGCCAGGATCGGGGTCAGCGGGTTGTCCAGTTCTTCCATCACGGCCCGGGCGAGGCTGGTGCGGACGAGCTGCGGGCGCCGTACCTGGCGGCGCCGGCGGGCGGCGTCTTCCTCCGCCAGGCCGTCCGGGATGGCGTCGAGCTGGGCCAGAACATCCTCGAGGGGCATCGCATGCCAGGGGGTGTCGCAGACCGGCAGGATCAGCGGTGACCCGTGGTCCAGCTGGGCGGCCGACCAGCTGCCCTGGACGAGCGCCGCCGCCGCCGCGCAGTTGACGCCCAGCATCGCCGCCCGGGTGGGAGCGGAACTCCACCCCGGCCTGCTCAGCGCCCCCACCCCGCCTACCGCGGACCCGGCCTGGGACAGGGTCACCCCGCGGCGGCTGGTCTGGCGGGCCGCGGCAGCTGCCTCGATCAGCACGGCGGCCAGCTCCAGATCGTCGCCCACCAGCACGTGTGCCCCCCACGGCGGCGGACCGTCGGGGTGGCCGACCCCGACGCCGACGTCGGCGCGACCCAGCGCGTCGGGGTGCCGCGACACCAGCAACACCACCGCGCCGGTGCTCTGCAGGCTGCGCACCGTACCCAGCAGCTGCCCGGAAGCCACCCGCAGCGCGGTGCCGCTGCGGGTGGCGCACGCAGCCAGTGGCTCCAGCGCGGTGCCCACGGCCTCGATATCCAGCACGACGGTGTCGACCCGGTCCAGCCGGCGCAGTGCAGCGCAGTCGGTCACCACCGCACCCCGCTTGACGAGCAACCGGACCAACCCGGCGGCGAAAGCCTCCCGCGCACACCGGGCCGCCTTCGGGGTCGCGGCCAGCGCCAGCGCGGCCGCTTGGTTGCCGGTGGCGGGCAACGCCACTGCCGCGGCGCCCAACCCGAGCAGGGCGGCTCGCTCGGCGTAGGACTCCACCGGTCCCGGCGGTAAGGGGCGGGGCCGTTGCACCACGACGGGCTCGGCCGCCGCGTACTGCGGCTCGGCCGGCACCTCGACTTCCCGGGCCTGCCACCCGGCAGCGGCCGCCCGGGTGGCGCCCAGCGTGCTGATCCGCTGGGCGGCGTCCACGGTCAAGCCGAGCCACCCACCCGACAGGCTCTGCCCCGCCGCGTTGAGCACCGCCAGGCCGACGTCGGTGGCTGGGCGCCCCAGCATCGTTTCCAGCGCTGCACGCACCCGCGGCTGGGCCTCGACCGCGGTGACCAGCGCGGCCAGCTCAGCCGGCAGCGGCGTGAACCGAACCGCCGCTCCCACTCCCGCCAGCGCCACGCCAGCGAGATTGACCCCCAGCGCCACCGCGGCCCGCTCGACCCCACCGGCCAACGCGTCGCGGGATTCCTGGGGATTCCGTGGAGTCGCGCACCGGCCTGCTACCCGGTCGGGGTCCAGCGCCTCGAGCACCCGTGCGGGCAGTGCCAGCGCTGCACCGAGTAATCCGGTCAGCACGTGCGACGGTTCAGGGACCCGCAGTGATCTTCGGGCGGACCTCCTGGAGAACTTCCTGGCGGGCCAGGCGCTCGGCGATGTAGCTGCCCGCGCCCAGAGTCAGCGCTACCGGCCACTCGATGATCTCGATGGTGGCCAACGCGGCGAGACCACCGAGCCACAGCAGCCGCAGCGGGTCCACATTGCCCATCCCGGGCAGTGGGAGCTGGAGGCCAGCCAGGAATCCCTGAGTCTGCCCGGTTGCCGGTTGGTGCACCGCCGCACCGATTTCAGCCTGCGCGGTGCTGGCCGCGCCGTTGGGATCGCTGGTCTGGTCAGGTTCTGAACGGGCACGCGTAGGCATGGTTCCTCCTTGGCTGGGTACTCGGAGATACCCGCAGGAAACCGCCCTTAAGCGGCCGGTACGCGGGAAGAGAGGCACCCATGACAAGACCAGCCGGGCGACGCGCCGCACAACGGGTCAGTGAGCGCAGTGACCTGTGCATCACCCTGCCGGGGCTCGGCACGATCGACCTCGGACCGCCCGAGCAGCTGGCCTATCTGGCCGGGATCGCGGCCCTGGCCGCGCTGGAAATCATCGAATGGCCGCTGGCATGCATCATCGCCGCCGGGCACGTGCTGGCCGATCAGCGTCGCAGCGCGACCCTGCACGCCTTCGGTGAGGCGCTTGAGCAGGCCTAGCAGGCTAGGAGCGGTGTTCCGGGCGAGTTGATCATGGTGTCTGCCGGCTAGAGGTAGACCGCCGCGATCAGGGTCAGCACCAGGCAACCGCCGAGTACCTGCAAGACCCGGTCCCCGAGAGCAATCTCCTCCGGTTCGCCGCCGTTGCCGCCGTCGACGTCGACGGCGTAGCGCAGGATGGCCACTACGAACGGCACCAACGAGATGACCGGCCAGCTGGAGTGGTTGGTCTGGGACAGCTGGAACGCCCACAGACCGTAAGTCATGATCACGCCGGTGGCCGACAGGGTCCACACGAACCGCAGGTACGACGACGTGTAGCGCTCCAGCGATTTGCGGATCTTCGCGCCGGTGCGCTCGGCGAGCCGCATCTCCGCGTAGCGCTTACCGGCCACCATGAACAGCGACCCGAACGCGGTCGTCAGCAAGAACCACTGGGACAGCGCGATCTGCGCCGCGGCGCCACCGGCAATAGCCCGCAGCAGAAATCCCGACGCGACGATCGAGATGTCGATCACCGGCTGGTGCTTGAGCCACCAGCAGTAGGACAGCTGCACCGCGATGTAGATGGCGGTGACCATCGCCAGATCGGCCGACGCCACGAACGACGTCGCCAGCGCCGCCGCGAACAACACTCCCGCCACGGCCACCGCCAGTTGCGGGGCCACCACGCCGGCGGCGATCGGCCGGTTGCGCTTGGTCGGGTGGGCCCGGTCGGCCTCGATGTCCTGCACGTCGTTGATCAGGTAGACGCCGGCCGCCGCCAGCGAGAACGCGACGAAGGCGATCCCGACCGCGGTGAGCACATGCAGGTGAAAGAGCACCCCACCGGCGAACGGCGCCGCCAGCACCAGAACGTTCTTCACCCACTGCCGGGGCCGCATCGCACGGACGAGCCCGGTTATCGCGTTGCCGGGCCGGGTGCCTGTGGCCTGGCTCCGTAGCGGCTCTGTAGTGGTCATCGTTGCCCCCCTCGACCTGTACCGGGACCAGTGCCGGGCACCACGGTGCGTAGTCGGCGGCGCGCTCCAGCGCCGATGACTGCCCCCAGCGCCGAACCCACCAGCACGTCGGTCGGGTAGTGCACGCCCAACACCAACCTGCTGATCAGCATGGGAGGCACCAGCGCGGGGGTGAGCCGGCGGCGCAGCAGGCCGCCGTAAAGGATCGCCGCCGCGGTGGTGGAGGCGGCGTGCGAGGACGGGAAGGACAGCTGGCTGGGCGTGCCCGCCAGTACCGCCACCGCCGGATCAGTCGGGCGCTGCCGGCGCACCACCCGCTTCACCGCGATGGATGTGCCGTGCGCGGCAGCCACCGCGGCCGCGGAGGCCAGCCAGTCCCGCCGGCGGCGTCGATCAAACAGCGCTGCCAGCGCACCGAAAACCAACCATCCCAAGGCGTGCTCGCCGAAATACGACAGGCCCCGGGCGGCGGTCACCACCTGAGGTACCGCGATCCGGCGCTGCACCGCGGACAGTAGCGCGATCTCCTGCTGGTTCGGGGAAACCTTTCGTTGCAACATCACGCGTCGAATACTCGCTTCCAGCCAGTGCGGTCAGTTAGTTGCGGCGCCGCGGCGCGGTAGCGCTTGCGCAGCGCGGGGAACTCCGCGGCGAGTTTCCGGTGCAGGGCCACCGAGCGGGCCAGCATCGAGCGGAACGCCTGCGGATCCCGCTTGCGATAGGTGACGCCCCGGCCGTCGGCGGTCGAGACGGTCACCCCATCCAGCGCGGCCAGCACGAACCAGCGCGCGTCCTGGCGGGACAGGGCCAGCTGCGGGCGGTGCTGGGCGCGGGCATCGACCGGCCGCATCTGGTGCGCCAAGCGCTTGAGCAGGGTGGCGCCGATGATGACCGGGTTGGTGGGTGGCTTGAGCATGCGCTGCAGCGCGAGCCGCCCACCGGCGGGCAGTGGCACATCCTGGGAGTCCACCACCTGGCCGTCGGTGAAGTCCGCGCACCGGGCCCGAACCTCACCCAGCGCGGTCGGCAGCTTGTCGAACAGCGCTTCGGGACCGGCGAGGAAGTCCCGGATCGCCATCTCCTGCAGCGCCAGCGTGGAGTACTCCATCGCCAGCGCATGGCGCAGGGCGTGTTTGAAGCTGTCGGCGAGCAACGCGGTGGGTCGGGCGTCGCTGTTGTGCAGGGCCGCGCCGACCAGCCGGTTGCGCAGGTGGAAATAGGCCTGCCAGTCGGTGGCGTCGTCCTTGTCGGCGAAGGACATGTGCCAGATCCCGACACCGGGGACGGTCGCGGTGGGATAACCCGCTGCGCGGGCCCGCAAGCCGTATTCGACGTCGTCCCACTTGATGAACAGCGGCAGGGGCAGCCCGATGTTCTCCGCGACGGTGCGCGGGATCAGGCACATCCACCAGGCGTTGTAGTCGACGTCGGTGCGCCGGTGCATCCAGGCGGTGTCGCGCAGCGAGTGTTGCGCGAAGTCGTGGTCATACTCGGTGCCGGGGGCTTTGTTCCAGCGCATCCGTTGCCGGTCGACGACCTCGCCCCAGGCGTGCAGCCGGGAGCGGGCCTGGGCCTGCAGCATCTGGCCACCGACGAGCATCGGGTGGCGGGCGAAGCGGGAGAACGCCACCGCACGCAGGATCGAGTCCGGTTCCAGGACGATGTCGTCGTCCATATACAGGATCTGGTCGCAGTCGGTGTTCTCCAGTGCCTCGTACATCACCCGCGCGTAGCCGCCGGAACCGCCGATGTTGGCCTGGTCGATGATCCGCAGCCGATCACCCAGCGCCGCCTGCGCGGCGGCGAAGCCGTCCTGATCGCGGACCTTGTTGGCGCCCTGGTCCGGGATCACCACGGCGGTCACGATCGAGCTGACCAGCTCGTCGGAGCCGATCGCCGCCAGGGTGGCCACACAGTCGGTGGGCCGGTTGAAGGTGGGCATCCCGATGGTCACCGCGGCACGTCCGGGTGCGGAAAGCGGCGCATGCCAGCCGCCGGAGTGCACGATCAGCTCAGAGTCCTCGGTGCTGATATCGAACCAGTACCAGCCGCCGTCCTCGAACGGTGTCAGGTCCAGCTCGATATGCAGCTCGCGCCGCATGCCTTCGACCAGCTCGCCGTGCACGTGGATCTGCGTCGCGTCGGCCTTGGATCGGTAGATGTCGATGCGTCCGGCACCCTCGACGTCCAGCCGCAGGCGCAGCGCGCGCAGGGTGCTCCAGCGCCGCCAGTAACTGGCCGGGAACGCGTTGAAATACGCCGCGAAGGACACCTCGGTCTGTGCGGGCACCTGCGCGCTGGTGCGCGACAGCGCGCGCACCCGCCGCCCGCTGGGGTTGGTGACCCTGACTTCGACGTCGAGCGGGTTGGCCCGGCCATCGGCAGGCCACACCCGGGGCGCCGCGCCTGATCGCTCGTCGAGGTACAACGCGCGGACTGCCATCGGGTCGGCCCGACGAGGAAAGATCACTCGCTGCAGCAGGGTCGACGACGATTCGGCCGGTGCGCTGGTACCCGAGTGGTCGGGGCTACAGACGGTGCTGCTCGGCATGAACTCCCCAGTCCTGGCGAGATAGCGGTGTCAGCGTCGCCAGAGGGTAACGCTAGGCAGCGACCCGCCGTCGGGCGGCCACCTGGAGTCGTCGGCCCCCACCGCCAACTGATCTCCATGTCGGAGTTCGAGACGGGGTTGATCTACCTGTCGGGCGTGGGTGTGCTGGCTGAGCCGGGGCCTGGGCCGGGGCGCGGGTCGGACCGTGGTTCCAGGAGCCCGGGTGCGGGTGTCCCCCCAGACCTGGGTGCAGGTGTCCCGCCAGACCTGGGTGCAGGTGTCCCCCCAGACCTGGGTGCGGGTGTCCCCCCAGACCTGGGTGCGGGTGTCCCGCCAGACCTGGGCTGGCCGAACACCTGCTCCCACGATTCCACTGAGGTCAGCGTGGGAATCGCCGCGCGGTAGCGCTGGGCGGTGACGGCCCATTCCGCGACCAGCCGCCGGTGCAGCGTGATCGTGCGCGCCAGCAAGGCGCGGAACTGCTGCGGGTCCCGCTTGCGAAAGGCGACACCCGTGCCGTCTGCGTTGGACACGGTGGCCGAGTCGACCATGCCGAGCAGGAACCACCGGGCGTTGCTGGCCGGCACGTTGATCTGAGGCCGCTCGCGGGTCTGCGGTTTCGGCGCCCGCAAGTGGCGGTACACCGTGGCCACCGCGCGCTTGGCGATGGCCACCGGCCGCACGGGCGGCTGGAGCAGCCGTTCCATCCGGACCGGATCGAACAGCGGCATCGGCAGTTGCTGGGCGGAGGAGAAGACCCGCGCGTCGTCGTAGCCTTCGCGCAACTTCTGCACCGCGGGCAGCGCATCGCGCAGGGAGGCGAACAAGCCCTCCGGTCCGTCGAGGAAGTCCTCGATCGACTTGTGGCGCAGCGCCACCGTCGAGTACTCCATCGCCATCAGGTGCTTGAACGTGGTCCGGAAGCCCTCGTGCACGATCGCCAGGCGCACCTCGTACGGGCTGTGCAACGCCATGGTGATCAGCCGGTTGCGCAGGTGGAAGTAGGCCGTCCAGTCGGTGGTGTCGTCCTTGTCCGTCCACGGCATGTGCCAGATCGCACAACCCGGCAGGGTGACGGTGGGAAAACCGCATTCGCCGGCGCGCAGCCCGTACTCGGCGTCGTCCCACTTGATGAACATGGGCAACGGCAGCCCGGCGCTTTCCAGGACCTCGCGCGGGAAAAGGCACATCCACCAGGCGTTGTAGGTGGAGTGGATGCGCGCGTGCAGCGCACGTTGCTGGCGCAGCGTCACCTGAGCGAAGTCGTGCCCAGCCACCGCCCCCGGTGCTGGACGCCAGAAGCTGGACTTCAAGTCCACGATCTCGCCCATGGCGTGCAGCTGGCTGCGAACCTGAAGGTTCATCATCTGCGCACCGACGATCACCGGTGACGACGCGGCGCGGGCGAACGCGTGCGCGCGCAGCACGCTGTCGGGCTCCAGCCGCACGTCATCGTCCATCAGCAGGACGTGCTCGATACCGGAGGTGCGCAACGCCTCGAGCATGCCCCGGGTGAACCCCCCCGAACCACCGAGGTTCTCCTGGTCGATCACCACCAGCCGATCACCCAGCTGCGCCGCGGAAGCGGCGAACCGCTGGTGATCGCGCACCTTGACGCTGCCCTGATCGACGACGAAGACCTTCGCGACGGCATCGAGGACGGCGGAGTCTTCGGCCAGCGCGGCCAGCGCGGTGACGCAGTCCGCCGGCCGGTTGAACGTCGTGATCACCACCGCCAGCGGCTGGACCGGCAACGGCTCGTCGATGATCCAGGCGGCGTCGCTGACGGTCAGCGAGTGGCGTTCGGTGGCGACGTCGAACCACACCCAACCGCCGTCCTCGAACGGCGCCAGCGATTCCCGGAATTCGAGTTCGATCTGGTCCCCGCTGGTGTCGAGTTGCTTGCCCTCCAGGTGGACGACCTCACCGTTGGACTTGGACCGGTAGAGGTCCACCCGGCCGGCGCCGCGCACGGTCAGCCGCAGCGCCACCTCCTCCACCCGCGTCCAGCGCTTCCAGTAGCTGGCCGGGAAGGCGTTGAAGTAGGTCGCGAAAGACAGCTGGCAGGCAGGCGGCACCGTCACCGCGGACCGGGACAGGACTTCGGCGGTGTGTCCGTGCCGGTTCTCCGGTTCGTCGAGGTACAGTGGCCGGACCTCCGGGGGGTCGTCGGGCCGGGGTAGTACCACTCGGTGCAGGACCCGCTGCGGGGAGACCACGCCGGCGCTCGGGCCGACCTGCAGCGAGCTGACGTCGGATAGCTTGCTGTCTGCCGCGTTGTTGCGGGCGGCTTCCCGGCGGGCGGCCCGCTCGATCGCCGTGGGCGCCTCAACCGCATCACCGATAGTCACGTGCTCCCTTTCCCGGGTCCCCCACCCGTCTTGGGGCAGATCCTCGCAGATCGGGCGCCGTTCGACGCACTGAGGGCCGCCGGATCGCTACCGGTTTCCTGGGCAAACGCCGCAGCGGGCGAGAAATTCATCATCGCGCCGCTGCGGGTTCACCCTGGGATCACTCCATCAGCGCCAGTTGGGTGAGTTCCCACAGCACGTGATACGTCGTGGTCTGAGCTTCCTGGATGCGGTGCACGGACGCCGAGGGCATGACGAACAGGTGGTCGATGGTGCCGGCTTCGGCCATCTTCCCGCCGTCGTAACCGGCCAAGCCGATGGTGAGCATGCCGCGGCGGGTGGCTTCGGCGAAGCCGCGAAGCACATTCTCCGATCCGCCGCTGGTGGACAAGCCCACCGCGATGTCTCCGGCGCGGCCGTTGGCGGCCAGTGGCCGGGCGAAGACCACGTCGAACGACACATCGTTGGCCAGTGCGGTGAGCACCGCGACGTCGGTGGTCAGGGCCGCGGCGGGTAACGGCTTGGCGTCCGGACCGGGGTTGGAGAACAGCTCGGCGACGGCCTGGGCGTCGGTGCTGCTGCCGCCGTTGCCGAAGGTGAACAGCCGGCCACCGGCGGTGAAGCGCTGAGCCATCGCGTCGGCACACTCGATGAGTTGATCTCGATAGAGTTCCAGCACGTCGGCACGCAGCCGGGTGATCTCCTCGGTTTTCTCGGTGGTCGACCGGGTCACCTGGGCGAGCACCGCGTCCACGTCGGTCACGCCCGAGTAGAGGAACGGGTAGAGCGACTCGAATTCGGTCATGTTCACCCCGATGTTGTTCAACCCAGGACCCGGGGAGCGAGCACACCGGGCTGTTCGAAGAAGACGTGCACCAGCTCCCACAGCACGTGATAAGCGGTGACGTGGATTTCCTTGACCACTCGTGGATCATCGGAGCGCGCCACCAGCACGTGGTCCAGCCGCGGGATCCGCGCGATCTGGCCGCCGTCTCCGCCGACCAGCGCCACCGTCAGCAGCCCCGCGTCGCGGGCGGCCTCGAGCGCCCGAACGACGTTGGCGCACTGACCGTCGGCTGAGATACCCAGCGCGATGTCGTCAACCTCAGCCAGGAGCCGCAACTGCGCAGCGAAGCTGTTCTCGACGCCGGCGCAGCGGGCGATCCCGCTCATCGCCACGGCGTCGTTGGCCAGCGATATCGCCGGTAGCGCCCGTTTGCCCATGATGACCGGGTGCACGAACTCCACCACGATGTGCGCGGCATCAGCGGCCGCGGAACCGTTGCCGAAGCACAACAACCTGCCGCCACGGTGAAACCGCACCGCCATGTCGTAGCAGGTTCGGCCCACCGCCTCCGCGTCCTGGCCCAACGCCCTGGTCGGCTCGGTGCGCCGGGCGAAGGCCCGATCCACCTGGGCGCCCGTCACGGCACCGATCATCCCATCCGCCTCTCCTTAGGAAAGCCTGGTTTCTACGATAATCTTAGTTATTACCATAGCCGTGGTATTTTCGCGCCATGCCGCCCAGCACCGAACCGGCTGCGCAACGCAGCAGGGCCCACGGTGCGCTGGCCAGCACCAGCCGGATCCAGATCCTGACGCTGCTACGCAGCCGTGGCACCGCACTGGAGGTGGCACAGATCGCCACCCACACCGGCCTGCACCCCAACACCGTGCGTTTCCATCTCCGGATTCTGACCGATGCCGGACTCGCCTGCTGCCGCACCGATCCCCGAGGTGGCGCTGGGCGTCCCCGGCTCGTCTACACCGCGGCCAGTGACGGCAGCCCACATCCGGATGGCTTCCACCTGCTCGCCGATATCCTCACCAGCTATCTCGCGACCAGCAGCGCGGTTCCCGCCGGTCTGGCCGAGGAGGCCGGGCAGGCGTTCGCCCGGCGCCACCAGCAGGCGGTCGCTGACGTCCCCGCTGATGCCGCACTCGGTCAGATGACCGCGATGTACGCCGAACTCGGTTTCGAGCCCGAACTGGTAGCCGACGGGCAGGACATGCAGCTGCGCTTGCGGGCCTGCCCCTTCGCGGCACTGGCCGGCAAGTATCCGGAGGTGGTGTGCGCGATGCACCTGGGCTTGCTGCGCGGCACCCTGCACCAGCTCGGTGCCCCGGTCACCGCACGGAGGCTGCGTCCCTTCGTCGAGCCGCACCTGTGCATAGCCCACCTGGAGCCGCCGCCCACTCGTACGCCTCGGGGAGAGGGTCAGGCGTTACGAGGAGACGGGGGCGGCTGCGAAATGGGTGACGAGTGTGCGGCAGAACGCCGGGAGATCGCCGGGATTGCGGCTGGAGATCAGGTTGCCGTCGGTGACGACTTCCTGGTCGACGACCGTGCCGCCGGCGTTGCGGATGTCGGTGCGGATACTGGGGTAGCTGGTCAGGGTCCGCCCGCGGACGACGTCGGCTTCGACGAGCGTCCACGGTCCGTGACAGATCACACCGACCGGCTTGCCCGACTCGACGAACTCCCGCACGAAGGCCACCGCGGCGCTGTCCTGCCGCAGGGTGTCCGGGTTGACCGCGCCGCCGGGCAGGATGAGCGCGTCATAGTCGTCCACCGACACCTCTGAGACGACCCGATCCACGTCGAATTGATCAGCCGGTTCGATGTCGTGGTTGGTGGCCTGGATGGTGCCCGGCTCCAGCGACACCAATTCGGCAACCGCGCCGGCCTGGGTGACCGCCTGCCGCGGCTGCACCAGCTCCTTTTGCTCCACTCCCCGCGCCGCCAGGATGGCCACCCGCCGACCGGTCAAGCTCTTTGCCATGCGGTGGGCGTACCCGCCCGACTAGCCCGGCAAACTCCGGGAACCACTCACCAGTCGCCGCCGCCCGAGTCGTTGGAACTGCCGCCGCCGAAGTCCCCGCCGCCCGAGTCGCCGAAGTCACTGTCCTGGCCGACGACCCAATCGCCCTGATCCGTGGAGTCGTACTGGCCGCGATCGCGGTCGTACATCTCGTCCCGGCGGAACTGCTGCTCCTCGCCCTGCATCTTGCCCAGCTCATAGCCGAGCAATCCGCCACCCACCGCGCCGATCGCTCCTGCGGTACCTGGACCCATCCCAGAGCGGTACGGCGAGCCATAGGGTGCGCCGTAATCGGGGTAGGAGCTCATTGGTGGCGGACCGCCGAGCCTGGACCCAGGCGGCCGCTGAAAACCGGAACGCCCGAAGCCGGAGCGCACCCGCCGGCGCAACAAGACGACAACGGCCACGATCGCGCCCAGTACCAGGATGATCGGCAGCAGACCGATGCCCACCGAGTGCCTCACCACCCGTTGCGCCGGCGCGCGACCTCGGTGCGCTGCGGCAAGGCCGGTGCGCAGATTATCCAGAGCAGCCGTGACCGCCGACGTATAATTACGACTGCTTTGCATCGTGGTGACGAATACACCGTTCGCGTTGGATTCTGCCGCGATAGCGGCATTGCGCGAGATGCCGGCTTGCGAGCCGATCTGGATAGACTCATGACGGGATTGAGTGTTGATTCCCAGCACAATCGGGAACGTCGAGCTGACCTTGTTTCTGACGTCGTTGTCGAACGCCGACTTGCTCGCCGCGTCCTGCGTCGTGGCCCAGATATAGACGCCGACGGGCAGGGTGGCCGCATCGTTTTGGACCACTGTGGCATTCAATACGTGGGCGTCGTCCTGGATTTGAACCGTGCTGGCCCACGCCGGTGCGCCGCCAGCCAGCACAGCGACGAACACCGCGACCGGCACGGTCCATCGAAAAGCGCGCTTGCGCATATTCACCTCGACCCCTCCTGTAGTCGGAGTTGGGAAAATTGACGTCCAGACTCCCACCGGGCGGACCGGTCGCACTGTCGACGACGCCGGTAAGTACCACGATCAGTTGGCATCGCCATGCCAGTTTGAATTACAATAAGGTCACAATCGATGGGCGGCAAGCCTGCCCGGGTACGGTTTCGACTCCCTCCACGTCACCACGTCCGGCGATTTGCCCGATATTCATCGCTGACAGTGACAGCGCCGCTCACCGTATCCAGCTGGCACCACCTGCTGTTAGGGCGGCACCGGTCCACCCGCGCTGCGGATCGGTGCGATTAATCGACCCGGCATGCTGCAGCCCGGTCACGCCCTTTGCCTGCGCAAATGGATTCTTGCCACCGAAAGGCACCTAAGGCGCCGGGCGGGCCATGTGCTTTTGCACATCCTTATTGGCACCGGATGATACAAAGGGACTTGTTCGGACTTAAGCGACGATGCGCACACATCGACCACGAGTCGAACACCGAGGGTGACGTCAGTAGCTCCAGTTGCCGCCGATGAACGTTCGTAGTACGAGTGAACATGTGACGGTTCGTCGTCTGAGCGGCGGGTGTGAGCCGATCAGGACGAGTTTCAGCTGAGGCTCCCGTCACGGGGTGAGAACCGCTTGGGGGCTTTATCGACCTCGAGCGGCTGGACGCATCGAGCGTCACCCGGGACACAAAACGGTCCCGGGAGATGAGGTTTTTTAGGAGGGGCAAATGCAGGTCTCAGAGGTCTTCTCGCTGGGTGGCGGCTGCGGCGGCGGTGGTTACGGCGGCGGGGGTTACGGCGGCGGGGGTTACGGCGGCGGCCACGGTTATCGCGGTTACAGTAGTTACGGCGATTACAACAACCGCTCGTATGGCGGCCGCAGTCACTATGGGTATGGCGGCCGCCGCGACTACGACCGTGGCTACCGCCGCGGCCGCCGTGGCAGCCTGATCAGCCTCGACATTCTCTAGGAACCAACCCGCTAGTAATCGGCGGTGGCCCTCACCACTGTGAATTGGAGTGAGGGCCACCGCCTGTTAGCAACCGAGCTATTTACTTCACGATCAGCGTGCCGGTCATGTACTCGTGGAAGTTACAGATATAGCGGTAGCTGCCTGGTTTGCTCGGCGCGGTGAACTGGCCACGCTCGCCACCGGCAATGGAGCCCGAGTCGAAGGACTTGTCCTT
>DATNDR010000095.1:0-2601 GCA_035606945.1 Pseudonocardiaceae bacterium
TCGCACCGGGCCTGGCCGGCAAGTACACGACCTCGAACGCGGACGCCGAGGCCGCGGACGAGGACTACGACGACGACTACGAGACGCCCCGCCTCCGCGCGGTCGGCGACTAGGCGCGCGGCTTAGCCCTCGTCGTCATCCAGCTTGCGGGTCGGCCACGGCTGCGCGGCCGACCCCAGCCGGGGCGGGTCTCCCACTCTCCGAACCGGCTGGCCGGTCACCGCAGCGACGAGCTCGAAGTCCTTGTCGTCGCACAGCAGGATCAGCCGCTCACGTTCCGCGGTTGCCGCGATGAGCAGGTCGGCCGGGCCGACCGAGCGGCGCTGGCCGCGTTCGGTGAGCGCCTGCTGAACTTCGTCCGCGCGCTCGTAGGCGTCGTCGCCCATCGGAACCCAGCCGAATACGGTCTCAAGCATCCGGCGTTTCTCGATCCAGTCCGCGCGCGACCGAGCCGAGTAGAGGAATTCAAGCTCCACGATGGCCGCTTGCGCAGATCACATCGCCTTGGCGCGAGCAGGTCGCAAAGTTTGCTAGGCTAGCGGCAGTTCCTTGGGGCTATAGCGCAGTCCGGTAGCGCACCTCGTTCGCATCGAGGGGGTCAGGGGTTCAAATCCCCTTAGCTCCACCAGGAAAGAGCAGGTCAGCGGCAGCCTTCGGGTTGCCGCTGTTTTGCGTGGAAGCCATTGCGGGAGTCAAGCCGTAGGCACTAGTGACCATGCTGACGGTTCAGGTCGTTGGGCGATGGCACCGAAGTTACCGGTGTGCTTATCCTGCGTTGCATGACTGCCGAGCTACACCAGCCGCCGGACATCATGAGCATCATCACGGATGTCAGTGAAGCAGTCATCGCCATCCCCGCTGGGTTCGTCGCCTCCTACGGTGATATCGGCAAGAGAATCGGTGCGGGCCCGCGGCAGGTGGGACGCGCGATGCGCCTGCTCGACAACAGCGTGCCGTGGTGGCGTGTCGTCTACGCTGACGGAACCCCCGCCTCGTGCCACGGCGGACGGGCACTGGGGCTACTCATCGATGACGGGACACCGATATTGGGTGCGCGGGTGGACATGAAGCGCGCACGGCAACGATGGGTGCCCTGACGGCGCCCTGGCCACCGTCGCCACGGTGCTCGCCCCGGGCGGGCGGTTCAGCTTCTCGGTGTTCCACCGCACTAGAGCACGGTGGTGTGGAAGGCGAGGAGGGCCTCGCCGGGGGTGTCGAAATAGGCGTCTGACCCCAGGGTCTTACTGATGCCGTAAAGGTCGAGTCGTTTGCGCACGGGGCCGAGCACGGAGCTGAGGACCACGTGCACATGATGCTGTTGAACGTGCTCAATGACCTGGGCCAAGACCGTGGAGGCGGTGTAGTCGACATCGCCGATGGCGGCGCAGTCGAGGACCATCCAGCGCAGCGGGCCGCCGGGGCCGACCAGCGCCGCGACGTCTTCTGCGAGCCTGCTGGCGTTGGCGTAGTACAGGCTCGTGTCGAAACGGTAGACCACCAGCCCCTCCTCGGTGCGGGCGCCGGGGCTAACCGGGACGGGCCGCCAGTGCCCTTCGGGTGACTTGACCAGGACGCTGTTGAGCGGGTTGTAGCTGTGCCGCAGGTGGTCAACGATCGAGGCGATGATAGCCAGCACGATGCCGTACTCGACCCCGAGGACGATTACCGCGACGGTGGTGAGCAGGGCCACGGCGAACTCGTATTTCCTCAGGGCCGCGATGTGCCGCATCCCGGTGACGTCGATGAGTTCGATGGCGATCACGAAGACCACTGCGGCCAGGGCGGCGTCCGGCAGGTGGGCGAGCGGCCCGGTGAGAGACACAAGGACGATCAAGACCACGACGGAGGCGGCCAGCTGGGACAGCTGGCTGCGGCCGCCGGCACTGTCGACGATCTGCGCTTTGGTCGGGCTGCCGTTGACCACGAACGTGCCGGAGAACGCGGCGGCGGCGTTGGCGGCGCCCAGGCCGACCAGGTCGGTGTCCTCGCTGAACGGCTCCTCGTACTTGGCGGCGTAGGCCCGGGAGGTGGCTGCGCTCTGGGCCAGGATGACCACGAACATCGACACCGCGGCACCGAGCAGTGCCAAGGTCTCGTGCACGCCCAGAGCCGGCAACCCCAGGGTCGGCAGCCCACGCGGGACCGACCCGACCACGGCCACGCCGTGGCTAGCCAGACCCGCGGCCCAGCTCACGATGATCGCAATGACCACCGCCATCAGCAGGCCCGGGAACCGGCGACTGATCCGGCGAACCACCACCACAACCACGATTACCCCAGCCGACACCGCCACATCGGCCCAGTGCACGTGCGGGAGCGCGCGGACGGTGTCCGCGAGCTTCGGCAGGGTCTGGCTACCCTTGGCGGTGACCCCCAGCATGTCCGGCAGCTCCCCCACCGCCACCTGGATGCCGACGCCGGTCAAGAACCCCACGAGCACGGTCCGAGACAGAAAGTTGGCCAGGAAGCCGAGCCGGGCCAGCCGGGCCGCCACCAGCATCGCGCCGGTCAGCAGCGCCGCCAGCCCGGCCAGCCGGACGTACTGGGCCGAACCGATCGCGGCCATTCCGGTCAGCGAGGCGGCCAGGATGGCGGCGGTCG
>DATNDR010000123.1:0-83563 GCA_035606945.1 Pseudonocardiaceae bacterium
TTCCGGTCGGAGTGGTGGGAGAGTTGTATATCGCTGGGGCGGGGTTGGCAAGGGGTTATCTGGGGCGGCCGGGGTTGACCGCGTCCCGGTTTGTTGCTGATCCGTTCGGTGGGCCGGGCCAGCGGATGTATCGCACGGGAGACCTAGTGCGCTGGAATTCCGCTGGGGAGTTGATGTATCTGGGTCGGACCGATGAGCAGGTCAAGATTCGCGGGTTCCGGGTCGAGTTGGGCGAGATTGAGTCGGTGTTGGCGTCTCATCACGGAGTGGCTCGAGCTGTAGTGATCGCTCGGGAGGATGTTCCGGGGATCAAGCGTTTGGTTGCTTACCTAGTGTCTGCTACTAAGACCGCGCCCAGCCCCGCGGAGTTACGCGCCCATATCGGCCAGGCTTTGCCGGATTACATGTTGCCCACGCTGTTCGTGATTCTCGAGGAATTACCCTTAGGGCCGACGGGCAAAGTGGACCGCAGGGCGCTACCCGGTCCCGACCAACTCGCGCAGCCGGTGGCGACGTACGTGGCCCCGCGCAGCGCCACCGAGGAGACCGTGGCCGAGATCTGGGCACAGGTGCTCCACGTCGAACGAGTCGGGATCGAAGACAACTTCTTCGAACTGGGCGGAGACTCCATCCTTAGCATCCAGGTGATGTCCCGGGTGCGGGCGGCGTTCGGGGTGGAGTTGTCGCCGCGGGTACTGTTCGTCGATCCCACAGTGGCGGGACTCGCGGTGGCGGTCGCCGAGTCGGTGGTCTCCGACTCGGGCTCGATTGCGGTGGTGGACCGGGCCGGCGAGCTGCCGTTGTCGTTCGCGCAGCAGCGGTTGTGGTTCTTGGACGAGTTCTCCCCGGGTGGTACGGGATACGTCTTATCGTTTGCCGTGAGATTGCGTGGCCGGCTGGATCTGGTTGCTCTGTCGGGCGCGTGGAGCGCGGTGGTGGCCCGCCACGAGTCGTTGCGGACCACGTTCGAGACGGTCGAGGGGCGCGGGGTACAGGTGATCCACCCGCCGTCCGAGGTTGCCGTGCCGATACGGGACCTCTCGGACCTGCCCGCGACGCAGCGCGAGCAACAGGTGCGGCAGGTGGTCGCGGTGGAGACCAGCCGCGGCTTCGAGCTGGCTCGGGGGCCGCTGTTGCGGGTGGGTGTGGTGCGCCTGGGTCCGGTGGAGCATGTGCTCACGGTGGCGATGCATCACATCGTGACCGATGGTTGGTCGCTGGGTGTGTTGATGGCCGAGTTGGGCGTGTTCTACAACGCCGCGGTCGCCGGGCAGGCGCCGCAGCTGCCCCCGTTGCCGGTCCAATACGTTGATTACGCGCTGTGGCAGCGCGAGTTGCTCTCGGGTGTGGTGCTGGACACCGCGCTGGGGTACTGGCGGGAGCAGCTGGCGGGAGTCGAGGCGTTGGAGTTGCCCACCGACCGGCTCCGCCCGGCAGTGCTGAGCACCGCCGGTGCCGTCCACACGTTCGTGGTTCCCGCTCCGGTCGCCGCCGGGCTCAAGGCACTGGGTCGGCGGCTGGACGGCACGTTGTTCATGACCCTGGTGGCGGCTTGCCAGTTGCTATTCGCCCGCTGGTCCGGGCAGCAGGACATCGCGGTGGGCACCGTCGCCTCCGGCCGGGACCGCGCCGAGTTGGAAGGGCTGATCGGGTTCTTCGTCAATACTCTGGTGCTGCGCTCCCAGGTGAAACTCGGGCAGAGTTTCGTGGAGTTCCTCGCCGAGGTCCGGGAGACGGTGCTGGACGCTTTCGTCCACCAGCACGTGCCCTTTGAACGGCTCGTCGATGAACTGTCCCCGGCGCGGGACACCAGCCGCACGCCGCTGTTCCAAGCCATGGTCATCTTGCAGAACACCCCTGGGCAGACCGGGGCGCTGGCCGGGTTGGAGGTCTCGGCGGTGGAGGCCCCGACGACCAGCGCGCAATTCGAGGTCACCGCGCAGTTCCAGGAAGCCGGTGATGCGCTGGCCGGGATGCTGCAATACAACACCGATTTGTTCGACGCAGTCACCATCGAGCGGATGGCCGAGCACCTGCTGGGGCTGCTGGCCGGGATCGCGCACGACCCGGACCAGAAGATGGCCGAGCTCTGCCTGCTCACGGATGCGCAGCGGCATCGGATCGTGGTGGACTGGAACGACACCCAGCGGGCTGCGCCGCCGGTCAGCTGGCCGCAGTCGTTCGAGGCCCAGGCCGCACGGACACCGGATTCCGTCGCGCTGATCTGCAACGGTGGCAGCTCCTCCCGGCAGCAGCTGACTTACCGGGAGTTGAACGAGAGGTCCAATCGCCTGGCCCGGTTGCTGATCGCTCGCGGGGCAGGCCCGGAACAGCTCGTCGCGCTGGCGCTGCCCCGGTCCGCGGACCTGCTCGTAGCCCTGCTCGCGGTCAGCAAAACGGGAGCGGGATATCTGCCGCTAGACCCCCACCATCCTCGTGCGCGGATCGAGTTCATCTGCTCCGATGCCGAACCGGCGCTCGTACTGAGCGTCCAGCAGACCTGCGGCTGTCTACCGGTCGAGGTTGTCCCGCTGCTGCTCGACGACGCCCAGACGGTGGACGCGCTGGCCGGTTACCCGCCCGCCGACGTCACCGACGCCGACCGGATAGCACCACTGCGGGATTCCCATCCGGTCTACGTGATCTACACCTCCGGGTCCACCGGCCAGCCGAAGGCCGTCGTGATCCCGCACGCCGCGCTGGTCAACTTCCTCAGCTCGATGGCCGAGCTGTTGCCCCTGGATGCCACGAGCCGGCTGCTGGCGCTGACCACCATCGCCTTCGACATCGCCGCGTTGGAGCTGTACCTGCCGTTGATGCGCGGCGCGGCTGTCGTTGTCGCGGACGAAGACGCCATCACCGACCCAGCTGCGCTGGCGCAGATCATCAGCGCCTGTGATGTCACGATCATGCAAGCGACCCCTTCGCTGTGGCAGACCATCGTCGCCACTGAACCCGAACACCTGCGCGGGATGCGCATGCTGACCGGCGGCGAAGCCCTCCCACCAGCACTGGCTGTCGCGATGTGCGAGCTGGCCGGTGAGGTCACCAACGTCTACGGGCCCACCGAGACCACGATCTGGTCCACCGCAAAACTCCTCGACAACCCACCGCGGCGGGCTACCATCGGCACCCCGATCTGGAACACCCAGGCATACGTCCTGGATGCCGAGTTGCGCCCGGTGCCGATCGGAGTGCCGGGCGAGCTGTACCTGGCCGGTCATGGCCTGGCCCGGGGATACCTGCGCCGTCCGGGGCTCACCGCGGCCCGGTTCGTGGCCAACCCATTCGGTGATCCGGGTGAACGCATGTACCGCACCGGGGACCTGGCCCACTGGACTCGCGACGGAGAGCTGACCTATCTGGGCCGCTCCGACGACCAGGTCAAGATCCGCGGGTTCCGGATCGAGCTTGGTGAGATCGAGTCGGCGTTGCGGACTCATCCTGCGGTGACCCAGGCGGTAGCGCTGGCCTGGGAGGACCAGCCGGGGATGAAACGGCTGGTGAGTTATGTGGTCCCGGCCGCCGAGGGCGCGCCGACTACTGCGCAGTTGCGCGCGCACCTCGCCCAGACGCTGCCGGATTACATGGTGCCGGCGGTGTTCGTGGTGTTGGAGGAAGTGCCGTTGAGCCCGAACGGGAAGGTCAACCGCAAGGCCTTGCCCACCCCGGACCGGCCTGCCGAATCGGTATCGGAGTACGTCGCGCCGCGGACCGCAACCGAGCAGACCCTGGCGGACATCTGGGCCGAGGTGTTGGGAGTGGAACCGGTCGGTGTGGAGAGCAACTTCTTCGAGCTCGGTGGCGACTCGGTCCTGAGTATCCAGCTCGTTTTTCGGGCTCGTAAGGCAGGGTTCGTACTGAGCTCCCGAGACATCTTCTTCAACCAGACCGTCGCCGAACTCGCCTCGGTGGTCACCGCGGCACACAGCGGGGACGCCGATCGGGAACCGGTCACCGGGTCTACCCCGCTGACGCCGATTCAGCACTGGTTCTTCCGGACGCATCCGGTCAATCCGCACCATTTCAACCAGTCGATGGTGGTCGAGCTGGATGCAGAGGTGGATCACCAGAACCTTGAGCGGGCTCTCGAGGTGCTGCTGGTACATCATGATGCGCTTCGCATGCGGTTCGATCTGGTTGACGGGCACTGGCGTCAGCACAACGACCCACCGGGACCGGCGAAGGTGCTCCGGATCATCGATCTCTCGGAGCTGGCCGGCGAAGACCAGATGGTGACTATGGCGGGTATCGCCGACGACATTCACGCAAGCTTCGATCTGCGGCAAGGCCCGCTGCTCAAGGCGGCGCTGTTCACCTTCGGCGCGGGACGGGCATGCTACCTGGTCCTCGCCGCACATCACCTGGTGATCGACACTTTCTCGTGGCGCATCCTGCTCGAGGATCTTGATACGACCTACCAGCGGATGACCCACCGGGAGGACCTCCAGCTGGAAGCGAAGACAACGTCGTTCCAGGACTGGGCGACGCGCCTGGGCGAATTCGTGGCGAAGGGAAGTTTCGACCAGGAGCTGGACCACTGGGCAGCAGCGCTGCAGGCACATCCCCTACCGGTTGATCTGGGTTCCGCCGAGTCAGGTGCATTGTCACAAGTGGTGTCGGTATGCCTCGATCGTGAGGACACCGAGACGCTGCTTCGGTTGGCGCCGGCCGTCTACCGCACCCGGATCAACGACGTCCTGCTCAGCGGGCTCGCGTGGACGCTGTGCCGGTGGACCGGGGAACGCCGGGTGTCGATCGACCTGGAGGGTCACGGGCGCGAGGAGATCCTCGATGGTGTCGATCTATCCCGCACTGTCGGGTGGTTCACGACCATGTTCCCGGTCGTGCTCACGGTGCCCGACGGTGCGCTATCCCACTGCCGCGAGCTGATCAGAGCGGTGCGCCAGCAGCTGCGTGCTGTTCCCCACAACGGGTTGGGCTTCGGGGCGCTGCGCTACTTGGGCACTCCTGCGGCCCGTCAGCGCCTCACGCTAGCCGGGCCGGGACCCCAAATCGCTTTCAACTACCTCGGCCGGTGGGAGCCTGTCTCTTCCGAGCATCACTCCCTGGACCGAGGCCTGTACCGAGCGGTGCACGGCTCGATCGGGCAGGCCGGCGATCCCGCGGATCCGGGCCCGCACCTGCTGGAGGTCGTCGGTGCGGTGCAGGACGGACAGCTGAAGTTCTCCTGGCTTTTCCGGCCCAACCGGCACCATCAGTCGACCGTCCAGGCAGTCGCCGACGACTTCGTCGAGGCGCTGGCGGCCATCGCGCGAGACTGCCGGGGCCTGCGGTGATCCCCACGCAGAGCCCTGGGCCGGGCAACAGCCCTGGGTCGGCGGAGCACGCGGTGCCCCTGTCCCGCAACCGCGACTACCAGGTGCTGTGGGGCAGTCAGGTGCTCTCCGGTATCGGGCTGAGTGCGGCGGTGATCGCCTTCCCGCTGCTGGTCCTCGCGCTCACCGGTTCGGCGACCAAGTCCGGGCTCGTGCTGGGGGCGATCACCACGGCGCAGCTGCTTGCCGGGCTGCCGGCGGGTGCACTGGTGGACCGCTGGAATCGCAAGACGATCATGCTGTGTTGCGAGGCGATACAGATGCTCGCGGCGGTCAGCCTGGTAGCGGCGCTGTGGTGGAACGTGATCCCGATCTGGTACCTGATCGTGGTAGGTGCCGTGATCGGGATCTGTGGCGCGCTGTTCCGGCCGGCGGAGACCGCTTACGTGTCGTGGGTGGTCCCGGCCAGCCAGCTCAATGCGGCGGTGGCGCTCAACGCGGCCCGCGGGTCAGTGGCGCAGCTGTCCGGCACTGCGGCGGGTGGTTTCCTGTTCGCACTCGCCCGCTTCGTGCCGTTCGTCGCCGACGCGGTGAGCCACGGCTTGGCCTGCGTGCTGCTGCTGTTTCTCCAGTCGCCGCCCCGGCAGCGACAACTCGCGCCGACCCGCCACCTCAGCCGGGAGATGATGGATGGCCTGCGGTGGGTGTGGAGCAACCGGCACATCCGGGTGACAGCGCTGTGCGCGGTCGTGCTCAACCTGTTCATCAGCGCCTTCTACCTCATCGTCATCGTGGTGGCCCAAGCTCGGGGGATCTCCCCTGGTCAGATCGGCATCATCGCGGCCATGCTCGGGGTGGGCGGTCTGGTGGGCTCGGTGGTGGCGGCGGGTCTGTCCCAGCGGGTGAGCCCCTACGCCTCGATCATCGCGGTGTTGTGGGGGCTGGGCGGCCTGACCCTGGCGGCGGCCTTCGCCGGCAGCGGATGGATGCTGGGAGTGCTGTTCGCCGCCATGGCGTTGCTGCCCCCCACCGCGAACACGGCGATCATCACGCGGCAGCTGCTGCTCACCCCCGACGAGCTGCGAGGCCGGTTGAGCAGCGTGCTGGGCATCATCACCGGTGTCTCCGCCGCACTGGGCCCGGTCCTGGGCGGGCTGCTGGCCGGCGCGTTATCGAGTACCAACGCAGTGCTGGTATGCGCGGGCGGCATTGCTGCCGTCGCGGTGCTGGCGACTTTCAGCCCGACTTTGCGTAGCTTCCCCCGGCAACCCGTCATCGCCGAATCCGGTGATGGCGGTGCCGGGCTCGGGACAGAATTCACCACGGAGCGCCGAACAGCGCAGCAACCTGTTGCCAAGAAAGGAGAATGACGACATGGACGACGACGCAAGGTATGAGGTATTGCGTAACGACGAGGATCAGTACTCGCTGTGGCTGGTCGGCCTGGACGTGCCGGCGGGCTGGCACCGGGTGGGTAAGGAGGGCACCAAAGACGAGTGCTCGGCCTACGTCGATGAGGTGTGGACGGACATGCGGCCGCGCAGCCTGCGTGAGCAGATGGACCGCGCGCAATCCTGATCGCCCGCCCGATCGCCCCTGATCGGCAAGGAGCCGATATGACGCAGCCGCCCGCCCGCTCGCGCTGGGTACAGGTAAGCCGACCACGGCCGGGCGCGCGGTTGCGGCTGATCTGCCTGCCCGCAGCCGGTAGCGGCGCGAGCAAGTACCGGCCCTGGCCGGCGCACCTGCCCGACGAGGTGGAGGTGGTGGCGGTTCAACTCCCCGGACGGGAGAACCGCTTCACCGAGCAGGCGATCGACATGATGGATCGGCTTGTCGGCCTGTTGCTGGACGAGCTGGCGAGCTACTTCGTCGGACCCTTCGTGCTGTTCGGTCACAGCATGGGCGCGCTGATCGCGTTTGAGCTGGCCCGCGGGCTGCGCTCGGGCGGCGTGGCACCGGTGCATCTGTTCGCCTCCGGATGCCGGGCCCCGCACCTGCCCAGCCGCTCGCCGGACTGGCATACCCTGCCCGACCCGGAGTTCGTCGCCAAGATCGAGTCATTGGGCGGGATCCCGCCGGAGTTGCTGGCAGAACGCGCGTTTCTCGACACCATGCTGCCCACGTTGCGCAGCGACTGCGCCCTGTCCGAGACGTACGTGTGCCGTCCACAACCTCCGCTGAGCTGCCCGGTGTCTGCCTTCGGTGGCCTGGTGGATGCGGAGGTGTTTCCCGAAGACGTCCGGGCCTGGTCGCGCCACACGACCGGGCGCTTCCGGGCCCATCTGCTGCCTGGAGACCACTTCTTCGTCAACTCGGCGCTGCCGGACGTGCTCAGCCTGGTGGTCTCCGACCTCGGATTGGCTGCCGCCCGGCAGGGCACTAGCGCGTGATCACCTCGTGTGAGGTCATCTCCGAAAACGGGCTCGGCCGGACGTCGATCTCCGCCATCCGGCGCACGTAGTTCTGGTAGTGCCTTTGTGCTTCCCCGCGCCGACCGGCCTGGAACAGGACTCCGATGAGGGTGCGGTAGGCCTCCTCGTCGTAGCGGTCCTGTTCGAGCACGCGCAACGTGTACCGGACCGCATCGTCGGTGGCGCCGGCGTCGCGTAACCGGGCGGTCAGTGCCCGCAGCAGGGCGATGTGGGCGGCGCGCACTTCCTCGGCTATCGCGCTGGCCCATTCCCGGTACGGGTCGTTTTCGAGGAAATCGCCGGTGTAGGCGGCGACGGCGGCGACGAGCCGCGCCGTCGCATCCGGGTCTCTCGCCCGGTAGGCGTCGAAGGCGGCGTTGGCCTGGGCGAGGAAGTCCTCGACGTCGACGCGGACTTCGGCAGGGTTCAACGACACCGCGCCGTCGGCGGCCGTCAAGGGAGCGTCGCCCATGGGTGCCGGTTGCAACACATCGCGCACCGTGGACAGCAGCACGGACAGCCGGTTGCCGGCCACGGTGGGCGCCACCCCAGGCCACAACAACTCCATCAGCTGATCACGGGGAACGGGTCGGCGCCGGGCCACCAGGATCTTCAAGAGGTCCCGAGCTTTCTTCGACTGCCATGCCGTATTCGGGATCGCGATTCCGTCGCGGGCCACCCGGAAGGAGCCCAACGTCTGAATCGACACCGCGGGTGCGGAACGAGCCAATACGCTGAGCGGTCCGGCAACCCTTCGGGAGTCGACATCCACGCCGTGATCCCGAAGTGTTTGGTCGGCGTCGTAGGCGCTGAGGTGGGGAATCGCCGCGCCGATGTGAGCGGCCACGACCCTCGTCGCGGCCTCCTCCAGCCGGCAGCCTGTTTCGTGCCAGATGTCGATCGCCTCGCGAAGTGAGGTGGCCTGCACTGCGGGATCGCGGGAAGCCAGCACGCTCAAGGTGATGGCCTCAGCCAGCCCTGGTTTGTCCCGCCGTTGGCGTGCCGCGGCGGCGGCTCGATCGGCATCCGCGCGGGCCCCCGCGCGGTCCCCGGCCATCAACGTGATCCACCCGCGGGCCAGCAATGACGGGACCTCCGCGAGCTCAGCACCCAACTCCACGGCCCGGTCTACCCGGTCCCGCGCTCGTTGCCGATCATCCGCTGCGTCGATGCGGGCCAGACCGATCAGCGCCCAGTTGACAGCGAGCACGTCGTGGTACGGCTCGGCGAGGGCTAGCGCCTCCTCGTACGCCGCCCGGGCTCGTGCCACCTGGCCTTTGGTCCTGTGCAGATCACCAAGGCCGCACAGCGGCCAGGCGAGGAATCGGGAGCCGAGCCGCTGGAACAGATCGATCGCGGTGGCGAAGTCACCCGCTGCGGCGTCCAATGCCCCCAAGCGTGCCCGGGCGCGGCCGCGAACGGTCAGCGCGTGACCGATAACGAACGGGATTTCGCATCGTTCGCTGAGGCTCAAGACAAGCTGGGCTGTCGCCAGCGCGTGCTGTGGCGCGCCTGCTTCGAACTGAACAAGCGCCTGGCAGGTCCTGATCCAGCTGAGCTGGAGCAGGCCGTCGCCGACCTCCGCGCTGCGCAGCGCGTCGGCGTGATGGGCATCAGCATTGCGCGGGTCACCGTCGGAGGCGGCCAGCAGCGCGAAGACCTGGTGCACGGCCGACCACGCGTGCGGATGGTCGCACTGCCGGGCCGCGGCACGTGCCTGCAGCGCCGCCTTCCGCACATTCTCCCGATCACCGGACATCCAGTAGGCGTTTGCAGCCAGAGCCAACACCCGCGTCTCGTCGACAGTGTTCCTGCGGTCCAGTCGGGTGCGCCCGATCACTGCATGCACTTCGGTGAACTCGCCCCTGGTGAAGGCCAGCCAACCGACTCGCCAGGCCAGCGCGGGCGCTAGCTCATCCCGGTCGTCGCCCGCTCGCTGGTAATGCGCCAGCGCCTGCGGCCAGTGACCCCTGACGTGCTGCGCGAGCCCGAGAATTCGTTGGATGACGGGATCGTCGAGATACTCCGGGGGTAACCGGGTGGCTTGCAGTACGGCATCGATCTGGCCGCGCTCCACCATCGCATCGCCATGCTCCACCAGTATCGACGCGCATGCGGTGTGATCCCCGGTCGCCAGCAGATGCCGCAGGGCGTCAGCCGGCATTCCGCGCCCGATGCACTCTTTGGCCGCCGTCACGTGCAGTGCTGCCCGCTCGTCGGCATACGGGACTGCTTCGTGGGCGAAGTAGTCCCGCAACGGGCGCACCAGCGACCATGCGCCGGCTGGGTCGCGCCGCTGCACGAGGCCCTGACGGCTCAGTTCGGCGAGCCCGGCGGTCGCATCGATCGCCGTCGCAGCTACTTCGTACCCCAGTTCGGTCCCGGCTCGGACTTCGCCGAGGATCGCCAACCTGCGCAACAGCTGCGCAACCCACCGGGGTGCCGCGCCGATTACCTCCTCGGCCAGGTAGTCATGGAATCGCTGCCCCGGGTGTGACAGCCGTTCCGTCGCCGCCAGGCGCTGATCCGGTCCAACCACCCGTAGCATCTCCACGGCGCAGTGCACGGCCGCCGGCCAACCACCGGTGCATTCCGAGACTCGTCCGGCCACGCCGGGTGGCTGCTTGCCCATGGCCGTGCGCAGCAGCGCATCTACATTGGTGACATCGAAGGCGAGGTCCGGCGCGTAGATCTCGGTGACGAGCCCGCGACCCCGCAGCCGCTGCAGGGAGAACGGCAGGTCCCGCCGGGATATCAACACCAGGTGCACCCGGTCTGCCACCCGCTGGCTCAGAATCTCGACGACCCGAGCCGCGTCGGGCTGCAGCACGTGCAGATCGTCGAGAACCAGTACCAGGTCCTTGCGCAGGAATTGCTCGATCCAGCGGCAGATCGCCGCGGCCGCAGCATCCACCTGGTTGCTATTCAGCGCCGCGATATCCGCGAGCGACACCGGCAGGTGGGTCTGCAATCCCTCGGACAGCGCGCTGAGCAGGCGTTCCGCGGCGCCGTCGTGGTCCTCGGCTTGCAGCCACATGGTTGGACGCCCGCGCGACCAGCTTGCCACCGCTGTCGACTTGCCCCAGCCGGCTGCGCCGATCACCACGCTGATCCCGCCGCTCGCGGCACGGTCCAGCAGCTGGTCAATCGAGGGACGCTCAACCCGCTCGCCGCCCGCTCGACGCTGCTCACCCGACCGTCCGAGACGTTCGAATAGCTCAGCCGGCTGTCTAGGCGGAGGAACGTAAGCGGCCACCACCACTTGAAGGTAGCCTCGATCACCGGATTCTTCACCCGGCAAGGGGTCACTAGACCCAGTTGCGGCGGCGGAACAACACGTACAGTGCGACCGACAGCACCACGATCACGGTGGTGGAGGCGTAGAAACCGGACGCATGGCCGAAACCGGGATATGGCACGTTCTGCCCGTAGAAGCCGGTGATGGCGGTCGGCACCGCGATGATGGCCGCCCAGCTCGTGACCTTCTTGGTGATGACGTTGAGCCGGTTACCCTGGATCGTGAGATTTGTCTCCAGGATGGTGGTCACCAGGTCGCGCAGGCTCTCGGTCCATTCGGTGGCGCGCAGCACGTGGTCGTAGACGTCCTGGTAATAGGGCGCCATCGCATCATCGACGATGCGCAGGTCGCGACGCATCACCGAGTTCACCACCTCCCGCATCGGCAGAACCACCCGGCGTAGCTGCACCAGGCTCTTTCGCAACTCGAACGAGCGGCGCTGCACGGCCACGTCAGGGCGGCTGTCGTCGAAGAGCAGGTCCTCCAGCGTCTCGATCTCGTCGTCGAGCGTCTGCACAGCGCTGAAGTGGCCGTCGACGACGAAGTCGAGCAGTCCGTGCAGCAGGAACGAAACCCCGTGCTTGGCCAGGTCGGGTGAGGAATCCCAGCGCGCCACCACTCCCTCGATGTCGAATTGGTCTGATTTGCGCACGGTCACCACGGCGCTGTGGGTGACGAACACGGCTACTTCGAAGGTGTCCAGTTCCCCGGTGACCGTGTCCAGCGTCACCGCGTATGCGGTGACGAACAGGTGGCTGTCGTACCGGTCGAGCTTGGGCCGTTGCCGCTCCTGGCCGGCGTCTTCCACGGCGAGTTGGTGTAAGCCCAGTTCCTCGCTGATGGTGGCCAGGTCGTCGGCATCGGGCGCGCACATGTCCAGCCACACGGTGACGCCCGGCTGCCTGATGTGCTCGGAGATGTCCTGCACCGGGAAGTTCTCGGCCTCGAGAACACCGCTGCGGTACAGCCGCGTACGTGTCATACCGGCAGGCTAGAAGCCGACTCGAGGTCGTGCGCGTCGCAATGAGATCCTCTCCAGGCGCCACCCCGAAGAGTCGCAGCGCTGGCGGCACCTGGGAGAGGAGACCTGTGAGTGAGCTGAGCTATCTCGAGGCGATCGTGGTGGGCGCCTTCCAGGGTGTCACCGAGCTGTTCCCCGTCTCCAGCCTGGGGCACTCCATCCTGGTTCCGGCGCTGGTGGGCGGGAGCTGGGCACGCGACCTGAGCGTGTCGGCACCGGAATCGCCCTACCTGGCGTTCATCGTCGGCCTGCACGTGGCCACCGCCGCGGCGCTACTGGTCTTCTTCTGGCGGGACTGGGTGCGCATCGTCACCGGTTTTCTCAGCTCGTTACGTCACCGGCGCATCCACAGCCCCGGCGAGCGGCTGGCCTGGCTGCTGATCGTCGGGACCATCCCGGTCGGGATCAGTGGCCTGCTGCTGGAACATCTGTTCCGGACCACGTTGGGCCGGCCCATCCCGGCGGCGGCGTTCCTGATGGCCAACGGGGTGGTGCTCTACGTCGGTGAACAGCTGCGCCGGCGAGCCGACGCCGCCACGCTGGCCCCGGTTGCCGCCAGGAACGCCGTTGACGCACCGGGGTCGGCTCGCGATGCCGGGGCCGCGGCGGATGCTCGGCTGTCCCGGATGTCGCTGGGCCGCGGCACGCTCATCGGTGCTGCCCAGATCCTGGCTCTGCTGCCGGGGATCAGCCGCTCCGGTGTCACGATGGTCGCCGGCCTGCTGCGCGGGCTGTCCCACGAGGACGCCGCGCGCTTCTCGTTCCTGCTGGCCACCCCGGTCATCCTGGCCGCTGGTGCGCTGAAGATCCCGGACCTGATCGGCCCGCTCGGCGCCGGTATCCGTGGCCCGATCATCGCGGGCAGCATCGCCTCGTTCATCAGCGCATACCTGGCGGTCCGGTTCCTGACCCGCTACTTCGAGACCCGCACGCTGACCCCGTTCGCCATCTACTGCCTGGTATTCGGAACCGCCGCCCTCATCTGGCTCCTCGCCCACTGACCCCCTCACCGACCCGCAGTCTGGATGCAGACTGCTGTTTTCGGGGCCTAGAAACAGCAGTCTGCATCCAGACTGCGATTTCTAGGGGGGCTTTAGAGGTAGGTGTGGCGGAGGGCGGATTGGTCGGGGAGATCGAGCGGGGGCAGGGGATGGCCGGTGATTCGTTCCAGGATGTGGTCGGCCAGGGCGGGGTTGCGGGCCAGCACAGGGCCGTGCAGGTAGGTGCCGATGACGCGCTCGGTGAGCACGCCTTCGGTGCGATGGCGGGTCGCCGCCTCGGTGGTGCCGTTGCCGTTGCCGGTGACCACCCTTCCCAGCGCGGTCGTGCCCGGCCCCAGCGTGGTGATGCCGCGGTGATTCTCAAACCCGGTCAAGGGACCGACGCCGGGGATCGCGCAGGTGGAGATCACCTCGCCGACCGAGCGCCGGCGGCCGGGCGCGGTGGTGATGTCCAGCAACCCCAGCCCGGCGTAGTGCTTACCGCGGGTATCGGTCATGGACTGGCCCAGGATCTGCAGCCCGGCGCATACGGCCAGCGTCACCGCGCTGGTCTCCATGGCTCGGCGCAGCTCGGAATGGCGTCGCAGCCAGTCGGCGGCGAAGAGCTGCGCGGTGTCCTCGCCTCCTCCGAGCAGGTATACCTCGCAACCGGTCGGCGGGGCGTCCCGGGCGGTGATTGTCTGGATCTCGGCGGGGATGCCACGCCAGCGCAACCGTTGCGCCAAGATCGTGGCGTTGCCGGCATCGGAGTAGGTACCCAGAACGTCGGGCAGCAGCAGGCCGATCGTGACTGAGGATGGCGCGCTCACCTGGTGGCTGTCCGTTCCCGGCTCAGCCGGCGGCGGAACTGATGGAAGGCGGTGTAGTTGGCCACCACGTCGATCTCACCGGGGGGCAGGGCCGCCAACGCGGCCAGCGGGTCTGGCACCGTCTGGTGGTTCAGGCCGGCGTAGCTCAGTCGCACGCCGAGGTCTGCGGCGCGTTCGCCGCTGGCCACCACGTGACGGCAGGTGAACTGCTCGAAGGCGACGTCCCACAACCACGAGGTGTCCCGGCCGTCGGCCTCCCGGGCGTTGATGATGACCAGTAGCGGCCGCGGCTGGCTCAACATGGACGCCATCCCGGCCCAGCCGGCCGGGTTCTTGGCCAGCAGCAGCCGCAGATCCTGCGATCCGCGGCGCACCACCGCGTATCGGCCGGCCACCACGTCGACCTCGCGTAGTGCCGACGCGGCCCGATCGGCCGGCACGCCCAGGGCGCGGGCAGCGGCCAGCGCCATGGTGGCGTTGCTGAGGTTGACCTGGCCGGGCAATCGGATGTCCAGCGGTAGGACTGCGTCGGCGGTGCAGGCCTTGCCGGCGTCGATCCACCAGTCCGGGGTTGGGCGGGCCAGGCCGCACTCGCATTCCCACCCGGTGTCGGTGAAGGTGAGGGTACGGCCGCAACGGGGACACGTGGTTGCATCACCCAGCCAGCTGGCGCCGGCAGCCACCCAGACACTGTGGCCAGCTTGCGTCGCTGCCGACACGACCATCGGATCGTCGGCGTTGGCCACCACAACCGTGCGGGGATGCTGGGCCAGCGCGCGCCCCAGTGCCGAGGCGATTGCGCCGACCTCAGTCGCGCGGTCCAGCTGATCGCGGGTGAGGTTGAGCAGGACCACCACCGCGGGGTCGACGGCCTGGGCGACCGCGGTCAGGTGCAACTCGTCGACCTCGAGCACGGCGTAATCGGCGTCTTGAGCCTCGGCCAGTGCCGCCACCGCGCCGTCGGCCATGTTCGAGCCACCGGCGTTGTGGGCCACGGATCCCGCGGTGCGCACCGCCGCCGCCACCAGGTGGCTGGTCGTGGTCTTGCCGTTGGTGCCTGACACCAAAACGACCCGGCGTCCGGTTGCCAGCCGTCGCAGTGCTTGCCGGTCCAGTGCCAGCGTCACCCGCCCACCGATGATCGACCCGGCGCCAAGACCCAGCCGCCGCGACAAGCTCGCGGTGGCCAATCCGGCCCGCACGGCAGCGCCTGTCCACCACCCCAACCGACGCCGCCCGGGGGGCGACAGCGCCGCCGGGCTCGCCCCGGGTGTCCGCACCACCATCGCTCCCAGCCTACTCACCGTTCTGCCCGGCCATGGTGGCGACGCGCGGTGCGTCACGGTGGCCTGGTTGTCCCCTAAATCGTCCTGCGCAGGCGGCTGACGGCAGTATTCCCTACCCGGATCGACCAGGTTGTAGGTCCTCCGGTTGGAGGTGCCGATCCAGTGACTCGTGCGCTGGTGCCCCGGCGCCCGGGCCTCGTTGTTCGCCGGTGGCCAGCAACCACACGCCGGCCAGCGTGATGGCCAGTCCAGCTGCCTGAGCTACCGCCAGCACACCGGTGGCGAAGGATTCGCCGAAGACGATCCCGCCGAGACTCACGCCGATCACGGGGTCGACCACCATCATCGCCGCCAGCGGGCCGCCCAGTGGACCGCACTGGAAGGCGGCCTGGCTCAACAGGGCACCCACCAGGCCGGCGCTCAACGCCGTCCACAGCTCCCAACTGGTAGCCAGCGCGGGGAGCCCACCAGCATCGAGAATCTCTCCCCACGTTTTGACCAGCGCGGCGGATAGCGCGAATACCGAACCCGCGGCGGCACCCAAGCCCAGTGACCGCGCCCGGTCCTGCCTGCTGAGCGCGACTATCAGAGCGGCGCACGCCACGAGCGTGACCAGTATCAGCCCGGGTAGCCATTCGGTGATGCTCTGCGGATCCCGGGATTCCACCGTGGGTTGGACCACCAGGAAAGCCGCCAGGCCACCCACGGTCAGAGCGGCCGCCAGCAGTGCCCGTTTTCGCACCGGGAGCCCGAGTAGCGCCTGCATCGGCAGCGCGACCACCAACCCGACGGTCAGCAGCGGCTGCACCACTGACAGCGCACCGAGGTTGACCGCCACCATGTGCAACGCCACCGCGGTCACCTCCGCCGCGATTCCCAGCAACCACAACCGTTGGCGCGCAACCGCGACCAGCAGCCCAGGGTTGAGCGGGAACCGTCGGCGTACTCGATTCGCCCCCTGATGCTGCAGCACCGAGGCGGTCCCGAAGCACACCGCGGCCATTAGCGACAACACGATGGCGACGGTCACAGCGCGCCCAGCCTACAGCCTGTAGGTATGTCCTTCCCGGCGGCTAGCCCGCCCGAGTTGCGTATGGGTAACCGTGCGTCAGTGATGCCGGTCGTCTCGGCTGATAGCGAGCCGGGACTGGTGCTCACTGATGATCTGCTCAAGCTGGGCGGCATCTTCAGACAAGCGCGACGCATCCCGGATCAACATCAGATCCGCGAGGCCAGCTGCGACGTCCGTCAAGACTTGCTTGCACCGGCGTGACGCTCGTAGGCCGATCGCGACCTCGGCGACCGTGCTGATCGGCACAACGCCAGCGCGGTCACACCAATCCTCCAGCTCCCGCACCTGCCGGTCGAGGTTCTCGTGACGGTTGGACCGGGCGTAGAGGATCGCGGTGCGCGGCATGCGGTCAGTGTGAGACAGCGACGTGGCTATGTCGAGGGTCCCAGAATTTGCCCTGAGCCATCGCACGTGGGCATCCTTGCCCCACATCCGTTCCCGACCCCTCTGCTGAGCGACCGCAGCCAGTATTCACCCACCGCGACGAGAGTGGCTGGCCCGCAGTGCGCCCACACCCGGCTGAGTAGCGAGTCCACGGGCTGCATGGTCACGGCTCGGCGACTGTAGGGCTGCGGTGGGGCACGATCGTGAGGTGGACATCCATGCGTCGAGGTGCGCGGTTCTTGCGTTGCACTGGCAGGTCAATGTGATCAAGCCGGAGGGATTCTTCGGTCCGATGCTCAGCGAACCAGTGGCGCGTAGTGGCGTCGTGCATCGTGCGGTGCAGTTTCACCGGTCCGCCCGCACGGCCGGAGTGCCGGTGGTGTTCACCCGGTTCACCGTGCCGGCCGGTGAGGGCGGTCTGGTCCGCAACACGGCGTTCATGAGAGCAGTCGGCGATGCGCAGCAGGCGTTCCGGCCTGAGGCCGTGGGCACGCAATTGATCGAGGAGATGGGCGAGCCGGTCGAGCACGATCACGTCGTCGACAACCAGAAGCTGTCCGGGCTCGCCGGTAATGACCTGCCCGGCTGGCTGGCGCAGCGTGGCATCGACACCGTGTTCGTCACCGGTGTCGCCACGAACTTGGTGGTCGAGCAGACCGCCCGGCACGGCACCGATCTCGGCCTGACGGTGCACCCGGTCAGCGATTGCGTCGCCGCGGCCAGCGAGGCCGTGCATTGCGCATCGCTGGCCAATCTGGACCTGACCACGGCGGGTTGTCTGACGGCGGCACAGGTGCTCGATCTGCTCCGATAACCAGGTAGGGTCCGCTTGATGATCAGGTCGGTGGCCGCGGTGACAGCGGCGGCGGTCGCGGGGTGGACCGCTCCGGCGCTGCTGCGCGGCAGGGCGCTGCGTGCCACCTTCTGTCCCGGACTGGCCGGCCTGGGCAGGCCGGGCCACATAGCGCTGACGTTCGACGACGGACCCGATCCGGACGGCACTCCGGCGGTGCTCGATGCGCTGGATCGGTTGGGCTGGACCGCGACGTTCTTCATGCTGGGTGCGCAGGTCGTCCGGTACCCGCAGGTCGCTGCTGCGGTGGTGGCGGCCGGGCATGAGGCCGCGGTGCACGGCTTCAGCCACCGCAACCACCTGGTCCGCGGGCCGGTCGAGGTGTGTCGCGACGTGGCGCGCGCCGCATCGTTGGTGGCCGCCGTGACCGGGACGCGGCCGACCTGGTTCCGGCCGCCCTACGGCGTGCTCACGTCGGCTTCGCTGGTGGCTGCCCGCCGCGCGGAATTGCGACCGGTGCTGTGGACCGCCTGGGGACGCGACTGGGAGGACCGCAGCCCGGCCCGGGTGGCCGCGACGGTCGGACGTCAGCTGCGCTCCGGCGGCACGGTGCTGCTGCACGACTCGGACTGCACCACCCCGGTGGCCGGCAGCTGGCGCGCCACGGTGGCCGCGCTACCCCGGTTGGCCGAGCGGGCCGATCAGCTGGGTTGCGCGATCGGCCCGCTGCGCGATCATCTCGACCGCTCGGGTCTGGAAAGCTCAGGCCGGTAGCGCGTCCTGGCCGGGTATCACCTGCTGGCCGCGCTCGGCGAGCAACCTCAGCACCAGCGCTGTGGTATCCGGGCTGAGCACGACGTGCCTGGGGTCGCTCCGGTCGACGGCCTGCTTGCGGATCGCTTCGACCAGCTCGGCGTCGTCCTTCGGCCAGGGCGCCAGCCCGGCGTCGGCGAGGACCTGGGAATTGGCGATGCCATGTCCGGGGATGGGCCGGTAGGTCACCGCGGGCAACCCGGCGGTCAACGCCTCGGTCAGCGACAGCCCACCCGCGTTGTGGATCAGCACGTCGGCGGCGGCCATCAGTTCGGGGACGTCGTCGCGCCAGCCCAGCGCGACGACTCCGGGCTGAGCCGACAGCTGCTTGCGGAGCCGATCATTACGCCCGCATAGCACCACCACTTCCCCAACGCCCGAGGAAGTGATCGACCGCACCACATTCGGCACGTCGCCCATCCCCAGCGACCCGGTCGCCAGCAGCACCACCAAGTCGTCGGGGGACAGCCCGAGCTCGGTGCGCAATGCCTGGCGACGTGCCGGGTCGACTGGTTCGGCGAACTTCGGTGACACCAGCCCGCCGACGGCCTGCATGGGCGTCTGGTAAACCAGCTCTCCCATCCGAGCGGTGGCCTCGGTCACCGTCACGTGGTGATCCACAGCGCGGTGCACCCAGGTCCGGTGCACGGCCGGGTCGGTGAGGAAGGTCACTAGCGTGGCGTTGATCCGCCCGGCTTCTTTTAGCTGGCCCAATGTCTGGCTGGACAGCATGTACGTGGACACCACCACGTCGTGATCACCAACCCAGCGCAGCACATCACGCTGCGCCACCCGGCACAGCCACAGTGCGACCCACCGCACCCAGCCGGTGCGCTCCAGGTTGGCGAACAACCAGTCGAAAAACGCCGGCCAGTAACCGACGCTCAGCCGGTAACCATCCCGCAGGATGAACCGGCACGCCCGCGGCAGCGCGTCCAGGTAGTCCCGGCGGTCGGCCGCAACCCCCGCTTTGGCCAGCCGGCTGACCAGCTCGTCAGCCGCACCGTCGTGACCTGCGCCAACGCTGCCCGATATGACCAGCACCCGGGTTGTTGTGCTCGTTGCCCGTCCGCCCATTTGGTCCCTACCTATCCCAGGCGCAGCCTGGCGAGTCAGGACGATCTCCTACAGGGTGTAAGAGACTAGCGGACACGCAGCGTGACTCGCGGGCGGCCGGTCAGTTCGGCCAAAGCCAGTAGATGAGCTGGTAGAAAGCGATAGTGGCCTGTACGGCCGCGATGGTGGTAGCCACGCCCAGCGCCAGCACGCTGCTGGGCACCAGGGGCTCGGGCCGGGGAGGATCGCAGCGCAACGCGGCGACCCGGGCCGACACTCCGCACCCGGTGAAGCGCAGCGCCATTGACGCTGCCGGCCAGGCGGGCATCCGGTTGGAGGATCCGCCGGCGAGGGCGGCCTTGGCCAGCGCCCGGGCAACCAGCGCCCGGCTTCCGGTCACCGTCGCGGCGTGTTCATCGGCGCTGCGCTCGACCAGGTACGCCACCGCCTCCCGCACCGGGATCAGCATCGGGTTGAGCGCGGCGCACACCTCGGCGGCGGCCCGCAGCCGGTGATGCCTGCCTTGCAGGTGCGCCCGCTCGTGGGCGAGCACGACCCGGCGCTCGTCACCATCCAGCGCCGTCAACATGCCTCGAGTGACGAGGATCCGTCCGGGGCGGCCCGGCACGGCGAAGGCGTGTGGGGCGTCCAAGGACACCACCGCGAGCTCGCCGCCTCCGCATGCGCCGCAGACCGCTCGAAGCTCTCTGTTCATGGCGCGCCGGACCGTCAGCACTCGCGCCACCCGCACAATGCCGAAGATCAGCGCAATCATGGCGGTGACACCGATGAGGGTGGGCACCGGATCCTGCAGCTGCACGCCCCGCTCGAGGGCTTCATCCGCGACCAGCGTGGTGTCCCCCAGCAGGGTGGCTGCCAGTAAAACCAGCCCCCAGGTGGCGGCCGCTGCGCAGAGCATGGCGGCGATGACGAACACGACGGCCCGGGTAGGCGCGATACGGGCCACGACGATCCGGCTGATCGCAGCCAGCAGCAGCGACAGCGCCGCCGGCAGGTACACGCTGATGGTCATGAGCGGCGCCTCAGTATTGCTCTCAGCATCCGGGCATCCTCCACCGACAGCGAGGTGGCGAACCGTTGCAGCACGGCCTGACGATCCCGGCCCCGGCTCAGCAACGCCTGCATCTGCTCGGCGGCCAGTTCCTCGGCGCCCTTGACGGGGAAGTACTCGTGGCGGCGCCCCTCGGCGACCCGGTCGATGAGCCCCTTGTCGTACAGCCGGACCAGGATGGTCTGCACGGTGTTGTAGGCGAGGTCACCGCCGACCGCCCGCCGCACATGGGCAGTGGTCAGCGGCCCATCGGCGGCCCACAAAGCGGCCAGCACCTCGGCCTCGAGCTCGCCGGCCGCGCGCCGGGCCGCCATCCTGCCGCGCGGGGGTCGCTGCTCGGGTGGCTGCTCGACCCGGGCTTGTTGGTCCTGACTCGTCAGATCGACCACCTGCGCTCCGCAGCTTCCCATGGGCGTCCCCAGATTACGCGCCCGACGTTTCGCCGAGGCGGCCTACTCTTCGGCGGGTCGGCGCAGCCGTTTGGTCAGCGTCCGGCGGCGCTTGTCGGCGAGGCGACGCTCGCGAGCGGCCCGGGAGGGTCGGGTCGGGCGGCGTGGCGGTGGGTCGGGCGCGAGGGCCTCACGCAGCATCGCGACCAGCCGCATGCGTGCTGCCTGGCGATTACGAAGCTGGGAGCGGTGTTCGGCGGCGACGATGGTGAGCACCCCATCGACCAGCCGCCCGCTCAACCGCTCGAGCACTCGAGCTCGCTGGGCCGGTGTGAACGCGGTGGATGCGGCCACGTCGAAGACCAGCTCGACTCGCGAATCAGCGGTGTTGACTCCTTGCCCGCCGGGCCCGCCGGCGTGGGAGAACCGCCACCCCAGCTCGGTCTCCGAAATCGAGACCGAGCCACAGATAGGCAGCATGGTGCGCACCTGCCCAGCATGCCCGCTCGGCTGGGTTGGCCGCTGTTGGAGACGTCCCGCACCCGGGTTGGTGGCCCTTGAAGGGCCACCAACTCAGTCTTCGGCGCCGGACTGCAGACCTTCCGAGATGAGGTCCATGACGGACGAGTCCGTCAACGTGGTGACATCGCCCATCTCGCGGTGTTCTGCGACATCACGCAGCAGCCGGCGCATGATCTTGCCCGAGCGGGTTTTCGGCAGGTCCGCGACCACCATGATCTGCCGGGGCTTGGCGATCGGGCCGATCTCCTGCGCAACGTGGTTGCGCAGTGCCTTGATCGCCTCCTCACCCTTGGCCTCGTCCTCGGCGACGTGGCCGCGCAGGATCACGAATGCGACGATGCCCTGACCGGTGACCGGGTCGGTGGCGCCGACCACGGCGGCCTCGGCCACCGTCGGATGCGATACCAGGGCGGACTCCACCTCGGCGGTGGAGATCCGGTGGCCGGAGACGTTCATCACGTCATCCACCCGGCCCAGCAGCCACATGTCACCATCGTCGTCGTACTTGGCGCCGTCCCCGGCGAAGTAGTAGCCCTGGTCAGCGAAGCGTGACCAGTACGTCTCGCGGTAACGCTCATCGTCACCCCAGATGGTGCGCAACATCCCGGGCCACGGCTGATCCAGCACCAGGTAACCGCCGTGGCCGTGGTCGACGCGGGTGCCGGAGTCATCGACGACGATGGCGCTGATGCCCGGCAGTGGGCACATGGCCGAGCCCGGTTTGGCCGCCGTGACGCCGGGCAGTGGCGAGACCATGATCGCGCCGGTCTCGGTCTGCCACCAGGTGTCCACGACGGGGCAACGGTCGCCGCCGATGTGCTCCCGGTACCACATCCAGGCCTCCGGGTTGATCGGCTCTCCGACACTGCCCAGCACTCGCAGCGACGACAGGTCGAACTTCTCCGGGATCTGGTTGCCCCACTTCATGAAGGTGCGGATCGTGGTCGGAGCGGTGTAGTAGAGGGTGACGCCGTATTTCTGCACGATCTCCCAGTGCCGGCCCTCATGCGGGGTGTTCGGGGTGCCCTCGTACATCACCGAGGTGGCGCGGTTGGCCAGCGGCCCGTAGACGATGTAACTGTGCCCGGTGACCCAGCCGATGTCGGCGGTGCACCAGTAGACGTCCTGGCCGGCCTTGTGATCGAACACGACGTGATGGGTGTAGGCGCACTGGGTGAGGTAGCCACCGCTGGTGTGCAGGATGCCCTTGGGCTTTCCGGTGGTGCCCGAGGTGTAGAGGATGAACAGCGGGTGCTCGCTGTCGAATGGCTCGCAGGTGTGCTGGTCGGACTGGCGATCCACCAGCTCGTGCCACCAGACGTCGCGACCCTCGGTCCAGTCGATGTCGATCTCGGTGCGCTTGACCACGACGACGTGCTGCACCGTTGAGGTGTCCTTGAGCGCGGTGTCGGAGTTGGCCTTCAGGGGGAGCGCCTTGCCCCGGCGGAACTGGCCGTCGGCGGTGATCACCAGTTTGGCCTGCGCATCGATGATCCGCTGCCGCAGCGCCTCGGCCGAGAAGCCACCGAATACCACGCTGTGCGGCATCCCCAGCCGGGCACAGGCGAGCATGGCGAAGACCGCCTCGGGGATCATCGGGAGCTGGATGGCTACCCGATCACCGGCCTGCAGACCCAGCGACAGCAAGGCGTTGGCCGCCTTGCACACCTCCCGCTGCAAGTCGGCGTAGGTGATGGTGCGGGTGTCACCACTTTCGCCCTCCCAGTGGAAGGCGACCTGATCGCCGTGACCGTCGTTCACGTGCCGGTCGACGCAGTTGTATGCGACGTTGAGCTTGCCGCCGATGAACCACTTGGCGAAGGGCGCGTTCGACCAGTCGAGCACCTGCTCGAAGTCGGTGTCCCAGTGCAACCGGTGAGCTTGGCCCGCCCAGAAGTCTTCCCGGTCGGCGTTGGCTTCGTCGTACATCGCCGCGGTGGCGTTTGCCTGCGCGGCGAAGTCCTCGCTCGGCGGGAACGCCCGGTTCTCGGTGAGCAGGTTGCTGAGTCGCTGGCTCTCGTCACTCATCGCGGCAAGACCTCTCCTGTGTCGCGTTCACCACGTTGCGCTGATGACGGTAGTAGCGTCGCCGACCCATGGCCACTGGGCGCCGGTGCTGGTGGACAGTCACGGCGGGCATCACGACGAGGACAACTTTCCCGCCGCATTTCGACGACATAAAGTGACGGTCCTTTAACGCTTCGTGATTCTCGGCGGCGATACTGAACTGGCGTCCTACGGTGTCGATGCTAGAGTCGGTTTATATCTCGTCGATCACCCACGCCGCTGTACTAGGAAGACGCTCCAATGATCAGCCAACAGGTGACACGTCGCCGATCAAAGAATCCGCGCTCCGGACAGTGGAACGTTAACGCTGCGCAACCTGCTGGCGCGACCTCTTTCGCCCGTTTTCTCTGGATCTTCACTACGCTCGGCATCGTCGTCGTGATCGTCGTCATTGGTTTCCTGATCGGCATTGTCCGAGCGCTCGAATCGATTGACGACGGTTTGTCTACGGCGTCTAACTCAGTGGCAGGAGCCACGGCTAACGTTCAATCCCTGCCGGACTACATCCGGGGAATCAACTCCGCGCTGAGCGACATCGACACCGCCTTGAAGCCGATCCCGGGTCAGGTGGCCGGCATCAATGATTCGTTGCAGTCCATCGGAGGTTCGGGGCAGCGCGTTGACAGCTCTTTGAAGGACACCGCTCGTTCGTTGAGCAACACGTCGGGATCGCTGGTCAACACTTCCAACTCATTGAGTGGCGCGGCCAAGTCCTTGGGAAGCAGTTCCCACTAGGGACGGCAGCGAGTTCGTTCGCGGCGTTGCAGGGGTTGTACTGGCTGGTCGCCAACGTGGCAGCTGGTGGGCCGGCGCGTTGGCGGTTGATGATCTGCTCTGGGTCGATGAGCTGTCGTTACGGTGGCTGATCTATCTATGGCGGCGGCTGGAAGGGCTGCCGGTGCTGATCGCAGCCAGCACCCGCCCACCGCGTCGGGAGCATGCGCCGTTGCTGGCTGAACTACTCACCGTGGACCGGGTCGAAGTGTTGTGTCCTGGGCCGCTCAGCCAGCCTGCCGGTGGCCCGCTGATCCGTGAGCAGTTGGGCCGCCAGCCTGATCCCGCCTTCGTAGCGGCGTGCACTGCGGCCACTGCCGCAAATCCTTTTGTGCTGCGCGAGTTGCTGTTCGATCTGGCCGCAGACGGTGTTGAGCCGGCTGCTGCGCAGGTGCCGGCCCTGGCCGAGCGGGTTCCCGCTCAGGTGCAACGGGCGGTGCTGGTCCGATTGGGACGGCCACAGTGGCGGCGTGAATCGCTTCTGCTTCCGGCACCAAAAATACAAGAGCTGTCTGTCCCACAATAGTCATACGTGCTGTCTATCAGCATGGCGACCAGTCCCGGACATCCGCGGCTTGGCCAGCCTGGGGCGCCGCCCCGAGGGCCCGGCACTTCCGAAGCTATGGGGGAGTGCACGAGAAGCGGCGGCTCGGGCTCCGTGGCACCGTGGTCACCAGGCGCACCGGCTGATCGGCTCCAGGGGAGACAGTGGCATGGCGCAGCGCATCGCTGAGAACACCTGGCGGATCCAAGGGCGCACGGTGACCCTGCCCGTGGTGATCCGGAACTCCCTTGTCGCCGCCGCGGTGTTCTCCTGCTCCGCCGACGCAGCCCGGAGGGCCGTGACGGACGAGCGGCTGACACCCCTGACCATCGCGGGCCAGTGTCTCACCGGCTTGATAGTCGTCAAGTACCGCGATAGTGACCTCGACGCCTATGACGAGGTCGGTTTGATGGTCGCGGTGCGTGGCCCGGATCGCGGTGCGATCGGGGCCTACCTCATAGAGCTGCCCGTCACTCAGACCTTCACGCTTGAGGCCGGGCGTGCGATCTGGGGCCTGCCCAAATGGCTGGCGCGCAGCGCCATCTCGTTTCGCCGCAGCGGGGTGGAGGTGGACCTCTGCGACGGTGCGCGATTCGTGCTTGCCGCCGCGTTGCAGGTGGGCCGCCTGCGGATCCCGATTCCGATCACCGCGCCGATGCCCTGCTGGGCGGTTCGTCCGGATGGCCCGGCCGCGGGCGAACTCCTCCATGGCGCTTTCCGGGTCCGCCTCCATGATTTACGCATCCGGCTGGGAGGGGCGCGGCTCGTGCTCGGCGAACATCGGATGGCTCGCAGCGCCCGCGCCCTGGGAATGTCCAGCCCTGCGCTGTGCACCGTGGTGGCCAGAATGACCGCCGAGCTGGACGCGTTGCCCCCGCTCGGTGGCCATCCTGACTAGCCGCGTACCGGTTCGGCCCGCAGCTGGCCGGGGTTCAGGTGGCGGCTTGTCCAGCCGGGTCCGGTGGTGTGCTGGTGGTCCCACCACCATCACCCGTCGACGTTGTCCCGCCACCACCGGGCGACGTCGGCCCACCACCACCGGGCGACGTCGCACCACCGCCACTGCCACCCGTCGACGTTGTCCCGCCACCATCGGGCGACGGGGTCCCGCCACCACCGGGCGACGTCGCGCCACCCCGAGCCGAGTTGCTGACCGGGACAGCTGTGCCGGCGGCAGCGGTCTGGAGTCCGGCGGTGTGCGCGGGATGGATCACCGCGCCTGCGGTATCACTGGCCGAATGACTCGGTGCCGCGACTGGCACGGCGAGGGTGGGCCCGATCGAGCTCGCGGCGGCTAGCGGCTGGTCGTTGCTCTTCCCGGCGTTCGCTGTGGTGCTGGGAGTCCGCGGCGCCTGCGTACCGGCGACCGCCTGAGGGGTCGAATCGCTGTGGGCGATGAACAGTGGGACTGACGCCGCAGCGGCCAGCAGCGCTAGCGATCCGGCGAGGGCAGCTCGTTTCATACTCCGTGAGGTGGCGCGGCGCCGCCGGCTCTGGACGGATTCGACGTCGAGCGGGATGGCGGTCAGGGATGGGCGCTCGGGCGGGCGTGCCGGTTCGGAGGGCTCTTCAAACGCGTGATTTGCAGACAGGGGGTTTGCAGACACGGGGTTTGCCGGCACGGGGTGTGCTTCGGCGATGTCTTCGACCTGCGGCGCCGGGACGGCGAGGGCGGCGGCGCCGCGGGCGATGACCGTGCTGGGGTCGCTGTCGATGGTGATGGGCCGGTCCAAGTCGGTGGAGATGAGTTGGGCGACCAGGGGGATACGGCAGGATCCTCCGGCGAGCAGCACCGCCTCGAGCTGGTGGGGTTGCACGTCAGCGGTGTGCAGGGCGCGGCGCAGAACCTGGAGGGTCCCGGACAGCCGCGCGCGGATCATGTCGTCGAACTCGGCGCGGTGCAGGCGGACCTGGGTCTGGATCCCTGGGGCGGCCACCGGGATGGTCACCTCAGTGTCGGTCGACAGCGCCTGGGTGGCCCGGGTACATCCCCGGCGAAGCGCCGCGATAGCGGCCAGGGTGGCCGGGTCCTCGGTGTCCAGCTCGGCCAATCCGGGCACCGCCGCGAGTACGTGGCCGAACACCGCATCATCGAAATCCGCGCCGCCCAGTTGCTCGAGGACCTGGGGCTGGCCCAGCACGGTGAACCCGCCATCGCCACTGGTGCGGATCACGGTGGCGTGGAAGGTGGTGCCACCCAGGTCGTAGACCGCGATGGTGCGCCCGGAAGCGAACGGCTGCCCGGCGGCATACCCAGCTGCGGCGGCCTGGGGTTCGGCGCAGAAGCGGACGTGACCCAAGCCCGCGTCCGCCAGCGACGTGGCGAGGACCTCCCGCTTGTAGTCGCCCCAGGTGGGCGGGTGGGTCACGACGATGCCCTCGGCTGGGTCTCCTTGCCGGCGGGCGACCTCGTCCACCACCCAGCGGGTCAGCATCGCGGCGAGCTGCGCCGCGGTGTAGACCTGGCCTCCGATGACCATCGGAATCTGGTCCCCGATGCGCCCGATGAAGGAGCGCACCACCCGATCCGGATCGGTCACCGCTCGCCGTAACGCGGCCTCGCCCACCTCGACCTGGCCCTCCGCACCCACAAAGACCACCGAGGGCACCACCGCTGACCCGCTGCCCAACGACACCACCTCAGCACGCCCCGCTGCCCGGCGCACCGCCGCCGCCGTGACCGTGCTACCCAGATCAATCCCCAGCCAGTAGCCCATGCCAGCACCCTCCTCGGAACTGATCGCAACGATGTCTGGCTTGCGTATCGCCCGGCACAGGGCGTTGCGTTATCGCTCAGGCCGACCCCCGGCCCCCCAATCAGCCCGCTGTCAATCCCCTAATCCGGGGCGAGCGCAACCCGGTGCAGTCCCCGATGTCCGGCTGCAGCGTGGGCCCTAGCTTTGCCGTCACACCACCGGCGGACCTCGCCGGCCCGGTACATCACACGAGGGAGAGTGACGGTCATGTCGAGCACGAAGAGCCTGCTGGATTTCATCCTGAGCCTGCTGAGCAATGACGACGCCAAGGAAGCGTTCTTCGCGAACCCGGATCAGGCGCTGGCCGATGCAGGTCTGAGTGATGTGTGCAGCGAGGATGTCTCGGATGCGATGACGTATGTGGCCGAGTACCACCCGGTGTCCACCGTCGGAAACCGCGAGTACAACGTCGGAAATCACGGAGACCAGCGGGTCTACGCAGACGACCAGGCCTACCGGCACGAAGACACGCGGCCGCACGAGGGCTGGCGCCCCGACCCGGGTCTGGACTCACACGCCGCCGCCGTGCAGCAGCTGGAGTACATCTCCAACAACTACACCTACTCCGACAGCCACGACACCGTGATCGACAAGTCGGTCAACCAGTCCATCTGGAATGAAGGCAAGCTCACCCAGACCTTCACCGACGACTCGGTGACCGCCACCGACCATTCCGTGGCCGCCGGCCGCGATATCAACGGTGACGTCGCCAACGGCGACGGCAATGTCGTCGGAGACAACGCCAAGGTGGGCAACACGTCCAACGACTACTCCACCCACGGCTCATTCAACGGCAATAACATCGCCGACCGCGGCGGCGTCGCCGGAGACGGCAACGTGACCGACTCCGACCACAGCGACGTGGCCACCAACGGCAGCCGGCTGGTGGACAACCGCGTGGACAGCCACGACACCACGGTCAGAGACGTGGGCAACACCTCCGACTCGAACAACACCACGCTCGACAACGTCGGCAATCACAATGAGCCGCACAACACCACGATCAGCGACTCGGGTAACTACGAGCCGCACACCAACTACCACCCCGACATCACCGAGAACTCGAACAACACCAGCGTGGACGATTCCAGGATCAGCGACAACGAGCAGCACGGCTTGCTCAACGTCAATGAGACCCATGTGCTCGACGACCTCCACCTCAACCTCTGAACCACCGGTAACCTGGTAGGACAGCAGCTCCGCCACTCCCCGCCCCGGGGGTGGCGGAGCTGCTGTGTGGCGACGATCCAGTGGGCCCGGTCGCTTCGAATACCTCACTGGTCGGTGCCGACCCCTGAGCTGCGCGCGTCCTGCTTCGACTGCCCCGAAAGGCGATGATGGCCCCCATGCACGGGATCCAGCAGGTGGCCGATACGCAGGGCCGGTTGGCGTGGCTCGTCTCAGGGCACGAGCGGGTGCGTGAGCTGCTCGCCGATTCACGGCTGAGCCGGTCGCATCCCAATCCGGGGCACCCGGTGCGCCTCACCCAGCCAGGCCTGTTCGGAGGGCCGATCCCCGATCCGGAAGGCGAGTTGGCTGATCTGCAGCGGATGCGCAAGCTGCTGACGCCCGCGCTGTCGCCCCGCCGGATGGAACGCCTTCGGCCGCGCGTCCAGGTGATCGTCGACGAGTTGCTCGACGAGCTGCACCACAGTGGCCCGCCGGCTGATTTCCATGCCATCGTCGCTTTTCCGCTGCCGGCGTTGGTGGTGTGCGAGCTGCTCGGGGTGCCCGCGCACGATCGCGCAGACTTCTGCCGGTGGCAGGTCGAGGCGAAGCAGGTCAGCAAGCCCGCAGTGGCCCGCGGGGGGCTGCAATCGCTATGGCGTTACCTGGGCACGCTGATCGAGCGTAAGCGCTGGGTGCCGGGCGAGGACGTCATCGCGGACCTGCTGCGCGCCGCGGAGATCGACCCGGCGCTGACCGATGACGGGATCGCCCACTTGGCCGCGGGGATCGTGTTCGCCGGGCACGCACCCGCCGTCGCGATCATCGATCGGGGCATGCTGCTGCTGCTGACGCATCACGATCAGCGCGAGGCGCTGCAACGGGACTCGGCTCTCGCCTCCTCAGCGGTGGAAGAGATCTTCCGCTTCGCCAGCCCGATCGAGCGCCAGCGGGCCGCTCGGCGTGGCGGCCTCACCCGGTATGCCTCCGTCGATGTCGAGGTTGACGGCGTCACCATCCGCGCGGGAGACACCGTGATGTTCGCCGTCCAGGAGGCCAACGAAGACGAGACAGTGTTCCCCCATCCGAAACGCTTCGACATCACCCGCGAGCGCATCCCCCACCTGTCCCTGAGCCACGGTGCACATTTCTGCCTGGGCGCACACCTGGCGCGGGTGAAACTGCAGTACTTGTTCGTCCGCCTGTTCGAGCGCTTCCCCACCCTGCGCCTTGCCGTACCCATCGAGGACATCCAGCCCATCCGCGAAGCTGTGGCCGGCGCGGTCAGCCGGTTACCCGTCACCTGGTAGGCACGGTGGCCGGCGCGAAAGCCTCGTAGACGACCAGATCGAGCGGCTTGCCGTATTGGTCATCCAGGCGCCGGTCGCAGTAGGTCATGCCGGCTTTTTCCATGACGCGGCGGCTGGCCATGTGCTCCACCATCGTTTCCGCGACCACTCGGCGCATGTCGGGCGCGGCGAGCACATGGGCGAGCAACGCCCGCAAGGCCTCGGTGGCGTATCCCCGGCCCCAACACGGTTCGACCACGGTATAGCCGACCCGGCCCGTGACGCAGTCGTCGTCGACGCTGCAACCGATCTCGCCGACGATCATGCGGTCGGATTTACGGATCATGAAGTAAGGACCGAACCGGCCGGGGCCTTGCGTTTCGACTACTGATTCCATCACTTCCAGTGAGAACGCGGACGGGTAGCCCGGCGCGAAGCTCAGCCCCCTTGGGATCCCGCCATCGAGGAGCATGCGCGCCACCGGTAGGTAGATCGGTCGCAAGACCAGCCGTGCGGCCTCGATCTGCTTCACCCTCGTAGGGTCCCACCAAACTGGGCTTGGCGTATCGCCCACTAACGCGGTCGACGAACGGGTAGTTACGCACCGAAGTGGGCCCCGGAGACAAGGAGCATGAGATGGGTATCGAGGACCCCGACGCCGACGCGGCCGACCAGCGGCGTCCAGTGACCGATCTCCACGAAGACGACGAGGAACTGGGAGAATTCACGCAGACACCACTGGAAGCCGACCCGGCCGACTACGCCGAACAGCACCGCGTGGTTGCTTCCGCCGACGAGGACGAACCGTTTGACTGACCGTCAAGCCCCCAACCCAGAATCCCGGCGCGGGAACTATCCGGCAGCGGCGCACGACTATGCCTGGAGAGATCGGGAGCCGGAAAGATGGTCGATTGCAGGAAGGGGTGAGCGGTGGGCGGCGCAGAGTGGGTGCGCTGGGCTTTTGCCGCAATGTTCGCCGCGCTGACCGTCTATTACGTGATCCGGCTGTTCGTGTCCGATCCCGGGACGTCGACCGGGCAAGGTGGCTGCGACCGGGGCGTGGATGTCTCGCGCGGGGTGATGAGTCTGGGCATGGTCGTCATGCTGGTGCCGTGGATTGATCCATTACCTCGGCTGTGCTGGCAGCTGCTGTTCGGACTGGCGGCTGGGTACATCGCCGTCCGGCTGATCCGGCGCACCTTGCCCGCCACTGTGCTGTCGCCGGCCGGTCCCATGGCCGGACACCATGAGCTGCACCTGCTGGTCGGGGGTGTGGCCATGGTGTACATGTTCGCGGTGATGCCCGCAGGGCCGGACCTGCGTCTCCCGCAGGATCCGGGTGCGGGTGTCCCGCAGGACATGGCGGACCACATGGACATGGTGCAAGCGGGCTTCAGCGGGCTCGGGCTGTCCTTACTGACCTGGACGTTCGTCGGGTATTTCGTGGTGTTCGTGGTGCGGCTGGCTGCCCGGCTGGCCGTGCCGGTGAACACCTTGGCGGGGATGGCGGCCGGCGCGGCGCTGCCCGGTGGGGGACCGCGCGGTGTGGTGGTGTCGCCGCATCTGCTGGGTTCCACAGAGGTCGTCATGGGTATCGGGATGAGCTACATGCTGCTGACGATGCTGTGATTGGCCGTGCCTACCTCAGGGAGCGTCATAATGAAGATCAGTTGGTGGCTGGCCCGCCGGGTTGTTGCGGTCGGCGCGCTGGCCGCGTTCGCACTGATGACCCTCATCGGCACCGCGTGGGCACACGTCACCGCCAATCCCGGCACCGCCCAGCAAGGCGGGTATACCAAGGTATCCTTCCGGGTTCCCAATGAGCGGGACACCGCGTCGACAACCCAATTGGAAATCAATCTTCCCACTGATCACCCAATTGCCTCGGTGTCGACCAGGCCTGTTCCCGGATGGACGGCAACCGCGCAGAAGACCAAGCTTGAGAAACCGATCAAAACTGATGACGGCGAGATCAGCGAAGTAGTTTCGAAGATCACCTGGACCGGCGGCAAGATAACGCCTGGATCGTTCGAGGAGTTCGACGTATCCATGGGCCCGTTGCCGACCGACACTGACCAGCTGATCTTCAAGGCGTTGCAGACCTATGACAATGGGGAAGTGGTGCGGTGGATCGACACGGCGCCAGAAGGTGCTCCCGAACCGGAACACCCGGCGCCGGTGGTCAAGCTGACACCGGCCAAGACGACCCAGGCAGCCGTGACTGCGGAGACGGGGACTGGCGACGGGCATTCCTCGACGGCCACCTGGGGTGTCGTGCTCGGCATCGTGGGGATCGTGCTGGCCATCATCGGAATCATCGTGGGTCTGCTGAACCGGCGTAGCGCCACCGCTGGTTGAGTTGCTCTGTGTTGTGCCGGCGAGTGCTGCGGGCTTGTGCAGTGACGGTGATCTGCGCGGTGCTCGTTGTACTCACCGGCACCGGGTCAGCCGCGGCCCATGCGGTGCTCATCGCGACTGAGCCCGGGCAGAGCGCGGTGGTTGCCACCATGCCGGCCACCGTGTCGCTGACCTTCAGCGAACCGGTGGTGGTAGCCCCGAGTGCGGTGCGAGTGTTCGGGCCCGAGGGTGCCGAAGTCGACGATGGTCATGCCACGCATCTCGGCAGTGCCGCTACGGTGGGCGTCCGGCTGGTTTCCGCCGGATCCCCAGGCACGTATACCGTCTCGTGGCGGGTGATCTCGGCAGACTCGCATCCGGTGGCGGGCGCTTTCACCTTCTCGGTGGGTCATCCCACACAGGCGGTTGCGCGGCCGCCGCCGACGGCCGCGCAACCGCCCGGCAGCGCACCCGTCGGCGTGATCTATGCCATCGTCCGGGCGGTGGCGTTCGCAACGTACGCCTTGCTGGTCGGGTCGATCGTCTTCACGCTGCTGTGCTGGCCCCAAGGGCTCACCCGTCGGGATTGCCGCCGCATCATGGTCGGTGGCTGGGCCGGCCTGCTGGCGACCACCATCGCGACTCTGCTGCTGCAAGGACCCTATGCCGGCGGGGTAGGCCTGGATCGACTTGCCGACCCGGACATCGTCTCCGAGACCTTGGCCAGCCGGCTGGGTACCGCGTTGACCGTCCGGCTGGCGCTGCTGGCGCTGGCGGGTGGTTACGTCGTGCTGTTGTGCGCCTGGCTCGGGCACCTCGCGCGGCGCGGCCGGGCCTGGTTCGGGATCGTAGGCGTGGTATTGGCGACCGGCCTCGCGGTGACCTGGGCTGCCGCGGACCACGCCTCGGTGGGGCTGCAACACCAGCTGGCACTGCCAGTTGACGTCTTGCACCTGCTGGCCATGGGGGTGTGGCTAGGCGGCCTGGTCACCCTGGTGGTCCTGTTGCGACCGCTGGGTATTACCGGGACCGCAGCGCCGGCGATGCCGCAGCACGCGGTGGTCCGCTTCTCTTCGATCGCGACCGGCTCCATCGCGATCCTCATCGGCACCGGGTGTTACCAGTCCTGGCGCCAGCTCGGCAGTTGGGCCGCGTTCAGTTCCACCGACTACGGCCGGCTGCTGCTCGTCAAGCTCGGAACCGTCGCGGTCATGCTCAGCGCCGCGTCGGTATCCCATCGATGGGTCAGCCGGCATCGGCAAGCACTGATCGGCGTCGGCGCAGCAACGCGCGCTGCCGGCGAGGCCACGGATGTGGGCGCGCGCCGCGCCGGCGTGCGGGGGGAGCGCAATCTGCGGCGAAGTGTGCTGGTGGAGGCCGCGCTCGGGGCACTCGTGCTCGGCGTCACCGCGCTGCTGGTCAACGCCGAGCCGGGCCGCACCGCGACGGCCGCAGCCATCAAACCGCCGGCTTCCGGGCACCGGGTCATCAGTTATGACACCGGTGGCCCGGGCGGCCAGGGGAAACTTCTGGTGGACGTCGATCCGGCCGCTACCGGACCGAACAGGATCCACCTCACCGTGGAGGATCGCGACGGCACCCGGCATGACGTGGCCGAAGTGCGGACCGAGCTGACGCTGACCGCCCGGGCGCTCGGTCCCTTCACGGTGCCGCTGCAGCATGCTGAGCCGGGCGGGTATGACGCCAGCGGGGTCCAGCTGCCTTACCCCGGCGACTGGAAATTGTCGATCACCGTGCGAACCTCGGACATCGATGAGACGACGGTGACCGTACCGATCAACGTCCGCTGACCAGCACTACGTGACCGGCCGGAAGCTCTCGACCACCCGGTTCACCGGCGGAAGAACAACCTTGGGATCGGAGTCCGCCACAGTGAACACCGCAATGGCGTAGTTGGCCGGGTTGTTCTCGACGGTAATCGCCAGGAACCGGATGCTGGTGTTCTTGTCGTTGGTCCCGACTCCACCGTAGACCAGAGCGGGCCGTGAGCCCACGGTCTTGGCTTCCGGTGGGATCACCTGGACATTCTTGTAGTGGCTGGCGACGTCCTGGAAGAATTGCGTGCCAGCGTTGGGTATCGGACCGGCGTGGCCGACGCCGAGGGTGATCACGGTGGCCTGGTCTGCGCTGGTCACCGTGGTGGTCCGGCCCTCCTGGGTGGTCGTCCACCCGGTCGGAAGCTCGAAGCCGTAATGGCCGGCTGTATTGACCACCTCGTTGGCGTCGCCCGCGCCGCCGCCGCCGACGACGCCGTTGAGTACCAAGGCGGTCACGCCGAGAACGATGGCGAGCACGAGGGCGACAACACCGATGAGCGAGGGAATCGGTCGGCTGCGCATCCGGTCTATCACGGGCATCCGGGCCAGCCAGGGCAGCTTGGAGATCAAGGTATTCATGAGGGCGCCGATCGTAGTGGGGACAGTGGGGTGGACATGCCAGCGGGGGCCGGCGCATTTCTCGCCGACCCCCGCTGAAGGTTTACTCAGGTGCTGCTAGAAACTCAGACGGTGTGCCTGCCAGCCCGGCGGCGGGTACCCGCCACGGTCAGCGCACCCAGTCCGGTGAGCAGGAAGCCACCGGCCAGCAGCCCGGCGACATCGGCACCGGTCTCAGCCAGCTCAGGACCCTTGCCGTGCTCTTCCTCGCCCTTGCCGTGCTCTTCACCCTTGTTGCCGTGGTCTTCGCCGTGCTCTTCACCCTTGTTGTGGTGGTGGTTGTCGTTGCCCTCGTTGGTCTCGTGGGCAAGAGTCTCGGACTGGCCGAGGACCACCAGCAGGACCCGGTTGAGCACGTCGAGGCGCAGGGCCTCCTGCGCGCTACCGGCGCCCTTGGGGTTGTGGAAGATGATCGACTTGCCCTGGTTGAGCAGCAAGCACAGGATCGCGGAGTCACCGCAGTGGTCGGGCAGAGCCAACCCGAACGGCGCGTCCAGCAGGTACGACGAGTGACCGTTGCTGTCGATACCCAGCAGGAACGAGTGACGCTCGGTGTCCGGCTTGTTCGACCTCGACTTCGACTCGGAGTGCACCGCCTCGAGTCCGAGCCCCTCGCACGGGGTGGTCAGTTTGTCGCGCTTGCCGATGCAGAGGTTCAGCAATTCGTTGGCGGAGTCGGCCTTGGTGTGGCCTTCTTTCTTGTCCCGCTCGGCGATGCCGAGGCCCTCGGCAACACCCAAGGACAGGATCCCGTTGCACTCGTAGGAGGCGGTGACGTCGTGGTCACGCCTGTCCTTGCCCTTACTGCCGAGGCACAGGGCCGCGACGCCACCGCGGGCTGCGGCGAGCGAGCTGTCGTGGTCCTCGGTAGCCACCGTGTTGTGGTAGAGCAGGCTCAGGCAGAGCAGCCCGCCGGTGGTGCCGCACAGCTTGAGAGCGTCACCGTTGTCGCCGGACCGGTTGTGGTCGCGGGAGTCAGCGCTGGATCCGATGAGCCTGCTGCCGCCCAAACCGAGTACGGTCGAGTCGGCGTGTGACTGCCCATTGTCCTCGATGGTCGCGTCGTACTTGGTGATGTCCAGCAGGCGGGACTTCAACAAGTCGACCTTGCCCACCTCGCCGGAAGCGTGGTCAGGCGGGTGAGGGTCATCGATCGCATCGCTGTTGGGGGTGTCATCGTGGCGCACGTCATCGCCGTGGGGCCCGTCACCGTTGTGGCCCTCGTGCTCGTGCGATCCGGTCAGACCTGGGCTGCCGTTACCGATGATGTCGCCGATGGCGGGAACAGGCAGGTTGCCGGGAGCAGGCAGGTCGCCGGGACCGGCTGGAGTGGGTGGCAGTGGGTTGGGGGGCGCCACCGGATCGCCAGGCATAGCCGGACCACCGGGGGTGCTCATGATCTGCTGCACTGAGTGGACCACCTGCGCCGAGGCAGCACCCGGCAGCAAAACCATCGCGGCTGCCGTGCCGGCGGCCATGAGAGCCAGGCGGCGATGCCTCCTGGGTGTGCGTGACGTCATGTTCCGGTGTTCCTCCTCGTTCGAGATCTCTCCGCGAGAGGGCGGTACGGCTGTCCCCCTCGGGTGCCGTGGATCCCTCGTACCTGGCGATAAACACTGCGGAGTTCGCCCGGGGGGTGGGTGATCTCCGCGCATCCAGGTACCGGCTCAACGAGGTGGGAGTCGGCGCAGATACGACTGGTGGCACGACTGTGCCCCGAACGGTGAGTTGCGCCCTGATCGAAACGTTCTGGACGTGGCAGATTGCCGCGACGACGCTTGTTAACGGCGATTTGAACCACCCAAGCGGGTAACCTAGCGTCACTTACTGTCACTGTGCGTTGCATGAGCCCGTCTCGGGGGCAACTCGACCGTTTTCGGCGCGAAGTGGCCAATGCCCCCGCACCGTGATCGGTCCCCGCCATGGTTGACTACCTGCCGTTATGTCACCAGCGCGCGGTCACAGGCCGATCATCGTGACGAGCGTGGGCGCCCTGCTCGCCGTCGCGGGGGTTGGCTGTAGTCATATAGCCATCGCTCCCGGCGCGCCCGAACCATCGGATGCCCAGCCGCCCGCTACCGTCGCTGCGGTGGCGCCACCGGCCCCGCAGCCGGCCGCCGATGGGCCGTGCAGTTACCTGCCGGCAGAGTCAGTACAAACGATCAACGGTGAGCGGGTCACCGCAGTACGGGTCTCGAAGACAGCTACCCATCAGCCGTACCCGGCATGTTTCTTCCTCACCTACCACGATGCCGTGCAACTGCGAACCTGGATCGTGGTCGCCGGCCCCCAGACAGCCAGGGCGACCGTCGATGCGGCAGCTCCAGTGGCTACCTCTGATCTTGCCGAGCTACCCGGCGGATGGTCCGGCGGTTCGCAGCCGACCGCTGACGGAGCGGTATTCGCGGTGGCTCGGCACGGCACCGCAGTCGTGATCACGACCAACCAGCAGCAGACGATCGGTGCTCGGCGGATCGCCGAGCAGGTAATAGCCACCCTGGGCCTGTAAGAGGTCTCACCGACGTCCAATCGAGTAGCCGACTACTCGCCACGCGTTCAGGTTGCTCCTCTGCAACCCCTAGCGCCGTGGTCAGTCGTCGCCGCCCGGACGGTGGTGAGCGCGGACCACGCCGTTGCCGGTCGGCGAGCGGCCGGTGGCGACCTGGTCGCGGTACCGCCACGTCAATTGGTCATCGGGCCGGACAGCGAACCGCTTGGGTTTCGAGGACTGCCAGCGGTTGCGCACCACGGCGCCGGCGACTCCCAAGATCCCGAGCAACACGGTGACCACCCACGGCCAGTGGCCCCGGCCTCGCGCGGGGTGGGAGCGCGTAGCGTTCACCTCGTTCACATCCTTAACTTGTTTGTCCGGGGTCTCGTTCAGGGTCACTGCCAGCCTGCTCGATGACGTCGATCCCGAGGATCGTGCCTCTCCAGGCCTGTCCGCAACCCAAGCTGGGTGATGGCAGGATGGGTCTGGTGACGCAACGGACGACGAACGCGCCTGGCGCCATCCTGCACACCAGCGCAGGCGACATCCGCCTGACCCTATTCGCGAACCACGCCCCGAAAACGGTGGCGAACTTCATCGGCCTTGCCGAGGGCACCAAGGACTATTCCCAGCGCAACGCCAAAGGCGAGCTGTCCGGGCCGTTCTACGACGGGGCACTGTTCCATCGGGTGATCGCGGACTTCATGATCCAAGGTGGTGACCCGACCGGTACCGGCAGGGGCGGGCCGGGGTACCGGTTCGGTGATGAAACCCATCCCGACCTGAAGTTCGATCGGCCGTACCTGCTGGCGATGGCCAATGCGGGTCCGAACACGAACGGTTCGCAGTTCTTCATCACCGTGCGCCCCACGATGCATCTCAACCGCAAGCACACCATCTTTGGCGAGGTGGCTGACCAGCAGTCCCGCTCCGTGGTCGATGCCATTGCACGGACCCCGACGCGAGGGGACCGGCCAGTGGACAACATCGTGATCGAGCGAGTAACTGTTGTCATACCCCGGCCGGCTCAATGACGGCGATGGCCGGCCCCGTGTGTGTCCGGCATCCGAGTCGCGCGACCGCAGTGCGCTGCACCCGCTGCGACCGTCCCGCCTGTTCGGATTGCCTGCGCGAAGCCTCGGTGGGCTATCACTGCGTGGACTGCGTCGCTGAGGGCGGTCGGTCGCAGCCGCGTACGCGCACGGTGCAGTGGCCTCAGCCGACCGGCCGGCTGCTGGTGGTCCCGGCACTGATTGTGATCAACGTGGTTATCTTCGCAGTCACCGTGCTGCAGGCAGCCAGCGTGTCACATAACGCCGACGCGCGGCTGTTCCAGCAGTGGGCGTTGCAACCGAGCGCGGTGGCCGACGGCGCCTGGTGGCAGCTGCTCACGTCGGGCTTCCTGCACATCGGACCCATCCACCTGGCGTTCAACATGATCGCTCTGTGGGTGATCGGCCGGGATCTCGAGCAGGTGCTGGGTAGGGCCCGCTTCCTGGTGGTGTATCTCGTGTCGCTGCTCGGCGGCTCGCTGGTGGTCTTCCTGTTCGAGAACCCGGCAAGCCACACCGCCGGTGCGTCGGGCGCGGTGTTCGGCCTGATGGGAGGCCTCGCCGTGGTGCTGATAAAACTGCGGCTGTCCCCGCGACCGGCGCTGACGATCATCTTGTTGAACGTGGTCATCAGCGTTGCGGTGCCCAACATTTCCATCCTTGGCCACCTTGGCGGGCTGGCCTTCGGCGCTGCGGTCACCGCCGCGATGCTCTACCTGCCCCAGCGCCGCTAATCCCCCGCGTGTCGCGCCCTGGCGCCCGGTGTGTCGGGCTGCCAGGCGCGTTGTACCGGTGTCTCAGGCGGTCTCCACGCCGGTGGCTGTCCACAGGGTTTATCCACAGTGGGGATGAATGGCAACCATGTTGTTCGATGCTGTTCGACGCCATTCCACGTCGTGCGACCCAGGCGGTCAGCGCCACCGCATGGTCATCAACAGCCCGATGATCATCAAAGCGAAGCCGACCATGAAGTTCCAGTTCCCGAGGCTGTTGAGCAGGGGAATCCTGTCGATAGCGAGGTAATTGACCACCAGCCACAGCAAGCCGAGCAGCATCGTCCCCAGCATGACGCCGACATAAAGCGGGTGGGAGGGACCTGCTACGTGGACTTTCGCCGGGCCGATCGCCTCGGCCGGCGGGGTGTAGACCGACTTCTTGCGGACTTTCGACTTGGGCATGGTCGTTTTCCTCGTCTGGCGGGCGGCGCTGCTGAACACGGTAACCTAACGCGGCCGCAGGCCGGCACGGGTGGCCGGACTGCCACCCGGCCGCGGGCTGTCAGCCCCCGTGTGGCCCGGCCACCGATGAGTTATCTACACCCACTACGGTCTGGCGTGCCCGGCCCGCTGTGCCCGTGAGGAGGTTTCGTGAGCCATGTGCTGACCCGGACAAGGCGCTCCCGATCTCCACTCCGGCGTCCTGATCCGGCGCGAACGGCGATCCGCGGAATCGGTGAGTTGCTGCTGACGGTAGGGCTGGTGGTCCTGCTGTTCGTGTTCTACGAGGCTTACTTCACCAACTGGTCGTCGGCCGAGAAGCAGCGCCAGGCCACCGCCAAGCTGGACGACATCTGGCACAACGGACGTGGCCTGGTGGATCGGCCGGTCAACGGCGCGGGTATCGCCAAGCTGTACATCCCGGCGTTCGGGCCGGATTTCGTCTTCACCGTGCTGGAGGGCACCGACCCAGGCACCTTGGAAGCTGGCCCCGGCCATTACCTGGGCACTGCACCCCCCGGGGAAGTGGGCAACTTCGCGGTGGCCGGACACCGCGTGGGCAAGGGCTCGCCCTTCAACTCCGTGGATCAGCTGTCGTCCTGCGACGCCATCGTCGTGGAGACCGCTGATCATTGGTACGTCTACCGGGTTCTGCCCCTTCAAAGCGAGTTGGCCGGGTGGTCGGCGGGAAAGGGAACGCAGCAGCAGTGCCGGGGTGTCGAACCACTACCGGGGCGCTACACCAACGTGGTGGGTAAGGCGGTCGTGCTGCCGTCGCAGGTCGAAGTGATCGCTCCGGTACCGGGTCACCCCGGTCGGGCGCCCTCGAGCCGGCTGATCACTCTCACGACGTGTCATCCGCAGTTCTCCGCCAGTCACCGACTCGTCGTGCACGGCGTCCTGGTTGCGTCGTACCGCAAGGTCGAGGGGCAACGTCCCGCCGAGCTCACCGCAGCCGCCTGAGGAGGTTCATGTGTACAGCTGGATTTGGCGGCACCTGCCCGGCTTGCCGGCGGTCAAGGCTCTGCAGGCACTGGTCCTGGTCGCGGCGGTGGTGGCACTGCTGTTGTTCGTGGTGTTCCCGTGGGCTGAGCCCCGGCTGCCGTTCAATGACGTGACAGCGGGATCGTGACAGCGGGATCGTGAGGCGGCGCCGTGGTAGCGGGGCCAGCTACCCTGGCTGCCGTGCGCATTCTGGTGATCGATAACTACGATAGTTTCGTCTACAACCTCGTGCAGTATCTGGCGCAGCTGGGCGCCGAGTGCGTGGTGCGGCGCAACGATGCGGTGCAGCCCGGTGACATCGCGGCCGCGGACGGGGTGCTGATCAGTCCCGGTCCCGGTACGCCGGAGCGCGCCGGCGCGAGCATGGACGTCGTCCGCGACTGTGCTGAGCGCGGCCGTGCGTTGCTCGGCGTGTGCCTCGGCCACCAGGCGATCGGGGCGGTCTGGGGAGCCACCGTGGCACGCGCTCCGGAGCTGCTGCACGGCAAGACTTCTGAGGTGCACCACAACGGCGCTGCGGTGCTCGCCGGATTGCCGCAGCCGTTCATCGCCACCCGCTATCACTCGCTGACCGTGCTGCCCGAGACCATCCCCGACGAGCTCGAGGTCACCGGTCGTACCGCGTCGGGGATTGTGATGGCGATGCGGCACCGCGAGCTGCCGGTGCATGGGGTGCAGTTCCACCCGGAGTCGGTACTCACCGACGGCGGGCACCGGCTGCTGGCAAACTGGCTGCGGATCGCGGGCGCCGAGGTGGACGGGTCGCGGGTACTCGAGCTCGAGACCGGCATGCGCAAGCTCGCCTCCGCCGCCCTAGTGCGCTGACCCACACGGTCAGCCGCCGCCGAACCCGGGGGTTTCGAAGATCGGGCTGCTGGTGGTGGTGGTGCTGGTCGGGGTGTTGTCCCGACCGATGGTGACGGTGATGGTCTGGTCACGGGTGAAGCCGGTGCCCGCCGGCACATCCTGCGCGACGATGAGGCCGACCTGAGTGGGATCGTTCACCTGCGTGAAGACCTCATGAAGGGTGCCGGTCCAACCCAGCCTTTGCAGGGTAGCCAGTGCCTGGGTCTCCGTGAGTCCATGCAGGTTGGGCATCTGGGCCTGGTTTCCTCGCGACACCGTGAGGGTCACCGTGCTACCGGCCTTGACGGTGGTGCCACCTGCCGGGTTCTGCTTGAGGACCTGACCACGCTGTACCGCGGAGTCGACCTCCTGGATCTGCGCGGTGAGGTGGGCCACGGCGATGTTGCGCTGAGCTTGCTCGACGTTGGTACCCACGACGTCGGGCACGCCGAAGGTCTCCGGTGGCACCCCGACGGTGATCGTGACCGACTTGCCCTTGGCCAGCTTGCGGCCGGCAGGTGGGTCCTGGACCTGCACCCGGCCGACATCCTTGTCGTCCTGGACGACCTGCTGGCGCTGGTCCGGCGAGAGCACCAGGCCTACCTGCTGCAGTGAAGCCTGGGCCTGGGTGCGGTCGAGCCCCAGCAGGTTGGGTATCTCCACCTCGGCGGGGCCGGCGCCGATGTCCAGCCGGACCGTGGTGCCCTTCACCGCCTGTCCGGCCGGATTCATCGCCACCACCCGCTCAAGGTCCTGCGGGGTTGATTCGACGGGATGGCGCTCGGTCTGGAAACCGGCGGCGTTGAGCGCTTGCTCGGCTTGCGGCACTGGCTGGCCGACGACATTGGGCACCGGGATCGGTTTGGGTCCGCCGCCGAAGACGTCGGTGAACAGCAGCAGGATCATTCCGATGATGGCGGCGACCACCACCGTGGTAAGGACTCCGAGGCCGCGCCCGGACCGCCGCCCCTCGATCGGCCCACCGGCGGGCTCGGCGCGCCGCCGACCCGCTCGGGTGGCACGTATGGCCACGGTGGGGCCCGAGTCGAGCATGAGATCGCGGTCGGCGTCGGTCATGACCACCGGCGCCAGTTGCCGTTGCCCCTTGAGCACGCGGACCAGATCCGAGCGCATCTCCGCAGCGGACTGGTAACGGTTCGCCGGATTCTTGCTCATCGCCTTGAGCACCACCGCATCGAGTGCGGGGGATACGTCCGGGTTCTGGTGCGACGGGGGTGCGGGGTCTTCGCGAACGTGCTGGTAGGCCACCGCGACGGGAGAATCGCCGGTGAACGGAGGTTCACCGGCGATCAGCTCGTAAAGCACGCATCCGGCGGCGTAGACGTCCGACCGGGCGTCCACCATCTCGCCACGGGCCTGCTCGGGGGACAGGTACTGGGCAGTACCGACCACCGCTGCGGTCTGGGTCACACCCTGCCCGTCGGCCAGTGCCCTGGCGATGCCGAAGTCCATTACCTTGACGGCGCCAGCATTATTGATCATGATATTGGCCGGCTTGACGTCCCGGTGGATGATGCCGTTGCGGTGGCTGAAGTCCAGGGCTGCACAGACGTCGGCCATCGTCTCCATCGCCCGCTCTTCGTCCAGCGGGCCCTCAGTCTTGACGATGTCGCGCAGGGTGCGGCCGTCGACGAACTCCATCACGATATAGGGCAACGGGCCGTACTCCGACACCGTCTCGCCGGTGTCGTAGACCGCCACGATCGCCGGGTGATTCAGCGCGGCGGCGTTTTGTGCCTCACGGCGGAAGCGATGCTGGAACTGGGGATCCCGGGCGAGGTCGGCGCGCAGCACTTTGACGGCGACGTCGCGGCCGAGCCGGACATCGCGCCCGCGGTGTACCTCGGACATGCCGCCGTAGCCGAGCGTCTCGCCCAGCTCGTAGCGATCCGACAGTAACCGGGGAATGGTCATTGCTGCGCCGTCCCGCTCGTCGTTTGAAACCCGCATGGTGTCCGAGTCCCTGGCCGTGGCCGTGTCGATGGCCGTGTCGGGGCCCAGGTCCGGGCCTATCATGCCCCCCTTCCGGCTGTCACCTGACAGGTGTCGACCGCTCACTTTCCCCTCCGGCAGGTCAGCTCGAGGGTCGATCCGCGGGCCACGAAACCGGTCAGCGGGTCGACGCCGATGATCCGGCACTGCGAGCGCAGATCCGGATCGACCTGCTCGCCGTTGTCGTCGACGACTCGCGGTATCAGGCCACGGAACTTCGCGGCGACCACGGCGTCGCTTCCCGAGTGACCCCAGTAATCGGTCGGAATGATGAGCACCTCCGGGGGCGCGTCGTCGGAGTTATTCGACTCCGGGACAGGTTGCGCCTTCGTGAGTTCCTGCGCGTACGGATCTGGAATCGCCGGCGGCGCGGGGGCGCTGACGACCTCGGTACCACTTGCTGTCCCAGCGGGCACGGCCGGCGGCGTGGTCGGCGCATGCAACGCGTCGCGGGCCAGGTAGCCGCCGAGCACCAACACCAATGCGCCGAGCGCGGTGAGCGCGATCCGTCCAGATCGACGACCTTCGGCGTGGACCGGACGCGGCAGCACGGCAGTCGGAGACGGGTGGTTGGTGACCGCCGGCGGAGCCGGCAGTCCAACCGTTGTCACGGGTGGCAGTCCCCGGCCGCCTCGCACCGCGGCGGCAGCTGCGGCGAACTCACCGCCGGTACGGTAGCGCCGGCACGGGTCCTTCACCAGCGCGGACTCGATCAGCGTCCGGGTTGTCGGGGGGACGTCCGCGGGAAGCGGCGGGGGTTGGTGATGGATGTGCATCATGGCGACGCTGACCGCGTTGTCGGCCGAGAACGGGCGGTGCCCCGCCAGGCACTCGTAGCCGACCACTGCCAGCGAGTAGACGTCACCGGCCGGGCCGGTCTCGTTACCGGCAGCCCGCTCGGGAGCGATGTAGTGCGCGGTGCCCAGGACCATTCCGTTGCGCGTCATGGGGACGGCGTCGACCGCTTTGGCGATGCCGAAATCGGTGAGTTTCACCGTGCCGGCCGGCGTGATCAGAATGTTCGCCGGCTTGATATCGCGATGCACCACACCGCGCTCGTGCGCCGCCTGCAGCGCACGGCCGGCCTGTTCCAGGATGTCGAGGGTGCGGTCGGCGCCCAGGCGGGTCTGCCGGGCCAGAATCGCGTCCAGCGGTTCCCCGGCCACCAGCTCCATCACCAGGTAGGCCACGTTCGGGTCGTTTCCCGCCTCGCCGTAATCGTGTACCGCCGCGATTCCCGGATGGTTCAGCGCCGCGGTCATCCGGGCCTCGGCCTGGAATCGTTGCCGGAACTCGGCGTCGCCGGACAGCTCCGGCTTGAGCACCTTGACAGCGACCGGGCGGTCCAGCCGGGTGTCGTCAGCCTGCCACACCTCGCCCATCCCGCCGACGGCGATTCGCCGGCCCAGCCGGTACCGCCGCGCCAGCATCTGCCCGCTGCTCAATCCCATATGGCCACCACATGGGGAATCGTCCGCGGCGTCGGAGTTGTTGCCGAGTTCGGCAACAATAAGGCGGTCAGCATCCCCGCCATCAGTGGCCTCCTTGCAGGGCGGCACCGATGACGGCCCGCCCGATCGGTGCGGCCAGCGAACCGCCGGTTGCCTCGAGGTTGCGGTCTCCACCGTCCTCGACCACCACCGCGATGGCTACCTGCGGATTATCGGCAGGGGCGAAAGCTACATACCAGCCGTGCGGCGGGGTGTTCTTGGGGTCGGCGCCGTGTTCCGCGGTGCCGGTCTTCGCGGCGATCGTGATCCCATTGATCTTGCCGTCGTTGCGGTAGCTGTTCTCGGCGGCGACCATCATGTCCCTGATCTGGGAGGCGGTGAACCGCGACATCGCGGTCCCGGCCTGCTCCGGCACGAAACTCTCCAGCACGGACAGGTCCGGAGCCAGCAGATTGCGCACCAGCTGGGGTTTCATCCGCACCCCGCCGTTGGCGATGGTGGCCGCGATCATCGCGTTCTGCAATGGGGTGAGCGCCACATCGCGCTGCCCGATGCCGGACTGCTGCAAGCTGGGGATGTCGGGAATGGCGCCCACCGTGGACGGGGCCACCGGGATGGGGATGGTGAGGTCCTGCTGCCCGATGCCGAAGGCTTGGGCCTGCTTGCGCAGTTGGTTCTCGCCGACGATGGTGGCCAGCTGGGCGAAGGCGGTGTTGCAGGAGCGGACCAGCGCCTGGGTCAGCGTGGCCGTAGCACCGCCACCGCAGGGTTGGTCGGCGAAGTTGTGCAGCAACGTGGTGGTGCCCTGCAGCTGCAACGCAGGCGCCGCCGTGAGCGGGGTATTCGGGGTCGCTCTCCCGGATTCCAGGGCGGCCGCGGTGACCACCAGCTTGAACGTCGACCCCGGCGGGTAGGTCGCGGCGACCGCACGGTTGGTCAGCGGGGAATGGCGTTTCGGTGCAGTGTCTTCGTTCCAGGCGGCTTCCTGCACCGCGCCATCGTGTGACGACAGCCGGTTCGGGTCGTAGGACGGGGTGGAGACCATCGCCAGGATCTCGCCGGTGCTCGGCTTGATCGCCACCACTGCGCCGGTGTAGCCGCGTCGGGTCAGCCCGTCGTAGGCGGCCTTCTGGACCGCCGGGTTGATGGTGAGCCCGACGCTGCCCCCGCTGGGAGCCCGTCCGGTGATCAGGTCGGAGATCCGCCGCACGAACAGCCGGCCGTCGGAGCCGTTGAGCACCGCGTCCATCGCGTTCTCTATGCCGCCTGCGCCGTAGCGCAGCGAGTAGTACCCGGTGACCGGCGCGTACAGCGGGCCGTTGAGGTAGGTGCGTAAGAACCGCAGCTGCCCACCGGTCTCCACCGAGTTGGCCACCGGCAGCCCGCCCGCGATGATCTGGCCACGCTGGCGGCTGTACTCGTCGAGCAGCACCCGCCGGTTTCGCGGGTCGGTGCGGTAATCCTCCGCGCTGACCACCTGGATGTAGGTGGCATTGGCCAGCAGCAGGACGATCATGCCGATGACGGCCAGCGCGACCCGGCGAAGCGGTGTGTTCACGGGCGCTGCACCATCTCGGTGCGCGCCTCGGCGAGCGGGGCCACCGGCTTGCGCGGACCGGAGGGAATAGCCGGTGCTCGGGCCGCGTGGGAAATCCGTAGCAGCAGCGCGACCAGGATGTAGTTGGCCAGCAACGACGAGCCGCCGTAGGCGAGGAACGGCGCGGTGAGCCCGGTCAGCGGGATCAGCTTGGTCACCCCGCCGACCACGATGAACACCTCCAAGCCGATCGCGAAAGAAAGCCCCGCGGCCAGCAACTTGCCGAAGGTGTCCCGGACGGTCAGTCCGGCGCGCATGCCGCGCATCACGACCAGCAGGTAGGTGAACAGCACCGCCGCCAACCCGACGAATCCCAGCTCCTCGCCGATGGCGGCGGTGATGAAGTCGGTGTGGGCTTCCGGCACCAGGTCGGGACGCCCGGCACCCAGTCCGGTACCGAACACCCCACCGGTGCCCAGTCCGAACAGCGACTGAGCCATCTGGTAACCGGCGCCGTCGTAATCGGAGAACGGGTTGATCCAGGCGGTGACCCGGCGTTGCACGTGCCGGAACAGCAGGTCCGAGACGACCGCGCCGCCCAGGAAGAAGATCAGCCCGATGACCAGCCAGGACGCTCGTTCGGTCGCGACGTAGATGAGCACCAGCACGATGCCGAAGAACAGCAGCGAGGTGCCCAGGTCCTTTTCCAGCACCAGTACGGCCAGGGACAGCCCCCAGGCCACCAGGAGCGGTGCGAGATCCCGGGCGCGGGGTAATTCCATGCCCAGCACGCTGCGACCCGCCGTGGTGAACAGATCCCGTTTGGTCACCAGGAACGCGGCGACGAAGATCATGATCAGGATCTTCGCGAACTCACCCGGTTGGATGGTGAAGGCGCCGAAGCGCAGCCAGATCTTGGCGCCGTTGACCTCAGACAGAGCAGCAGGCAGTAATCCAGGCAGAGCCAGTGCCGCCAGCCCGATCAGCCCGCAGGTGTAGCCGTAGCGGGCCAGCTGGCGGTGGTCGCGGACCACCGCCAGCACAGCCACGAAAAGCCCGAGGCCCAGCGCCGTCCAGGCGATCTGGTGGGGCAGGTTGCCAGCCGGGACCGGGCTTCCCACCGACGCAGCGGTGTTCTCGTCGGCCAGATCGAGCCGGTGAATGACCACCAGTCCCAACCCGTTGAGCAACGCGACGCAAGGCAGAATCAGCGGGTCGGCGTAGGGCGCCAGCCAGCGCACCGCCACGTGAGCGGCGCTGAACAGTGCGAGGTAGGCGGCCCCGTCGTAGAGCACCGACCGGGTCAGCCCCTGCGGCTGGTTGAGCTCCACCAGCACCAGCGCCGTGGTGACCACGATGGTGGCGAAGGCCAGCATGACCAGTTCCAGGCCGCGCTTGGTGGGCGGCAACGCCCCGGGCTGGGCGCCCGCGTCCTGAGTGGCGACGGAGCTGACCATCAGCGCACCGTCCGGCAGTCCACCCCGGGCTCCGACGGTTGCTCGGGTAGCGGCGTACCAGTGGTCGTCGGTGCGGCCGAAGCGTTCGGATCCGCCGTGACGGAAGTCGGAGACTCGGCCGGACCGGTTCCCGTGCCGTTAGACGTGCACAAGGGGAGTAGGTCATTCGTGCGCAGCCGGCCGATGATCTCGCGAGCGCCGTCCAGTCCGGCGTTACTGATCATGCCACGACGCACGTTGGCGCGAGCGTACGGTTGCAGGTCGCGCAGGTACACCGCCTCACAGCCGCGGGCATCCTCCCGGCAGCTGCCTTCGGCCCAGGAATGCAGCGGCAGCCCGAGAAAATCGCCGCGGACGCCCTGAAAGACCGCTACTTCACCGTTGTCGCCGGCCGCCACGTAATACTGACCGAGCACCAAGATCGAACCAATCGCGACGACGCCGGCCACCAGCGTGGCGAGCACCCCCAAGCCGATCAGGGTGCGCTTGCGCTTGCGTTGCAGCAGTTGCGGGTCGGGCGGCGCCGGCTCGACGCGCTGCGGCTGCACCGGGGCGGGACGTGGCAGCGTGGTCGTCGCCGCGCGGGAAGCAGCCGAGTCGGGCTGCGGCTGCTCGATACCGTCACCGGCCGCACCGGCGATGATGGGTGCGTCCTCGCCGTAGTCGACGTCCACCACGTCGGCCACGATGCAGGTGATGTTGTCCGGACCGCCGCCCCGCAGCGCCAGCTCGATGAGGCGGTCGATGCAGGTCTCCGGGTCGGGCATGGACAGGCCTTCGGCGATGGTCTCCGCGCTGACCACGTCGGACAGCCCGTCCGAGCACAGCAGGTAACGGTCCCCGGCGCGGGCCTCCCGCACGGTGAGCGAAGGCTCCACCTCGTGCCCGGTGAGCGCCTTGAGCAGCAGCGAGCGCTGCGGATGGTGGCTGGCCTCGTGACTGGAGATCCGGCCCTCGTCGATCAGCGACTGGACGAACGTGTCGTCCCGGGTGATCTGGCTGAACACACCGTCGCGCAGCAGGTAGGCACGGGAATCCCCGACATGGGCCAGGCCGATCTTGTTGCCACCGAACAGAACCGCCGTGAGCGTGGTGCCCATGCCCTCGCGTTCCGGGTCCTCGCGGACCAGCTCGCTGATCGCGGCGTTACCCGCCAGCGTCGCCTCGTGCAGCTGGTCCAGCAGGTCGTTGCCGGGCTCGTCGTCATCCAGCGGGGCGAACGCCGCGATGACCGCTTTGGACGCCACCTCGCCAGCCGCATGCCCGCCCATCCCGTCGGCCAGCGCGAGCAGGCGAGGGCCCGCGTAGACCGCGTCCTCGTTGTTCTGCCGGACCAGGCCGCGGTCACTCTTGGCTGCATAGCGGAGGACCAGAGTCATGAGCGTAGCTCGATCACCGTCTTGCCGATGCGGATCGGAACTCCTGGCGGTACTCGGGTAGGTCCGGTGACCTTAGCCCGGTCCAGGTAGGTGCCGTTGGTGGAGCCCAGATCTTCTAAGAACCAGTCCCCGCCCTGGAAGCCGAGACGAGCGTGCCGGGTGGACGCGTAGTCGTCGTCGAGAACCAGGGTGGAGTCGTCGGCCCGGCCGATCAGGATGGGCCTGCCATCCAGGGAGATCCGGGTACCCGCCAGCCCGCCTGCGGTGACGACCAGTTGGCGCGCCGTGCGATTGTGCTCCGCGCGAGCCCCGCGGCGAGACATCGGAAGGCTGGCGCGCAATCCGGAGGCGACGAACAGATCCGAGCGCACGATGCGCAGCGCGGCAACGACGAACAACCAGAGCAGGAGCAAGAAGCCCGCTCTGGTCAGTTGCAGCACCAGCTCCGGCACGCTCGGTTCGTCTCTGCTCTCGGTAACTTTGGGCTCGGTAACTTTGGGCTCGGTAACTTTCGGCTGGGTCGCGTGGTGGTCAATGGTATTTCATATGCTGCCGTCACCCGTGAATCGCTCAACCCTCAACCCTGGGTCCGGAAGACGAGACGGGACTGCCCCACCCGTACCACATCGCCGTCGACGAGTTGCGAAGTCTGTACCGGGGTGCCGTTGACGGTCGTGCCGTTGGTGGACCCGAGATCGGCGAGCCGAGCCGTCCGTCCGTCCCAGGTGATCTCCAGATGCCGCCGCGACACGCCGGTATCGGGCAGCCGGAACTGGGCCTCATGGCCGCGGCCCACCACCATGGTGCCCTCGGTGAGCTGGTAGTAGCGGTTGGATCCATCGTCCAGGATGAGCGCGGCCGACAGCTGACGGTAACCGCCCTGGTCACGAGCGTATTCCGGCTGTGCCTCGCGGTAAGACTGCTGGTCGTCGTAACTGCTGTAGCGGTATTCCGGCTGACTGGCAGGCTGTTCATAGCCGTAATAACCGACGTTGTCCGATGAACCGGGGCCCAGGGGATACCGGGAACCCGGATAGGCATTGCCGGCGGGCTGGCCGTAATCCGGTGCGGCCGCGGGTACGCCGTCGTTGCGGTACTGGCTGCGCTCGGCGTCCCCGGCGGGTTCGACCGGCGGCTGGCTCCTAGCCTCACTCATGGCGCCGTCTCCTGCGGTACGAGGGTGCGGGGTGTCGGGATCGACCGACGAGCTGGTGCGGAATTGGCCCGTGTGCAGCGTTCCCGACACCTTGAGAGCCACCACCACGTCTCCATAGACATCCCAGCCCTGCTGCGTGAGATGAGCCTGGATGCATCCTTTGAGCATCCGGATCACCCGCTGCTCGTCGCCGGCCAGCCGGTCATGGTCGGCGGCCCCAAGTGTCACGATGTAGCGGTTCGGTGCGAGCACCCGCCCCCCCGCGAGCGGGCGTGCGTTGTCGTCGGCCTCGCGCTGGAGCGCCTGCGCCACCTCCTGCGGCACCACGCTGCCGCCGAAGACCCTGGCGAAGGCGTCGCCGACGATACCCTGCAACCGTCGCTCGAACCGTTGCGCCTTGCCCACGGCGACCTCCTTTCCCAGGCTGCTGTCCGGGTTTGCTGGCGAGCTGCCCCGATGGTATCGGGCACGGCCAGCGGTTCGAGTCTGCTGCGTGTCGGGCGCTGGGAGCGCACGTGCTAGGCTGCCCCGGTTACTTGGCGGGACCACTTGGGCGAGTGGCGGAATGGCAGACGCGCACGGTTCAGGTCCGTGTGTCCGTAAGGACGTGGGGGTTCAACTCCCCCCTCGCCCACTCTTCCTTCGGAGCCCCGATCGGCTGGGGCCTACATCCATCCCCGTTCTAGCAAACGTCACGGCTTATGTGCCTACGGCGACATTTTGCGTCGCGCAACGCACAGAGATAGTGACATTGTGTGTCGCCGCGCCTAGGTAGTCGTCGGACTGCAACTACGTAGTTTCGTACCCGCCATCGTCGCGACGGTCTTGGCCGACCGCGGCACTCGCCGCGTCGGCAGCGTTGTGCACCACCTAGCATCGGCGACCCATCGGGCCCTGACCAGCAGCAATCTGAGTGGATCAGGCGCGGATACAGCCCTTCAGCTAGGTACTGAAGTGGGCGGTCCTAGGTAACTGCCGTGGCTGGGTTAAGTAGCCGAAAGAGACCATGTCAGGGCTACGTGGTGGGCTGCACAGTTAGGGGTTAACGCATGTTGTCAGACGAGTTCGGTGTTGCAATGATGGTGTTTGTCTAATCGGCATTGCCACCCGATTAGACAATTCCAGACAAATCCGAGGAGGATGCGTATGTCTGATTCCCTTAGCTTTATCGAGATCGATGATCAACACGCTGAACTGCTTCCGGCGCGCACCGTTCTGTCCATGATCACCAAGGTCGGCCGCGGCTGCCACGGCGGCAACGGCGGCGAGGGCGAGGGTGGTATCGGTCTCAACGTGCTGAACATCGACGTCTTTGGCGACCAGACCAACAGTGCTGGTAACGGTATCGGCGGCGCTGGCGGCAACTGCTGAATCTTATCGCTGCAATCACACAATAGTCGGTGCCTTAGCTAGGAAACGGCACCGGCATGGCGGACGCAACGCCGAAGATGGTGCTGGGGCAGCCGGCCTTGGAGCCGTGCAGTACCGTCACGCGATTTCTTCCACGGCGTGCGTTGTCGTCGGCGCCGCAGGGGTGGCCGCATTGCGGTCACCCCTGCGTTTGAATACGGGCCGGTCCACTGATACCGCTTACTTAGGAAGCGGCGCCATCTTGGCGAGGAAGGCCAGGGCAGTCGTGAAGATGTCGCTTGCGCCGCCACTGCTGCTGTTCGTGTCATTACCAGAGGAACCCGCCGTACCCTTGTCGGTCATGAAGATCGACATGACCGTACGTGCGGGAAGCAACTCTAGGTGTTGCCGGTCGATATCAGTAGCGCTCAATGCCTCAAGCATGTAGTCCCCCTCACAGTGGCCCAATGGGCCGGGCAGTGGCTCCAGTGGGCGCCGGACAGTTGGCCCGTGGGCCAGGTCGACAAACCTCATCGGACGGCATTGCCCGACGTGGCTCTATATACCATGGCGAACGGCACGTCACCTGACAACCGTGCCGGTTACCTAAAGATGGTGCATTTGACCACCTAGCCGTGAAGCGAATTGTTCCGCCGAGTAGTGGACGGCACGCATACTGCGGTGGCGGCTACGTACTGCGACGGGGAGAGCTCGCCAATACGCATTTGTTCGGCGTCGGCTCAGCACCGTAGAGGTGGCGCCTACGTAAGCTCTGGGCGCCCACTCCGTAATAGCCTGCTGATCGCTTGTACCGGCTGTGGCGGCTCGCTGCCCACACAATTTTCCGCCACGCCTCGGCGAGGCTCCCCTAGCGACCCTGTGACGAGCGCAGATGGGCGTATCGAGTGTCAGCGATGGTAGTAGGGACGGCCCGTCCGAAGGTGCGCGGTAGGTACTGAAGTCTCAGGATCCTGGTAACAATGCGCTGGTGACTAAGAAGCCCAAAAGCCAGTTTTCGGGTCAGTGGTGCAATATAAAGTTAAGTGGCGAATGGGTGTTGTCAGCAGATCTGCTGCTGTTATGGTCTGAATTAGTCGAATCGGCAAATGCTGTCGAGTAGGCACCCTTTTCTGCATCCCTTTAAGGCCCTACGCTCTTCTGAGGAGAACTTAAGATGCTTGACGTACTGAGCTTCGCCGAGATTGACGACCTGCAGGCGGAGCTGATTCCCGCACGCACGGTCATGTCCCTTTTCGGCCTCAATGGTGACCCGGCACCCCCCGCCTCCGGCGGCGCTGCCGTTCCCGGCCCGGTCGTCGTCTCCGACGGTCCCGGCGACTCGACCGTGATCGCGGACACCTGCTCGGCCGCCGGTGCCGGTTCTCTTACCTGCATACCGGCCGCGATCGTCAACAACCACGGCTGAGTTGGTCGGGGCAGCGCTGGTGTGCGTGAGAGCGCTGTCTTCGGTTGTTTTGTCTAGGCCTCCAGTTACCTCCCGCGGAAATAGCTGGAGGGGTGGCCGCGGTGTGCGGCCACCCCTCCAGTGCCTCCGCCATCGCACGCGATCATGCCGGCGCGCTCGCCGCTTCAACGACAGCTGGAACCGCCGCTAGCAGCTTTGCCGGAGTCGAGAACGCCATCGGTATCCTCGCCGAACCGAAACGATCACCCGACCGAGGACGGCGTTTCTACGTCACACCCGCGTGGCGTTACCAGTTCATCAGGTGTTGTCGACGAGTGCCGCCGGCTCACACGTCACCGTAGAGAATGGCGCGACGGCACCAAGGCCCAGCAGGCCCCCGTTGCCCGGGCTCGTGCTTGTTTCGCATGCGGAACCGATAACGGTAGAGTCACCGTCGTCGAGGTGGAACATGGACAGGACGGTACGCGCGGGGAGCAGCTCCGCATGCTGCCCGTCCATCTCGGAACAACTCAGTGCGTCAGACATCTAATTCCCCCTAAGTGTGGCGCCTAAGTGGGTGCAGAAAAAGAACACCTAAGCGGACGTATCACCGATTTGGCTAATCCATACCATAACAGTGCGGGATCACATGACAACATGCATTCGCCACCTAACTCCGATCCCGCCACCCTGGACTCTGATTTTTGACCTACTTAGTAAGTGGCAAGCCGTTACCGCGATCCTCAAACTCCAGTGCCTACCGCTCACTGAACCGCTTCGGATCTGGGGAGGCTTCCCAGCCGGAAAAGATCAAGGCCATGCCGGCGCCGAGGACCATCGAAGGCGGATGTGCAAGATGGCTCACGACCCGGCGGGGTGGGCGCAGCCGCCGCAGGCTTGCAGACCTGCGGTGACCAGCGCGGGACCGCTCGCGTCGGTATCAGTCTTGCCCAGACAAACTGCCCGGCAGCTTCATCTCCACGTCGGCGCCGCCGGGTATTTGGTCGACGATGGTCACCGAGAGGACCTCAACGTAGGACGGCATCGGCTGAAATTGGGCGCCGCCGGTGGGTGTGGTCCGATCGAGGTGTCTGCTCGGTACTGACTGCTTCAGGTGTAGTCGGAGCGGTTCGTCGCGCAGATATCCATGCGGCTTCGACAGGTTCTCCTGCTGCCAGGACACGATCGCCGACCACGGACAGGGGGCGCGAAAAGCTGGCCGTTTTTGAAGGCGCTGACCGCCCACCGGGGCGCCGCCGGCGACGCGCGGGTAATCATCGGCTGCACCGCCGCGAGCGATCCGGTGTTCCGCCGCCGAACGACCTGCTTCCAGTCGCTGCCCGAGCACCTATCCGACGCCGCCCGGCAGGTCCGCCGCCGACACCGTCGGGGTCTTCGCCAAGCTGGTCACCTTCGGACGCCCGCAGCGTTGCCCCTGTGGCTGAACGCCACCGCGCGCTTGTGCCCGGCCGTAAACCTCGATATCAGTGGTGTCCAGGTCGATCGTGACCTGATCGCACAATGCAGCGGCGCGCCGCACCGGGAGCAGCGCGAGCATCCCCGCGTGCACCTCACCGATCCCGCTCTCGAGCACAACCGAGCACCGCCGTGAGCGCTGACCGGCGGCGTCGGCGCGGTAGCGGTCCCGCCCAACCAGGAAGTTCTCCCCGGCCAACTGCGCGCACGCTTACCGATTAGCGGGCTGGCCGCCGGTATACCCGCGGTCTTGAGGCTTGATCCGACCGATCGCCGCCTCCAACAGCTCGATCGTGCCCAGGCGGTCCACCAGCTCGGCCACCGCCACCATGCCTGAGAACCGGGTCAGCGACGAGTCCGACGCGCCGGTCTGCACCCGCCGCCGCAACCGCGCAGGCTCACGTACCCCACCAGGATCATCCCAGCTCACGTGCACCTATCGCCATTCCCGCTCCGCGTCGCACCACTACTTGCGGAATCGGGTCAGAGCGCCCGGGCGCTACATGTCATCGCCGTAGCAGCCTAGGTAGTCACCGCACCGCACCTACGTTTCCTTCTGCAATCCGGCTGCTGTCACGGAATTGACCCAAACGCCGTCTTCGCCGCGGCGCGAGCTGTCTGCCACCACCTAGTTTCATCTCCGGTGCGCTCCGACCAGGGATAACCTGGATAAGATCACCGTGGCAGGCGTCCGCGGAATCCGTGTGGTAGGTACAAATCTTTCTGATCCTAAGTAGCCGCTCGGCGCGGACTCGGCAATCAAAAAGGCCGCCGCACGCCTACGTGGTGTGCCGCATATTTAGGGGTAAATGCATGTTGTCAGATGACTTTGCCGTCGTCATGATTGGCATTAGCTAAATCGGCAATGCAATCCGATGAGGCACTTATAGGCCACTCCGAGGAGGATTTGGATGTCTGACGCATTGAGCTTTACCGAGATTGACGGTCAGCACGTTGAGTTGCTTCCGGCCCGTACCGTTCTGTCTCTGGGCGGCATTGCCAAGAGTGGCGGCGGCGTGTGTGGCGGAAGCGGCGGCACCGGTGGCAACGGCGGCGATGCTTATGGTGGCATCGGAGTCAACGCCCTGAACATCATCCTTCAGCACCAGCAGGACAACTACGCTGCTAACGCGTGGGGCGGCCCAGGCGGCAGCGCTGATGGCGGTAACTGCCACTGACGGCAGTATCTGCTGACGACGGCAGTATCTGCTAACCAACGGCCGCGCAGTTCAGCGGTGATCGCATGCGGTGTCGTTTGCTAGGGAGCGACATCTGTATGGCCGGCGCAACGCCGAGGTGGTGCTGGGGCAGCCGACTACAACGCTAGTCGTGCAGCACCGCCCCGCGACCCAGTGAGCGCGAGCGTGATCGTCGGCACGGGAGGGGTGGCCGCTATGCGGCCACCCCTCCGTTTGCATGTGGGGCAATCGTTCGGCTCCGGGTTTCTTGATTGGTCTACCACCGTCCGTATGCCCGCTTTAAGCGCGTTTCGTCTATGGCCGCGGCGCGCAGTGGGACCCCGTGCAGTTATTGGGCAGCATTGGACCGATTCACTGACGGTCAAAGTTCGCGAAGACGGCTGTGTGGTTAAGGTGCACGCTGTGCGCTTTGTTGACCGAGGTGTCCAAATCCGCCCAGCCCCCCGTGGCTACCCAGGGCCGCACCGACCGTGTGGTCGCCGCCCTGGTACTCAAGCCGTAGGTCGTGACCAGGTGAGCTGAGCGTTGTGGCGGCGGTAGTGGCTGGTGCGGCCGGGGTGTTGACGGTGGCGTCGCCAGCGTGACCAGGCTAGCGGATCAGTGGGCCGGTGGGTTCGGTGATGAGGATGGCGACAGGTGGCGGACCTCGCTGCAGGTCAAGGCGTCAGCTCGTCGGGTGGTTGGTGCCTTGGGCGGCGGTGATGACCGCACGTAGGGCGGGAGTGAGCATCGCCAGCAGGGTCCAGCGCCGCCTGGCTAGCCGCCGGCGGACTTGGTGCTCATCGAGTCCGGCCAGGCCCTTGGCGGTTTGAAAGCCTTCCTCGATGGTCCATCGGCGTCCGGCCGCTCGGACCAGTTCCCCAAGCCGAATCAAAGTCGGGCAGTAGCAGTGGGAGGGCACGAGCTCGGCGTGGCGGGGTGGCGGCGGATAAACAGCCAGTGGTGCCCTGATTCGGCCCTCAAACTGACCTACATCCAGGCGTAGTAGCGCTGACCTTTGGCACCAGACCAGCCGAAACCGCTACCAGCACCCTTGGGCAGGCTGGTGGCCAGGGTGTCGGGACGCATCGGGCCAGCTGCGGTAGGCACGCGCCGGTCGTACCCGATGGCCAGCACATAGCTCACCTGGCAGGCTTCAAGGTCGGTGCGCAGCCCAGGGTCGGCAGCGTAGACCTCGTCGGCAGCCACCCACCGCGCCGGCGCCCCGGCATCGACCGCGCAAGCAATCATTGTTTTGGCCAGCGCCGGTTTCGTCGTGAACTCGACCTCGGCCGGTATTCGGGGTTCAGTGTGACAGCATGAGGTCTCCGTGCGCGGCCACGATCTTAGTCGTGTCCTGTCGTTATGAGTTGAACGCGGAAGTGCCCTCTGTCCGGGATCATGGAAGTTCAACAAGCCAATTTCCAAGACAGAGGGGCGCTTCCGTGCGTTAGCCCGACGTGTCAACAAATCGTGAAGAGTGCGGGCTAATCGCTGACCTTGCGATCCAGCTAATCGCCGGTTACCGCAGGTCGTTGCCGAGCGATGTCATGGTCGCTGGGGTGTTCAGCAGGCGTTCTGGCTCGTCACGTTGCCTGCGCCGAGGCCGAGAACGCCAGCGCCAACACCGATCAAGTTGGTGAGGGCGTCAACGTTAGTACCTTGGAGGCCCACGACGGCCTGCTGGCTGCACGAGTGGTTTCCACCACCGTCGCCACCACCGGTGTGAGCGAACAGGGACATCACGGTACGGGAGGGAAGCAGTTCGGCGTGCTGCCCGTCGATCTCTGCGTAGCTCAATGCATCGAACATTCAAATCCTCCTCGGAGTGGCCTACAAATGCCTCTTCGGAGTGGACTTCCGATTTGGCTAATTCAAACCATAACAGCATGGAGTCGTCTGACAACATGCATTCGCCACGTAACTTTGCATTGCATCACGGAGCCTAAAACTGCTTTTTGACTACTGAGGCAGCAACGGCACGGCTACCGAGTTGTCGAGGCTTCGGTACCTATCGGGTGCCGCTCGGGAGCCTTCCCTACTGCCGTCGACCCGTATGAGTACGGTCATCTGCGCTCGTCAGAGGCATACCTAGCGGGACGCCGCCGTGGCGGGGCGAGTACCGCGGGATCGGCGAGCCAGCGCAACCGGTACGAGCGACTACCGGTGTTCTACGGAGGAGATGCCCGCCACTTACGTAGGCTCACCGTCAGTGGCTACCTGAGGTTTCGAGGATCCGATACCGGTCCAGCCGGATACTCTCTTCACGACCACGTAGTGCCCTGCGGTTTCTAAGTGGATCGCAACGGCACCTCGGTGAGGTTGCTGGTGGTGTCAGCGGTCAGCTGGAGGCTTTATCGCCGGTGTCGCTGTTTCTGACTGTTGTCAGCCGTGGTGTGATCAGGATGCATCGAGATGGTTTGCCTGCGCCCTGGTTCAGGCGCGGCGATCTGCGATTGATTATGTGCGTTTCCGCTGGTCTTCCGGTGCTATTCCGGAAAGTGGCCAGCCGATGATCGGCTCATGCAGCGCGGAACCACCAGACGCTGCGCCCAAACGGCTGCGCACCAGTGTCAGCTCAGTCGCGACCCATGGCGGGCCTTGCCAGGATGCCAGCCGCTGGACCAACGGTCGCAAGTCCGCGTCTCCAGGGGCCCGAGCCAAGGTCAGATGCGGCCGGTACGGCCGGTCCTCTACCGGCAGCCGGCAGCGACGGGCTGCGGCCGCTGCCGAGCCGGCCAGCCTGCGCAGCCTGTCGCGATCACCCTGTACGCCGGTCCACAACACCCGGCTCCCGAACCGGCCGCCGCCACCGAGGGATAACGACAGCGGTGGGTGCCGAGTGGCCGCCCGGTTGAGCCGGTGGGTCAGCTCGTCAACCACCTCATCGCCGACCTCACCGAGGAAGGCCAGCGTCAGGTGCCACTGCTCTGGGCGGTTCCACCGCAACTCGGGTGCCAGCTCGCGCAGTGCTGCGGTGGTGGTTCGCAGTGCCTCGACAACCTCGTCGGGTGGGGTCAGCGCAACGAACAACCGCACGGCGCCATCGTGGCAGTCTCATGTACGAGGTATTCGGCGGCCCGGAATCGACGGGTGGCGCGGCGGAACCGCCAGGTGAACGTCGGCCACAGCGTGGTGTTGTGGCCATGGGCATCGAGGTACCAGCTGGCGCACCCACCCGTGGTCCACACCGTGCCCCGCATCCGCCGATGGATATCGCGGTTGTAGGCCGCCTGCGCTTCCGGCCGGACCTCCACCGCGGCAGCCCCGGTACGCCGTAGGTGGCGCAGCGCGTCGATAGTGTAGGCCACCTGTGACTCGATCATGTAGATCAGCGAGGTGTGACCGAGCCCGGTGTTGGGGCCGACCAGAATGAACAGGTTCGGGAACCCGGCCACCGTCGTGCCGCGATGCGCCTGTGCGCCACCGGACCACACCTCGGCCAGGGCACGGCCGTCCCGGCCATGAATCCAGCTGGCCATGGGCATGTCGGTGACGTGGAAACCAGTGCCGAAGACGATCGTATCAACGTGCCTGCGGGTGCCGTCGGCGGCCTGCACCCAGTCCGCGCCGACTCGGGCGACGGCCGACGTGATGACCTCGACATTGGGCCTGGTCAGCGCGGGCAGGTAATCGTTGGAGATCAGGATGCGCTTACATCCGATGGCGTAGTCAGGGGTCAGCTTGGCGCGCAGCTCGGGATCAGCGACCTGGCGGCGCAGGTGCGCACGGGCGGTCTTCTCGGCGATCTTGAGCAGCCGTGGATTGACCGTGAAGCCGGGCACCAACGCCTCGCGACCACAGTAGATCCCGGCGCGCACCAGCCGGTGCAGGCCGGGCATCGCCCGGTACAGCCGCTGCTCGACGTCACCGATGCGCCGCTCGCCGCGCGGCATGACCCAGGCCGGGGTCCGTTGGAACAGCGTGAGTGAACCGACCGTGGGCTGGATCTGCGGGACGAACTGGATGGCCGACGCGCCGGTGCCGATCACTGCTACCTGCCGATCGCGCAGGTCGTAGTCCAGATCCCAGCGCGCCGAGTGGAATACCTTTCCCTGAAACGTATCCAGCCCAGGAAGACTCGGGATCTTCGGTTCGGACAGCGGACCGGTTGCGGTGATCAGCACGTCGCAGGTCAACTGGCCGCGGTTGGTGCTGACCTGCCAGCAGCGCCGGAGGTGGTCCCAGGATGCGGCCAGCACCTCATGATGGAAGCGGATGCGCGGTGCCAGCCCGTAGCGCTGCGCGCAGTGCCGTAAGTAGTCCCAGATCTCTTGCCGGCCGGAGAAGCTGCGACTCCAGGACGGATTGAGTTCGAACGAGAACGAATACAGCGCCGACGGCACGTCGCAGGCGCAGCCCGGATAGCTGTTGTCTCGCCACGTTCCGCCCACGTCGGCAGCCCGTTCCAGCACCACAAAATCGGTCATTTCGTGCTGCTGAAGTCTTATTGCCATGCCCAGTCCGGCGAATCCCGCGCCGATGATGATGACGTGATGGTGGGTCTGTTCACCCACGACCGCTCCCATCTAGAAACGCGTGTCCTGACCGTAACATCACCGATGTCCAGCGGGCTCGGGACAGCTCCAACCGACTGGCGTAGCCGCTTACCGCTGGCCACCGCAGCCCCGCTATCGACGGACTGAACCCCGCCGACCAGTCGGCGCAGGAGGGCCGCCGCCGGACGCCGCAGCGGCCGCGCCTGCGCCACACGACAGGGCTCTCCTGGTACTCCTTATTCCCAGCGCCGCTACTTCCTGCCGCGGCTGACCACAGCGGACTTCGAATCCGCCCAATGCGCAATCCGCAGGTAAACGAGGGGAGATCGACCCCGGTGGCACCCGAATCGCTCGTCGAGGCCCGCGGGACCGTGTCCGGTCCTCGGATTTGGGCCCCAGACACCGTCGAGGTCCTGTCCGCGCCCGATCACCTCGCCCAGGCTGCTGCTAGCGCGCTGGGTTGGGACGGCGTCGTGCTGCCGCCGATGGTGTTGCTCGGCCGCCGGGTGGTGGTTGTCGCCCAGCTACTCGGCGATGTGCACGAGTACCGGATGAGTGCAGGCTGGCGCCCGGTGACCGACCGGGTGTCGGTATCCACCTGGGACTGGCCCGAGATGCGGCATCTCGTGCCACCGCCCGCGGTCCGCCTGGCCGGCATCATCGCGCCCGCGCGGCACTGGCGCACCGGACTCACCGGCGCCGCGCCGTTCGCCGGGCTGTGCCCGACTGCGCTGCTACTGCCGGCGCACATCGCTCGCAACGTGGAGTGCCTCACCCACGTGGAGTACTACGGCCCCACCGTGCTGGCCGCGGCCGGCCCCCACGACGTCGACCCCGACGCTGTCGACGTGGTGCACGCCGGGCGCGCCCGTGTGGTCGCGACCACACCGCTGACCACCACTACCCGGTGGGTGCACGAGATGGTCTACGACCGCCTGCTCGCTACCCGCTAGCGACTACGCGGAGGCTGACGGCCGGCCCCGGGTTGAGTCGCAGTGTCAGCCCGGCACGAGAGCGGTGACGGCGGCTGTGTCGAGGGGATCGACCCGGCGCAGGCCGGCGAGCCCGGCGCAGGTCCGGTCGGTCGTCACGATCACGTCGCATCCGGCGTCGATGGCGACCGCCGCGTGCAACCGATCGGCCATTCCCAGACCCGGCGACTCGGTTTCCAGCGCGGTTTGGAGGTGCTGGGGCGTCACGCTGAGCAGGACGGGGAACAGTTCGCGAGCAATCCGGGCCGTACCCTTCGGCAGCGGCGGTCGGCCTCGATATTCCAGATGCCATACCTCTTCGATCACGAGGACGGAGGTCGTCGCTAGCAGACGCCCTTCTGCCACCCATGACATGATCTCTGTGCAGGCTGGTCGCTGTGGTGCGTCGTAGCGGGTGTAGGCGATCACGGCGGTATCGATGAAGGCGAGCACGCCGATCAGCTCGGGGGATGAGCTTGTCGACGTGAGTGTCGAGCAGCGCCTCCAGTGCTTCCGGGGCCGGCCCACCGGGCACGACGGGGAGTGCGTTGAACCGGGCCCAACTGGCTCGCCGCAGCGGTGCGCGTGGATGCGGGAACGCCTGGTTGATGGCCTCTTGCACCAGTTCCACCACCGGCACGCCTTGAACGCGCGCGAGCTCACGCAGATGCGCGGCCTGCTCAGCTCGCAGCAAGATCTGCAACCGCTCCATCGGCATACACACAGCCCACACACTGCCCGAAGCTCACCGGCGCCAGGGCGGCTGGCCTGCCAGGCTCGACGGTGTGCGCATCCTTTTCACCGTTACGCTCCGGCACGGGTTCATGTTGCCGGTCGTGCCCTTGATGTGGGCAGCGCGAGCGGCAGGGCACGAGATCCTGGTCGCCACGACGTCGGACATGACCGCGGTGGGGGCTCAGGCGGGTCTGCCGGTGGTGGACGTGTTCCCGTACCGCGACGTGTGGCAGAGCTGCTCACCGCCGTATCCGGCAAAGCCGACGCGGCGCAGCTGCCTGAGGAGTACCGGCTCGCCGCCGCCGACGGCAATCCGTTCGGGCTGTTCACCCTGACCATGACCGAGGGCACCATCACCGCCGGCCGGGCGTTCGGCGCGTGGGGCTGTCCCTGGATCCACGAACCGCAGACGCGGCGGCGGCCGCGATCAACGGTACCCCCTACTGCCTGCGGAAATAACTGTGGGGCGGGGCCGTTCCTCTCGAACGACCCCGCCCCGTTGAGGGTGCCTGCGCGACACGCGTCCGGCGCCGGACGGGGGATCTCCCGGGGCCTGCGATGCACTGGATTAAGTCACCAGGGCACCGGGCGGTGGGATCCGGCGGTCATCAGACCAACGTTGACGGTGACAGTCGGTCAGGCAACGACGGTCACCGGCGCGGCACTCCACTCGGTGAAGAGCAGGACTATGGAGTTGTGGCGCTCCCACCGGCGGCGCGCGGGGCGTGCAACGCCGCCGGCAGGAGTGTTCGGTTGTGGCCGGCGATCCTTCGACATCTCGGTCGGGGGCACGGACGTTCGCCGGATCACCGGCCACATGGCGGCTGCTCAGCCTTCGTGGATGGGGGGGAACCCACGAACAGTGACGAGTCCGCCAGCTCTATTGAATTGTGGTGGTGGCGGCAGTAGCAGGCGGCCGTCAGCGCGCGGCAGCGGCCCCTGCGGCCCCTGCGACGATTGCCGCAGGGAACATGGATGCCGGCTGACGCACCTGCCACCCGCTTCGATTGGCCTTGAGCCGGGAGAACAGCGACCCGGAGGCCGTAGTTTCCGCGGAGACGGCCTGCGAAGGCACGGTCTCCGCGGAAATGAGGTGCTCATGTGCGGCTCGCCACACACTGCACGACGCCGCACGAGATCGCCAGTGGCCCGAGCATTCCGGACACCGGCCCCGAGAATCCGGTGCATGGGAAGCGAGCAGAGCCCGCCACCCATGGGTCAATCGGGGCAGCTCACTGCGTGCGACCGACAGCAGAGAACCATTGTCGGCGCTGTTTGCCAGCTCGTCGAGCATGTCGAGCCGCTCCCACACAGCCTGCCGGAGGATCTGGCCCAGAATCTGGTCCACCTCGCAACTCCACCCTTCCGCGCTCGGTTTGCGGGACTAGAGGTTTGCGCTCCAGCCGCATCCCGAGAACTACAGTCCCGAGAAAGTCGCCACAGACGATCGAGAAGTGGCGCTCGAACAAGGTAGGCAGAGCGGGGGGCTGGATTAAACCGGCCATGGGGTGTGCTGCGCTGATCGGCCGTGCTATGACGGTGAGCGGCACATTCTGATAGGCAGCGCCGATCAGCTTGGCCGAAGTGCTCTTCACCAGCGACGACCAGCATGCCTACTCTGCACACGTCGCCCGTCGGACGGCAAGGGGGCGAGATGAACACGACCGGTCAGCACGACGCCCGGCTATCTCTGGAGCGGTGGAACGAGCCGGAGATGAAGCGTGCGCTGGCCGATCGCGACATCAGCTCGGTTTACCGCCTACTGAGGCGGGTAGGTATCTCGCAACGGCACATCGCAGCATTGACCGGGCAATCCCAGTCCGAGGTTTCGGAAATCCTCAAGGGTCGCCAGGTCATGGCCTACGACGTGCTCGCGCGGATCTCCGATGGTCTCGGTATCCCCCGCGGGTACATGGGCCTGGCCTACGACCCGGCGACGGCAACGAGCATGGTCGGACTCCCCGACGATGCGGCGGCTGAGGAGGACGAGTCGGTGAAGCGCCGGAAGCTCCTGGCGCATGGAGCTGCCGTGATGTTCGGCACCGCAGTGCTGGGGGCAGACCGTGGGCAATGGTTGCCCAGCCCAGCTCAAACGCCCGCACCGAGCAACATCGGTATGACGGACGTCAAACAGGTCGAGGCGGCCACCAGGGCTATGCGCGCTCTGGACTACCAGTTCGGCGGCGGGGCGTGCCGGGACGCGGTCGTGGCCCAGTTGTCCTGGGCCCAGCGCCTGCTGGGCGCGTCGGGGAGTGAAGAGGTCCGCCTGCGGCTGTTTCGAGCTCTGGGCGATCTGCAGAATCTGGCCGGCTGGACGACTTTCGACGTCGGGTTGCTGGATTCGTCACGCAGCCACTTCGCGACTGCGCTGGAGTTCGCCAAGCAGTCCGGCGACTCGGGCCTGATGTCCAACATCATGTACCGGATCGGCCGGGTCTACCTGCACCACGGCGAGCCCAACGACGCGCTCAAATGGTTCCAGCTAGGTCAGATCGCCGCGCAGGACTCCGGGTCCGAGTTGGCTGTCGCGGTGCTGTGCGGCAATGAGGCGTGGGCGTACGCGATGATGGGCGACGACGTGCAGGCCAAGAAGCTGCTCGGGCGCTCCCGCGACGAGCTGGCCAGGGCGAATCTGAGCGAGGCGCCGGACTGGGCGAGGTTCTACAACGATACCGACATGTACGCCATGATCGGCACCGTACACAACGAGCTGGCCGCCTTCGACCCGCGCCATGCGGCCGTCGCGATTCCCGCCTTCGGCCAGGCCCTGGCCCGCTACGACGACATGATGGGCCGCAGCGCGGCGTTCACCCTCACCATGCTGGCCACTGCGCACCTGCGCCAAGGCGATGTCGACCATGGCGTGCACGTCGGCCGGAAGGCTTTGGTGGCGGCGTCGACGGTGAAATCCAGGCGGGTGACCGACCGGCTCAAGCCACTGGAGATCGAGGCCGCGCGACGGTCCACCAATCCCGAGTCCCGCGAGCTTTCGTACCTCATCCGGCAGCAGCGAAGCGTCTGACGAAACGGAGGGCCGTGACGGCGCTGTCCCTTAGCTGTGACGAGCGGCTCATCGCTGGGTTGCGGGCGGTGTGCGCCGACCTCGGCCTGGACCCGTCCGGAGCCCGGTTGCTGCGCAACGTCAACAACGCGGTCTTTCGGCTGCGCCGGGATCCGGTGGTGGTCCGGCTGGTCACGTTGCCCTCCTACATCCCGCGGGCCAAGCTGGTGGTGGCGGCGGCGACGGTGTTCGCCGAGCACGACGTGCCGGCGATCCGGTTGCTGCCCGGTGTTCCCCAGCCAGTGCGGGTCGGGGAGTACGTGGCAACCGTGTGGCAGGCAGTCCGGCCGACCGGTCCCCGACCCGGCGGTGTCGATCTGGCGAACCTGCTGCGCGCGGTGCATGCGGTGCCGTTACCCTGCCGGGGCTTGCCACGGTGGGATCCCCTCACCGATTTCGACAACCGGGTGCGGCACACCCTGACGATGTCCACGGCCGACCGGAGTTTCCTGCTGGGCCGCAGCGCGGAGCTGGCCGCCGCGGTGGCCGCCCTGCCGTTCCCACTCCCGACTGCGGTGCTGCACGGTGACGCGCATCTCGGAAACGTCATACCCGGGCCGGACCGCCCGGTGCTGTGCGACTTCGACTCCTGCGCCGTAGGACCACCGGAGTGGGACCTGACCCCGGTGGTGGTAGGGAACGTGCGGCTCGGTAAACCCGCCTCGCACCAGCGGGATTTCATCGAGGCTTACGGGTTCGACATCCGCGCCTGGGACGGCTTCGAGGTGCTGCACGGTATCCGTGATCTCAAGCTGATCGCCGGCGTGTTCCCCCGAGCCGGTTCGCCGCCTGCCGTGCAGGCCGAGTTCGACCGCCGGATGGCCAGCCTGCGCGCGGGCAGGCGGTTCGAGCGTTGGCGGACCGTCCGGCGCTGAACTAGTGCGCTGGTCGAGCCGGGCGTCTACTGTCGAATTTTGTGTCGCCGGCCCGCCCATCGGTGGCGGGAGCACTCACCCCGCCGATTCGGGCGCAGGTTCCCCTCGATTGGCCGACTCCGATCGCCAGTCCGGCGCTGTCCATCTCGCATGCTCGGTCGCTGCGGGGGCTGCCGCTGCCCTTGCTGCGCACGTCCAGCTGGGTGGACCAGTGGCCAGTCCGGTTGGACGCCCGAGAGCTCGGAACGCTACTGGGGGCCCTGCGAGCCAACTCAGAAGCCGCTTCGGCGCGACTGGCCGACAATGCCATGGCATATCTGGCTGCATCGACAGGTTCAGCGAGGGGTCACCGGCCACCGCAGCACCCACCCGACGTGGTGGCGGCGCTGCACCGGATCTTGACCCGATCCCGGTTCCTCAAAGGCTCACGATCGTGTTTCCCGCTGGAGACCGCGCTGGCGCAGATGGTGCCTTTTATCGAGTCCCAGCAGCCGATCACGATCCTGACTATCGGATTTCCGTTCAAACAGCACGACAACGGGCTCAAGGCCACTGGCCCCTGGCCGGATCTCGCCGAGCTCGGTGCCCTGTTGCGGCTCAAAGAGCTCGACAATGCCTTCACCGCGCTCTATCCGCCCGGCCTGCGGGTGGTGATCCTCAACGACGGTGGCTACTCACGCCCGCGCGGCTGGGCGGAGATGCGTCGCTACCGGCGACAGCTCAAGCGTTACGCCCAGTTGGTCGGGCTGGGTAACTCGGTGCGGTTTTGTGATCAGTCCCGATTCGTCGGGCGGGTACTCGGCCCGCGAGGGTGGAACACCCGCGAGAAATACCGTCGCACCTATAAGGAATTGATCTCCATGCTGGCCGGCAGGCCACGCGAGCTGCGCAGTGCCGCCCTCATCGACCAGCGGCTGGCCGAGACATTGCCGCCGGCGCTACTGGCCGGCGTACCGTCGTTCCGGGACATCGTGTCCTCGCTGGTGTACTCGGTCCCGGTGCCGGCTCCGGCGGAAACCGACCTCCGGCAGTGGGCCTGCCAGGTGCTCGCCTGGCCAGACCGGTTCACCGCCCCGGACGTGGCGCCAGAGTTGGCCGCAGCCCGGCGAGAGGTGATCTCCTGCGCGTGGCAGGACTCCGCCAACTACCTGGCGGCCTGCTTGGCCGACGCTGCGGTGGGCGTCGCCGAGCAGTTCCCGCTGCACGTCCGGCTCGCCACCGTCGCCTCCCGACCCGGGTGCAGCGGTTTCTCCTACCTCGGTGGCTCGACACTGCTGCCCTGGCACGGCACCGGATGTCTGGACGGCCGCGGGCTGCTGTGTGCCGAGTTTCTGGTGAGCCTGGACCATCGTGGTTTCCTGCCGGTGTACTGCGACCTCATCGGCGACGAGCAGCCGCTGCTGATGGTGCCCTTCGCGCGGACCCGGTACGTGCACGGCCGCCGGCAGGTGGACCCCGACCTGCTGGCCGGGGCCCGGCTACGGAGTCGCTGACTGTGACCAGTGAATGTGTCCTACGCCGCTAACGCCGGCTGCCTGCCTGGCGATGGTTTGGACAACCGGACGATGGCAGGCGGTGCACATGGTGGCAAAGCAGCACATGTTCAGCTGGCGGCAGCACCGCGCGGTGGCGCAGGACGCCGACTTTCTGGACAGCGTGGTCGATGCCCAACTGGAGCTCATCCGCCAGCTGCCGATCGACCAGCGTGACGAGCTCGCCGAAGCGCTCGCGGTGCTGGTGGTGCTCGCCCATGACCACCGGTGTTACCTGCGAAACTGGATCAGCCGCCGGGAGCTGCGACACCGCGTCGACCGCGCGCTGATCAGCCTCGACACCCTAGGCCAGGTCCCCACCCGCGCCCTCTGATCGCCCCGCCCGCCCGACCCGCCCACCTCCATGTCGGGGGTCTGTCACCGCCGTGGCGCCACACTGTCGGTGCCGGGACATAATGTGACGTCGTGGACTCAGCAGTGCTGCTCGACGCGGCTGTGGTTACCCGGTGCCGCCGGCGCGTGCATCTTGACCACGATCCCGCGGCAGTCGACGAACCGCGCGCCACTTTGGATGCGACCGCGCAGCGGCGGATCGCCGCCGCCGCCGCGCACCGCCGTTGGGTTGCTGACCGCCTGGCTGAGCACCACACCGCCGACTGGGCTGAGGTGTCCCCCGAGTTGACCGCCGAGCAGCGCGTCGCTGCCACCCTGGCCCTGCTGCGCGAGCACGCGCCGTTGGTCTGGGGCGGGCTACTGCCGGCGGATACGCCAGGCGGGCGGCGTGGCGGTGTGGACCTGCTGATCCGGCACCGCGGTGGCTACCTACCGGTGATCGTCGTGCGGCACAAGGTCACCGACCCTGGCGACGGGGCCCGCACCAGCCCGCTGACCCAGCCAAGATTCACCGCCGCCCGCGTCGATCCGGATCGCAAGGTGCGCCCACAGTCCCGGGATCAGTTGCGGTTGGCCCATGCGGTGCGGCTGTTGCGCGCCGCCGGGCTGGCGGCTCGCGGTCGCGCCACCGGCGGGGTGATCGGGCTCGAGACCGACGTCGTGGTCTGGCACGACCTGGACGTTGCGACCTGGCCGGGTGGGCGCACCGCGATGAACGAGTACGACGCGCGGTTCGCCGATCGGCTGGCCGTCGCCCGGGCCGCCGCCACTGCGGGGCCACCTCTGGCGCAACCATCCCGGGTCACCGAATGCCGGTCCTGCCCGTGGTGGCCCACCTGCGGCCCGGCGCTGCGGGCGTCCCGGGACGTCAGCATGGTGCTGCGCGGAGAGGACGCGGTGGCCCTGCGAGCGGCCGGGGTGTCCACCGTAGATGCACTGGCTGCGCTGGACCCTGCCGGCGAGGCGCCGGTGCCGATGGCCGGGATGTCCGTGCGTGACGCGGTATTGCTGGCTCGGGCCTGGCAGCGGGACCTCACGCTGGTGCGGCGTAACCGGCGCATCTCCGTGCCTCGCGCCGACGTCGAGGTCGACGTGGACATGGAGAGCTTCGACGAGGCCGGCGCCTACCTGTGGGGCTGCCTGCTGTCGGGCGCTGACATCGGGTTGCCTCGCGGGTATCAGGCGTTCGCCACCTGGGAGCCGGTGCCGACCCCGGATGAGGCGAGATCGTTCGCCGCATTCTGGCAGCGGCTGACCGGCGTTCGCCGCCGCGCCGCCGAGTGCGGCCGCAGCTTCGCCGCGTTCTGTTACAACGAGCAGGCCGAGAACCGCTGGATGCTGTCGTCGGCGGAACGTTTCGCCGGCGCACCCGGGATTCCCACCATCGCGCAGGTGCAGGAGTTCATCGCGTCCGATCAGTGGGTGGATCTATACGGAGTGGTCAGCGCGGAGTTCCTGTGTGCACATGGCAAGGGACTCAAGACGATCGCTCCGGCGGCCGGATTCTCCTGGCACGATCCGGAGGCCAGCGGCGAGAACTCCATGCGCTGGTACTCCGACGCGGTCGGGCTGGGCGGAGGTGAACCGGATCTGGCGCAACGGGCCCGGCTGCTCACGTACAACTCCGACGACGTCCACGCCACTCACGCGCTGCGGTTGTGGATGAGCTCTGAGGCCGTCAACAACGTTCCCTACGCGGGTGACCTGTAGATCTGGTTGCGGTATGTCACCATGGGGATCTACGCAACGTGAGGGGAGAGACACATGTTCATACGGCGCATCGCGGTGATCGGTTCCGGATATGTGGGCTTAACCACCGGCGCGTGCTTGGCCTCGTTGGGGCACCGGGTGGTGTGCGCCGATGTGGATCCGGGCAAGGTGGCCCGGCTGTCTGCAGGGAAGGTGTCGATCCTGGAGCCGGGGCTTCCCGAGCTCGTCGCAGAAGGCTTGGCCGCGGGCCGGTTGCAGTTCGTGGTGGGCGCCGCCGCCGCAGTCACGGAGGCTGAGGTGGTGTTCCTGTGCGTGCCCACGCCGATGGGAAACGGCGGCGGGGCGGACCTCTCGGCGGTGGAGGCGGTGGCCGCAGAGGTGCGCTCATTGCTCCCCACGGGCTGTGTGGTGGTTAACAAGTCGACTGTTCCGGTGGGCACCGCGGCGCGCACCGCGCAATTGCTGGACCGCCCGGACGTGGCGGTGGTGAGCAACCCCGAGTTCCTCCGGGAAGGCTCTGCGGTGCACGACTTCCTCAATCCCGACCGCATCGTGGTGGGCTGCGATGCGCAAGACGCCGCCGAGCGGGTCGCGGCACTGTATGCCCGGCTGGGCGCGCCGACCGTGCTCACCGATGCGGCCAGCGCAGAGATGGTCAAGTACGCCGCGAACTGCTTCCTGGCGATGAAGCTGTCCTATGTCAACGCCATCGCGGAGCTGTGCGAGCGGTCCGGGGCCGACGTGCTGGACGTCACCGAGGGTATCGGCTATGACCGGCGGATCGGCCAGGCCTTCCTCCAGGCGGGTCCCGGTTGGGGCGGGTCGTGCCTGCCCAAGGACACTCACGCGCTGCTGCAGGTCTGCGCCGCGGCGGATTTCGATTTCCCGCTGCTGCGGGCCAGCCTGGACACCAACACCCGCCAGCAACACCGGATGGTCGACAAGGTGCGGGATGCCGTCGGCGGGTCACTGGCCGGGCAACGCGTGGGGCTGCTGGGGCTGACTTTCAAGGCCGGCACCGACGACCTGCGTGACTCGCCGGCCCTGACGGTGGCCGCGCTGCTGGCCGCCGAAGGCGCCGACCTGATCGGCTACGACCCTGGAGTGCCTGCCGCGGTATCCGGCATGACCGACGACCTGCAGGTCACCGACGACCCGCTCAAGGTCGCCTCCGGCGCCGCTGTCTTGGTGGTGCTCACCGAATGGCCTGAATTCCGGCTGCTGGACTGGGGCCGGCTCGCCGAGTTGGTCGAGCGCCGCATCGTGGTCGACACCCGTAACCTGCTCGACGCCGACGTGCTGCGCCGGGTCGGTTTCGAGGTCTGCGGTATCGGCCGCCGTCCGAGCCGTGCGCTCACCCCCTCCTGAACACCAGCCCGGTGATGTGAACCGGTCGCCGACCGACAAGCCCCTCCCGGCGTCAGGACGGGGGAAGGTCTAGACGCCAGCCCGATGATCTGCTGTGCTTAGCCTTGCCTAATCACTCGATCGAGGGCGACGGTGCCATGTACGTCTGCATCTGCCGCGCGGTGACCGAGTCTGCGGTGCGCGGGTGCATCGCCGACGGTGCCCGAACCGTGAAGGACGTCGTCAAGCGGTGCGAGGCCGGCACTGGCTGCGGGACCTGCATCAACAAGATCCTCACCTTACTCAGCACCGGTGCGGACGGGTTGGGCAACTCGCTCCGACGTAGTGCCTGATTCGCCCGCTTTGCCCTCGAGCGATCTTTATATGTGCAGGTCAGGACAGCCTCACCTTCGATGACAGGCCCTCTGGATATCGGTACCGTTATGATCATCCACTACCGACCCTAGAGGGGGTTCGACAGTTCATGCGCGGCGATGACGAGGTTATTGGACTGCTCAACGAGCAACTCACCCGCGAACTGACCGCGATAAACCAGTACTTCCTGCACGCCAAGATGCAGGGCAACTGGGGGTTCACCAAGCTCGCCGAGCACACCCGGCATGAGTCCATCGACGAGATGAAACACGCCGAGCGGATCACCGACCGCATTCTGTTCCTGGAAGGTCTGCCGAACTACCAGAAGCTGCTGGCGCTGAACATCGGCCAGACCGTGAAGGAGCAGTTCGAGGCGGACTTGGCCGTCGAGATGGACGCCGTGAACGCGCTGCGCCCCGCCATCGCGCTGTGCCGGGACAAGGGCGACGTCACCACCGCCAACATTTTCGAAGACATTCTCGCCGACGAGGAAGAGCACATCGACTACCTGGAGACCAACCTGGAGCTGATCGGCAAGCTGGGTGAGCAGCTGTACCTCAGCCAGCTCGTGGAACGGCCGCCGACCAACAGCTGACGGGGGTATCCGCGGGCTCGACTACGGTTGCCGGCGTGAGTGATCGCCGATTGTTCGACGTCCACGACGCTCGGGGTTTGCTGCCCGAGGTACGCCGGCGGGTCGATGCGCTGATCGAGGTCCGGGCAGATCTCACCGAGCTGTCCGTAGATCTGCGCCGCTTCGGCTCGTCGGCGCTCGGCGGCCTCGCGGAGATGAAGGCGCTGCAGGCCCGGCTGGACCACATGCTCGAGTGGTTTTCCGTCCAGGGCATCGAGGTCAAAGGCCTCGCGCCGGTCCTCGTCGATTTCCCCGCCGAGTTGGACGGGGAGTCGGTACGGCTGTGCTGGCTGGAAGGTGAAACCGAGTTGGCCTGGTACCACCGCTCCGACCTAGGTCTCGCAGGCCGCCGCCGCCTCCCCTCCTAACCAACCGCAGTCTGCATCCAGACTGCGGTTTACGTTCCCGGAAAACCGCAGTCTGCATCCAGACTGCGGTCGGGACTGCGGCGTAATCTGGCGGCATGGCCCTGTTCGGACGCGACAAGACACGCATGGTGACCGCCGAGGAAGCGCTGCCCGGACGCGCGATCCCGATGTCTTTGGTGGGCCGCCACGCCGTGACCGGCCACCCCATCGTGCCGCCATTCCCGGATGGCCTGCGCACCGCGGTGTTCGGAATGGGCTGCTTCTGGGGCGCCGAGCGGATCTTCTGGCGGACTCCCGGGGTGTATTCCACCGCGGTCGGCTACGCCGGCGGTCACACTCCCAACCCCAGTTACCAGGAAGTCTGCTCCGGGCGTACCGGGCACACCGAAGTCGTCCTCGTGGTGTTCGACCCTGCACAGATCTCCTACGCGCAGCTGCTGCGGGTCTTCTGGGAGGGTCACGACCCAACCCAGGGCATGCGGCAGGGCAACGACCGGGGCACCCAATACCGCTCCGCCATCTACACCACCGACGCCGAGCAGGCCACCCAAGCCGACGCAAGCCGGTCCACCTACCAGCAGGCGCTCAGTGTCGCCGGCCGCGGCCAGATCACCACCGAGATCGCACCACTGCGCGATTTCTACTACGCCGAGGACTACCACCAGCAGTACCTTGAGCGCAATAAAAACGGTTACTGTGGGCTAGGAGGCACGGGCGTCGCGTGCCCGGTGGGAACGGGTGTCGAGTCTGGCGACGCCTGACGTCCCGCCTGGCGACCACGGTCCTCGAGAGCTGACACGCTGGATCATCCACGATGAGCGGCTAATTGGAGTTGCCTGACGGGGTGCACTTCGAGCAGTACGTCTTGCGGATGCCGAAGGCCGCGATCACGCTGCTGCTCGACGATGTGCGGGAGCGGGTTCTGATGATCTGGCGGCACCGGTTCGTGCCGGACTGCTGGACCTGGGAGCTGCCCGGAGGATACGTCGATTCCGACGAGGCCCCGCGGTCACAGTCGAAGAGGAAACCGGCTGGCGTCCCGCAAAATGACGCTGTTGATTCTCGAGATCCTGCGTTTCCTTGGTGAGGGCGCCGAAGCCACCGGGGCGACCGGTTGATATCAACGAGGCCGCCTGCGTCGAGTGGATCGCTCTAGACTCGGTCCGCGACCGCATCGCCCCCGGGGCGAGATCAATGGTGCCGGTACCCAGGTCGGGCTCCTGCGCATCCTCGCGTTCCATACTCCGTAATGTCACTGAACCAGCAGGTCGATCTGCTCGTCGAGCGTCTGCACCGCTGGTTAAGCCCCGTAGAGGCCGACACCCTGTGCGAGGTGATTACCGAGGCGGCCGAATGGCGCGCGGGATTATGCCCACCCTACGGAATGAACCCGAGCGTACCCTCCGTTGGGGTAGGAAGTTGGATTTGCGACCAGTCGCCGTGAATGGAGAACGACTAAGGAAGCGGAGGCTGTGGGTACGGTGACCCGGTCGCTGCGCAGCATCCAGCACCTGCATCGAGTCGAAGGGCTGTCAGAGTAGTTGTCCTGGCTCAAGCTGTGTCAATGGGGGCATATGCTTGGCTACAGCGGTCATTTCTCATCCCGGTCGCGCCGACACCTTACCGCCGCCGAGGAACCTGAAACTGACCCCCGGTCCGGGAGAGCAGCAACCTACCGCCTCGTGAGCTCCAGCCGCGATCACGCACAGACAATACCCGATCACCGACCGTTTACCGCTGGTGGTAGACCGTTGAGCGACGTCTATCCGCGCGCCTGCGCCTGCTGAAGCTTGATCTGTGCGGAGATGTCGAGGCACTTATACACCCACGGCCCCCAGACTCCGGGCTGGAACATCCGAGGGAGAATCAGTGTCTCGGGGAAAACACGCCAAACCGACCTCGCATCACTACTTACCGACTGCGCTGGCGGCGGTGACCCTGGCCGCCGGCGGTGTCCTCGCCTCCGTCGGCAGCGCGGCCGCCGCACCCCTGCCCAGTAGCAGCACCGTGGCCCGCTCTGCCGGCCAAGCCGACGTCATTGCCCTGCGGGCGTTGGACGCGGCATTGTCGCAGCGCGGCACCCGCTACCGCAGCGGCGGCAATCGGCCAGGCGGGTTCGACTGCTCCGGCCTAGTGCAGTGGTCCTACCGCCAGGCCGGGCTCTACTTACCTCGCACCGCCGCTGCACAGTCGCGGGTCGGTGTCCGGGTGGGCCTCTCGGATATCCGACCTGGTGACCTGATCTTCTACTCCTACGGTGGCCATGTCGGACACGTCGCGATGGCCGCCGGGGACGGCATGCTCATCGAGTCGTCACAGTCCGGTCACCCGGTGGTCAAGCGTCGGATATACACCAGGGGACTGACCGTGATTCGACGCGTCGTCTAGCCACCGCCCACACCGACACCACCAGGCCGAGGACCGCCAGAGTCACCCGGCTGCGCGCTGGCTGCCGGGCGCGGGGTGGTCATCGCGGCGATGTTCTCGACGGTGTGCGTCTCGAAGTTGCGCAGTGCCCGCCATGCACGTACGTGGTTTGAATCATACATGTAATCTTCGGCAGCTGCGACTCAATACTTGTTGCGTATATGGTTATGGAATATAGCATCGCCGTTCACCTCGTCCGGCCCCGTCCCACATAGACATCAGATTCTGATCGGGACAGCTGTGGGCGCGCTGAAGCCATTCATCGACGGACTCGTACATGAGAAACCTGGAGGGGCGTCGCGTCTTCGCACGTGCGCCGTAGAAACGCGGATCTTATAGGCGCGGTAGCGAAACGGAAGCGCAAGCCATCGCCGGCTAGATCAAACCGACGGCCTCTCGTACCGAAGGATCACCGTAGGGATTTTGATGCGAAGAGAGTTTGAAGGCGATGAGAAGCCGGCAGGAAGAGTCCCTCGCTATGGTCTCCGTGCTGTCGACAGCAAGGATCACTGACGGCTACATCACCACAAGAAGGGATACACCGTGACGAAGCGTGTCTATGAAGCGCCCATGTTGGTCGAGCTCGGCTCCTTCCAGAAGGTCACCGGGTTGCTCCAGCGCCATGGCAACGATCGCCTCATCCTGAGCAAGAACTAGTCAGCGATGACGTCCATGCCTGAGCACGATGGCATGGCGGGGCACGGCGAGAGGTACTTCGTGGTCCTACCGGACTGCGAGGCTACCTCCGCCGTGGTCTCGCTGCTTCATGGGCCCGGTGTGCGAACGCTGAAGCATGCCTCGGGTCGTCCGTGGTTGGTCGGGCGGTGGGGCGATGACGACATCACGGCAGTCACCGCGGGAGATACCCGACTCGCCGTCGTCGGATGTTGTCCGGTCAGTCCTGCTTCGTTGACCCGTGCGGCCGAGCGGCTGCGTGATCTTGCCGATCTCGATCGGTTGGCCTGCACTCTGCCGGGCAGCTTTCACCTTGTGGCCGCTGTGGACGGCCGGTTGCGGGTGCAGGGCAGCGCCTCCGGGCTGCGGCTGGTGTTCGCCACCACAGTCGCCGGAACCGTCGTGGCGGCGGACCGTGCAGATCTGCTGGCCCGCTTGACCGCTGCAAAGCTGGATGAACGGCAGGTGGCGGTACGGCTGCTGTGGCCAGTGCCGCATCCGTTGCTCAGCACGCCGCTTTGGTCTGGGGTGACCGCGGTCGCCCCGGAGAACTACCTGATCATCGAGCGGGAGTGTCGCACCAGCCGTCAGTGCCGCTGGTGGACTCCGCCAGGACCAACCCGATCGCTGGCCGACAACGCACCGTTGCTCCGAGAGGCGCTCACTGCCGCTGTCGACGCTCGAACCAGCGGCGGTGGGGTGGTGAGCTGTGACCTGTCCGGAGGGCTGGACTCCACCTCCATCTGTTTCCTGTCCGCGGCGGGTAGCGCGCGCGTGATCGCCAGCACCTGGCCGGGCATCGACCCGGGCGATGACGACCTGGCCTGGGCCCGCCGAGCCGCGACGCGCCTGCCCTGCGTCGAGCACGTGATCTGGTCAGCGGACGAGTCCCCCCTGGTCTATGAAGGACTGCTGGACATCGATGACCCGTTGGACGAGCCGACCATCGGGATGATGGATCGGGCGCGGGTGCTCAGCCACATTCCCCGGATGCTCGCCATGGGTAGTCGCCTGCACCTCACCGGTATCGGTGGTGATCATGTCACCTGGTGTTCTGAGGCCCATTACCACACGATCTTGCGTAGGCATCCGCGGTTCGCTTTGCGGCAGCTGCGTGGTTTCCGCGCATTGTTTCACTGGCCACTGGGCGCGATGACGCGAGCGCTCGCGGACACTCGCAGCTACCGGCGGTGGTTGGCGGACGCGGCCGATGACTTGCGGGGTGGCATACCTGAAGCAGGGACCGTCGCACTCGGCTGGGGCATGCCGCCCCGACTGTTTGATTGGGTCACTCCACAGGCGTGGCATGCCGCGAAGGAGGCGATCAGCGAGGCAGCAGAGACGGCCGAGCCGCTTGCGCCTACCCGTGGTGAGCACGTCGACCTAGAACAGATCCGGGAGACGAACCGGATCCTGCGCCAGTGGGATCAGATGAGCGCCCGCATCGGCCTGCCCATGGCGTCACCGTTCATGGACGATCGAGTGATCGAAGTTTGCCTGGCGGTGCGCCCAGAGGAGCGGGTCACACCGTGGCGCTACAAACCATTGCTGGTGGCTGGCATGCGCGGTGTGGTGGCCGACGAGTGTCTCGAGCGTACGAGCAAGGCCCAGGCTGCGCTGGATGCGGCGGCCGGGCTGCGTGAACACCGCGGTGACTTGTTGACCCTTTGGGAGGACTCCCGTCTGGCCCAGCTAGGTCTAGTCGACGCGGATCGGCTCCGGGCGCTGGCGCAGCGCCCGGACACCCCAGGACTTCGCCATGCAATCTTATATTCGACCATTGGCTGTGAAGTCTGGTTACGTACGTTGGAGACATCGCATACGGCATCGTTGATGGGACGTCCTTTCTAAGAGGAGAGCGGAAGATGAGCCTACAATTTCGCGAGGATGTGTCTACAGCGGACACTGAGTACGGCACTGTGTTACTTGACGAGCGCAGCGGGCGCTATTGGCAACTCAATCCCACCGGAACACTGGTCGTTCGTACATTGCTCGCTGGCGGCACTCCGGCCCAGGCGATTAGTGCGCTGATCGGAGAATTTGACGTGGACGAGCCCCAGGCCACGCAGGATGTCACCGTGCTGCTGGAGGAACTGCGCTCAGCCGGGCTGGTCACGCGGTGAGCACGCCCGGTGCGCTGAAGCGATCGGGCACGCTTCCGGTGTCGCGAAAGGCTGTAGCCCGCTTCGCAGTCGGATCGGCCCACCTCATCGCGCGGCTTTCCCCGCACCATATCCGGACCGCGATGATGCTGCTGCGCGGTGGCGCCGCACCGGCAACCTACGTCAACACGAGCGCCGCCCGAGACGCCGTGCTGGCGGTCAGCCTCGCTTGTACCGGGCCGCAGGGTTGTCTGTCTCGTTCCCTGGCGACCGCGTTGCTGTGCCGTATGTCGGGTCAGTGGCCGGTGTGGTGCGTCGGCGTGCGCGTCCTGCCGCCGTTCGGGGCGCACGCGTGGGTTGAGGCGGAAGGGCGGGTGGTTGATGAGGACGTGCCGGAGGATTACTTCAAGCGCCTGATGGCAGTTCCTGCCCTAGAGTCGAAGCGTTCGTGAGGTTCCCCGGTGGGCGATTTGGTTCGCAGAGCGCCCCACCCGGCCGAGCACGGGTGATTGATCTTCTACGCCTGGTGACTAATCACCGGCAGGCGATCACTGCGGCCATTGCCCTCACGTTGATCAGCAGCGTGCTCGGCTTGGCGCAGCCGCTACTGGCCAAGCAGGCGATCGACTCATCCGGGCAAGGCCAGCGGTTGTGGGGGCTGATGTTGACCTTAGCCCTGCTGTTTGCCGGCCAAGCGTCGATCAGCGCGGTCGGTCGCTTTTTGCTGGAGCGTACGGGCGAAGGCATCGTGCTCGGTCTGCGGCGGCAGCTTATCGGCCGAATATTACGGCTGCGCATGGTTATCTACGACAATCACCGTTTCGGCGACCTGATTTCCCGGGTCAGTACTGATACAACGGTGCTGCGTGATGTCGTGGCGCAGAGCTTTGTCGACCTCGTAGCAGGCGGGTTGACCGCGGTGGCCACCGTCGGCCTGATGATTTGGATCGACCCCGTCCTCTTTGCTCTTGTCGCCATTACGGTTGGCGCCGCAGGAGCCATCGTCGGGTCGCTGCTCGCCGGCATTCGCGCCGCTAGCGAGTGGGCACAAAACAGTATTGGTGCCATGACCGCCGACCTGGACCGCGCGCTCGGTGCTATCCGCACTGTCCGCGCCAGCCGAGCTGAGTGGCGCGAGACTGAGCGCATCAGCGGGCTTGCGGAATCTGCGTACAACGGCGGCGTACGTGCTGCCAAGCTGGCCTCGCTGATGAGTCCCGCTGTCGAGCTGGCGGTCCACGGATCATTCCTACTGGTCCTGCTTATCGGAGGCATGCGGGTAGCTGGCAATACCGCGTCGTTGGGTGAGCTGGTCGCCTTCCTGCTGTACGCGACCTACCTGGTCGTCCCCCTCGCTGGTGTCTTCGGAGCAATCAGCACCCTCGCCAAGGGCATGGGCGCATTGCAACGCATCCGCGAAGCCCTCGCTCTTCCCCTTGAAGACGACGGCACTCGCACGCCTCACCGCCAGTCCCAAATGTTGTACGCCGGTTCTGTACCAGATAGCCAGCAGGTGCCCACTCTCGAATTCCGCGAGGTCTGGTTCCGCTACGAAGACCGGCCAGTGTTGCACGGCGTATCGTTCACCGTCGCGGCTCGATCCGTCACGGCGCTGGTCGGCGTGTCCGGAGCGGGTAAGTCCACCATCGTCTCCCTCGCCGAACGGTTCTACGACCCCGACCACGGCTTGATACTGTTCGATGGCCACCCGCTAAACCAGCTCGACCGCAACATACTCCGATCCCGCATCGCATTGGTCGATCAAAGCGCTCCAGTGCTCTTTGGAACACTACGGGACAATCTGATCTATGCCGCGCCGAAGGCCAGCGCCACCGAAATCGACCACGTGGTGGACCTGGTCAACCTCACTGAGCTGATCGACCGCTTGCCGCAGGGTCTGGATACTCAAGTCGGGGAACGAGGCGCCACCCTGTCCGGAGGAGAATGCCAACGCGTGGCGATCGCGCGTGCTCTGCTCACCCGGCCCGCGTTACTACTGCTCGACGAACCAACGTCGCACCTGGACGCCATCAACGAGGCAATGCTGGCCCGCACCATCGCCGGGATAACCGGTGAGTGCGCCCTTCTCATCATCGCGCACCGGATGTCCACGGTGCGCCACGCCGACCAGATCCTGCTCCTCGACAATGGCGCCATCATCGCCCGTGGAACGCACAAAGAGCTCATGAGTACCAGCGCGCTTTACCATGATCTCGCGGCCGGTCAACTTCGCTCGCATCAGCCAACTGCATCACGCTAATCGTCGACGTCATGTTCGGCAGCGCGCGCGGTGGAACTTCGATCTCTGCCATCCGGTGGACATAAGTTTTGTAGTGGCGGCGTGCCTGGCCGAGTCGTCCCGCGTCCAACAGCACTTCGACGAGAGTGAGATGGGCTTGTTCGTCGTAGCGGTCCTGCTGGAGTAGGCGCAGCGCGTGGCGCACGACCGCGTCGGTGTCGCCGGCCTCGCGCATCCGCGTCACTAATGCCCAAAGCAGGGCTATGTGAGTTGCCCGAACCTCTTCGGCCAGCTCGATGACCCACTCCTCATAAGCGTCATCGACGAGGAAATCTCCGGTGTGGGTATTGACGGCAGCCGCCAGCCTCGCGGTGGCATCCGGCTTTTTGGCCCGATCCGCATCGAGGGCGGCGGCAGCTTGGGCAAGGAAGTCCTCCACGTCGACGCGTATTTTGGTGTAATTCAACAACACCATGCCATCGGTGGTGACCAATGGGTCCTCGCCTGCCGGGGGAAGCCGTAGTACATCGCGGATCATGGAGAGCAGCACGGACAGCCGGTTGCTGGCCAGGGCCGGATCTTTCTCTGGCCATAACAACTCCATTAGCTGTTCACGGGGGACCGGCCGGCGCTTTGCAACTAAAATTTTCAACAAGTCTCGAGCTTTCTTCGACTTCCATTCTGTTATCGGCACTGTGATGCCGTCACGGATGACTCGGAAGACGCCGAGGGTCTGTATGAATACCGCGGGCGCGGAACGGACCAAGACACCGAGCGGTCCGGCTGCGCGTCGTGACTCGACGTCGACACCATGGTCCCGAAGCATCTGGTTCGCGAGGTGGGCGTCGAGGTCAGGAATGGGGGCGTCGAGGCGAGCGGCCACAAGCCTGGCCGCGGCTCCCTCGAGCCGGCAACCGGTCTCCTGCCAGATGTCAATCGCGTCTCGGAGCGGGATGGCATCCACGGCGGAATCATCACAGGCCAGCGCGGACAGCGTGATGGCCTCGGCTAGTCCGGGGTTGTCCCGCCGTTGCCGCGCGGCGGCGGCCGCCCGATGGGCATCCGTCGAGGCACGCTGCCGATCACCACCTATTAACTCGACCCAGCCACGGGCCAGCAGTGCTGGAACCTTGCGAAGTCCCTCGCCCAAGGCCACCGCACGGGCCGCATACTGCCGAGCAATCGGCAGGTCATCAGCCGCTTCGATCCGGGCAAGACCGATCAGCGCCGAGCTGAGGCCGAACACATCGTGGTACGGCTCGGCGAGGGTCAGCGCCTCCTCGTAAGCCGCTCGGGCGCGAGCCAGCTGCCCTCGCGTGCGATGCAGATCACCGAGGCCACATAGCGGCCAGGCCAAAAATCGGGAGCCGATACGCTGGAAAAGGTCGACAGATGTGGCGAAGTCGTCCGCCGCCGCCTGCAGCATCCCGAGCCGGCTGTGGGCGCGGCCGCGAGTAGTCAGCGCGTGCGCGATATAGAACGGGTTTTCGCATCGCTCGCTAAGGCTCAACGCGATCTCTGCGTCGGTGAGCGCATGCTGGGGCGCGCCCGCTTCGAATTGGTGAAACGCTCGGAAAGCGCGGGTCCACGCCAGCTGGAGCACATCCTCGCTCGCCTCGGCGCAGCGCAGCGCGTCCGTGCAGTGGGTATCGGCTTGACGCCAGTCACCTTCGGCGGCGGCGATGAGCGCGAAAACGTGGTGGGCATGGGACCATGCTCGTGGACCGCCGCACCGCCGGGCCGCAGCGCGAGTTTGTAACGCCTTTTTCTGTAGATTCAGGAGGTCACCGGACATCCGGTGGGCACTTGCCGTCAACGCCAGCACGCGGATCTCGTCGAGCGAGTCCGCTCGGTCCAACCGAGTTCGCTGCGCCAGGGCTAATACCCTAGAAAACTCGCCCTGGGCGAAATTGATCAAGCCGACCCGCCAGGAAAGCGCGGGCTCTAAGTCACCTCGGTCATGGCCCGCCCGCTGAAAATGCTCCAGCGCCTGCGCCCACTGCCCTCGCACCTGGTGCGCCTGCCCGAGAACTCGTTGGATCCGGGGGTCATCGCGGTATACGGCCGGCAACTCAGCGGCCTGTAACACGGCGTTGGACTGGCCGCTTTCCACGATCGCGTCACCATGATCGACCAGTAGTGCGGCGCAGGCGGCATGATCACCCGCCGCTAGCAAGTGTCGCAGGGCGTCGGCGGGTGTTCCTCGCCGGATACACTCGTTGGCCGCCGTGACGTGCAGGGCTTTTCGCTCACTGGAGGATGGCGCGGTTTCATGCTCAAAATAGTCACGTAAAGGCCGCACGACCGCCCAGCCTGCGCTTTCACCGGTGCGTCGTACGAGTCCCTGACGGCTCAGTTCAGCGAGTACGGTCGTTGGATCAGTGAGTCCGCGGGAGATCTCTGCTGTGGATCTAGCCTCGCCGAAAATCGCTAATCTACGCAGCAGTTGTTGAATCCATTCTGGCCCGGCACCGATGACTTCCTCTGCGAGATAGTCATGGAACCGCTCCCCAGGGTGACACAGCCGTCGCACTGTGGCGAAGCGCTTCTCCGGTATGACCCTCCACAGCATCTCTATGGCGCTGTGTACGGCCGCAGGCCAACCCCCCGACTGCTCCCAAACATGTATCGACAAGCCGGGAGGATCCTCACCCACGGTCTTGTGTAGCAATGTCTCGGTGTCGGCGATATCGAAGGCTAGGTCTGGCGCGTGGAGTTCCGTAACAAGACCGCGACCCCGTAGCCGCTGCAGCGAAAATGGCAGTTCGCACCGGGATATCAGGACCATATGCAACCGGTCCGGCGCCAGTTTGGACAGACACTCGATGGCCCGCGCCGCGTCGCCATCAGGCCGCAGCTCCTGCAAGTCATCCAAGACTAGAATAGCATCTTCATCAAGGCGGCTGTCTAACCACGAACAAATTTTTGCTATCGAAGACTTCACTTGGTCTGTGTCAACTGCCGCCAAGCTCTCGCTTGGTGCGTCGGGCACCGATACGTGGGTCCGCAATACTTTGACCAGGCCAGCCAGTAGGCGCTGCTCATTCCCCCCGTAGTCCTCATACCGCAACCAGGCGGTTGAACGATCCCGCGACCAGATTGCCACCGCCGTGGTCTTACCCCAACCAGCTGCGCCGATCACCACGCAGATTCGGCGCTTCACAGCGCGATCCAACAGCCCATCGATCGACGGACGTTCGATTCGCTCTTCAAGTATGTTGCGCCGGTTTGACCCAGCAGTCGGCGTCATGCTGTCACCCCTGCTAATCGCAATGCTGCACAGATTGCCGGATGTTGCAATTGCCAGCTGGTTCCCCCAAGCGGGAACGTGCCTTTGCTCGGTGAATAATTTTTTCGGGTAGTGATGCGACCGGCCACTTAGCCCCCGTTTAGATCGCTCCATCTCTACGGGGCGAGATCAACGCTATACTGGCGAACTGGTTTGTTTGGACGGGTGGCTGCTCAATCATGGAGGCTCCATACCGTTGAATCGCCTCGGTTCGCTGACTCCCTCTCAAATCGCAGACTGTTGATACCACGTCACTCCAAGTAGCGGTCCGCTGGCACAATCTCTGTGCCGTAGACTTGACCTTGTCCAGTTCTGTGCGGGAACCATCTAGGCTTACGGACTCATAGTCCGCCGTCATCCGCTAAACAGTGCATATCGGGCGTACCACAGGCTATGTAGTCTCGCTACATCAGATGATGTAATCCGCGCTTGCGGTGGGCACCTGACGGCCCTAACCGGCGACACGCTCGTACACGCTGACATCCGAGCGGACAACGTCCTGCGGAGGCCGCAGTGCACTGTGATCACCTGGACTGGGCGTGGGTGTCGGGGACCCGCGTGGCTGGACACACTGCTGCTGATCAACGCCCGACTCCACGGCGGACACGACACCCACGCGTTGCTCATCAACTATGCCGTCGTCACCGGGGCCTACCCGCAAGACCTCATCGCGGTGCTGACCGGTCTCGCCGGCTACTTCGTCAATACCGCCAGACGGCCACCACCGAAAGGTCTACCCACCCTGCGCGCGTTCCAGC
>DATNDR010000126.1:0-123668 GCA_035606945.1 Pseudonocardiaceae bacterium
CCCGGGTTCGCTGGAAGGCCCGCCCGTGCTCCACCGCGGTCGACGCGCGGGCCGCCAGCTCGGTGACGAAGGCCAGGTCCTCGGGCGTGTAGTGGGGACGGTCCCGGCAGGCGGCGAAGGCCAGCGCGGCCACCACCCGCCGTTCGGAGAACACCGGTGCGATGAGGGTGGACTGCAGGCCGAATGTAACGTCAAAATCCTGACCCGTCACTGCCCGGAAGCTCGGGGAGTCCTCCACGGCGCGACCTTCGGCATCCCGCGTCCACACCGCGGCACTGGTCGCCGTGACGAGACTCTGGTAGCGGTCCAGCGTGCGCTGCTCGGTAGTGACGTCCCGCAAGGCTGCCCCGACGCCGAGCAGGCGCTGATCAGCAGCCCGCACCGGGTAGAAGTCCACCGACCACTCCTGGTGTGCGCCCCGCCCGTGGAACAGCCGGCCCGAGATCCGGACGTTGCGCCGGGGTTGCCCAGTGGCCAGCACCTCCCGCAGTGCCGTCACCACGGCCGTTCCGACCGGCTCGCCATGGACGTCCGCCATGCTTCGTCCAACCCGATCCGCCACGGTGCCACCGGCCATCTCGGTCACCGCGGCGTTGACCCGCCGGTACCGCAGGTCAGTGTCGAAGTAGGCCAGCCCTAACGTGGTCGCCTCGAACAGCGCGTCGAGCTGGGCCAGCGCCTCCTCTCGCCGCTGGGCCTGCGTGGCGTCGTCGAAGGCGCCCACCACGGCGACCGGCAAGCCGTCGGGATCAGTCACGCCGGTGGCACGGAACCGCATGGTCACGATCCGGCCGTCCTTGCGCCGTACCGGAAACTCGCCCACCCATGACTCGCCCGCCAGCAACCGGGCCGCCTGCTGCTGCGCCTGCGCGCGATCCTGCGGTGCCACCCCGAGTTCGGTCGCCAGCGCCCCGACCGCCTCGTCGGTGGAGAACCCGGTCAGCCGCTCGGCCTCCGCGTTCCACAACGTGATCCGCCGCTGCGCGTCGACCGCGACCACGCCGATAGCGAGCTGGTCGACCAGCGCGGCCAGCAAGCCGTTGGGCCCCCCATCGCGGCGACCTCCTCCCGCCGACGCGGTCGGCCATCCGGGACGGATGATCAATTCCAGGTCCGCTACCCGCCTGGTTACCGCATTGGGAGCACATTGGCTACCTCCTGTCGCGGAATACGGCCGCCCTCGCCGTAGTTGAGCCAACTGAACTCAATCTTCTGGCTCGAAAGTGTGGCAATCTTGACCGAGACTGTGAAACTGCCGGTTCTGCCGCTCGATGACGTCGTCGTGCTGCCCGGGATGGTGGTTCCGATGCGGCTGGCCGACGCCGAGGTCCGTGCAGCCATCGAAGCAGCTCGTGCGGCTCCCGTAGACGCCAGTGCTCAGCCGGGCATCCTGCTGGTGCCGCGGCTGGACGGTAAGTACGCCTCAGTGGGTGCCTGGGGTCTGGTCGAGCAGATCGGCCGGCTGCCCGGCGGCGAGCAGGCTGCGGTGATCCGGGGCACTCACCGGGTGCGGATCGGGGCTGGTACGACGGGTCCGGGCGCGGCGTTGTGGGTGCAGGCCACCGTCCTGGATGAGACGGGAGCGCCGGACCGCGCGCAAGAACTGGCCCAGGAATACCGGGGTCTGGTGATCACGATCCTGCAGCGCCGCGGCGCCTGGCAGACGATCGACTCGTTCCGGCAGGTGGACGAGCCCAGCATGCTGGCCGATCTCGCCGGATACGCCCCCTACCTGACCAAGGAGCAGAAGCTCTGGCTGCTGGAGACCTCGGATGTGGTGGCGCGGCTGGAAAAGCTCGTCACCTGGACCCAGGAACAGCTCGCCGAGCTCGACGTCGCCGAGACGATCAACAAGGACGTCAAGGAAGGCATGGAGCGCCAGCAGCGGGAGTTCCTGCTGCGCCAGCAGCTCGCCGCGATCCGCAAGGAGCTGGCCGAGCTGGACGGCAAGCCCGCCACGGAGGAGCAGGACTACCGGGCCCGGGTCGAGGCTGCGGAGCTGCCCGAGCACGTGCACAAGGCGGCGATGACCGAGGTCGACAAACTGGAGCGGACCGCGGAAGCCTCGCCGGAGGTCGGCTGGATCCGCACCTGGCTGGACACCGTGCTGGCCATGCCGTGGCACTCGCGCACCGAGGACAGCTATGACATCGCCGGCGCGCGCGAGGTGCTCGACGCCGACCACCATGGGTTGGACGAGGTCAAAGACCGCATCATCGAGTACCTGGCGGTGCGCCGCCGGCGGGCCGACCGCGGGCTGGGTGTCGTGGGTGGCCGGCGCAGCGGCGCGGTGCTGGCGCTGGTTGGGCCGCCTGGGGTCGGCAAGACCTCACTGGGTGAGTCGGTGGCCCGGGCAATGGGCCGCAAGTTCGTCCGGGTCGCGCTCGGTGGGGTGCGCGACGAGGCCGAGATCAGGGGGCACCGCCGGACCTATGTCGGCGCGCTGCCCGGCCGGATCGTGCGGGCGATCTCCGAAGCGGGCACGATGAACCCGGTCGTGCTGCTCGACGAGGTGGACAAGGTCGGCTCGGACTTCCGGGGCGACCCGACCGCTGCCCTGCTCGAAGTGCTCGACCCGGCGCAGAACCACACCTTCCGTGATCACTACCTGGAAGTCGAGCTGGATCTGTCCGACGTGATGTTCCTGGCGACGGCGAACGTGCTGGAGTCGATCCCAGCGCCGCTGCTGGACCGGATGGAGCTGGTCACGCTCGACGGGTACACCGAGGACGAGAAGGTCGCCATCGCGCGCGATCACCTGCTGCCTCGCCAGCTCGACCGGGCCGGGCTGAGTCCGGACGATGTGCGCATCGACGACGCCGTGTTGCACCGGCTGGCCGGCGAGTACACCCGCGAGGCCGGGGTGCGGCAGCTGGAGCGTTCGATCGCCCGGATCCTGCGCAAGGTGACCACCCGGTTGGCGTTGCACGAACGTGAGCTGCCCGTGCACATCGGGCCGGACGAACTTCGGGACTACCTCGGCCGGCCCAAGCACACTCCGGAGTCCGCGGAGCGGACAGCTGTGCCGGGCGTGGCGACCGGGCTCGCGGTGACCGGTGCCGGCGGTGATGTGCTGTTCGTGGAGGCCTCACTGGCCGACAAGGAGACCGGATCGACCAACGTCACGCTCACCGGCCAACTCGGTGAGGTGATGAAGGAGTCCGCGCAGATCGCGCTGTCCTACCTGCGCTCGCATGGGGCCGAGCTGGAGTTGCCCGTCGGTGATCTGGCCGAGCGGGGTATCCACGTGCACGTGCCGGCCGGGGCGGTGCCCAAGGACGGGCCCAGCGCCGGGATCACCATGACCACCGCGCTGGCGTCGTTGCTGTCCGGGCGGCCGGTGCGCGCCGACGTCGCGATGACCGGTGAGGTGTCGTTGACCGGGCGGGTGCTGCCGATCGGTGGCGTGAAGCAGAAGCTGCTCGCCGCGCACCGGGCCGGCATCACCACCGTGCTGCTACCCCGGCGCAACGAACCCGACCTCGACGATGTGCCGGAGTCGGTGCGCGAGGAGCTCACCGTGCATCTGGTCGGCGACATCCGTGAGGTGATCGACCTGGCCCTGGAACCGGCCACGACCGTGGCCGGAGCGCCAGCCCGGGCATGAATCGGCCCGCAGCGGGTATCCGAAGCAGGTCCGGCTCAGTGATGAGCCGGACCTGCTTCGGCGTCTGAGGAGGTTGGATCGACAATGGCGCAGACCGCTGACTACGAGGTGCTGATCGAGGGAAAAGCCTATCCGTGGAATAAGGACACCCTCTCGGTCCGCGATATTCGTGAGCTTGCCAACATGCCCACGGGGGCGCAGGTTGTGGAGGAGAACCTGCGGGACGGCACTGAAAGGGCACTGACCGAAGACGACGTCTTGCGCCCCGCCAAACTCGAAGGCGGCAAGAGGCCGACCAAGCGGGTCAATTTCCGGCAAAAGTGACATGAGCGCACGGGGGATGGACTTCGGCGTCAGGCTTTTCCCGACACATTCTCCCGCACGGCGCTGACCCGCGCTGCTCCCAGTACCGTGCACCCCGCCACGCGGTCGGTCCGTTGCCCCGCCGTGTTGTCGCCGAGTTCGACCACAGGGCTGTCCGGTCGATCCAGCACGGCCCGGTAGCCGAACTCAGCGACAGGAGCGTGCCCGAGTGGTTGGCGGGAAAAACATTAGCTGCGGTGTTACATGCCACGTGGTGCCCACGTCTGACCGAAGGAGTACAAGGGGAGTCATGGCCACCGTGCAGTACGGGACACGACCAGAGAGCCGGTCTCGTCCGGCGCGGGCTCGCCGGTGGGCATGGTTGCCCGTGTTGCTGGTGGGTATCGGGTTGTTCATCGCGGTCCAGCAGGCATTGGTGGTCACCGGAAACCCCGCCCTGGTGCCGTCACTGCTGTTGCTGGGGGCGCTGGTTATCCCGGTGAGCTTCGTCGTCTACATCGATGGTCGCAACCCGGCCTTCGACCTGCCGCTGAGCGTGCTGGTGAGCTGTGCCGTGATGGGCGGGGTGCTGGGCGCCGCGCTGGCCAGCGTCGCGGAATTCGACATCATGCGCCAGCTGGGCGCGCTGCCGACGATATACATCGGGTTGATCGAAGAAGCCGCCAAGCTGCTGGTGCCGATCGCGGTGCTGATCTTCACCCGGTACCGGGCCAACCCTGCGGACGGGCTGCTCGTCGGCGTCGCGGTGGGCATGGGTTTCGCCGTCCTGGAGACCCTGGGCTACGGGTTCGTGACCCTGCTGGCCACCGGCGGTGACCTGAGCGACGCCGAAACCCAGATCCTGCTGCGCGGCGTGCTCAGCCCGGCTGGGCACGCCGCCTGGACCGGCCTCGCCGCGGCGGCACTGTGGTGGGCACACGCGCAGCGGTGGAGGCTACGGGGGCTGGCCGCCGCGGTCGGCACCTTCCTGCTAGTGGTGGCCCTGCACACCCTCTGGGACGCCATTCACACCTGGTACGGCTACCTCATCATCGCTTCTATCTCTTTCGCACTTCTCCTCCACCGCACTCACCAGAACGTGCTCCGCCCGCGCACTGGGCGGTGAACAGCTACGGTCCGGTCGTCATTGCCGTGGTGTTCGGTGGGGAAGCCGGCGAGGAGGGGTTTGTGCCGTTGCCGGTGACTGTCACCTTCGATGGCGAGTTCGCCCGCAACGGGACCGGCTGGCCATCATGGTCGCCATTTCCGTTGACTCCCGGTTGGACGTGATGATCTTCGAAACCTGCCGGCGCCGATCCACGATCTTGTGGGCCCGCACCGTCGGTCTGCGCCCACCCAACGGGATGTGTTCGAGTCGCACTGAAAAACCGCGCGCGCCAAGACAACCAGGTCAATCCGCTGCGGCGGGTGATGAGGGGTGGCTTAGCGCGTCTCCGCCCGGTGATCCGTACCGCCCGGAGGATCTTGTTGGCGACCTTGGCCGTCTCAAGTACGAGTGGGAGCGGATCGCGGTTCGAGAAGAATGCGCCGGTGGGCGTCCGCCTGGTCCGCAACGTGGTAAGGAGCGTGTGGACATCGAGGCGGCGGCGGTGTGCCGCGACGAGTACCGACCGCGGAAAGGCGGTCTCGTGAATCCAGATCGCCTCTCGGCTGGGTCGGTTCGGTGGTGCTGGCAGCTTCAGTGCGTCGCGATACGCGATATCCACCAGGTTCACCCCGGCGGCGGCGGCGAGTGCGGTCTGCAGGTCCGGCCGGCCCACGGTCGGTTCGGTGATGAGCATTCGCCCATCTCGAGTGCTGCGCCGAACCTCGAGCGAGCCGAAGCCGACGTGGCCAGCGGTGTCGAGCAGCCGCCGGGTCAGCTTGTGCAACTCCGCGTCCTGATGGGTTATGGCCAGGGCAGTGCTGCCCGTGTCGACGCGCCACTGGGTGATCTTTCGCCCGCCTTGCGCCGCTAACTCTTCCCCGTTGTGGTCGCGGTAAGTCAGGCAGAAGTAGACGTCGCTGTCGCGGCCCGGAATCCACTCCTGAACGAGGAAGCGGTCAGCGGCATCAAACGGAGCGAACGGAAGCCGTCCGAAATCGTCGGCGGTCTCGAATCGGTAGGCTGTGCCGAACTTACTGAAGTCCTGCCAATGTGGTGTCCGCTCGACCGGCTTGAACACCACAGGAAAGGCCATCTCGCCCAGGGCTGCGCGCAACTGGCCAAGATTGTGGACAATCGCGGTGCGTGGAACCGGGAAGTCATTAGCTAGAGCCCACTCGTGGAAAATCGACTTGTCCAGCAATCGATCAACGGTCGGCAGGTCCGGCAGCACGAAGTGGAACTGGGTGGCCAGTTCGCCGGCGTGCTCGGCGACGATGCGCACCACCGTGTCATCGGCAGGGAACAGCACCATCGGGCCGTACCGCGCGTGAGCCGCGCGCAGCGTCGCCAGCCATGCTTCCGTGGTCGGTGCGCTGACCCGCAGGACGCTGTGCCATAGCTTTGAGCGGCAAGTTGGCGCCGTCGGGGTGAGGGAGGCGCCGACGATGGGCACTCCCGTGCCGCGCAGGCCCCGAGCAATGGCCAGCCCGATGGCGGTCCCGGCACCTGCGATCAGCCCCGGCGGCAGCAACGCGTTCAGACCCCCTGTGGCGCTTCGGTCGACATCGGTGTCCTTCTCCGTGAACAATCGGGATCCCCCCTATACGTGGGACCGCCGCTGTAGCCTCCCTAGCCCTGGCGGTTGACCACGCCCCTGTCGCTCTATGAGTGGTCCCGGAGGGTCCACTCCCCGGATCCCCGGGGGATCCTGTACGTATTGTCATCGTAAGTTCTCCGAGAGTGTTACATGGATCACCAATCGTGTAGCCGAGACCACCCCACCGAGTACATAGCGTTACCGTGTCGGGCCGGCGATCCGCCAGGGGTTGCTCGGCCGCCCGGGTGCGGCTAGCCGACGGGATCCCAGCTGGCCACCGGGCCGCGCGCAGCAAGCATCGCCTGCCAGGCCGCGCACCAGGCGAGGGTGGCTGATGAAAGGCGCCTTCGGATGGTCGAGGCGGCGGGCGCCGGTGGCAGCCTGGTTTCGTCGCCAAGGCGCGTCGATGGTCTTGGTGTCACCGGAGCAGTCAGCGCAATTCGTTCATGGCACGAGGCAACTGCCGTTGCGCTACTAACAGGGGATCTCGGCCTTTGGCATACGTAGCATGCGCTTGGCGAATACTCGAGCTCGGCGGTCGAGCACCGTCACAGGGATATTTTCAAATCGATACTCGAGAAAAGTTCTGGGCTGGGCCCCGAACTTGGACTTGAAGCGTCCGAGACTCTGAGAAGCTGATCGCTGCATATCGTACTGCAGACATCCTCTCCGACATGCGGTTTCAATCGCGACTCGATGAAGCAGCTCGTTCGCGCCCGTTCCTGCCGCCCGCTCTATGTCCATCGCGCCGCGCCAGTAGGTTGCAACGACGCCGTGCGTCAGAACGATCGTCCCAGCCAAAGGCTTCCCATCAAGCCATGCGATATGTACCTCGCATGCCTCACCCAGAAGGTCCGCTACGATCCGGAACTTGCTCAATGGTTCACGCCTCGAGGCAAGTAAGCGAGCAATGACCAGCGGGTGGCGCCGAGCTTTAGCCCAGCGGTCGACTGACATGCGATAAAGAGCGTCAAACACCGGCAGTAGCCGCCCGGTTGTGTCGGATTCTACCGTAATCCCTAAACGCTCGGCTTTTCGGGTCGCGGTGCGCACCGCACCCGCGAAGCGACTTCTCCAGACGTTTTCGAATCCGCCGGAAAGATCCAACACGTGTGTCGTGCGAGATTCCCTGATAACATCTGAGGGAACAAGCGCTTCCCATAACTGAGCGTCAGCCATCCGAGGCACAGGGATGCTGGTCCTCAGTCCGTTGTAGGCTTGCAAGTCCTTAATAATGTGGCTGACGTCGTCGGAAGTAATACGACCCTCAGTGGCGAGCAAACCGCAGAAACCCCAGGGGCCAGGCCAGGAGGATTGGACTTTTAGTTGCATCGGGATCCTACGGCGACGCACAAGTGGCAAAACAATAAGACGCCCGTCAGACGATTCGTATGACCGCGTAACGTCTTCAAGGCCTTCGGAACGGCAGATGCAGTCGCACCAGATCGGTGTCTGCAGAATATCTACATCAGCATCCGTGCGTACGACGGCCTCCCATCTTTCCCTGCTTTCAGCCCCTATCGCAACAAGTCGAATATTTCCGGTCAGCTCACCAGCAACCATCGGCTCCTCCTCGGGGCGACCCTACCGCGCCCTCGGAAATCCTCAGGCAGCTGGGCTCGGCGGGTTGGCGTCCGAGCTAGGATCCTTGGCGGTGCTGGGAGCTTTCTACGAACTGCCGTATATAAGCGGAAGATGAGCCGAATGCGGGCTCCCGGACCCGGCTGGCCGCAGCGGCTACGGTCCCCGCCGTGACGCGCAGCAACCTCGCCGAGGTACCCAACGGCTCCTCCATGGCCGCAATGACGATAGGCGCGCAGCGCCCAGAGTGCCGGCGTGCTCAAGCGGGACCGCGTATTGCTCCGCGAGCCTCAATCTCGGTTTCACCCTCAGGGCTAATGTTCGGGTCATGAGCGAAGGCTGCTCGGCGCGCTCGCGCCGTCACCGTGGCGAGCTGAGCTTCGACGCCCTGGAAGGCCAGGTCGACGGCGAGCGCCGCGCATTCGCTGAGGGTTATGCCGCGTCCGAAAGCGATGAGGCCCGCTCCGGGGCGCTGGCCGGCGGGTCCGTTGATGTAGCGCGGGTGTCCGCCACCGCGGGCCGCACGATCACGGTGGCCGCCTGGACGCTGATCAGCCGGATCACGGGGCTGCTGCGGGTGGTCGTCATCGGCGCAGTTCTGGGCCCAACCTTCTTCGCCAATGCGTTCCTGTCCGCGAACACCGTGCCGAACCTGCTCTTCGCAGCGATGGCCGGACCGGTCCTGGCGCTGGTGCTCGTACCGGCGCTCACCCGTGCGCTCACCGAGCGCGGAGTAGCCGATTCCCGTCGGCTACTCGGCAGGGTCACGGGTTATCTGTTGTTCTGGGCGTCGATCCTGGCCGGCGCCATCGCGGTAGCGTCCCCGCTGGTAGCACTGGCTGTCACCGCAGGCATTCCGGACGATGCCACGCGCTGGCGGGCCTGGCAGCTGACCATCCTGATCGTGCTATTCGTGGCACCGCAGGTGCTCTGCTACATCCTTGCCTCGATCGGGACCGCCGTGCAACAAACCAAGGGCCGATTCGCGTTGGCCTCTGCGGCGCCAGCGGTGGAGAACCTAGGCATGATCACGGTGATGGGCGTGGTCGCGCTGTGGTACCGACCCGGGGTGGACGTACCGGACGTCTCAGTCGGCATGGTGCTCGTGCTCGGCGTAGGTTCCACGCTGTCCGTGGCGGCCCACGCGGCCGTCCAGCTCTACGGGGCTTACCGGGTCGGGCTGCCGATCCGGGCGCGAGGCGGCTGGTCGACCGAGCCGGATGCCCGCGAGGTCAGCCAGCGGCTGCGCCACTCGGTGGCCGTAGCGGCCTTCCCGGTGTCCTCCATGTTCGTCATGCTGGCCGTCGCGGCGACGGTGCCCGGCGGAGTTTTCGTGTTCCAGGCCGCCCTGTCGGTGTACACCGTGATCGGCGCGCTCGGCGCCAGAGCAGTTACCGTGGCTGCGCTGCCTGCGATGAGCGCAGCGGCCAGGGATGGCGTAACCGGGCCGGTCGGCGCGGCCTGGCGGCAAGCGCTGAACTACAGCGTGATGGCCAGCCTGCCCGCCCTGTGCCTGCTGCTCGCCTTCGCCCGCCCGGTGGCGTCCACCCTGGTCAACGGTGAGCTGCACGGCCCGAGAATCGTGAGCTGGCTGACCGCCTGCCTCGTGGTGCTCGCTGTATCGCAGTTCGCCAACGCGGGCTACGAGGTGGCCCGGCAGACACTGTTCGCTCGATTGGATACCCGCGGGCCACGCCGTGCCAGCACCGCGATGATGGCGGTCCGCATCGTAGTCGCGCTCAGTGCGCTGCTGTTGCTGGCGGACGGCGACCGGCTGGTCGGGCTGTGCTGTGCTGTGCTGCTCGGTGATGTGACGGCAGCCGTGATCGGGCTGTTCATGGTGCGCGCCGCGATCCGTCCGGAGCGGATGGTCGACCCGCGCAGGCTGGCCGTCATCGGGGCGTCCACCTTGGCGATGCTGCCGGCGTCCGTGCTCGGCTCATGGATGGTCGGGCACCTGGTGCGGGCTCGGGCGCCGCAGGTGATGACGGGCCTGCTCATGGGCTCGGTGGCGCTGGTCTGCTTCGGCCTGGTGTTCGCGGCGCTCACCCACAAGTTGCCGACGCTCATCGGCAGTGTGCGGTCCCGGCTACCGGGTTGAGGCCGGGTCACCGCGCTGGAGAGCGGCAACGGCAGCGTGCTGATCATCCAGGGCACGGCCGGGATCGGCACAAGCGCCCTGTTACCCGTCTTGTGACAGCACGCCACCGAGCAGGGCATGCAGATGCTGGCCGCGCGAGCAAGCGAACTAGAACGTGAGGAGGCAGTGGCCGCCGGTGCCCGACCGCGTCGGCCGTGGATCAGCGGCGTGCATGCGCTGACTCCCAGCGAATTGCGGGTGGCTCGGCTAACCGCACAGGCTATGGGCAACCGGGAGATCGCCCAGGCACTGTTTATCACCACCAAAACCGTCAGCGACCATCTGATGACCAGTGCTTACCGCAAACTCAACATCTCCTCCCACGACCAACTCGCCACCGCAATGAAATAGGCCCCGACCGTTACCTGGCAACGGATCCGGGCGACTCCTGAGCCAACACTTCGCTGAAATAGCAGCGGACTTGAGTTTTTGTGGGTCCTACACTCTCGGCGGCGTTGCTTGAGGCGGGTGTGGTCCCAGCTGACAGCGCGGGCAGTAATAGGTGTGTCTGGCATATATGTCGTGTCCCTGTACAGCGCGGATCACTCGCGCTCCGCAACGGCGGCACGGTTTCCCGTCCCGCCCGTACACCCAGTGCTGCTTGTCGCGGGCCAGCTCACCGGTGGTGGATTGCTCGGGACGGTCGGCGTTCAGCACGAGAAGCCGCCGGGCCAGCGCCACCACGGCGTCGGGATCGACTTCGCGCATCGGAACCCAAGGCGCCACCCCCAATAGGAAACATATCTCTGTCTTGTACAGGTTCCCGACGCCGGCCATTATTCGTTGATCGAGCAGGGCGATGCCAACTTCGACGTCGGGATGTTCGCGTAGTCGTTGCGCCGCGATCGTGGCGGTTTTCTCGTCCCAGTCGGGGTTGAGCAGATCGGGACCCAGATGCCCGACGAGCTGGTGTTCGTCCTGGGTGGCCAACAATGCCATGTCGTGCAGGAGGAAACCCACTGCCACCCGTTCCTGAGTGGTCAGTACGGCGCGCACTTGATGGCCTGGCCGCCGCCAACGCTGTCCGGGTTGGTAGAGGTGCCAGGAGCCATCCATCCGGAAATGTGTGTGCAGGCTTCGCCCATCGTCGAAACGGGTGAACAGGTGCTTGCCGACGCTGTGCACGCCCAGCACGGTGAGTCCCGAGAGATCATGCTCGACGAGCCGGGGATGGCGTAGCTCCCCCTGCGTGAGGCGCTGCCCGCTCAGTGCCGCGGTCATCCGCTTGGCGGCCAAGTAGACGGTGTCGCCTTCGGGCATCAGGCAGCGCTACGAGCTTGGTGGAGGGACAAGACGCCGTCAGCCGGCCCGGTCTGAGACCAGGTGCCTGAGTCCATGGTCCAGGTGCGCCCGTCGAAGGTCACCCGGTCGACGGCGAGGCCGGATGCGTGAGCGACGAGCCAGCTGCTGATCGACCAGCCGCGGGCGATGGGGTGCGCTCCGCTGAGAACGGCGGTACCGAGCTCGGCGAGCGCGGTGCTCACCAGGTCTGCGGCCGGCGCGCCGATCGCTAGGCCGAGACAGGTCAGGGCCCCGGGTTCCTCACCGGTGAGGGCGGCCGCGGCGGCTCGAGCCCGCGGTTCCCACTGCGCGTAGGCCTGCGGAGCAGCGGATCGCTGGACGAGCTGGGCCGCGTCGGTGACGCTCAGTTGAGTCCACTCGGGTAGCGCGCGAAGGTGTTGGTAGAAGGCGGTGGATGCGTAGATGGGGTCGAGGACCTGCGCCCGCGTCCCCCAACCTTGGCTCGGGCGTTGCTGGAACAGTCCTGCCGAGTCCCGATCGCCCACCGGAACGTTGCGCAGGCCGGATTCCTGCAGCGCCGTGGCTAGTGCGACGGTGACAGCGTGATCTGGCATGCCCAGCCGCATGCCGATCGCGGCGATGGTCGCGGCGTTCTGAGCCTGCTCGCCTGATAGCGGAAACGTCACAGTAGCGCCAGAGGTCGCATCCGCGGCTGCAGTGACGGTGCAGCCCGGCGTTCGCCCGAGGGTGTGGAAAAACGGCCAAGCGACCACCGTCCCGACGACCAGGACCACAATCACAGCCAGCGCGACCAGGCCTTTGCGGGCGCTCCACACTGGCTGCCTCCCTTCTAGGCCAGTGTATGAGCCGGGTGGCAGTGCCCTGGGTGGCCGTCGAAGAATGCTCAAGGGAGATACCGGCAATCGGCGCAGCCAGACCCTGCGAGGAGAGCGCAGGATGATGCCCCGACAATCGCCGTTGTTTTAGGTCGACGTTTGTGGTGTTCTCCCACGTCACGTCGGGGGTACTAATTCAGCGTTGACTCCCGTCCGGGACGTCGATGCCGGCGCGGTGGTGGCCCCGGCCCGGCGGCTGTTCCTGGTCAATGCCGACCGGCCCCAGCAGTCCACCACCGGCGAGTTGACCCGCGGCCACCAGTACTGGGTGTACGAGCGGGGCGGCAAGCCGTGCAGACGCTGCGGCGCGCGCGTGATCCGCGCGGTACAGGAACACCCGGTGCGGTGACTAGGTCTCCCATTTCAGGTCGAAACCGAGCAAGCGCTTGTACCGATCGACTAGCTCCTCGTCGCTCAATTCTGACCAATCCGTGCGGATGCCCTTGGGCTCGGGTCCGTAGACCTCCGCCGCTACCTCCATCTCCTGTTCGAGTGCCCATCCCTCCGGCGTTTGCCGGATCTCCTCGAGAGAGTCGTCGCTCATGGCACCTCCTGGCGAAGCGAAAGCCGCGCCCCTTGTTGCCTATGGTTTCATGCTGCCGGCGATCCCGCTGGCAGCCGGTCGTAGCGCGGCCAGCACCTTGTCGACCCGCGGATCGCGCTGCAGCTGCTCCAGGGTCACCGGCAGCGGCAACCGCCAGTTCGGGTACTGATCGACGGTGCCGGGCAGGTTGGGTTGGCGGGTCTCTCCCACCACGTCGTAGGGGGAAGCCAGCAGCAGCCGGCATGGAGTGCGAGCCAGCAATGCGTGCATCGCCACCACGATCTGTTCCTCGCTGCTGGTGCCGTTCCCGAGCAGACCCTCGGCACGCAGCAGGGACACCAGTTCGGCGCGTTCTGCTCGCGCCTGGGTCCACTCCGCGGCCTCATCGTTGAGTAACCCGAGCTCGGCACGGGCCCGCACGTGCTCAGCACGCAGGAAACCGAGCGCGGTGGGCAGGTCATGGGTGGAGATGCTGGCCGCGGCGCGCGCCGGCCAGCGCCGCGTCGCCAGCAGCGGTGTGCCGGGGGCGTCCTCGTCGCGGGCGAACCACAGCACCGCGCAGCCCAGCATCTGCTGCGCCGCCAGCGTCTCGGTGACCTCGGGTTCCACCGTGCCCAGGTCCTCGCCGATCACCACTGCTCCGGCCCGGCGCGCCTCCAACGCCAGCGCCGCGAGCATGGCGGCGGCGTCGTAATGTACGTAGGTGCCCTGGTCCGGGGACGCCCCGGGCGGCACCCACCACAGCCGCCACAGCCCGGCGACGTGGTCGATGCGCAGCCCGTCGGCATGCGCCAGCACCGCGCGCAGCATGTCACGGTAGGCGGCGTACCCGGTGGCGGCGAGCCGATCCGGCCGCCATGGCGGCAGGCCCCAGTCCTGCCCCTTCTGGTTGAACGTGTCCGGCGGGGCGCCGACGGTGACGCCGATAGCCAGCACGTCCTGCAGGGCCCAGGCGTCGGCACCCTCGGGGTCCACGCCGACGGCGAGGTCGTGCACCACCCCGACAGCCATTTCCCGTGCGGCGTGCCTGGTGGCGGCCAGCTGCTCGGCGCACTGTTGCTGGACCCAGGCGTGAAACGCCACTTCATGCTGGTCGGCCCTGGCTGTTGCAGGGTGCTGTAACTCGGCGGGCCACTGTGACCACCGCGGGCCGTGACGCTGCGCGAGCGCGCAGAACGTTGCGAAATCGCGCAACCCTGCTGACATCCCGGGACACGGGGTGCCTTCGGACTTCCAGAGCAGCTGCAACGCTGCCTGTTTGGCCCGCCAGACGGCGTCGTAGTCGATCCGCTCCGTCGCCGGTTCGATCCGCAATTCGTCCACCTCGGCCCGCACGGCCGGATCCGCACTGCGGTACGTGGGGATGTCGGTGATCCGCAGGTACAGCGGGTTGACGAAACGGCGGCTGGACGGGCTGTACGGGGAGGCCTGCACCGGGTGGGTCGGAGTCACCGCGTGCAGCGGGTTGACCAGCACCGCGCCGCTGCCGTGCGCGGTGGCCGTCCAGGTGATGAACTCGCGCAGATCGCCGAGGTCGCCCAGGCCCCACGATTTCGCTGAGCGCAGCGCGTAGAGCTGCAGCATCCACCCCCAGGTGCGCGGCGGCTCGGGCAACGCCGGTGGGGCCACCAAGACAGTCGTGTGCTGATCACCGCAGGTCAGCGAGTACCAGCCGGGCGCAAGGTCTGCCGGGATCGCGTCTGTGACGGGTCGCTCGGTGCCGTCCTCGTCGGTGAGCACGCCGGGCTGACGGAGATCGCGGCGCTGGCCCTGCCGCAGCACCACGGTGCCCGGCGTCTTCGGGGTCCGGGCCGCGGCCAGCTCATCGCGGACCTGCGCCGGGTTGTCTGCACTGACGCCCAACAGCCCTAGCACCCGGCGTACCACGTCGGGGTCGACGTCCACCCGCCGGCGCTTCGCATCCCGGTACCAGGTGGCGACGCCATGCGCTGCCGCAAGCCGTTCCAGTGCGGTGTCCATCTCGCCATGCTGGCAGCTTGCCGCTGAATCGGCCTGTTCGTGCACAGGTCGGATCAGCAGCCGATGGAGACCGAAGCGCACCCCGGTGCATTCGTGCCGGCGAGGAGCGCGAGGAGTTGGGTGCGGTCGGGGCCGGGCACGGTCGGTGTGGGGCGCCGTTCGCGGTGCACGGCGGCTTTCACCGCGGGCCGGGCGAGGACCTCCTGGGGCAGGGCCAGGCAGGCGATGGTGTCGATGAGCCCGCGGAAGGCGTCCGGGTCGTATGCCGCAGCGGGGAACAGCGGGGCGGTCGGAGTGTCGGGTGGGTCCGGGACCACGCCGTGGCGGTGGGCGGTCATCTCCGCGAGGCGGGCACGGTCCTCGGCGACCTTGTTCCAGTAATACGGGGCGATGAATTCGGCGGTGTGCTCGTCGAAGACGCGGGCGAACCCGGCCGGGTCACCGAGGTCGGTGCGGGCCACCTGGCGCAGCTGTTGGGCGTGCATGAGCCCGATGCTGAGCCCACGTCCGCCGGACGGGTTGGTACAGGTCCAGGCGTCGCCGAGCGGGGCGAACCCGGTCACGATGAGCTGGCCGTCAACGACGAACCGGCGGTGCCGGTCGGAGATCCCGGCCATGGCCAGCACCCCGGTGATCGGTTGGCCGTCGAGCCAGTGCGCCTGCAGCGGGCATGCGCCCACCACCCGGGTGAAGCACTCCGGGTGCCGCAGGCTTTTGAGCGCCGGGTCGGCGGTGGTGGCGACCAGGGTGACCGACCAGGTGTGGTTGTCGCAGGCCAGGGTGAGCACCGAGAAGCTGCCCATCGCGGTCAACGGCGGGGTTCGCCGTGGCGGCGGGGTAGGCCCGGTGAAATACCGGGTGTAGTAGACGAAGTGGTGGTCTTCAGTGTCCACCTTGGGTGGGCGGGCGCCCAGGGCGGCCAGCCAGGCCGGTGACGGGCTGCGCCGGCCCATCGCGTCGATCACCAGGTCGGCGGCGGGTTGCTCGCCGGTACTGGTGACCACCCCGGCGACGTGCGGCACCCCGGGAAGCGCCGCCGGCCCAGGCAACAGCCCGCTGACCCGGACCCCGCGACGCACCACCACCCCGGCCTGGTCCTCCGCGGCGGTCGCGATCACAGCTTCGACGATGGGCCGGCGGCCGGTGATGGCCCGGGCAGCGTCGTCGTCCGGGCGCGGCGACTGGTCGCTCACCGTCGGCGGCAGGGGACGCCGGATGTTCTCCCAGACACAGCCGGCGTCGAGCAGCCGCCGGGTTAGCCCGGGCAGCTCCTGATCACAGATGTGCCGGAACCGGGCGTGTATGCCGTGTGGCTGGCGGAACTGGGCCACCCCCTTGCGCCGCCACGATTCCCACGCCCGCGCTGGCGAGCTGGGGACCGGGTCCGGGTCGGCCTCGAGCACGGTCACCGCATGCCCGTCGGCGGCGAGCATCATCGCCGCTGACAGTCCCACGATGCCGCCACCACACACGATGATCGAACTCATGGTTGCTCCCGTAGCTGCCGGGCACGACATCCGCCCTGTCACCACGGCGAGATGACCCTGCCCGATCAGAGTCGGCGGAGCCCGCCGGTGATACCACTTCGGCGTAGCTGCTCACGTGACGGTGACCGTGCACAGGGGCGCGACACAGCGTGCACGGGGGCGCGACACGCGCTCAGCGGGCTGGCTCGGCGGTGACCTCTGCGGGCGCGGTGTGCGGCGCAACCGTGGCGGGTACTGCGGGGTGCTCGTCGGGCAGCTCCGCGGGTGCCGGGGTACTGCCCATTGAGAAGGCCAGGCAGACCAGCGCCGCGAACAGGTAGCCCAGCGCGATGCCCGGGCTCGCGGCCCAGGCGACTTGCTCGCCGTGGATCAGGCCGATGAACGACAGCGCTGCCCCGGCCGCGCAGTACCCGGCCGCCCAGTAGTACCGCTTGTCGATGACGAACGCGGCGATCGCGCCGAGCACCAGGCCGGCCAGGATCGCCCCGCCGCCCAGCGTCTTGAGGCCGTCGTAAACGACCCCCGCCTTGGCCAGCGCATCAGAACCGACCTTGGCCGCGCTGGTGCCGGCCGCGCTGAGCACGTTGTCGATCTGACCGCTGGCCCAGGCCGCGACATTGGGGATGATCGCTAAGACGACAGCCACCGCGTGCGCCTTGGGTACCGAGACGAAGGCCTGCGCGCCGATCAGCAGCCCGATGTAGAGCAGGATCGGCACGATGGCGGGCAGCGGGATCAGCGCACCGAGCAGCCCGAACAGGCCGAGGAAGCACATCAGCGCGATCACCACACCCGACGCCAGCGAGTACGACGTCCGGCCGCCGGCCTCCTTCCAGCCCGGGTGCCCGATGTAGACGGCCGGTGGAAACGGGCTGCCCAGGGCGGCACCGACCACCGCGCCGGTGCCATCGGCCAGCAGCACGCTGCGCAGGTTGTAGCTGTCCCCGGCGACCGCCGCGCTTTCCACGTTGGTCATGCCCTCGCAGAAGTTGTAGATACCCAGCGGGATCGCGGTGGCCAGCAGCGGTGCCACCGCCGACAGGCCGCTGACCAGCAGCCGGAAGTTGAAGGTCGGCACAGCGATGGCAACGTCCTTGGCGGCCGCGACGACGTCCGGCGCGGACATGTAGCCGCCGATCCAGCCGATCGCGGAACCGACGAGTAGTGCGGCCACCCCGATCGGGATGTTGCCCGGCAACTTGCGGCCGGTGAAAAAGCCGATCACGATGATCGCGAACACCGGCAGCGCGATCCACAGGGCCTGCCACATCTGCGCCGCCGGGCGCATCGAGATGAACGCGATCGAGATGCCCGCCAGCGTTCCCAGCAGCGCCGCGCGCGGGGTGAAGCGGCGGATGTAGGGACCGACGAACGCGCCGATCAGCACTATCAGCCCGATGATGAACGACCAGGCCAGCCCCGCCTCCCAGGCCCGGATCGGGTCCCTGGTAGTCAAGAAGATCGGAAGCATGATCACGAACGTGACGATGAACATGTGCGGCACGCTGGGGCCATAGGGCATCGCGCACACGTCGCTGCGATTCTCCCGGCGCGCCAGCCGCCGCGCCAGGAACGTGTAGTAGCCGTTGCCGATCAGCAGCTGGATCCCCAGCGCGGGCAGGATGATCCCGAACACCGCGGCCTGCGGGATCTGCACGACACCGACGCACAGCGACGTCAACACCAGCACGTTGACCAGCACGTTGAAACCGAGACCGAATGCCGCGTTGAGGTCGCCGCCGACCCACCAGGGCAACCGCCTGCCGGTTTGGATGCTCATTGCTGACCAACTCCGTTCGTCAGGACGTCCAGGTAGGCCGCCGAGGGGGCGACCCAGCCGAAGATGCCCCCCTGCGCGGCGATCATCGCCAGTCCGGCCTGCTGAAATTCCGGGAAGTAGGAGCCGACGCAGTCGGACAGCACCAGGCACTCGTAGCCACGGTCGTTGGCCTCCCGGACCGTGGTGTGCACACACACTTCCGTGGTCACGCCGGTGACGACCAGGTTGGTGATACCCGCCGCCACCAGCAGCTCGTGCAGGCCGGTGGCGTAGAACGAACCCTTGCCCGGCTTGTCGATGACCGCCTCGCCGGCGCGCGGAGCCAGTTCGTCGATGATGTCGTGGCCGTACTCGCCGCGGATCAGGATCCGGCCCTTGGGACCGGTGTCGCCGATGCGCAGCGTCGGGTTGCCGCGGTGGAGTTTGGCCGGCGGGCAGTCGGCCAGATCCGGCCGGTGGCCTTCCCGGGTGTGGATGACGGTTATCCCGGCCGTGCGGCTGGCCGCCAGCACCTGCTGCAGCGGCGGGATCACCGTCCGGAGCAGGCTCACGTCATTGCCCAGCGTCTCGCCGAAGCCTCCTGGTTCGACGAAATCGCGCTGCATATCGATGATCACCAGCGCGGTGTGCGCCGGTTCGAAGCGAAACGGGCCGGGGTCGGCGGGCACCGTGAGCCGGTCAGCCGGCATCAGGTTGTCCGCTGGTGGTGGCGGCGAGGACCGCCTCGGACGTGGCGACGCAGCCGAAGACCCCGCCCTGCATGGTCACCATCCGCAGCGCCGCGGTGTGGTTGCCCAGCTCGGTGGCCCCGGTGCAGTCGGACAGGACCAGGCACTCGTAGCCCCGATCGTTGGCGTCGCGCATGGTGGTGTGCACGCAGACGTCGGTGGTGATGCCGGTCAGCACGAGGTGGGTGATGCCTTTCGTGCGCAGCACCAGGTCGAGCTGGGTGGCGTAGAACGCTCCCTTGCCCGGCTTGTCGATCAGCACTTCACCGGGCAGCGGCGCCACCTCGGGAACGATCTCCCAGCCCGGCTCGCCGCGCACGAGGATGCGGCCCTGCGGCCCGGGGCCACCGATCTCAGCGCCGATCCGCGCCGAGCGCCACCGCTTGTTGGCCGGCAGGTCCGACAGGTCGGGGCAGTGACCCTCCCTGGTATGGATCACCTGTATACCGGTGGCCCTGGCGTGGGCCAGCATTTGCGCGGCGCCGGGCAGGCCGGCCCGGGTGAGTTCGATGTCGTAGCCCATCCGGTCGACGTATCCACCGGGACCGCAGAAGTCGACCTGCCAGTCGATGCAGATCAGCGCGACCCGGTCGGTGGTGACGGTGCCGTCGTAGGGCCACGGGTACGGGTCGGCGGCGACCGGGCCGATGGCCGCGAGGCGCGCGAGAGTGCGGGTCATGGTCGTCCTCCTACGGGTCGGTCAGCCCGGTTGCGACGAACAGCAGCGCCGGCTCGCAGAACGCGGGACCGATCAACGTGATGCTGGCCGGTCGCCCATCGGTGGTCTGGCCGGCCGGAACGGTGATCGCTGCGAGATCGAGCAGGTTGACGAACTGGGTGAACCGGCCCAGCACCGCGTTGCGCCGCAGGGGTTCCTCGGCGATCTCGTCGGTGGTGAACGTGGTCGGTACCGTGGGCATGATCAGCAGGTCGGCGCGCCGCCAGAGCTGATCGGTCCAGTTCCGCAACTCCTGCAGCCGGTGCCAGGCCCGGAAGGTGTCCGCGGCGGTGAACCGCCGACCCTCCTCGATCACCTGACGGGTGATCGGCAGCACGTCATCGGGATGTTGCGCGAAGAACGTCTCCAACTCGACCAGCCGCTCGGCGACCCACGGTCCGTGATAAAGCAGCTCGCCGGCCTCGAGTAGCGGGTCGATCGTAGTCGGCACCAGGCCGCCGGAGTGTTGAGCGGCGCGGGTTACCGCGGCGTCGAACGCGTCGCGCATCGCGTCGTCGCCCTCGAAGTTCGAATCGGTCGGCCGTGCCAACCGCAGCCGTGAGTGCGGATGCGAGCGATTCCCAGGCGCCGGCCGCGACCAGGGATCCCCCGGATCAGGCCCTCTGATCACGCCCAACACCATCTCGGCGTCGGCGACATCGGCCGTCAAGATGCTCACGCAGTCCAGTGACCGGCAGGCCGGCACCACACCGGCGGTGCTGACCAGGCCGCGAGTCGGCTTGCAGCCGACGATCCCGTTCATCGCGGCCGGCACGCGTCCCGAGCCGGCCGTGTCAGTGCCCAGCGCGAAGCTGACCAGGCCGGCGGCCACCGCGACGGCGGAGCCGGAACTGGACCCGCCTGAGATCAGGCCGCCCCCGAACACGCTCTGGGCGACGCCATACGGCGACCGCGTGCCGGTCAACCCGGTCGCGAACTGGTCCATGTTGGTCTTGCCGACCACGATCGCGCCTGCGTCGACCAGGCGCTGCACGCAGCCGGCGTTGCGGCTCGGTCGGTAGCTGTACGCCGGGCAGCCAGCCGTGGTAGTCAAGCCGGCTACGTCGATGTTGTCCTTCACCGCGCACGGCACGCCGAACAGCGGCATTCCCGCGATGCCGCGGTCCTGCCGGATCCGGTCCAGCTCCACGGCGCGGTTCCGCAACTCGTGGTCGGGCCAGCGCGAGATCCACACCGCGTCGTCGCCGCGAGCCGCGATCCGGGCCAGGACGACCTCCATGACTTGCATCGGTCGCAACTGCTCCGTTGCGTAGGCAACTTGGAGTCTGTGCACCCCGACGGGGTGAATCATTCCTGCTTCGACGGGTGAAATGCGGTGCACTCCGTCGATTGTCGACCGGTTGATGTCACCCGATGCCCGTGATTGTTACATCCGGGTTACAGAGAGGGGCTGCGCTCGCACCTGGAGCTCACTCTTGTGTGCCGGCGAGTGCCAACTTCATACTCGAAGCTCCGCTATCGTTTCCGGAGTCCGGTCGAGCCGTCGTGAGGGCCCTTCGCGCTATCGCCGTGATAGCCATTGCTGCAGTTGTCGCGGCCCTGTCCGGCGCTTCGCCCGGGGCACTTTCTGCAGGCGCCGCCCCGCTGTCCACTGGCGCCGTGGCCACTGGCTTCGGCGGCGCGGTGGCCACCGTCGATGCTGACGCGAGCCGGGCCGGCATCGAAGTGCTTCGCGAGGGCGGCAACGCCGTCGACGCGGCGGTTGCGGCCGCCGCAACCCTAGGCGTGACCGAGCCATACTCCGCCGGGATCGGCGGTGGAGGATTTTTTGTCTACTTCCAGGCCGCCACGCATCGCGTCGTCACCCTGGACGGGCGGGAAACGGCACCGGCGGCGATGGGCCCCACCGCGTTCATCGATCCTGCGACCGGGCGCGCGCTGCCCTTCGCCGATGCTGTCACCAGCGGCTTGTCGGTGGGCGTGCCGGGCACGCCGGCCACCTGGGCGCAGGTGCTCGATCGCTGGGGCACGCGCAGCTTGGCCCAAGTGCTGCAACCGGCAATCCGGGTCGCCGACCGCGGGTTCGCGGTCGATGACACCTTCGCCCAGCAGACTCAGGACAACGCCGCCCGCTTCGCCCACTTCAGCTCCACGGCCGCGTTGTTCCTGCCGCACGGGCGCCCGCCGGTGGTCGGCAGCACCTTGCGCAACCCGGATCTAGCCCAGACATACCGGCAGATCGCCCACCACGGGGTGGGCTGGCTGTACCGCGGCGCGCTTGCCGGCGAGATCGTGAACGCGGCGCGGCACCCGCCGCTGGTCACCGGTGATCACTACAATGCCCGCCCCGGGTTGATGACAGCGTCGGATCTGGCTGCCTACCGCGCGATCGCGCGGGATCCGACCCACGTCCAGTACCGCGGCTTGGACGTCTACAGCATGGGGCCGCCCTCGTCAGGTGGCTCAACGGTCGGCGAGGCGCTCAACATCCTTTCCCATGCCCAGCTGTCCCCGGCCGATCCGGTGGGTGCACTGCAGGATTATCTGGAGGCGAGCCGGCTCGCCTTCGCCGATCGCAACCGTTACGTCGCAGACTCCGGCCAGGTTGCGGTGCCCCTGGGCCAGCTGCTGTCGCCGGGTTTCGCCGCGCAGCGGGCCTGCCTGCTCGACCCGCGGCACGCGGCGACCGGCCCGGTACCGCCGGGTAATCCGGACGGCGACTACCACGGTTGCCCGGGACCGCGCGGATCGGCCGGCGAGGCGCCGGCCGAAGGCCCGAACACCACGAACCTGGTGACCAGCGACCGGTGGGGCAACGTGGTGGCCTACACGCTGACCATCGAGCAGACCGGTGGTAGCGGGATCGTGGTACCCGGCCGCGGTTTCCTGCTGAACAACGAGCTGACCGACTTCGATTTCGCTCCCACCCAAGGCGCGCAACCGGACCCGAACCTGCCCGCGGCGGCAAAGCGACCGCGCAGCTCACTGGCCCCGACGATCATCCTCCGGCACGGGGCGCCGCTGCTCGCCGTCGGTTCCCCGGGCGGCGCGACGATCATCACGACCGTGTTGCAGATCCTGCTGAACCGGCTCGATCTCGGCATGACGTTGCCTGACGCCATCGCGGCACCGCGGGCCAGCCAACGCAATACCGTCGCCACCGAGGCTGAGCCGGAGTTCTTGCACCGGTACGAGACGGCGCTGAAAGCTCGCGGTCAGCAATTCACGACCAATTCGGAGATCGGCGCGGCGACCGGCTTGGAGTTCCTCGAATCCGGCAAGCTGCTCGCCGCGGCGGAGCCGGCCCGCCGTGGCGGCGGCAGCGCCCTGGTTGTGCACCCCGGTAACCCAGCCAGTAGTCCACCAGGGTGACGGACCCGGATTACCCACCACGGTCCCGTCTTCATGATCACGGAATGTGTGTCTACGGCGACATGTCGTGTCGTCCTCGACACCCACACCGCGATCATGGGCACGGCCCTTTCCGCCTGCATGGTGATGGTTTGTCAGCGGTGGGTTCGGCGCGGTAAGCGGCGCAGTCAGCCGAGCTGATCACGGCCTGGCAGCGATCGGTGACGTTGGGCGAAGCCTGTTTCCACTGGCAGTCTCCGACGGACCGTTGGTCGCTTATCGGGATGACTTGAGTGGCGACACCACACGAAGGCGGTTAAGCTACACCCAAGTGAGTTAATGAGTTCCTCACTGTACGTCACTGTACGTTCCGGTATATCCAGTAACTGGAGGTGAAGATGACCCCCGTCTGCACTATCGCGCCCATTGCCACCGCCGACCCCGGCGGTGTCGAGATCGGCCAGTATGCGCCAGACCAGTACGGGGTAGAGGTCGGCTGAGTCCCCGCCAACCCCGCCCCATCCACCGAACACGCGCTGATCGGGGCTGTAGGCGGGAGAGGATGCAGCCCTTAAGCCACCGCTGGAGGCTCGTGTGCGTGCGAAATGGCGTCTGACAGGCGCCGCGGCACCGCGTGGACGAGCGGTGGCGTCGGAGGCCTTCGTGGCCATCCTCACCGTCATCGCCGGCGCGGCCGGGGGCGCTGTCGTGATCACCTCGACGGTCCGGCCGGATCTGAGCACGCTGCTCGGCGGTCTGGGGTTGGCGGCGGCCTTCGGGGTCGCCCGAGCACTGGCTATCGAGGTCGAGGTCCGCCGGGACAGCGCACGGATCACTCCTACCGAGATCCCATTGGTGTTCGGTCTGCTGTACCTGCCGGCTCCCGTCGTGCTGGCGGCCTACGTCGGCGTTGTGGTGATCGCCCGGTTGGTGCGCCGCGACACGATATCCAAGCTGCTGTTCAATGCTTCGTACGCGACGCTCACCATCTCGGGCACTGATCTACTGGCCCGGTTGGTGTTCGAGCCGGCCTGGCACGGGCTGCCGAAATGGGCCGCGGTACTGGCCGGATTCGTCATTGCCCACGCCGTGACGTCCTGGCTGACCTGGCTGTTCATCGTGCTGCTGGATCGCAGGCGCCCTGGGGAGAGCGCGCGCCCGGTGGTGCACCTCTACCTCACCGGCCTGCTCAACGCCGCGTTGGGAGTCACCGCTGCGGAACTGATCCGGACCGTGCCGGGGGGCTCGGTGCTGGTGATTCTGTCGGCGTTGACGCTGGCCGCGGTGTACCGGGCTTACTACGGGCTACTCCGCGATCATCGTGACCTCGGCGTGCTCAACGACTTCAGCCTCGGGGTGGCCGCGGTCGGCCGGGGCAGTGATGGCGAAGCGCCGGAACTCGATGAGGGCGCCTGGAGCGCCGCCATGGAGCTGGCCCGCGAGCAGCTCAACGCCACCCGGGTCGTCCTGCACCGGTTACCCACTCCCGGCGCCACCACACTGACCGCGTTGCACACCGTGGTCGCCGGCTTGCCGCTGCCCCGCCCGCTGACCCAGCACGACGTCCTGGCGGTGGGTCCGCGGGCGCGGACCGGGCAGGTGATGCGCCTACTGGATAGCGATCCAGACCCGGCGGTCGCCGCCGCGCTCACCGCGCGGGGCGCCTCTGAGGTACTCGTGGCCTCGCTGCACGGATCTGATCAGCTCCTGGGCGTCATCGAGGTCCATGACCGGCACAGCCGGCTGCGCGGCTTCGGCGCCTCAGACGTGCAGTTGGTTGAGACACTGGCCAGCCACCTCACCACCGCGCTGGACAACTGCCGCCTGCTGGCACAACTGCGCCACGACGCCTACCACGACAGCCTCACCAACCTGCGTAATCGGCTTGGTTTCCGGGAAATGGCGTCGGAGATATTGCGCCGGAATACCCGGCCGTGCGCGGTGGTCGTGATCGAACTCGGATTGCTGTCGGTAGTGAATGATGCGCTGGGTCAGGTGTGGGGCGATCGGGTTGTTTTGGGCGCGGGTCAGCGGCTGTGCCGCACCCTGACAGACCAGGCGCTGACCGCCCGCCTGGAGGGCGACATGTTCGCCGTGCTGCTGGCGGGGGTCGGCGCGCAGGAGGCGCAACAGGTTGCCGAGCGGGTGCAGGCAGCGCTCAGCAAGCCTCACCCGGTCGACAAGCTCGCCGTGGAATGCACCGCCGTGGTCGGGGTGGCGCTGACCGGCGTCGAACCGACCCGAGACGCGGACGTCCTGCTGCAACGCGCCGAACTGGCGTTACGTTGCGCGCGCCGGACAGACCGGACCGTCCGCAGCTACCTGCCCAGCATGGGGCAGTTGTTGGGACGCCGATTCCAGCTGGTCACCCAGTTCCGGCAGGCCCTGGACACCGGGCAGGTCGATGTGCACTTCCAGCCCCAGCTGGCGCTGCCGACCCGCCAGGTGATCGGGGTCGAGGCGCTGGTGCGCTGGCAGCATCCGGAATTCGGGATGCTCGATCCGGCGGAGTTCGTCACTCTGGTCGAAACCACCGGCCTGATCGACCCGCTTACCGACTACGTGCTGGATCGTTCGCTGGCGCAGTGCCGTAGCTGGCTGGACCGCGGCCTGTCGCTCTCGGTGTCGGTCAACCTCTCGGTCCGCAACCTGGCCGACGCCGAATTCCCCCGCCGGGTGACCGACGCGTTGGCGCGGCACCGGGTGCCCGCGGCACTACTGGGTTTGGAGCTCACCGAGTCGGCGGTGATGACGAATCCGCAGCGGGCACTGCCGGTGCTGCGCGAGCTGCACGCGCTGGGCGTGCGCATTGCGGTGGATGACTTCGGTACCGGGTATTCGTCGCTGGCCTACCTGAGGCGCCTTCCGGTGGATGAGGTCAAGATCGACAAGAGTTTCGTGCTGGGGTTGGCCAGTGACCTCGGCGACCTCGCGGTGGTCCGGGCGATCGTGGAGCTTGGCCATTCGCTCGGCTTGAGCGTTGTCGCCGAGGGCGTCGAGCAGGACGCCACCCGGGACCAGCTGGTGGAGATGGGCTGTGATATCGCGCAGGGTTACCTGATCTCCCGGCCGCTCGGATCGGACCGGTTCGACGCGTGGTTGGCAGCCCGGACCGTCCGCGCCCCTGGAGCGCGTGACGAGACCGTGCTCACCCTGGTCCCGTAGCGCTGAGTGGCCGGGCGCGGTGTACTGTGGTCGGCGCTAGTCGTCGCTGGTATTGCCCCAATAGCTCAGACGGCAGAGCGTCTCCATGGTAAGGAGAAGGTCTACGGTTCGATTCCGTATTGGGGCTCGGTCAAGCGTGGGAGGGACTGCTGGCCGGGCCGGCAGTCAGACATTGCCGGCTCAGCCGGCGGTCAGACCGAGGTCCCCGGAGGCGGTGTAGCTCAGTCGGAAGAGCAAGCGGCTCATAATCGCTGTGTCGCCGGTTCGAGTCCGGCCACCGCTACTGCATCAGTGAAGCTTTGGCGAGAGAGAGGCACCCGTGGCACGCGCCACCGACATCCGGCCCAAGATCACGCTGGCCTGTGAAGAGTGCAAGCACCGCAACTACATCACCAAGAAGAACCGGCGCAACGATCCAGACCGGCTCACCATCCGCAAGTACTGTCCGAACTGCAACACCCACCGGGCGCACCGCGAGACCCGCTGAGCCGCGCCGGCTGTAGATGGCACTCGACGCGTCGTTCGTCGGACGGTGCTACCCCGCAGCGGCCGCCTACCAGGTGGGGCGGGAGAAAATCCGGGAGTTCGCCGAGGCCATCGGGGACAGTAACGCTCTTTACCGGGATCCCGATGCCGCCCGAGCCGCGGGATACGCAGATCTGGTGGCCCCGCCCACCTTTGCGATGATCTTGGTGCTGCGCACCCAGGAAGAGCTGATCAACGACCCGAAGCTCGGTCTGGACTACCGCCGGATGGTGCACGGCAGCCAGTCCTTCATCCACCATCGACCGATCACGGTAGGCGACGAGCTGTCCGCGGCGCTGCACGTCGACGGCATCCGCGCGATGGGGGGCAACGACATGCTCACGGTGCGCTGCGAGATCACCGACAGCGCCGGCGATCCGGTGACGACCGCTCGGGCCATGCTGGTCGTCCGCGGGAACGACCAGTGAGCCGGCGCCGGTGCGCCGAAGTCGGCACAGTCGCCGAGGGCGACGAGCTTCCCTCGCTGGAGGTCCGTCTCACCCGCGCCGACCTGGTCCGCTACGCCGGGGCTTCCGGCGATTTCAACCCGATTCACTGGAGTGATCGCGCGGCCCGCGACGCCGGGCTACCCGACGTCATCGCGCACGGCATGCTCACCATGGCGCTGGCCACCCGGCTGGTGACAACGTGGGCGGGTGACCCGGGCGCCGTCGTGGAGTGCGCGGTGCGCTTCACCCGTCCGGTCGTGGTGCCCGATAACGCTGACGGGGCGCTCGTCGAAGTGTCCGGCAAGGTGGCGAAACGCCGCGACGACGGGACCATCGTGATCGCCATCACCGCCCGCGCAGCTGGCCAGACCGTCCTAGGCAACGCCACCGCCACCGTTGCCACCTCACCCGCTTCCCCCGCTTCCCCCCGACATGGAGACATATCGGGGTAAATCACTCCCATCCCACCCCGATATGTCTCCATGTCGGGGGGAATGAGGGTGGGACGGATGGCGGTTGGAGATGAGCGGGGGTGGTGGCCTACACTCTGTGCGGCTGGGCTTCCAGCGGATCTCCCGTGCCCGTAGTGCGGCGTCTCGGGGAGACGTTGGGTAAAGGGGTGTAGCTCAACTGGCAGAGCAGCGGTCTCCAAAACCGCAGGTTGCAGGTTCAAGTCCTGTCGCCCCTGCGTTGACCTGAATCGACGAGACAAAGTAACCGCCGGCGGTATGGCGGAGCGGAGGATTACAGCGTGAGCGACGATCGCGCCCACGAGACGGAGGACCGGCTGGACCAAGCCGACGCTCCGCACACCGCTGCCGCCGTGCGCCGGGAACGACCCACCCAGGTCCGGCCCGCCACCGGCAAGGGCCAGCCAACCAGGGCCCGGGGCGCTACCGACACCAAGGTGGCGGCACCGGCCCGGCTCATGCGCTTTCTCCGCGAGGTCGTGTCCGAGCTCACCAAGGTTATCTGGCCGAGCCGCCGGGAGCTGGTGGTCTACACGTCGGTCGTACTGGTGTTCGTCAGCTTCATGGTGGCCTTCGTGGCGTTGCTCGACATGGGGCTGGGCAGGGTAGTGCTGACTGTGTTCGGCTGATGTCGGGTACCCGAGCGCCGGCGCAGGACACGAGCACGGCAAGACGCAAGGACAGAAAGCGAGATAGACAGTGACTTTCACCGGAGGGACTTCCACCGGAGGGACTTCCGCCGACGACGGGCAAGAGCTGACGGGGTTGTTCGGTGATGTCCCATCTGATCTCGACAGCTCGCAGATCAGCGAGACGGTTGAGGACACCGAGCCGGATGCTGCAGTGGCCGAGGCGGACCCCGCCGAGCCGGTCGACCCGGTCGACCCGGTCGACGAGCTGCGATCCGCGCTGGCCGCCGCTCCCGGTGAGTGGTACGTCGTGCACTCCTACGCCGGCTACGAGAACAAGGTGAAAGCCAACCTGGAGACTCGAATCCAGACCCTGGACGTCGAGGACTACATCTTCCAGGTGGAAGTGCCCACCGAAGAGGTCACCGAGATCAAGAACGGCCAGCGCAAGCAGGTGCAGCGCAAGGTGTTGCCCGGCTACATCCTGGTCCGGATGGACCTCAACGACGCCTCGTGGAGCGCGGTGCGCAACACCCCAGGGGTCACCGGATTCGTCGGGGCTACCTCGCGGCCGTCCCCGCTGACCCTGGACGAGGTGCTGAAATTCCTCGCGCCGCGGGTGGCGCAGCCGAAGGTGCCGGTCGGCGCTGCTAAGCATGCGGGTGGTGGCGGCGGCCCCAAGCCGACCGTTGAGGTCGACTACGAGGTGGGCGAGTCCGTCACCGTCATGGACGGCCCGTTCGCCACGTTGCCGGCGACGATCAACGAGGTGAACGTCGACGCGCAGAAGCTCAAAGTGCTGGTATCGATCTTCGGTCGGGAAACGCCGGTCGAGCTGTCGTTCAGCCAGGTCGCCAAGATCTGACCGGCGCCTAACGCCGGTGGTATCCACAGGAAGGGATCATGCCCCCCAAGAGACGTAAGAAGCTCGCGGCCACCGTGAAGCTCGCACTGGAGGCGGGTACCGCGAACCCGGCCTCGGTCGGGCAGGCGCTGGGTCCGCACGGCCTGAACATCATGGAGTTCTGCAAGGCCTACAACGCGGCGACGCAGAACAATCGCGGCGAGGTCGTGCCTGCGGTGATCTCGGTCTACGAGGACCGTTCGTTCGACTTCGTGCTCAAGACCCCGCCGGCCTCGGTGCTGCTGCTCAAGGCCGCCGGGATCGCCAAGGGATCGGCCGAGCCGCACAAGATCAAGGTCGCCAAGGTCAACCGCGAACAGGTCCGGGCTATCGCCGAGCGTAAACGCGAAGACCTCAACGCCAACGACATCGACGCCGCCATCAAGATCATTGCTGGGACTGCCCGATCCATGGGCATCACGGTGGTCGACTAGGGCTTGGCGTTGCCATGGCCCGTGAACTCGACGCCACCGACGTTTCGGTTCCTTTGAATGTCGCTGGTGTCGAGTTCACGGATGACAGCATTACCGGTTTGGGTGGGAGGGCCAGGCGCTGGTCCGCACCACGACTGATCCTTGAGAGGGCAGTGAGATGAAGCGCAGCAAGGCCTACCGGCAGGCCACCGAGAAGATTGACCACAGCCGGCTGTACAGCCCGTTGGAGGCTGCGGCACTGGCCAAGCAGACCTCCCCTACGACGATGGACGCCACCGTCGAGGTGGCCATGCGGCTGGGTGTCGATCCCCGCAAGGCCGATCAGATGGTTCGCGGCACGGTGAACCTGCCGCACGGCACTGGCAAGACCGTCCGGGTCATCGTCTTCGCCAGTGGCGACAAGGCTGCCGAGGCCGAGGCTGCCGGCGCGGATGCGGTCGGGTCTGACGACCTCATCCAGCGAATCCAGGGCGGCTGGCTGGACTTCGACGCCGCCATCGCCGCGCCGGACCAGATGGCCAAGGTCGGCCGGATCGCCAGGATCCTGGGGCCCCGTGGCCTGATGCCCAACCCGAAGACCGGCACCGTCACCCCCGATGTCGCCAAGGCCATCACGGACATCAAGGGTGGGAAGATCAACTTTCGGGTGGACAAGCAGGCGAACCTCCACCTGGTTATCGGCAAGGTATCGTTCGACACCGAGAAGCTGGTGGAGAACTATGCCGCTGCGCTCGACGAGGTGATGCGCAGCAAGCCATCGACGGCGAAGGGTCGTTACCTGAAGAAGGTCAACTTCTCCACCACCATGGGCCCGGGCATCCCGGTCGACCCGAACCGCACCCGCAACCTTCTGGTCGACGAACCAGCCACCTGAACGGCCTGAACCACGACCGGCCGCCGGAAGATCGCAGCGTAGAAGACTGCGCTCGACCGGCGGCCGGCGCATGTGATGACCAGAATACCGGGGGCAGATGGTAACTCGGCATTTTCAGCCCGGAACGGGCTGCCCGGCCTTACCGGGCAACTGGACCCCTCGTGATCTCGCGAATCGTCGTCGCGGCGCCTATGCTCACCGCATCACCTCGCGCCAACTCGAGCGCTCGTATCACAGCCTCAACCGTTTTCGGCTCCATAATGGCTTCCCAGGTAAACGGCGGCCTGATGGACATCCACACCATGCCTCGCACCACGGTCACCGACACCATCGCATCAACACCCTGCGTGCCTTTGACACGGACCTTGCGGGGCATCCCCCAGCCGGTGTGTTCAATCTGCCGATCAGTCACCGCTCACCAGACTCTCTCCTCAACATTTCTCGAAGACCGATGAACGATATGCTCGAAGGAAATTACTCGCCACTTTCCGGTACTTGGGAGGCAAGGTCGTCAATCACGCGATTGATGATTGCCCGTGCTGCTCGACCGTAGCTGGCGACCGCGGCGAGTTCCTGAAAGGCGTTGCTGTACAGCTCGATCTCTTGCGGTTGCCGCAGGTCCAGTTCTGCTGAGTAGGTCTCGACCAGCACCCGCTTGTCGTCGTACAGCCAGAAGCCGTGCCGCGGTGAGGTGGCGTACTGCGTCTCAAAGCCAATGATGCCCAGCCGCACGTTGGGTAGCGCGGAGAAGGAGACCAGGCGGTCGAGCTGCCCCAGCATGACGTCCGGCGGGCACAGCCGGAATCTCAGCGCCGCCTCGGTCAGCACGAAGTGGAACCTTTTATCCGGACGGTACAGAATCTCTTGTCGCGTGATGCGAGCCTGCACCGCTTCGTTGATATCGTTCGGCAGCTTCAGTCTGCGGATGCTTTCCGCGAAGCGTGCCCGTGCGTACTCGGCGGTCTGCAGCAGCCCTGGGATAACGGTCGCCTCGAATCCTCGGAGCAGGCGTGTTCGCTGATCCCACTCGGCCAACTCTTTTTGGTGTGGTCGAAGGCCGGTACGGAGGATGCGCTGCCACTCGGCGTGCTGAACCTCCAGGGTGTGCAGGGACGTTAGCAGGCCTTCGGTTTCGCTGTCGCTACTGGTGGCCCGTGTCCAGGCTCGGATGTCGTCGTCACTCGGTGTCTGCCGGCCGTTCTCCAGCTTGCTGACTTTTGATGGCGGCCAGAACAACAACTCCGCGAGCTGCCGCCCGCTCAGAGCAGCGCGTTGGCGAAGCTCGCGGAGTCGCTTGCCCAGTGCGTTGCGCGCCTCATGGACGCTAGACGCGCCGGAGGTGCTGCTCGGCGGCAAAATCTTCCCGTCTCACGGCACGATGCCAGGCCGCGTCACGCCAGTAGTTGTGCTTCACGATTTCGGTTGGGTCGTTGACGACCTCACCACCCAGGAAGGCGTCAGCGTCATCGAAGTGCATCCGTACCAGCTTACGAGAGTCGAACAGCCAGTAGTCGTGGCTGGGCAGCCCCGTGGACTCAGCCCGGTCCCGGGTGAGGTAGCGGATGTCCTCGCCCGCGCCGTTGGTGAACTGAGAGCACCACACGCCGAAGCGGCTGTAGTCGGTGAGCGGCACGCTCACCACCCGCACCCGGGCGAAGCGTCGTCCTGCGCTGACCGCTTCGCGAATCATGGTCAGCCAGCCTTGTAGCCAGGACAGATCGTCCGGCTCGTCCGCGAGGAACTTCCGCAGCGACTCGTTTTCGGGGCCGGGCTGGATGAGCTGGTTCAGCGCTCCTCCTCCCGGGGGCGGCGTGCGTAGAGCGCCAGCACCTCTTCGGGGATCTCGATGTTGGTTTCGTGGTCCGCGGTGGGGCCGATGTCCGCAAGGGTTTGCGGGTCGGTGACCTTCCAGCCCCGCGCGATGTAAGTCTTGCGGTCGGTGCGATCGGTGGTGAACAGAGCGGGCGACTGACCTTCCTGGGATGCCGGATCCTTGCCGAGAAAGCGAGCGTGCATCGCGTCTCATTACGAGAAATCTTCTGAAGCGTTCGACCTAGTCTCGTGGGTAGGCGTCACATTCGTCAAGGGGAGCGGGACGCTGAGGGGGGCGTCAGGGCGGTGCTGGATCGCCCGGCAGGCGAGCACGTCGTGACGGGGCCGGTTTGGCCGCAGTGGTGCGGTTGACCTAAGCTGACCGCAGTTCCACCGAAGACCGCTGGTCTGGCATGCCGACGGCACGCCACGAAGGTCCCGCAAGCAGCGGGCGGCCCGCGCAGGAGGACGTGGTCGTGCCGCCATGCGGCGCCGTCGGGCGCCTGCTGGTCTCGCCCCGCGCCTGCTGCGCCGGGGCGTTCGTCTTTTTGGGGTCCAGGTAACGGGTGCGCTGAGTGCCCGTGGCGATCAGCCGGACGTACCGTACCTACCCAAGGAGGCGATCCATGGCTAGACCGGACAAGGTCGATGCCGTTGCCGATATCGCGGAAGAATTCCGCAACGCCACAGCCACCCTCGTGACCGAATACCGCGGCCTGTCCATGACGCAACTGACGAACCTGCGTCGCGCACTCGGGTCCGACACCACCTATCGAGTCGCCAAGAACACCTTGGTCTCGCGCGCGGCGCGCGACGCCGGTGTGGAGGGGCTCGACGAGCTGTTCATCGGCCCCACCGCGATCGCCTTCGTGCACGGTGAGCCGGTGCTCGCCGCCAAGGCGCTGCGTGATTTCGCCCGGGAGAACAACGCGCTCGTCATCAAGGGCGGGTATCTGGAGGGTCGGCCGCTGACCGTGGCCCAGGTCACCCAGATCGCCGACCTGGAGTCGCGGGAAGTGCTGCTGGCCAAGCTGGCCGGGGCGATGAAGGCGAACCTGTCCAAGGCCGCCAGGCTGTTCGCCGAGCCCGCTTCCCAGGTGGCTCGGTTGGCTGCGGCGCTGCGAGACAAGCGGCAACCCCCCGGCGAGCAATCCGAGGACTGATCGACCGGCCTTCACCGGCAACGCACGACAACGCACAACGAATCCGAAGACCACAGAAGGAGAACCGCCATCATGGCAAGGATGAGCACCGACGAGCTGCTGGATGCGTTCAAAGACATGACCTTGCTCGAGCTGAGCGAGTTCGTGAAGAAATTCGAGGAAACCTTTGACGTCACCGCCGCGGCACCGATCGCGATGGCTGCGGGTCCCGCCGCGGGTGCCGCGGAAGCGCCGGCGGCTGAGGAGAAGGACGAGTTCAACGTCGTTCTCGAGGCCATCGGCGAGAAGAAGATCCAGGTCATCAAGGTAGTCCGGGAGATCGTCTCGGGGCTGGGTCTCAAGGAGGCCAAAGACCTGGTGGAAAGCGCCCCCAAGCCCATCCTCGAGGCCGTCCCCAAGGACCAGGCCGAGGGCGCCAAGGCCAAGCTCGAAGAAGCCGGCGCCAAGGTCTCCCTCAGCTGACCCGGGCAGCTGCGTTCACGGGCGCGGCGGGGTTAGACGCACGGCGTAAACCCCGCTGCGCCCACTGATGCGGACGCCGACCGGTCGTTGAGCCAGGAGATTAAGTCCGTGAGGATCTGCTCGCGCTCGGGCTCGTTGAACACTTCGTGGTAAAGGCCCGGGTATCGGCGCAGAGTCTTGTCCGTCGAGGACACTGCCTCGTGCACCATCACGGAGCCGGCCAGCGGGCAAATCTGGTCATCGGTGCCATGCAGGACCAGCAGCGGCACGGACAGCCGCCGCAGCCGAGCGGGCAGACCCTGCATCACCGCGAGTATCTCGGCTCCGGTCCGCGCCTTGATCTTGCCCCGGTGCACCAGGGGGTCGTCCCGGTAGGAACGCACCACGTCCGGATCCCGGCTGATCTTGTCCTCGGCGTCGATGCTGGCGACGCCCAGGTCGGGCACCAGCGCCGACAGCACCGGGGCCAGGCGCTTGGCCAGCGCCGAGCCGGCCGTCGCCAGCACCGCCGGTCCGGACAGCACCAGCCCGTCCAGGGCACCCTCCGTCGCCTCACCGTCGGTCGCGTACATCAGCGCAATCAGACCGCCGAGCGAATGGCCGACCATGAACAACGGCCCGGGGTGCCGTCCGGCGGCGAAGCGCACAAAGGACCTCAGGTCCTGCTGAAGCAACGCCATCCGCTCGATGTTGGCCCGTCGTCCGTCGGATCGGCCGTGCCCGCGGTGGTCAGCGGCATACACTGCGAAACCCGCTGCGGCGAGCCGGGCGCCAACGTAGGTGTAGCGAGCGGAGTGCTCATGGATGCCATGCACCAAGACGACGACCGCCCGAGCCGGGTCCTGGGGAAGCCAGGCCTGCCAGTACACGGACTGTCCGCCGGCGATCGCCCGGCGCCCCTGTTCATGCGCGGTGACCATGTATCACCTCATCGCCGTCATCGCTGCAGCCACAGCCCCCTCTACCTTGGACGACAATGACCAGCATCGCCACCAAGCCCACTGCCCCGCAGCAGACCAACCAGCGCGGCCCGCTGCGGACGGCCATCCTCGCAGTCGCGGCGCTGGCCGTGGTCGCCTTCGCCGCCGCGGGCTGGTTCGGCCTGTCCTGGTACCTGGCTGCCCACAACAACTCTCTTGCCGTGGGCGCGGACCGCGATGCCGTACTACGGGATGCCCAACAAGCCACGCTCACCCTCAACACTCTCGACTACCGGCATGTGCAGGACGGGCTGACGTTGTGGGAACAGTCCGCGACGGGGTCGTTGCTGACGCAGCTGCGGGCCAACCGAGACTCCTACACCAAGGCCATTACCGACTCGGCCACGGTCAGCAACGGAAATGTGGTCGACGCTGCGGTGGCCTCGCTGGATGAGCGCGCCGGCACTGCACAGGTGCTCCTTGGACTCGACGTGACCTCTCAGGTGGACAAGGGCGATCCGGGTTGCGTGCACCGGCGGGTCCACGTCGACATGGTTCGCACCGGCCATGGCTGGAAGGTCGGTAATTTGACGCCGGTCGGCGAAACCTACTCGGAGCCCGGACCCTGCCCGCCGCCTTCCTCGCCCAAGTAAGTCGCGACCACCGCTCCCCGGAGAGACGCACCCCCGAATTGAGAGAACGCTGACGATGACTATCCCGGCACCCCCACACATCGCCGATACCGAGGAGGAGGTGGTGGCCACGCCACCGCGACGTCTGACTGGTGTGGCCACCCTGGTGGCCTTGGTCGCCGCGCTGGTGATGGCCGTGGGTCTGGGGGCCTGGTTTCGCGGCGAGGCCAACCAGCTGACCGGTTCCCCGGCGGCGACCAACGAGGCGCTGGTCGATAAGGACGCCACCGCCCAGGTCTCCGATCAGATACGCGACGCCGTGCAACGCGTCTACTCCTACGACTTCGCTCGGTTGGATGACAACGAACGAGCCGCCGGCGATGTCGTCACCGGTCCGTTCGTCGACAGCTTTCATCAGCAGTTCGCCAAGATCCGGCAGCTGGCGCCGCCACAGCAGGCCGTGGTAGTGGCGTCCGTGCCCGCCATTGCGGTCAAGACGCTCGATGGTGACCGGGCGATCGTGCTGGTCTTCGTCGATCAGCAGGCCCGTCAGGTCGGTAAGGACAAGCCCCTGCTCGCCACCAGCCGGTTGTCCATCACCGCGCAACGGGTCGATGGCCGCTGGAAGATCGCCGACGCGGAGTCGTTTTAGGTCAGTACCCGGGAGGGCCCATGAGCGCGCGAGACCTGCGCGTGACCTGCTAGGCAGGGTCGAGCCATGAGCGCGCGAGATCTGCTGGCCAGGGTCGAGCCATGAGCTCCGGCAGTGCCGGTGTTGAGGTGGTGGTGGAGGGGCTGACGAAGTCGTTCGACCGGTCTGTCATCTGGTCCGACGTGACGCTCACGCTTCCGGCGGGTGAGATCACCGTGCTGCTCGGGCCGTCCGGCACCGGCAAGTCGGTCTTTCTCAAAACCCTGATCGGGCTGCTCAAACCGGAACGCGGATCGATCCTCGTGCACGGCACCGATCTGGTGCGCTGCAGCGAGCGCCGGCTGTATGAGATCCGCAAGCGGTTCGGGGTGCTGTTCCAGGACGGCGCGTTGTTCGGCTCGATGACCCTGTACGACAACGTTGCCTTCCCACTGCGCGAACATACTCGCAAGTCCGAGCGCGAGATCCGCGCGATCGTCAGCGAGAAGATGGAGCTGGTCGGGCTCACCGGCGACGAGCGCAAGCTGCCCGCTCAGATCTCCGGTGGGATGCGTAAGCGCGCAGGTCTGGCCAGGGCGCTGGTGCTCGACCCGGAAATCGTGCTGTTCGACGAGCCGGACTCGGGGCTGGACCCGGTCCGCACCGCGTACCTCAACCAGCTCATCGTGGACCTCAACGCGCAGACCGACGCCACGTTCCTGATCGTCACCCATGACATCAACACCGCTCGCACCCTGCCGGACAACATCGGCATGCTCTACCGCAAGCGGCTGGCCGCCTTCGGGCCCCGCGAGGTGCTGCTGACCAGTACGGAGCCGGCGGTCGCGCAGTTCCTCACCGGCCGTCGCCAGGGCCCTATCGGGATGTCGGAGGAGAAGGACGCCGCTCAGGCCGAACGCGAGCTGGCCGAGGTGCAGGGCGCGCTCCCGGCGTTACCCGAACTCAGACCGCAGCTCGCGCCCTCACCGGGACTGCCCGGGCGTAAGGCCGTGGCCCGCCGGATGGATCGCGTCATGGGCATGCTGCACACCCTGCCCAGCGCTGCCCAGGATGCCATCCGGAGCAGCCTCACCGACGCTGATCGGCGCCGTTACCAAGCCGGAGGTGGCCACCGGAAGACCGACGCTCCGTGACCAGCGGGTTGCCGGGACGCGGCGCTCTGGTGCAGACCGGCCGGCTGTTCGCGCTCGGCCTGGAGGTGACCCGGCGGCTGTTTCAGCGCCCGTTTGCCGCGCGTGAGTTCGTCGAGCAGGCGTGGTTCGTCACCAGGGTCTCCGCACTGCCCACCGCCTTGTTCACCATCCCGTTCGGCGCCACCATCGCGCTACTGCTCGCTGAGCTGGCTCGGCAGTTCGGCGCCCAGTCGCAAACCGGTGCGGGCAGCGTGCTCGCGATCGTCCAGCAGGCCGCACCCATCGTCACCGCATTGCTCATCGCCGGGGCCGGCGGCTCGGCGGTGTGCGCGGACCTCGGTGCGCGCACCGTCCGGGAGGAGATCGACGCGCTGGCGGCGCTGGGCATCTCACCGATCCAGCGCCTGGTAGTGCCCCGGGTGCTGGCGATGATCCTCGTCGCGGTGGTGCTCAACGGGCTGGCCACCGTGGTCGGCATTGCCGGCGGTTACTACTTCAACGTGGTGGTGCAGGGCGGCACGCCCGGGGCCTACATCGCCAGCTTCAACACCGTCGCGCAGGTCTCCGACATCTGGCTCAGTGAGATCAAGGCAGCGCTGTTCGGTCTGGTCGCTGGGATCGTCGCGGCCTACCGGGGGCTCAACCCCGCACCAGGGCCCAAGGGTGTGGGACAGGCCGTCAACCAGTCCGTGGTGATCTCCTTCGTACTGGTGTTCCTGGTCGACTTCGTGGTCACCGCGATCTACCTGCAGCTGATGCCGCCGAAGGGGGGCTGAGCTTGCTTACTTCCCTGCGGCGAGCCGCGCGGGCCCCGCTGGATGCACTCGATGATTTCGGCGACCAGCTGTCGCTCTACGGTCGGGCGATCGGCTGGATCCCGCGGGCCCTGCGGCGCTACCGCAGGGAGATCGCTCGGCTGCTGGCGGAGGTCAGTTTCGGCGCGGGGGCTCTGATCGTCATCCTCGGCACTGCCGGCGTGATGGCCGCGTTGGCGCTGTTCGTCGGCAGCCTCGTGGGCCTGCAAGGCTTCCGGGCGTTGGACGCGATGGGCACTCAGGCGCTGACCGGCTTGCTCATCGCCTACTTCGACACCCGCGACATCGCCCCGCTGGTCGCCGCGGTGGCGTTGATCTGCACGCTCGGCGCGGGCTACACCGCAGAGCTGGGTGCGATGCGGATCTCCGAGGAGATCGACGCGCTGGAGACGATGAGCGTGCCCAGCGTGCCGTACCTGATCACCACCCGGGTGATCGCCGGATTCCTCGCCATCATCCCGATGTACACCATCGGGCTGGCGATGTCCTACGCCGCGGCCCGGCTGAACGCCACTGTGATCAGCGGGCTGCCGGCAGGCACCTACGACCACTACTTCTCGCTGTTCCTGCCGGTCAGTGACATTTTGTGGTCTTACGTGAAGGTGTTGACGTTCGCCTTCGTGATCATCTTGGTGTGCTGCCACTACGGCTACCGGGCCAGCGGCGGGCCGGCCGGGGTGGGTATCGCGGTGGGACGCGCGGTGCGAGCCTGCATCGTGATCGTCGCCATCATCGACTTCTTCGTCACGTTGGCCATTTACGGCACGGTCACCACCGTTCGGGTGGCCGGATGACCAGCGCGGTGATCCGGCGCCGGATCCAGGGCGTCGCCTTTCTGGCCCTGGTCGTCGCGCTGGTCGCACTGTCCATCGCGAAATATGAGGGCGCCTTCTCCGACGGGGTACCGGTGACACTCCGGGTCGACCACACCGGGCTCCAGCTGGACAAGCACTCAGACGTCAAGGTCCGCGGGCTGATCGTCGGTGAGGTCACCGACCTCAGTACCTCAGGCCCTTCCGCCACCGTGGCGCTGCGCCTCAAACCCGAGATGGCCCGCCTGATCCCGGACAACGTCAGCGCGCGGCTGCTACCCAAGACCCTGTTCGGGGAGAAGTACGTCGCGCTGGTCCTGCCGCCACACCCGTCAGGGCGGCCGCTGGCGGCCGGCGATGTCATCCCGCAGGATCGCAGCCAGCCGGCCCGGGAGCTGGACGCTGCCTTGGACAGCCTGCTGCCGCTGTTGCAGGACGTCGCCCCGCAGGATCTGGCCAGCACCCTCGGCGCGGTCTCCGGCGCGTTGCGCGGTCGCGGTCACCAACTCGGTGACACCCTGGTCCGGCTCCAGCAACTGGTCAGCGGGCTGAAGCCGGCGCTGCCGCAACTGTCCGAGGACATCAGCCGCATCGCTGATCTGGCTGACACCTACACCCAGGCCGCGCCTGACCTGCTGGCTGCCCTGGCCGATCTATCTACCACCACCCGGACCGTCGCCGAGCAGCGACAGAACCTGGCGCAGTTGTGGACGTCGGTCACCGGCGTGTCCGACGACCTACGGGTTTTCCTGCAGGACAACCGGGACAATCTCATCGCGCTGGCCGCCGACAGCAAGCCGACGCTGGAATCGCTGGCCAGGTACGCCCCGGAGTATCCCTGCCTGCTGCACCAGATCGCCGGGCTGGTGCCCCAGCTCGACCGCGCCTTCGGGGTGGGCACCGCGCAGCCCGGGCTGCACATCTACCTGGAGGTCACCAACAACCGCGGCAAGTACCTGCCAGGAGTGGACGAGCCGCGGTACGAGGAGGACCGCGGCCCGCGCTGCTACCCGGTGCTCGACGGGACGAAGTTCCCCGAATACCCGGGCGGTCCGATCCACGACGGCTCGACGTCGCCCCCGACCGGCCGCGGGGATCCCTCACCGGGTGTGGGGCCGGTCAGCACCCCTCCTCAAGTGGTGGCGATGGGATTGCCGAACTCACCGGCTGAGCAGCAGTTCCTCGCGGCGCTGCTGGCCCCGGCCAGCGGGCAGCCGCGCGCGGAAATGCCCGGCTGGACGAGTTTCCTGCTCGGCCCGTTGCTGCGCGGCACGGAGGTGACGTTGCGGTGAGGGGGGTGCTCGCGCCACTGACCAAGCTGATCGTGTTCACCGTTGTCGTCGCGCTGGCCACCGGCCTGATCGCGCTGACCATCGCCAACGTCACGCTGACCGCCACGACCAGGTACCTGGCCCGGTTCACCGACGTCAGTGGTCTGCTGGTGGGCGACGACGTACGCATTGCCGGGGTCCGGGTGGGCTCGGTGGACTCCATCGAGCTGATCGATCGCCGGTTCGCTCAGGTGGGCTTCAGCATGGACGCGAACCAGCACCTGCCGGTGTCGGTGACCGCCGCGGTGCTGTACCGCAATCTGTTCGGGCAGCGCTACCTCGCGCTGGCGCGGGGTCCCGGCCCGGTCGGCCGGAGCCTGCCGCCGGGCGGCTTGATCCCGATCGAGCACACCACCCCACCGCTGGATCTCACCGTGCTGTTCAACGGTTTCAAGCCGCTGCTGGTCGGGCTGGATCCGGCACAGCTCAACCAGCTGTCCTGGGAGATCGTGCAGGTGCTGCAGGGCCAGGGCGGCACCGTGGAAAGCCTGCTGGCCAGTACCTCCTCGCTGACCAGGGACATCGCCGACCGGGACCGGGTGATCGGCGACCTGATCGCGAACCTGAACGTGGTGCTGGATACCGTCAACGCCCGCGACGAGCAGCTGTCCGCGCTGATCCTGCAACTGCAGCGGCTGGTGTCGGGACTGGCCGCGGACCGGGAGCCGATCGGGCAGGCGATCGTCTCGATCGACCAGCTGGCCGGCACCACCGCCGGGCTGCTGCGCGACGCCCGCCCGCCGCTGCGCGACGACATCGCCGGGCTGGGTGCGCTGTCGACGAACCTGGCGGACAGCGCGCAGGTCATCGACCGGGTGCTGCGGTTCCTGCCGGAGAAACTAACCAAGCTCAGCCGGGCTGGCAGCTACGGCTCGTGGTTCAACTTCTACCTCTGTGGGGTCGAAGGCACTGTCACGGTGCCTGTGGCCAACGCGCCGCTGGTCGTCCCGCTGACCACGCCGCCGCCCGCGGCGAGGTGCTCGCCGTGATGTTGTCGAGCTCTCGCCGCCATATTGCCATCGGGATCGCCGGACTGGTCATCCTGGCGCTGCTGGCCACCGCGGCGTACAACGCGGACAAGCTGCCGTTCATCGGTGGCGGCACGATCTACACCGCGCAGTTCGGCGACGCTGCCGGGCTACAGGCCGGCGATCCGGTGTACATCGCCGGGGTCGAGGTCGGCCGGGTCACCGCCGTTGAGCTGGCCGGTGACCGGGTGCGGGCGTCGCTGCGCGTCCGCAACGCCTGGCTCGGGGACCAGACCAACGCCGCCATCGAGATCAAGAGCCTGCTGGGCGCGAAGTCGGTGAGCCTGGACCCGCGCGGCGAGCATGCCCTGGACCCCCGTACACCCATCCCGCTGGCCCGCACCGCGTCGCCCTACGACGTTATCGAGGCGCTGAGCGGGTTATCCGGGACGCTCCAGCGAGTCGACACCGCCCAGCTCGAGCAGAGCCTGCAGACGCTGGCCGACACATTTCGCGGCACCCCCGCTGATGTGCGGGGCACTCTGGAAGGGCTGTCGCGCCTTTCGGAGACCATCGCCGGCCGCGACCAGCAGGTCCGCCACCTGCTGGCCGGCACCGAGGCGCTGACCGGGGTGCTGGCCGGTCGCAACGCCGAGTTCGAGCGGCTGCTCGCCGACGGCAACCTGCTGCTGGCCGAGCTGCGCCGCCGCCGGGAGGCGATCAGCGCGCTGCTGACCAACGTCCAGGCGCTGTCGGTGCAGCTGCGTGGCCTGGTCGCCGACAACAGCGCCCAGCTGCGGCCGGCGCTGCAGCAGCTCGACCGGGTAGCCGCGGTGCTGCAACGAAACCAGCTCAACCTGGATCGGGGCCTGCAGCTCGAGCCGGTGTTCATCCGGCTGTTCACCAACACGCTGGGCAACGGACGGTGGTTCGACAACTACATCTGCGGGTTGCTCCCGCCACCGACCGCGCTGGGCCCGCTGGTCATCAACGAGCGGGGGTGCTGAGCATGCCCCGCTGGGTAAGCCGGGTGATCGCGGCCGGCTGCGTGCTCGGGGTGCTGGCGGTCGCCGCTGCCGCCGCGGTGTGGTGGCTGGAACCGCGCCCGGGGCGCACCATCACCGCCTACCTGCGTTCCGCGGTCGCGGTGTACCCGGACAACCCGGTCCTGATCCTCGGCGTGCCGGTCGGCCGGATCACCACGGTGGTGCCGCAGGGCCGCCTGGTCAAGGTCGTCATGACGGTGGATCGCTCGGTCGACGTGCCGGCCGGCGCTTCGGCGGTGGTGTTGCAGCCCAGCCTGGTCGCCGGCCGCAGCATCCAGCTGACGCCGGCCTACACCGGCGGCCCGACGATGCCCGACGGGGGAGTCATCCCGGTGCAGCGCACCGCGGTCCCGCTGGGCATCGACGACCTGGCCCGGGCCGCGAACGACCTGGCGACCATGCTCGGGCCGACCGGCGCCAACCGCAATGGGGCGCTCTCCGACGCGCTCGACGTCGCCGCCGCCAACCTCCGAGGCAATGGACAGGCGATCAACAACACCATCGGAGACGTGGCAGCGCTGTCCGAGACGCTGGCCGGGTCCCGCAAGCAGCTGTTCGCCACCGTCACCCAGCTGCAGTCCTTCGTATCCACCCTGGCCGCCAACGACGCGCAGGTGCGCCAGTTCACCACCCAGCTCGCCGACGTGTCGAATTACCTGGCCGGGGAGCGCGGTGACCTCGGTGCGGCGCTGCGGGAGCTGTCTTTGGCGCTGGGTGAGGTCGCCGCGTTCGTGCAGGACAACCGGGCGGTGCTGAAGTCCAACGTGGACCGGCTCACCGAGGTGACCGCCGTGCTGGTGCACCAACGCGAAGCGTTGGGTCAGATCATCGACATCGCACCCACCGCGCTGAGCAACCTGAACAACGCCTACAACGCCTCCTCCGGCACCCTGGACACCCGGCTCAACATCGAGGAGCTGCGCGCTCCGCCGATCCTGCTGGTCTGTGAGCTGCTGCGGCGCAGCACGCCACGGCAGGTGCCGGCCACCCTGGCGCGGACCTGCGCAGCGCTGGAGCCCCAGCTCACCGGCGCGGTGCTGTTGCCCACGGCCGCCCAGGTGATCACCGCGTTGCAGGCCGGCCAGCCGCCGCCGCTGCCGTTGCTCGCACTGCCTACCGTGGATGGGGGCCGGCGATGAGCCGGTGGGCCGCCGTAGCGCTGTGCACATCGATTGTGGGCGCGTCGACCCTGGTGGTGACCGGATGCGGCGTGCTGCAGGGCGGCCTGCAAAACGTGCCGCTGCCCGGTGGTGCGGACACCGGATCGAATCCCTACCACGTCACCGCGGAGTTCTCCGACGTCCTGGAACTCGCGCCGCAGTCACTGGTGAAGGTCAACGACGTGTCGGTCGGTGCGGTCCGGGAGATCAGGCTCGCCCCGGACACCTGGCATGCCATCGTGACGATGGAGGTCAACCGCAGCGTCGCGCTGCCGGCCAACGCGGTCGCCCGGGTGCGCACCACGAGCCTGCTGGGGGAGAAGTTCGTCGAGCTCGCCGCGCCCGCCGGCCAGCCACCACAAGGCCGGCTGGCCGACGGTGCGGTGATCCCGCTGTCCCACACCAGCCGGGCCACCGAGGTCGAGGAGGTGCTCGGAGCGCTGTCGCTGCTGCTCAACGGGGGTGGCGTCGACCAGATCCGGACCATCGCCACCGAGCTGAACGCGGCGCTGTCCGGGCACGAGCCGCAGCTGCGGGTGCTGCTGGCGGACCTGAACACGCTGGTGTCCGGCTTGGACGCACGCAAGGCGGAGATCAACCGGGCGCTGGATGCGTTGGACCGGCTGTCGGCCACCTTGACCCGGCAGCGCACGCAGATCGCCACCGCGCTCGACGGGCTGCCCCCCGGACTGCAGGTGCTGGCCGACCAGCGCAGCCAACTGGTCGGCACCCTGCAGGCTTTGGACCGGCTGTCGGTGGTCGCCACCGACACCATCAACCGCAGCCGCGACAACCTGGTCACCGACCTGCAGCTGCTGCGCCCCACCTTGCAGCAACTGGCCACCGCGGGCACGGACCTGCCCAACGCGCTGGAGCTCATCGCCACCTACCCGTTCACCGATGGCGCCGCCCGCGAGGCCTTCCTGGGCGACTACGCCAACCTGTACGTCCGGGCTGACCTGAACCTCGGCACGGTGCTGGACAACCTCTCGTCGTCCGGGCAGCCGCTGATGGGGGTTCCCCCGCCGCTCGGGCAGTTGCTCGCTCCCGGCCGGCCGCCGGTGGGGCCGCTGCTCGAGGGTCTGTCGGGCGTGGTGCCCCCACCGCCATCGGCTTCTGGTGGTCCAGGCGGCATGGCTGACATGCTCATTCCGCTGCTGCGACCGGCCTTGCCCGGAGCACCGGCATGATCAGCACCAGAGTCCGGCTGCAGCTGCTGGCGTTCGTGATCGTCACCGTGCTCGGGGTGGGTTACGTCAGCGTCCGCTACCTCGGCGCGGGCGCGCTGTTCGGAGCGGGTCCCTACCCGGTGACCCTGCAGCTCGTCGATTCCGGCGGGATCTTCACCGGCGCTGACGTCACTTACCGCGGCGTCAGCGTCGGGCGGGTCGGCCCGTTGCGGTTGACCAGCCAAGGCGTCGACGCCGAACTCGACATCAGGCCAGCCGCCCCGCCCATCCCGGCAGATCTGAACGCCGTGGTGAGCAACCTGTCCGTGATCGGCGAGCAGTTCGTCGACCTGCGGCCAGTGCGCGGCGACGGCCCCACGCTGCGCGCCGGGTCGGTGATCCCGGTCTCCCGGACCAGCACGCCGGTGCCGATCGGCGACCTTATCGACCACCTGGTCACCTTCCTGCAGTCGGTGCCGCTGGATTCGCTGCGCACCGTGGTGCACGAACTGGGCACCGCGTTGCGCGGCAGCGGAGCCGACCTGCAGCTCCTGCTGGACAGCACGGATGCGTTCACCCGCGACGCCATCGCCGCCCTGCCGCAGACGCTGGCCCTGATCCGGGACGGGCGGGTGGTGTTGCAGACGCAGAACGAGCAGTCCAGCGCGATCATCTCGTTCAGCCGGGATCTCGCGCTGCTCGCCGCCCAACTGCGTTCCTCCGACCCGGATCTGCGCCGGCTGATCGTCACCGGGCCACAGGCCGCCGGCCAGACCAGCGCCTTGCTCCAGGAAAGCGGCACCCAGATCGGCCGGCTGCTGGCCGATCTGGTCACGGTGTCCCGGGTCACGCTGCCGCGCCAGGCCGCGCTGCGGCACCTGCTGTCGGTCTACCCGGTGGTCACCGGCGGCACCGACTCGTCGGTGGTGCCCGACGACGGCTTCGCCCACCTCGGGCTGGCGCTGAATTTCTTCGATCCGTACGCCTGCGTGCGCGGCTACCAGGGCACCGTCCGGCGCTCCGGGACCGACCTCACCCCGATTCCGGCCAATACCGATGCCTTCTGCGCCGAGCCGCCGGGCAGCCCCACCGACGTCCGCGGCGCGCAGAACGTGCCACCCGCCGGCACGCCCGCTCCGGTGCCGGCGGGGGCCTCCAGCGGGGCGCAGATCAGGACCCTGGCGTCGATCTTGGAGGGTGGCAACTGAGGGTCGCAGGGCATCACCCAACGTCACGTCTCTACCCTGGCCCCCCATGAGGCTCACCCTCGTGCTCGCGGCGCTCGCCACCCTTGCAGTGGGCATCGCCGGCTGGTTCGGCGTGTCGTGGTACCAGGCGGCTCACGACGGGTCCCTCGCCTCTGGCGTCGCCCGGGATACCGTGCTTCAGGACGCCCAGCAGGCGACGATCAACCTCAACACGCTGGACTACCGGCGGGTGCAGAACGGGCTGGCGCTGTGGGAACAGTCGGCGACCGGTTCGCTACTCGATGAGGTGCGGGCCAATCGAGCAACCTACGCGCAGGTCATCACCGACTCGAAAACCGCCACGACCGCCAGCGCCCTCGATGGCGCGGTCGCCGAGCTCGACGAGCGTGCCGGTACCGCGCGCGTGCTCATCGGAGTGGACGTGACGGCTGTCCACGGCGCCGGGCAGGCCAGTTGCGTGCGCCGGCGTATCCAGCTGGAGATGCGTCGCTCGGGTGCGGGTGTCCCGCCAGGCTCGGGTGCGGGTGTCCCGCCAGGCTCAGAAGGTGCCGGCGCCGTCTGGAAGGCCGAGAAATTGGCGCCGGTCGGCGGAGCGAACCCGGTTCCTGGAGCGTGCCCATCGGTCCAGCCGCCACCAGAACCCGGGCCACCCCAAGCTGGGCCACCGAGATAGGAGGCGGATCGTGCCGATGCAGCGTCCTCGCTCGGATCCCCACTCGATCCGCCGCCGACCGCGGGTCGCCGGTAGGCGACCGTCCACCGATCGGCCCGGTCAGCTCGACCAGCACGGCAACCGTCCCGGTGCGATCGCCCTGGATGATCCGGCCGTTCGCCCAGCGGAGGTTGTCGTCGGCGAGAAGGTCGTTGCCGGCGACGGGGCCGTCCGGCCCGCCGGGCGTGCCCGGTGGTCGACCCCGGTACGGGTCGCCCTGGTGGTTGTCACGCTGATCGCGCTGGGTCTGGCGGCATGGTGGCGCGGCGAGACCCACGCGCTGCTCGGAAGTGCGGCGGCGAGCAACCGCGCGCTGCTCGATGTCGGCACCACCGCCGAGATCTCCGGGCAGGTCCGTGATGCGGTGGAACGCGTGTTCTCCTATGACTTCGCCCGGCTCGATGAAAACGAACGGGCTGCTACCGCCGTTATCACCGGCCCGTTCGCCGTCGACTACCGTCGCCAGTTCGTCCGGGTGCGGGAACTGGCGCCGGGCCAGCAGGTTGTGGTGGTGGCGACGGTACCCGCGCTGGCCGTCAAGGTGCTCGATGGTGACCGGGCGATCGTGGTGGTGTTCATCGACCAGCAGGCCAATCGCAGCGGCCAGGCGCAGCCGCTCGAGGCCGCGGGTAGGTTGCGGGTCACTGCGCAACGGGTCACCGGCATCTGGAAGATCGCCGACGTCGAGCCGTTCTGATCGCCCAGAACCTGGCGCATCATGGGAAAAGTCTGGTGATCAATTTCAGCGATCATGCTGCCCGGTGAGAGGCGGTGGGCATTCCGTCCTTCGCCCGGTTGAGCCTGCGGCGGCACTCCGGTGCCCCGTGCCTGGCGCCGAGTTCGCACTTCGATACGTTATGAAGCCCAGCGGGGCACCGGCTGCAGCCGACGATCCAGTTCGACGAAAGCGGGTTTTGGTGCGCTGATCGGTCGAACCGATCGGGTTCTGGCCGCTGATCGTGCACATCCGACCACTGATCGGACGACCAACTCTTGACTGCGGCCGTCCGGCAGGTCACTCTAGGACCACGCTTACGCCGACTCGAATTCGGCGCTGGACAGTCGCCGTCCTAGCGGCTAGACTGCCTCTTTGCGCTGCCCTTTTCCCGCCTCCTGCCTGGGAACCCTGCCGTGGGACCTCCTGTGCGCAGGGCGCATCGGACTGCGTCAGCGTTCATGGTAACTGAAGCCTCAGGCTCGCCAGCCCGGTTGCAGTTTCCAACGACAACTTCATCGGCCAGACACGCACACCCTCTCACAACTCCATCAGCAACTGCACCAACACCGCGCCGGGAATGTGGTTTCCAGCTGACTCTGCCAGGAGTCTCCGCCAGGACACCCCGACCCTGCGCTCGGCAGCGCTAGTGTTCGGAAGGACGCAATCTTGGCAGTCTCCCGCCCGACCAAGACCCCTGCTGCGAACAACTCAGTACCCCGGCTCCCGGGAGCCCCGATCCGGCCGTCTTTCGCGAAGATCCGCGAGCCGCTCCAGGTACCCGATCTTCTGGACTTGCAGCTCCAATCGTTCGAGTGGCTGGTTGGTGCCGAAGAGTGGTACCAGCGCCGGATCGATGCCGGTGACGAGGACCCCATCGGGGGTCTCGCCGAGGTGCTCGAGGAGATCTCTCCCATCGAGGACTTCTCCGGCTCGATGTCGCTGTCCTTCTCCGATCCCCGCTTCGACGACGTCAAGGCCTCCGTCGAGGAGTGTCGGGACAAGGACATGACCTACGCGGCGCCGCTGTTCGTCACTGCCGAGTTCACCAACAACAACACCGGGGAGATCAAATCCCAGACGGTGTTCATGGGTGACTTCCCGATGATGACGTCCAAGGGCACCTTCATCATCAACGGCACCGAGCGGGTCGTGGTATCGCAGCTCGTTCGCTCCCCCGGCGTGTACTTCGACCATGCGGTGGACAAGACCACCGACAAGGACGTCTACAGCGTCAAGATCATCCCCAGTCGCGGCGCGTGGCTTGAGTTCGACGTCGACAAGCGCGACACGGTAGGCGTGCGCATCGACCGCAAGCGCCGCCAGCCGGTGACCGTGCTGCTCAAGGCGCTGGGCTGGACGACCGAGCGGATCGCCGCGCGGTTCGCGCACTCCGAGACGCTGCTGGCCACCCTGGAGAAGGATCACACCGGTGGCCCCGACGAGGCGCTGCTGGACATCTACCGCAAGCTGCGCCCGGGTGAGCCGCCGACCAAGGAAAGCGCGCAGGCACTGCTGGAGAACCTGTTCTTCAAGGTCAAGCGCTATGACCTGGCCAAGGTCGGCCGCTACAAGGCCAACAAGAAGCTGGGCTTGGCGCTGCCCTACCGCAACGGGGTGCTCACCGAGGACGACATCGTCACCACGATCGACTACCTGGTGCGGCTGCACGCGGGTGAGACGACCATGCCGGTCGCAGCTGGTGCGCCCGGTGACGTGGTGCCGGTGGAAACCGACGACATCGACCACTTCGGCAACCGCCGCCTGCGCACCGTCGGCGAGCTGATCCAGAACCAGATCCGGGTCGGGCTCTCGCGCATGGAGCGGGTCGTCCGGGAGCGGATGACCACCCAGGACGTCGAGGCCATCACGCCGCAGACCCTGATCAACATCCGCCCGGTGGTCGCGGCGATCAAGGAGTTCTTCGGTACGTCGCAGCTGTCCCAGTTCATGGACCAGACCAACCCGCTGGCGGGATTGACCCACAAGCGGCGGCTGTCCGCGCTGGGTCCCGGTGGTCTGTCCCGCGAGCGGGCCGGCTTCGAGGTCCGCGACGTGCACTCGTCGCACTACGGCCGGATGTGTCCGATCGAGACCCCGGAGGGCCCGAATATCGGGCTTATCGGCTCGTTGTCTTCATATGCCCGGGTCAACCCGTTCGGCTTCATCGAGACGCCCTACCGCAAGGTCGTCGACGGTTTCGTCACCGAACAGGTCGACTACCTGACCGCTGACGAGGAGGACCGGCACGTCATCGCGCAGGCCAACGCGGTGCTCAACGACGACGGTTCCTTCGCCGAGGACCGCGTGCTGGTGCGGCGCAAGGGCGGCAGCGAGGTCGACTCCATCGACCCGCTCGGCGTCGACTACATGGACGTCTCGCCGCAGCAGATGGTCTCGGTGGCCACCGCGATGATCCCGTTCGTGGAGCACGACGACGCCAACCGGGCGCTGATGGGCGCCAACATGCAGCGCCAGGCGGTGCCCCTGCTGCGCAGCGAGGCGCCGCTGGTCGGTACCGGCATGGAGCTGCGCGCCGCGGTGGATGCCGGTGACGTCGTGGTGGCCGACAAGGCCGGCGTGGTCGAGGAGCTGTGCGCCGACTACGTCACCGTGATGGCCGACGACGGAACCCGGCAGACCTACCGGATGCACAAGTTCCACCGGTCCAACCAGGGCACCTGCACCAACCAGCGGCCCATCGTGGCCGAGGGTGACCGGGTCGAGGTCGGCCAGGTGGTCGCCGACGGGCCGTGCACCGACGAAGGCGAGATGGCGCTGGGTAAGAACCTGCTCGTGGCGATCATGCCGTGGGAGGGTCACAACTACGAAGACGCCATCATCCTGTCCCAGCGGCTGGTGCAGGACGACGTGCTCACCTCGATCCATATCGACGAGCATGAGATCGACGCCCGGGATACCAAGCTCGGCGCCGAGGAGATCACCAGGGACATCCCGAACGTCTCCGAAGAGGTACTGGCGGATCTCGACGAGCGCGGCATTATCCGGATCGGTGCGGAGGTGCAGGCCGGCGACATCCTGGTCGGCAAGGTGACGCCCAAAGGCGAGACCGAGCTGACCCCCGAGGAGCGCCTGCTGCGGGCCATTTTCGGCGAGAAGGCCCGCGAGGTCCGCGACACCAGCCTCAAGGTGCCGCACGGTGAGACTGGCAAGGTCATCGGCATCCGGGTGTTCTCCCGGGAGGACGACGACGAGCTCTCGCCCGGGGTCAACGAGCTGGTGCGCGTCTACGTCGCCCAGAAGCGCAAGATCCAGGACGGCGACAAGCTCGCCGGCCGGCACGGGAACAAGGGCGTCATCGGCAAGATTCTGCCGGTCGAGGACATGCCGTTCCTGCCGGACGGAACGCCGGTGGACATCATCCTCAACACCCACGGTGTGCCGCGCCGGATGAACATCGGGCAGATCCTGGAAACCCACCTCGGCTGGATCGCCAACAGCGGGTGGCAGATCAACGGTGATCCGGACTGGGCGTCCAAGCTGCCTGAGGAGCTGTACCAGGCCGAGCCCGGCGCTCTGGTGGCCACGCCGGTCTTCGACGGCGCGGCGGAGGAGGAGATCACCGGGCTGCTCAGCTCGACGCTGCCCAACCGCGATGGCGAGCAGATGGTCGGACCCGACGGTAAGGCCCGGCTGTTCGACGGGCGCACCGGTGAGCCGTATCCCTACCCGATCGCGGTCGGCTACATGTACATCATCAAGTTGCTGCACCTGGTCGATGACAAGATTCACGCTCGGTCGACCGGCCCGTACTCGATGATCACGCAGCAACCGCTGGGCGGCAAAGCGCAGTTCGGTGGCCAACGCTTCGGTGAGATGGAATGTTGGGCGATGCAGGCCTACGGGGCGGCGTACACCTTGCAGGAACTGCTGACCATCAAATCCGACGATGTGCTCGGCCGGGTGAAAGTGTACGAGGCCATCGTCAAGGGTGAGAACATTCCGGAGCCGGGAATTCCCGAGTCGTTCAAGGTGTTGCTCAAAGAGCTGCAGTCGCTGTGTCTCAATGTCGAGGTGCTCTCCAGTGACGGGGCGGCGATTGAGATGCGGGATTCCGACGACGAAGATCTGGAGCGGGCGGCCGCCAACCTCGGCATCAACCTCTCCCGTAACGAGTCTCCGTCGGTAGATGACGTCGTGCAATAACGGCTCGGCAGGCCTGCGTCCGGCGCGGGGGTGGTCCTCCCGCCCACCCTCGCGCCGGGCGCACCAGGAACGAACCGGCGGACTTAGCCAGCGTTTTTGACAACAGTGTTTTGAAAACAGGGTTTTAACAACTATAGGGGAGAAGGAACCAGACGTGCTCGACGTCAACTTCTTCGACGAGCTCCGCATCGGCCTCGCGACCGCAGAAGACATTCGCCAGTGGTCCTACGGCGAGGTGAAGAAGCCGGAGACTATCAACTATCGCACGCTCAAACCCGAGAAGGATGGACTTTTCTGCGAGAAAATCTTCGGTCCCACCCGGGACTGGGAGTGTTACTGCGGTAAGTACAAGCGCGTCCGCTTCAAGGGAATCATCTGTGAGCGCTGCGGCGTCGAGGTGACGCGAGCCAAGGTGCGCCGTGAGCGGATGGGCCACATTGAGCTGGCCGCGCCGGTGACGCACATCTGGTACTTCAAGGGTGTCCCGAGCCGGCTGGGCTATCTGCTCGACCTCGCTCCGAAGGATCTCGAGAAGATTATTTACTTCGCCGCCTACGCGATCACCGGGGTGAACACTGAGGAGCGGCACAACGACCTGCCCACCCTGGAAAGCGAGATCGGCGTCCAGCGCAAGCGACTCGAGGACCGCCGGGACGCCGAGATCGAGGCCCGCGCGCAGAAACTGGAGGCTGACCTCGCCGAGCTGGAGACCGAAGGCGCCAAGAGCGATGTCCGGCGCAAGGTCAAAGAGGGCGGCGAGCGTGAGATGCGCCAGCTGCGGGACCGGGCCCAGCGCGAGATCGACCGGCTCGAGGAGATCTGGGAAACCTTCACCAAACTGGAAGTCGGCCAGCTCATCGTCGATGAGCTGCTCTACCGCGAGCTCTACGACCGCTACGGCGACTACTTCACCGGCGCGATGGGTGCCGAGGCGATTCAGAAACTGATGCAGAGCTTCGACATCGACGCCGAGTCGGAGAACCTGCGCGAGACTATTCGCACCGGTAAGGGCCAGAAGAAGTTGCGGGCGCTCAAGCGGCTCAAGGTCGTCGCGGCTTTCCAGGTCACCCGCAACAATCCGATGGGCATGGTGCTGGACTGCGTACCGGTGATCCCGCCGGACCTGCGGCCCATGGTGCAGCTCGATGGTGGCCGCTTCGCCACCTCCGACCTCAACGATCTGTACCGCCGGGTGATCAACCGGAACAACCGGCTCAAGCGGCTCATCGACCTGGGCGCGCCCGAGATCATCGTCAACAACGAGAAGCGGATGCTGCAGGAGGCCGTCGACGCGCTGTTCGACAACGGCCGCCGCGGCCGTCCGGTGACCGGTCCCGGCAACCGTCCGCTCAAGTCGCTGTCCGACCTGCTCAAGGGCAAGCAGGGCCGGTTCCGGCAGAACCTGCTCGGCAAGCGGGTCGACTACTCCGGCCGTTCGGTCATCGTGGTCGGTCCGCAGCTGAAGTTGCATCAGTGCGGCCTGCCCAAGCAGATGGCGCTGGAGCTGTTCAAGCCATTCGTGATGAAGCGACTGGTCGACCTCAACCACGCGCAGAACATCAAGTCGGCCAAGCGGATGGTGGAGCGGCAGCGCCCGCAGGTGTGGGACGTGCTCGAAGAGGTCATCACCGAGCACCCGGTGCTGCTCAACCGGGCGCCGACCCTGCACCGGCTGGGCATCCAGGCTTTCGAGCCGCAGCTGGTCGAGGGCAAGGCGATCCAGCTGCACCCGCTGGTCTGCGAGGCGTTCAACGCGGACTTCGACGGTGACCAGATGGCGGTGCACCTGCCGCTGTCAGCCGAGGCGCAGGCCGAGGCCCGGATCCTGATGCTGTCCAGCAACAACATCCTGTCGCCTGCGTCGGGCCGCCCGCTGGCCATGCCCCGGTTGGACATGGTGACCGGGCTGTACCACCTCACCAAGCTGCGCGAGGGCGACACCGGGGAGGGCCGCTCGTTCTCCTCGCCCGCCGAGGCGTTGATGGCACTGGACCGCAAGACGATCGGGTTGCAGGCCAAGATCCGGGTGCGGCTGCGGAACGTGGTCCCACCGGCCGACGAAGAGGCTCGGCTGCGCGAGACCCAGGATTGGGAACCGGGCAAGCCGTGGATTGCGGACACCACGGTGGGCCGGGTGCTGTTCAACGACCTGCTCCCCGATGACTACCCGTATGTCAACGATGTGCTGCCCAAGAAGCGCCAGGCGGCGATCGTCAACGACCTCGCCGAGCGGTACCCGATGGTGTCGGTCGCCCAGACGCTGGACAAGCTCAAGGACGCCGGTTTCCACTGGGCCACCCGCTCCGGTGTGACGCTGTCCAGCTCCGACGTGGTCGTGCCGGCCGCCAAGCAGGAAATCCTCGATCAGTACGAGGCCCGGGCCGATCAGGTGGAGAAGCGCTACCAGCGTGGCGTGCTGTCGCACGACGAGCGCAACGGCGAGCTGGTGAAGATCTGGTCGCAGGCCACCGATGAGGTCGCCAAGGTGATGGAGGCCAACTTCCCGGAGGACAACCCCGTCTTCACCATCGTGTCCTCGGGCGCGGCGGGGAACATGACGCAGGTCCGGTCCCTGGCCGGGATGCGTGGCCTGGTGTCCAACCCCAAGGGTGAGTACATCCCGCGGCCGATCAAGCACAACTTCCGCGAGGGCCTGTCGGTGCTGGAATACTTCATCGCCACCCACGGCGCCCGCAAGGGTCTGGCCGACACCGCCTTGCGGACCGCCGACTCCGGGTACCTGACCCGGCGCCTGGTGGACGTCTCGCAAGACGTCATCGTGCGCGAGCACGACTGCGGCACCGAGCGCGGCATCCAGATGCAGCTTTCGGAGACCGGCGCAGATGGGCGTTTGATGCGGCACCGCTACGTGCAGACCAGCGTCTACGCCCGCTGCACCGCAGACGACGTACTCGATGGCACCGGCGCGGTGGTCATGCCTCGGGGTGCGGACCTGGGCGACCCGGCGATCGACACGCTGGTCGCCGCCGGCGTCCGGCGGGTCAAGGTGCGATCGGTACTGACCTGCGAGTCCGCCAGCGGGGTGTGCGCGATGTGCTACGGCCGGTCGATGGCCACCGGCAAGCTCGTCGACGTGGGCGAGGCGGTCGGTATCGTGGCTGCGCAGTCCATTGGTGAGCCTGGCACGCAGCTGACCATGCGGACCTTCCACCAGGGTGGGATCGCGGGTGAGGACATCACCACCGGCCTGCCTCGGGTGCAGGAGTTGTTCGAGGCCCGAGTGCCCAAGGGCATGGCGCCGATCGCGGACTCCGACGGCCGGGTGCGCGTCGAGGACGGCGAGAAGTTCTGGAAGATCACCATCATCCCGGACGACGGCAGCGACGAGATCGTCTACGACAAGCTGTCCAAGCGGCAGCGGCTCGCGGTGATCAGTGTCGACGGTACCGAGCGGCCACTGGCCGACGAGGACCACGTCACCGTCGGGCAGAAGCTGCTCGAGGGTGTGGTGGACCCGCACGAGGTGCTGCGCGTCATGGGGCCGCGGGAGGTGCAGCTGCACCTGGTCCGTGAGGTCCAGCAGGTGTACCGGTCCCAGGGTGTGGACATCCACGACAAGCACATCGAGGTCATCGTCCGGCAGATGTTGCGCCGGGTGACGATCATCGAGTCGGGCGCCACCGAGTTCCTGCCCGGTGGGCTGGCCGAGCGTGGCGAGTTCGAGTCGGAGAACCGCCGCGTGGTCGCCGAGGGTGGCGATCCGGCCTCGGGCCGCCCTGTGCTGATGGGGATCACGAAGGCGTCGCTGGCCACCGAATCGTGGCTGTCCGCGGCCTCGTTCCAGGAGACGACCAAGATCCTTACCGACGCGGCGATCCAGGGCAAGAGCGACAAGCTGCTGGGTCTGAAGGAAAATGTGATCATCGGTAAGTTGATCCCGGCCGGCACCGGGATCAACCGGTACCGCAACATCGAGGTGCAGCCCACCGAGGAGGCCCGGGCCGCGGCGTACGCGATCCCGTCCTACGACGACGGTTACTACACCCCCGATGTGTTCGGCACTGGAACCGGCGCAGCCGTCCCCCTGGACGACTACGACTTCGGTCGCGACTACCGCTGACCCCGCGGGGGTTGGTGGCTCTTCAAGGACCACCAACCCCCCGGGAACCTGCCGTTAAAGACCCTCGGAAGGGGGGTTGGTGGTCCTTGAAGAGCCACCAACCGCAGGTGGGATGTCCCAGTCGGCGAGCACTGCGGCGGTGTCGGCGCCGGGCTGGGGAGGTGGCGTGGGGGAATCCGGTACGGTGCGCGAGAACCGCGGAGCGGGGGCGGCCTGGGGGACTCCGCCCACGGTGATGATGGTGCCGCGGGCCGCGATATGTGGGTGGTCGGGTACCTCGGCGAACGACAGCACCGGTGCCACGCAGGCGTCGGTTCCGTCGAACACGGCCAGCCACTCGTCGCGGCTGCGGTTGGCGAACGCGTCGGTGAACCGTTGCCGCAACACCGGCCAGCCGGCCGGGTCCGACCGGTCGGGAAGGCCTGCCTCGGTGAGCCCCAAGCCGTCCAGCAAGGCTGCATAGAACTGCGGTTCCAGGGCTCCGACAGCCACATACCGGCCGTCGGCGCAGGCGTAGGTGTCGTAGTACGGAACACCCGAGTCGAGCAGGTTGGCGCCGCGCTGATCGCTCCACAACCCGCAGGCGCGCAACGACCAGAACATTTGCGCCAGCGCGCTGACCCCGTCCACCATGGCGGCGTCGATGACCTGACCGGTTCCGGACCGCTCCCGTTCCCACAGCGCGGCGAGCACGCCCATCACTAGGAACATCGAGCCGCCACCGAAGTCTCCGACCAGGTTCAGCGGCGGTACCGGCTTGCCGCCCGCCGAACCGATGGCGCCCAGCACGCCTGACACCGCGATGTAGTCGATGTCGTGGCCGGCGCGGTCGGCCAGCGGGCCGTGCTGCCCCCATCCGGTCATCCGGGCGTACACCAGCCTCGGGTTACGGGCCCGGCAGTCAGCCGGACCGATGCCCAATCGCTCGGTGACCCCGGGGCGCAGGCCTTCGATCAGCACGTCGGCCCGTTGTGCCAGCCGTAGCAGGGTCTCCCGATCAGCGGGGTCCTTGAGGTCAAGCGTGACCGAGCGCCGGCCGCGAAGCATCTGGTCCTGCGCGGTCGGGGCAAGCTGCAGGCCACCTGCCGGCCGCTCCACCCGCACCACATCGGCGCCGAGATCCGCCAGCAGCATCGCGGCATGCGGAGCCGGCCCGATCCCGGCCAGTTCCACTATCCGTAACCCAACCAACGGACCCGGCATATCGGGATACCTCCTCACGTCAGTGCGCCCACGACCAGGAATGCCACAGCTTGGGCAGGCGTTGTGTCATGTGCCCACGCGGGGTGGCGGGTGCGCAAGCCTCCATGAGACCTCTTACAACCGGTTGGAAGGTGCATACGCATCCATGAGACCCCTCGGGCGCCGTGAGGAAGGCGCATAGGGCGGCGGTATCCGACCCCGTTTTGACCCTGAGTGAATCGTCCGGGTATCCTGGCGTCCGGTCCCGACCCCGGTCGGGCCGCTCTGTATGCCTGTTGGTGGCGCGCCACCGGCGGTGTGAGTTCTGCAGGACTCGCACATCCGGCATTGCGTCGGCGCCGCCCAGCTCCCGTCGGGTTTTACCCGACCAAGCGGCTGGGTTCAACGCGACACGCCCGACCGCGGGATACGGAGTGACCGGCCGCGCAGTGCCTCGGCAGTCGGTCAGCACGAGGTAACGCAGCACGCAGATGACAGCACCGACAGACCACAGGCAAACGCGTCAAGACTGAAGAAAGCTGGTCCATGCCTACCATCCAGCAGCTGGTCCGCAAGGGCCGCGAGGACAAGCTCGCGAAGACCAAGACTGCAGCGCTGAAGGGAAGCCCGCAGCGGCGCGGAGTGTGCACCCGCGTCTATACGACGACCCCGAAGAAGCCGAACTCGGCCCTTCGCAAGGTCGCCCGGGTTCGTCTGACCAGCCAGGTCGAGGTGACGGCGTACATCCCGGGTGAGGGCCACAATCTCCAGGAGCACTCCATCGTCCTGGTCCGCGGTGGCCGGGTGAAAGACCTCCCCGGCGTGCGCTACAAAATCATTCGCGGATCGCTGGATACTCAGGGTGTGAAGGGCCGTAAGCAGGCGCGCAGCCGCTACGGCGCGAAGAAGGAGAAGGGCTGATGCCTCGCAAGGGTCCCGCCCCGAAGCGGCCGCTGCACTCCGACCCGGTCTACGGATCGCCGGTGGTCACCCAGCTCGTCAACAAGGTGCTCGTGCGGGGCAAGCGCTCGGTTGCCGAGAAGATCGTGTACCAAGCGTTGGAGGGTTGCCGGGACAAGACCGGCACCGATCCCGTGGTCACGCTCAAGCGCGCGCTGGACAACGTCAAGCCGGCCATCGAGGTCAAGAGTCGCCGCGTCGGTGGTGCCACCTACCAGGTCCCGGTCGAAGTGCGCCCGGTGCGCTCCACAACGCTCGCGCTTCGCTGGTTGATCACGTTCTCCCGGCAGCGGCGGGAGAAGACCATGGTGGATCGCCTGATGAATGAACTGCTCGACGCCAGCAACGGCCTTGGGGCGAGTGTGAAACGCCGCGAGGACACCCACAAGATGGCCGAATCGAATAAGGCCTTCGCGCACTACCGCTGGTGACGAACCACTTTCGAGATAGCTGAGGATGAACTCTCGTGGCACGTGAAGTGCTGACCGACCTCGCCAGGGTCCGCAATATCGGGATCATGGCGCACATCGACGCGGGCAAAACCACCACCACCGAGCGGGTCCTGTTCTACACCGGGATCAACTACAAGATCGGTGAGGTGCACGACGGCGCCGCCACGATGGACTGGATGGAGGAGGAGCAAAGGCGCGGCATCACCATCACCTCCGCCGCGACGACGACGTTCTGGAGCGACCACCAGATCAACATCATCGACACACCCGGCCACGTCGACTTCACCGTCGAAGTCGAGCGCTCGCTGCGGGTACTCGATGGAGCTGTCGCCGTCTTCGACGGCAAGGAGGGCGTCGAGCCCCAGTCCGAGACGGTGTGGCGGCAGGCCGACAAGTACGGCGTACCGCGGATCTGCTTCGTCAACAAGATGGACAAGGTCGGTGCGGATTTCTATTTCACCGTGCGCACCATCCGCGAGCGGCTCGGCGCCACCCCACTGATCATCCAGCTGCCCATCGGTGCCGAGTCCGACTTCCAGGGTGTCATCGACCTGGTCGGCATGCGGGCCCTGACGTGGCGCGGGGAAGTCCAGAAGGGTGAGGACTACACCGTCGAGGCGATCCCGGCCAACCTGGTCGAGACGGCGAACGAGTACCGGGAGAAGCTCCTGGAGGCCGTCGCAGAGGCTGACGATGAGCTCATGGAGCTCTACCTCGGCGGCCAGCAGCTCACCATCGAGCAGATCAGAGCCGGTATCCGGAAGCTCACCGTGAACAGCCAGGTTTATCCGGTGTTGTGCGGCTCGGCGTTCAAGAACAAAGGCGTGCAGCCGATGCTGGACGCGGTGATCGACTACCTGCCTTCGCCGCTGGATGTGCCGCCGGTCGTGGGTATGCTGCCCGACGGGACGCCGGCCAGCCGCGAACCCTCGATCTCCGAGCCATTCTCCGCGCTCGCCTTCAAGATCGCCGCGCACCCGTTCTTCGGCAAGCTGACCTACGTCCGGGTCTACTCCGGACGGATCGCGGCCGGCTCGCAGGTCATCAACTCGACCAAGGAGCGTAAGGAGCGCATCGGCAAGCTGTTCCAGATGCACTCCAACAAGGAGAACCCGGTCGACGAGGCTCGAGCCGGTCACATCTACGCGATGATCGGGTTGAAGGAGACCACCACCGGTGACACGCTGTGCGACCCGCAGGCGCCGATCATCCTGGAGTCGATGACCTTCCCCGAGCCGGTCATCCAGGTTGCCATCGAACCCAAGACCAAGAGCGACCAGGAGAAGCTGGGCACAGCCATCCAGAAACTGGCCGAGGAGGACCCCACCTTCCAGGTCAAGCTGGATGACGAGACCGGTCAGACGATCATCGCCGGGATGGGCGAGCTGCACCTGGAAGTGCTGGTGAACCGGATGCGCAGCGACTTCAAGGTCGAGGCGAACATCGGCAAGCCGCAGGTGGCCTATCGCGAGACGATTCGCAAGACCGTCGACAAGTACGAATACACCCACCGCAAGCAGACCGGTGGCTCGGGCCAGTTCGCCCGCGTGCTGATCCGGCTGGAGCCGCTGCCGAGCACCGATGGTGCGCTGTACGAGTTCGACAACAAGGTCACCGGCGGGCGGATCCCGAGGGAGTACATCCCGTCGGTGGATGCCGGTGCGCAGGACGCCATGCAGTACGGCGTGCTGGCGGGCTACCCGCTGGTGGGTCTGAAGGTCACCCTGCTCGACGGTGCGTACCACGAGGTGGACTCCTCCGAGATGGCCTTCAAGATCGCCGGGTCAATGGCGCTCAAGGAGGCGGCGCGCAAGGCCGGCCCGGTGATCCTCGAACCGATGATGGCCGTCGAAGTGACCACTCCTGAGGACTATTTGGGCGACGTCATCGGCGACCTCAACTCCCGGCGAGGTCACATCCAGCATGTGGAGGAACGCAGCGGTTCCCGCGTCGTCAAGGCGTTGGTGCCGTTGTCGGAAATGTTCGGATACGTCGGTGACTTGCGGTCGCGGACGCAGGGACGAGCGAACTACACGATGCAGTTCGATTCGTATGCCGAAGTCCCGGCCAACGTGTCCAAGGAGATCATCGCGAAGGCGACGGGCGAGTGAGCATCGCAGCGTTAGCGAGGAGCGGAGCGAGCCCGGAGCCGAGCAAAAGGCATCGCGAAGGCAGTGACATTTCGGGGCGAGTGAGCATCGTGAAGACGTGATTTTCTCCGGCTGCGGCTAGCCGCGGCAGCGGGCACCGGGTCCCTGACGGAAGTCCGCGCAAGACCACCTGACAGCATTGCCGCTACATCTCCGACCGCCAATCGGATCCAGCGGATTACTAGAACGAGTCCAGGAGGACGACAAGTGGCGAAGGCGAAGTTCCAGCGGACCAAGCCGCACGTCAACATCGGAACCATCGGTCACATCGACCACGGCAAGACCACGCTGACGGCGGCGATCACCAAGGTATTGCACGACAAATTCCCGGACCTCAATGAGGTATCGGCGTTCGACTCGATCGACAAGGCCCCCGAAGAGCGGCAGCGGGGTATCACGATCTCGATCGCGCACGTGGAGTATCAGACCGAGAAGCGGCACTACGCCCACGTCGACTGCCCCGGGCATGCGGACTACATCAAGAACATGATCACCGGTGCGGCTCAGATGGACGGAGCCATCCTGGTGGTGGCCGCCACCGATGGCCCGATGCCGCAGACCCGCGAGCATGTGCTGCTGGCTCGTCAGGTCGGCGTTCCCTACATCGTCGTCGCGTTGAACAAGGCCGACATGGTCGACGACGAGGAGATCATGGAGCTCGTCGAGCTCGAGGTCCGTGAGCTGCTGTCCAACCAGGAATATCCTGGTGATGACCTGCCCATCGTCCGGGTATCGGCGCTCAAGGCGCTCGAGGGCGACGCCGAGTGGGGCGCCAAGGTCCTCGAGCTGATGGATGCCGTGGATGACAACATCCCGGAGCCGGTGCGAGAGATCGACAAGGCATTCCTGATGCCGATCGAGGACGTCTTCACCATTACCGGTCGTGGCACCGTGGTGACCGGCCGGGTGGAGCGCGGCATCGTCAAGGTGAGCGAGGAAGTCGAGATCATCGGCATCAAGGACAAGTCGCAGAAGACCACGGTCACCGGTGTCGAGATGTTCCGCAAGCTGCTCGATGAGGGCCGGGCCGGTGACAACGTCGGGCTGCTGCTTCGTGGCGTCAAGCGCGAGGACGTGGAACGCGGGCAGGTCGTCATCAAGCCCGGCACCAACACCCCGCACACCCAGTTCGAGGCGCAGGTGTACATCCTGTCCAAGGACGAGGGCGGCCGGCACACACCGTTCTTCAACAACTACCGCCCGCAGTTCTACTTCCGGACCACCGACGTGACCGGTGTGGTGACGTTGCCCGAAGGCACTGAGATGGTCATGCCGGGCGACAACACGGAGATGTCGGTGGCGCTCATCCAGCCGGTCGCGATGGACGAAAACCTGAAGTTCGCGATCCGCGAGGGTGGTCGTACCGTCGGTGCCGGACGGGTGACTAAGATCATCAAGTGAGGAGCGGCCGCCGGCACTGCGAGGCGCCGGCGGCCCTCGTGAGTGCCGCGCGCGGTGCGATCACGTCGCTACGCACTCCCGAGGGTGCGTATCGACTGGGCCACGCCAGTTGATACGATATCCATTCCGACACGCCCGACCGCGGGGACCGGTCGCGTGGTTGTACGGTCCGCATTCCCGAAAGGTCCCCGATCGGGGTTTGACCCCCAGACCGTATGACCCAGACCGCACGACCCCAGACCGGCGGCACGAGAACAAGCGGCACGAGACTGACAGGACGGCAAGCCACCATGGCGGGACAGAAGATCCGCATCCGGCTCAAAGCCTATGACCACGAGGCAATCGATGCTTCTGCGCGCAAGATCGTCGAGACTGTGACGCGCACCGGTGCTCGGGTCGTCGGGCCGGTGCCGCTGCCGACCGAGAAGAACGTGTACTGCGTCATCCGCTCGCCGCACAAGTACAAGGACTCGCGGGAGCACTTTGAGATGCGCACGCACAAGCGCCTGATCGACATCCTCGACCCGACGCCCAAGACGGTGGACGCGCTGATGCGCATTGACCTGCCGGCCAGCGTCGACGTCAACATCCAGTAAGGCCTCACGACATGACAGCGACTGATTCGCAGCGCAACGGCGGTAGAACCGTCCGGGGAATACTGGGTACCAAGCTCGGGATGACTCAGGTCTTCGACGAGAACAACCGGATCGTCCCCGTCACGGTGGTGGCTGCTGGACCGTGCCTGGTGACCCGGGTCCGCACCCCCGAGAAAGACGGTTACTCCGCCGTGCAGCTGGCCTACGGCGCGATCGACCCACGTAAGGTGACCAAGCCGGTGGCCGGCCACTATGCCGCAGCCGGGATCACCCCGCGGCGCCACTTGGTCGAGTTGCGCACCGCCGATGCAGCCGGCTACGAGGTCGGCCAGGAGCTCACCGCCGAGGTGTTCGATGCCGGCGCGGTGGTCGACGTGGTGGGTACCAGCAAGGGCAAGGGCACGGCCGGGGTGATGAAGCGGCACGGCTTCGGTGGTCTGGGGGCCAGCCACGGTACCCAGCGCAAGCACCGCTCGCCGGGTTCGATCGGCGGCTGCGCCACCCCGAGCCGGGTGTTCAAGGGCACCCGGATGGCCGGCCGGATGGGCAACGTTCGGGTTACCACCCAGAACCTCACCGTGCACCGCGTCGATGCGGACTCAGGTCTGTTGTTGATCAAGGGTGCGCTGCCGGGTCCCAAGGGCGGCCTGGTGCTGGTCAAGACGGCAGCGAAGGGCGGTGCGCAGCAGTGACGAGAGTCGATGTCCGGACTCCCGAAGGGAACAGCGCCGGAACCGCCGAACTGCCCGACGAGATCTTCGACGTGCCGGCCAACATTCCGTTGATGCATCAAGTGGTGGTCGCCCAATTGGCCGCCGCCCGGCAGGGCACACACAGCACCAAGACCCGAGGCGAGGTCAGCGGTGGTGGGAGCAAGCCGTACCGGCAGAAGGGCACCGGACGCGCCCGCCAGGGATCGATCAGAGCCCCCCAGTTCACCGGCGGCGGCATCGTGCACGGCCCCACGCCTCGGGACTACAGCCAGCGCACCCCGAAGAAGATGAAGGCGGCCGCGCTGCGCGGCGCGCTGTCGGACCGGGCTCGCGACGGTCGTGTTCACGTGATCTCCGGGTTGGTGTCCGGGGATACGCCGTCCACCAAAACCGCCCGGACCGTGCTGGACAATTTCATGGGCGCGGACAGCAAGCTGCTGGTCGTCATCGACCGCGCTGACGAAGTGAGCCGGCTGAGCGTGCGCAACCTGCCGTTCGTGCACGTGTTGAGTCCAGATCAACTCAACACCTACGACGTGCTGGTCAACGACGCGGTGGTGTTCACCGCAGATGCCCTGCAGACGTTCCTGGCGGGGCGTAACGCCACCACGCAGGAGGTGGTCCGATGATCCCCGATCCGCGCGACGTGATCCGCAAGCCGGTCATCTCAGAGAAGAGCTACGGTCTGGCCGAGCAACAGAAGTACACCTTCGTGGTGGCGCCGAACGCCAACAAGACCGAGATCAAGATCGCCGTCCAGAAGATCTTCGGTGTGCAGGTGGTCAGCGTCAACACCCTTAACCGTCCGGGCAAGCGCAAGCGCACCAAGTTCGGATACGGCAAGCGCAAGGACACCAAGCGGGCGATCGTGACGCTGTCCCCGGAGAGCAAGCCGATCGAGATCTTCGGCGGGCCGGCCGCGTGACGCGCAAGACCTGCTTGCAGGGTCGAGCCATGGATGAGGACGGATAGATATGGGGATCCGCAAGTACAAGCCGACGACCGCAGGCCGTCGTGGCGCCAGCGTGTCCGACTTCGCCGAGATCACCCGAGATCACCCGGAGAAGTCGCTGATCCGGCCATTGCACGGCAAGGGTGGCCGTAACGTCCACGGCCGGATCACCACTCGGCATCAGGGTGGCGGGCATAAGCGCGCCTACCGCGTGATCGATTTCCGGCGGGCGGACAAGGACGGCGTACCGGCGAAGGTCGCACACATCGAATACGACCCGAACCGGACTGCTCGGATAGCCCTGTTGCATTACGCCGACGGCGAGAAGCGCTACATCATCGCCCCGGACAAGTTGCGTCAAGGGGCCACCGTGGAGAACGGCCCGAAAGCCGACATCAAGCCGGGTAACAACCTGCCACTGCGCAGCATCCCCGTCGGCACCGTGGTGCACGCGATCGAGCTGCGTCCCGGTGGCGGGGCCAAGATCGCCCGGTCCGCCGGCGCGCGGGTGCAACTGGTGGCCAAGGACGGCCCTTACGGCCAGTTGCGGATGCCTTCCGGTGAGATCCGCAACGTCGACGTCCGGTGCCGCGCGACGGTGGGCGAGGTCGGCAACTCAGACCACGGCAACATCAACTGGGGCAAGGCCGGCCGGATGCGCTGGAAGGGAAAGCGCCCCACCGTCCGCGGTGTGGTGATGAACCCGGTCGACCACCCGCACGGTGGTGGTGAGGGCAAGACCTCCGGTGGGCGCCATCCGGTGAACCCGGCCGGCAAGCCCGAGGGTCGTACCCGGCGCCGGCAGGCCAGCGACAAGCTGATCGTGCGCCGCCGCCGCACCGGCAAGAAGCGCTGAGCAGGAGGGAGGAAGAAATGCCACGCAGCCTGAAGAAGGGCCCGTTCATCGACGACCACCTGCTCAAGAAGGTGGATGCGCACAACGAGGCCGGTACCAAGCAGGTGATCAGAACCTGGTCGCGCCGTTCCACGATCATTCCGGACATGATCGGGCACACCATTGCGGTGCATGACGGGCGTAAGCACGTCCCGGTGTTCGTCACCGAGTCGATGGTCGGGCACAAGCTCGGCGAGTTCGCGCCGACCCGCACGTTCCGGGGTCACATCAAGGATGATCGCCGGGCCCGCCGTCGCTAGCAGCAGATGAGCATCGCTATGAGCAACCACGAAGAAGAAGAGGTGTCAGCGCATGGTCGCCCGTAACCAGGCCGGCGCGACGGACGCGCAGCAGCCGTCCCGCGCGATGGCGCGGGCCCGGTACGTCCGCGTGACGCCGATGAAGGCGCGCCGGGTAGTCGATCTCATCCGGGGCCGCAACGCGCGAGACGCGCTCGCGGTGCTCGAGTTCGCGCCGCAGGCTGCCTCCGGCCCCGTGTCGAAGGTACTGGCCAGCGCCATGGCCAACGCGGAGAACAACCTGGCGTTAGACCCCGACTCGCTGATCGTGTCGAGCGCATTCGTGGACGAGGGGCCCACCCTCAAGCGTTTCCGTCCCCGTGCGCAGGGTCGGGCGTACCGGATCCGCAAGCGCACCAGCCACATCACGGTGGAGGTCGAGGCGGTGCCCCAACGCCAGGCGGCGCAGCGTCAGACGGGTCGGGGCCGGACACCGGCCCGAACCCGCGGCAACAAGGCCACCCAGACAAGGAGTGCCCGCTAGTGGGTCAGAAGATCAACCCGCACGGCTTCCGGCTCGGTATCTCGACCGACTGGAAGTCCCGCTGGTACGCAGACAAGCAGTACGGCGAGTACGTCAAGGAAGACGTCGCGATCCGCAAGCTGCTGTCCAAGGGCATGGAGCGGGCGGGCATCGCCAAGGTCGAGATCGAACGGACCCGCGACCGCGTACGGGTCGACATCCACACTGCACGCCCGGGCATCGTCATCGGCCGGCGCGGTGCGGAGGCCGACCGGATCCGGGGCGAGCTGGAGAAGTTGTCCGGCAAGCAGGTGCAGCTCAACATTCTCGAGGTCAAGAACCCGGAGGCGGAGGCTCAGCTGGTGGCCCAGGGGGTCGCCGAGCAGCTGTCCAACCGGGTCGCCTTCCGGCGTGCGATGCGCAAGGCCATCCAATCCGCGATGCGGTCGCCGCAGGTCAAGGGCATCCGCGTGCAGTGCTCTGGGCGGCTGGGTGGTGCCGAGATGTCCCGCTCGGAGTTCTACCGCGAGGGCCGCGTACCGCTGCACACGCTTCGCGCCGATATCGACTACGGGCTGTTCGAGGCCCGCACCACCTTCGGCCGGATCGGCGTGAAGGTCTGGATCTACAAGGGTGATGTGGTCGGTGGGCGGCGCGAGCGCGAGATAGAGAACACTGCGAATGCTGCGGCTGCGGCGGCCCGGGCACCTCGACGCGAGCGCCCTGCCCGGCGTAGGTCCGGAGCGGCCGGCACGACCGGGTCGTCGACCGACGCGGGTCGTGCCGCGGCCGCCGAGCTGGCCGGTGCATCCACCGACGTTGCGCATCCCACGCCGAGTGAGCCGGTTCCGGGCTCGGCAGACACCGCTGGGCACGGGGAGGGCTGAGACGTGCTCGTTCCACGCAAGACCAAGCACCGCAAGCAGCACTCGCCGGGCCGCTCGGGGATGGCTTCCGGCGGAACCCAGGTCAGCTTCGGCGACTTCGGCATCCAGGCTCTGGAGCCGGCCTACGTGACCAACCGCCAGATTGAATCCGCCCGTATCGCGATCAACCGGCACATCCGCCGTGGTGGCAAGGTCTGGATCACCATCTTCCCGGATCGCCCGCTGACCAAGAAGCCGGCGGAGACCCGGATGGGATCCGGCAAGGGCTCGCCCGAGTACTGGGTGGCCAACGTCAAGCCTGGCCGGATCATGTTCGAGATGACCTATCCGAACGCGTCGGTGGCTCGCGAGGCATTGCGCCGCGCGATGCACAAGCTGCCGATGAAGTGCCGGATCGTGAGTCGCGAGGGGGGGGACCGGTAGATGGCGGCCACCACCGCGAGCGAATTGCGCGAGCTCACCGACGACGAACTGGTATTGCGGTTGCGCGAGTCCAAAGAGGAGCTGTTCAACCTGCGTTTCCAGATGGCTACCGGACAGATGGACAACAACCGCCGGCTGCGTACGGTCCGGCGGGACATCGCCCGCATCTACACCGTGATGCACGAGCGTGAGCTGGGTCTGTCGGTATCTCCGGATGCCGTTGCGGGAAGTGAGGGTGCGGCATGAGCGAGAGCCAGCGCAACCAGAGAAAAATTCGGGAGGGGTACGTCGTCTCGGACAAGATGGACAAGACGGTCGTCGTGGCCCTTGAGGACCGCAAGAAGCACCCGTTGTACGGCAAGGTGCTGCGGTCCACCACCAAAGTGAAGGCCCACGATGAGGCCAACGCCGCGGGTATCGGTGATCGGGTGCTGTTGATGGAGACCCGCCCGCTGTCGGCGACCAAGCGCTGGCGCCTGGTTCAGATCCTCGAGAAGGCCAAGTGATCAAGGAGTTGACGTGATCCAGCAGGAGTCGCGACTGCGGGTCGCCGACAACACGGGTGCCAAGGAGATTCTGTGCATCCGGGTGCTCGGTGGCAGCTCGCGCCGCTACGCCGGCATCGGGGACATCATCGTGGCGACCGTCAAAGAAGCCATCCCCGGCGCCAACGTCAAGCGAGGCGATGTGGTCAAGGCCGTCATCGTGCGCACCGCCAAGGAGAAGCGCCGCCCGGACGGTTCCTACATCCGGTTCGACGAGAACGCCGCTGTCTTGATCAAGCCTGACGGTGAGCCGCGCGGCACCCGCATCTTCGGTCCGGTCGGCCGCGAGCTGCGCGACAAGCGGTTCATGAAGATCATCTCGTTGGCCCCGGAGGTGCTGTAGATGAAGGTCCGTAAAGGCGACACCGTGCTGGTGATCGCCGGCAAGGACAAGGGCGCCAAGGGCAAGGTGATCCAGGCCTACCCGGATACCGGCCGGGTGCTCGTCGAGGGTGTCAGCCGGATCAAGAAGCACACCCGGATCAGCCGTACCCAGCGCGGTGCGCAAAGCGGCGGGATTGTCACCCAGGAAGCCACCATCGACGTGTCGAATGTGATGGTCATCGACTCCGATGGCAAGCCGGCCAGGGCGGGCTACCGCACCGATGACGAGGGCAGGCGCGTGCGCGTGTCGCGGCGCACCGGCAAGGACATGTGAGATGACTGTGACATCAACAGCTGGAGCGCCCACCGAGAATGCGCGGGCAGTGCCCAGGCTCAAGACCCGGTACCGCGAGGAGATCGTCACCGCGTTGCGTGAGCAGTTCACCTACTCCAACCCGATGCAGGTGCCTGGAGTAGTCAAGGTCGTGGTGAACATGGGCGTCGGCGAGGCCGCCCGGGATGCCAAGCTGATGGACGGAGCGGTGCGTGACCTGACCGCGATCACCGGCCAGAAGCCGCTGGTGCGGCGGGCCCGCAAGTCCGTCGCGCAGTTCAAGTTGCGCGAGGGCATGCCGATCGGTGCCAAGGTGACGTTGCGTGGTGACCGGATGTGGGAGTTCCTGGACCGGCTGCTGACGATCGCGCTGCCCCGTATCCGCGACTTCCGTGGCCTGTCGCCGGCCCAGTTCGACGGTCACGGTAACTACACCTTTGGTCTCAACGAGCAGTCGATGTTCCATGAGATCAATCCGGACAACATCGACCGCCAGCGTGGCATGGACATCACCGTGGTCACCTCGGCGACCACCGACGAGGAGGGCCGGGCGCTGCTACGTCGCCTGGGCTTCCCCTTCAAGGAGAGCTGATGGCGAAGAAGGCGCTGATCATCAAGGCCGCGCGCAAGCCGAAATTCGCGGTGCGGGCCTACACCCGCTGCCAGCGGTGCGGGCGGCCCAAGGCGGTCTACCGGAAGTTCGGGCTGTGCCGGATCTGCGTGCGCCAGATGGCTCACCGGGGTGAGCTCCCGGGCGTGAGCAAGTCGTCATGGTGAGGCTGAGGGCGCCTCGAGAGGCGCCTCGAGGTGCTGCCAACAGTCGTCGTAGGCCCGGGAGGGAACCACGGCGGGAAGGGATCACGAGGTCGCCATGACCATGACCGACCCGATCGCAGACATGCTGACCCGTCTGCGCAATGCGAACTCGGCCTACCACGACCGAGTGGTGATGCCACACTCCAAGATCAAGGCGAATATCGCCGAGATCCTGCAGCGTGAGGGTTACATCTCCGGCTTCCACGCCGAGGAGGCCCCGGTGGGCAAGTCCTTGGTGGTAGAACTGAAATTCGGCCCGAACCGGGAGCGCAGCATCGCTGGGCTGCGCCGGGTGTCCAAGCCCGGCTTGCGGGTATACGCCAAGTCGACCTCGTTGCCCAAGGTGCTCGGCGGCCTGGGCGTGGCGATCATCTCCACGTCCGGCGGGCTGCTCACCGACCGGCAGGCCGCCAAGAAAGGCGTGGGCGGGGAAGTCCTCGCCTTCGTCTGGTGAGAGGGGAGCAGACGAGATGTCGCGCATCGGGAAACAACCGATTACCGTGCCGGCCGGGGTCGAGGTGGCCATTGACGGGCGCACGGTGACGGCACGGGGCCCCAAGGGCACGCTGTCGCACATCCTGCCCGAGCCGATCACCGTGGCGCGGACCGAGGACGGTACGTTGGTGGTCCAGCGGCCAGACGATGAACGGCGGAGCAAGGCACTGCACGGGCTGTCGCGAACGCTGGTGAACAACATGGTTCTGGGGGTCAGCCAGGGCTACGAGAAGCGGATGGAGATCCACGGCGTTGGTTACCGGGTGGTGGCCAAGGGTTCGGATCTGGAGTTCTCGCTGGGGTATAGCCATCCGGTGCCGGTCAAGGCGCCTGAGGGCATCAGTTTCACGGTGGACAGCCCGACCCGATTCTCCGTGGCGGGCATCGACAAGCAGGTGGTCGGCGAGGTCGCAGCGACGATCCGTAAGTTGCGGCGTCCTGATCCTTACAAGGGCAAGGGCGTGCGCTATGCGGGCGAGAAGGTCCGCCGCAAGGTCGGGAAGACAGGTAAGTGATCATGCCAGAGGCAGCAACTGAGGCAGCAACCGCCGTCAAACGTACGCAGGTCGGCAACGACGTCTCGACGCGGCGCCGGCTGGCCCGCGCGCGGCGGCATTTCCGCCTGCGCAAGCGGGTCAGCGGTTCGCCGCAGCGGCCGCGCCTGGTGGTCAACCGCTCGTCTCGACACATCGCTGTCCAGCTCGTGGATGACCTGGCCGGGCGTACCCTTGCGGCCGCATCGAGCATCGAGCCCGAGGTCCGCGCCGTGGACGGCGACAAGAAGGCCAGAGCAGTCCGGGTCGGCGAGTTGATCGCCGCCCGGGCCAAGGCGGTCGGGGTGGACCGGGTCGTGTTCGACCGTGGGGGCTACGCCTACCACGGCCGGATCGCGGCGCTGGCCGACGCCGCGCGCGAAGCCGGCCTGGAATTCTGACTGATGAACACCACAGAGCCGATGAACACCAGAGGGCAACACCTGAGTAAGGGAAGGAACGCCTGATGCCTGGACGCATGCGGCGGGAAGGCGGAGGCGGCGAGCGCAGCGATCGTCGGGACCGCCGCGAGGGCGGCCGTGGCGGGGCGCCCCAGCAGGAGAAGAGCCCGCATCTCGAACGCGTGGTCGCGATCAACCGGGTGGCCAAGGTGGTCAAGGGCGGCCGGCGGTTCAGCTTCACCGCGTTGGTCGTGGTGGGCGATGGCGACGGCATGGTCGGCGTCGGTTACGGCAAGGCCAAGGAGGTCCCTGCGGCGATCCAGAAGGGCGTGGAGGAAGCCAAGAAGAGCTTCTTCCGGGTTCCCCGGATCGGCAGCACCATTCCGCACCCGATCACCGGTGAAGCGGCGGCCGGCGTGGTGTTGCTGCGCCCCGCCTCCCCCGGTACCGGCGTCATCGCGGGCGGCCCAGTCCGCGCCGTGCTGGAGTGCGCCGGCGTCAACGACGTGCTGTCCAAGTCACTGGGTAGTGACAATGCGATCAACATTGTGCACGCCACGGTGGCGGCGCTGAAGGGCCTGCAGCGACCCGAGGAGGTCGCCGCGCGTCGCGGCCTGCCGCTGGAGGATGTGGCGCCCGCCGGGATGTTGCGGGCCCGTGCCGCGGCGGCAGGGGGTGGGAGATGACTCAGCTGAGGATCACTCAGATTCGAGGCACTATCGGCACTCTGCGCAACCAACGTGAGACGCTGCGTTCGCTAGGGCTACGCCGGATCCGGCACTCTGTGGTCAAAGCGGATAACTCCCAAGTCCGTGGCATGATCGCCACCGTCCGTCACCTCGTGACGGTGGAGGAGGTTCCGAACGAGGTGACGGCGAAGTGACCATCAAACTCCACCACCTGCGTCCGGCTCCGGGTGCGAAGACCGCCAAGACCCGGGTAGGTCGCGGCGAGGGGTCCAAGGGCAAGAGTGCGGGCCGGGGTACCAAGGGAACCAAAGCTCGCAAGAATGTCCCGGCGACGTTCGAGGGCGGGCAGATGCCGATTCACATGCGGCTGCCCAAGCTCAAGGGTTTCCGTAACCGGTTCCGCACCGAGTACCAGGTCGTCAATGTCGGTGACCTGGCCCGGCTGTTCCCGGACGGGGGCGCCGTGGGACCCGATGAGCTGGTCGCCTCAGGTGCAGTCCGCAAGGGTTTGCCGGTGAAGGTGCTCGGCGATGGCGACCTCGGGGCAGTGGTGCTCCAAGTCACCGCCCACGCCTTCTCCAGCTCCGCCCGCGACAAGATCGCCGCAACCGGCGGCACCACCACGGACATTTAGTCGACGTTGTCCGAATCGTTCCTCATTCAGCGGGTTCAGCAGGGTTATGGCAGGCTATTAACCCCGCTGAGCCCGCTGAATGCGCTTGGCTGTTAGAGTCGGCCCGGCCGTGCTTCCGCCGGTCCACGATCGACGGCCTCACCATGGCCGTGCCCAGGAGGTAAGAGTTGCTCGGCGCCTTCCGCTCGGCACTTGCGACGCCGGATCTGCGCCGCAAGATATTGTTCACCCTCGGCATGATCGTGATCTACCGGATGGGCGCCACGTTGCCGTCGCCGGGGGTCTCGTACGTCAATATCAACGAGTGCCTGGACCGGGTATCAAAAGGCGACAACCAGAATGTCTACTCGCTGATCAATCTGTTCAGCGGTGGAGCACTGCTGAAATTGTCGGTGTTCGCGTTGGGGATCATGCCCTACATCACCGCGAGCATCATCGTTCAGTTGCTGACCGTGGTGATCCCTCGCTTCGAAGTCCTGAAGAAGGAGGGTCAGTCCGGCCAGAACAAGCTGACGCAGTACACCCGATATCTGACGATCGCGCTGGCCATCCTGCAGTCCACCGGCATCATCGCCCTGGCGGTGCGGGGTCAACTGTTCTCCGGCTGCCCGCTACCGCCGATCCCCGACCAGTCGGTGTTCAACCTGGTCGTCATTGTGGTGGTGATGACCGCAGGCACCGGGGTGATCATGTGGTTGGGAGAGCTGATTACCGAGCGGGGTATCGGGAACGGGATGTCCCTGCTGATCTTCACATCGATCGCGGCGCGCATTCCCGCTGAGGGCAAGAATATTCTGGATTCCCAGGGCCCGCTGGTCTTCCTGCTGGTCTGCCTGTTCGGCCTGGCGATCATCGCCAGCGTGGTGTTCGTGGAGCAGGGTCAGCGACGGATTCCCGTGCAGTACGCCAAACGTATGATCGGCCGCCGGATGTATGGCGGCACCTCCACCTACCTGCCGCTGAAGGTGAACCAGGCCGGTGTCATCCCGGTCATCTTCGCCTCGTCGTTGCTGTACCTGCCCGACCTCATCGCGCGACTGACCAGCTCGTCCAGCGGCCGGCCGGGATGGTGGCAGACGTTCATCACCCGGTATCTGGTCGATCAGGCCAGCTGGGTTCATATCTCGCTGTACTTCTTGATGATTATCTTCTTCACGTACTTCTATGTTGCGATCACGTTCAATCCGGAAGAGCGTGCCGAGGAGATGAAGAAGTTCGGCGGGTTCATTCCAGGTATCCGACCGGGGCGACCGACCGCCGAGTACCTGAACTTCGTACTCAGCCGCATCACCTTGCCCGGCTCGCTGTATCTGGGCATAGTGGCTGTATTGCCCAATTTGTTCCTCGATCTGACCGGTAACGGGCAGAACCAGAACTTCCCCTTCGGCGGCACCGCAGTGCTGATCATGGTGGGGGTGGGACTGGACACCGTGAAGCAGATTGAAAGCCAGCTGATGCAGCGCAACTACGAAGGGTTCCTGCGGTAGTGCGAATCGTCATCGTCGGTCCGCCGGGGGCGGGCAAGGGAACCCAGGCCACAGTTCTGTCCGACGAGCTCGGTGTGGTGCACATTTCGACCGGGGACCTGTTCCGGGCCCACGTCGAGGGCGGCACAGAACTGGGCCGCAAGGTCAAGGACTACCTGGATGCCGGCGCGCTGGTCCCCGATGAGGTCACCAACGCGATGGTGGCGCAGCGGCTTACCGAGGACGTCTGCCGGACCGGTTTCCTCCTCGACGGCTTCCCCCGCACCGTGGCCCAGGCCAAGGCGCTGGAGGAGCTCCTGCGCGACCGCGACTGTGACATCGACACGGTGCTGGAGCTCCATGCGCCGGAGGACGAGGTGGTGGAGCGCCTATTGGCGCGGGGGCGTGCCGACGACACCGAAGACGTCATCCGGCGCCGCCAGCAGCTTTACCGTGAGGAGACCGCACCGTTGCTCGATTTCTATGCCGATCGGCTGGTCACCGTGCCGGCGGTCGGTTCGGTGCCGGATGTGACGGCGCGGGCGCTGGATGCCCTGCGAACCCGGGCGTGACGAGTCCGTGATGACCGGGGGAGGGGTGCGAGCCGTGGTGCGACGGTTGCGAGGACGCGGCGGCATCGAGCTGAAGTCACGTGGCGAGATCGAGGCGATGCGGGCCGCCGGCGCGGTGGTGGCCCGAACCCTGCGGCTGCTCGAAGCCCACGCCAAGCCCGGGGTGAGCACCGGCGAACTGGACGAGCTGGCCGAACAGTCGATCAGAGACGCCGGGGCGGTGCCGTCGTTCAAGGGCTACCACGGGTTCCCCGCGTCGATCTGCAGCTCGGTGAATGACCATGTGGTACACGGAATACCCAGCCCGGATCAGCTGCTCGCCGAGGGTGATCTGCTGTCGCTGGATTGCGGGGCTATCTTGGACGGCTGGCACGGTGACGCTGCCGTGACGGTCCCGATCGGGACGGTCTCCGAGGCCGACAGCCGGTTGTCGGCTGCCTGCCTGGCCGCGCTGGAGGCGGGGATCGGCGCCGTGCGCCCCGGTGGCCGGCTGACGGACATCTCCCACGCGGTGGAGTCGGCGGCGCTTGCTGCGGCCGCCGCGCACGGCACGTCATACGGGATCGTGGCCGACTACGGTGGTCACGGCATCGGCACTGCCATGCACATGGACCCGTTTTTGCCCAACGTAGGTCGCCCTGGCCGCGGTCCGCGGTTGGTGGCCGGGATGGCTCTGGCGGTCGAGCCGATGCTCACCGCGGGAAGCGAGAAGACCGAGGAACTCGACGACGGCTGGACCGTGGTGACCGTGGACGGGTCCCGCGCCGCGCACTGGGAGCACTCAGTCGCCGTCACCGAAGACGGCCCGCTGGTGCTCACGGTTGACTGAGGTTGCACGTCGGGTCGGCGCGGGAATCCTCGACGGTAAGGCGGTGGTGGTCACTGGTGCCGGCCGCGGTTTGGGTGCGGCGTATGCCGTGCATGCTGCCCAGGCAGGGGCTGCGGTCGTGGTCAACGACATCGATGGTGAGCAGGCCGAGGCGGTCGCCGCGTCGATCATCGCCCACGGCGGCCGCGCCGTCGCCAGCGCGGCGTCGGTTGCTGATCCCGACCAGGCCGGCGGGATCGTGCAGCAGTGCCTCACCGAGTTCGGCAGGCTCGACGGTCTGGTGAACAACGCCGCACGTCAGTATCTGGCGCTGCCGTGGGAGGAAGAGGTTGCGCGCGCTCGTGAACTGGTCGAAGTCAACGTGCTGGGTGTGCTCTACTGCGGGATCGCGGCCGCGCGAGTGATGCGTGCCCAGGGCGCTGGGTCGATCGTCAACATCTCATCGGGCTCGTCGTTCGGGCAGCGTGCCCTGGGCACCTACGCGGCGTCGAAGGGGGCCGTCGCGTCGCTCACCTACTCCTGGGCGCTGGACTTCGCGGAGCTGGGCGTGCGGGTGAACGGCGTCTGCCCGCTCGCCTGGACCCGGATGGTGGAGGGCCACCCAGCCGCCCAGCCGCGGGTCACCAGGCGGCGCACTCCGGACCGGGTGGCTCCACTGATCACCTACTTGCTGTCGGATCGCGCTGAAGGGATCACCGGACAGCTCATCCGCTTCACTGGAGATCAGCTGCACATCGTGCGCCAGCCGGCCGTCAAGGAGCCCGTACTGCACCGGGCGGACTGGACGACCGACGACATCGCCGCAGCGTTCGATGATGTCCTCGACGGGCACCTGGAACCCTTCGGCCTGGACAAGCAACCACCCCCGCGCCTACGCCAGGTCGGATCTACCGCTGACTGAACCGATTCGGCGAGAAGTTTGCGTCCCCATGCCGGTCACTCCTTGCCTGATTGATCTGGGTCAGGGTCGAGCACGCGCACGTGGTGCGGTCGAAGAGCGACCAGTTGGTGCCCGCGATCGAAGCGGACGTAGATCAGGTGGGTGCCCCGTCCGACGATGCAGCCTCGGTGATGCAGCCGTTCCCGTAGCGCTCCATGGTTGGAGTCCACCGCGACCTGCTCGACTCTGTTCTGCAGACAGATATGGATGCCGTCGACGTCGCGCCAGGGATCGAAGGCAGGTGCTCGCGGTGGAGTGGACGTATTCATCGTTTCTGTCGGGTGGAAGGCGGCGTCCCCGGCCGGTTCGGGGAGACCAGAGCGGGGCCACCGCCATGTCGCGAGCCACCTCAGCACACGCATCGGGCACGGGCAAGCCGTCTATCACGCACCGCGGTGCGGCCAGGGGGCGGCAGCCGGACGGTCATGGGGCGTTGGTCGGCCCGGCGGACAACCAGTGACCGCGGTGCGGGGTACTCGTCCCGCGGCGCGTCGGGATGTTGCGGGTGCAGCAGGTTGAGCAGCGCCTGCAGGGTCTGTTGTGCTGGGCCTTGGTAGGCCCATACGACGGTCTTGGGAGCGAAGACATCGACGTTGTCGTGTTTCGGTGCTCTGGCGGCAGTGATCCGATCGAAGTCGCGGATGGCCACTAGATCGACGTAGTGCGGCCATTCATAGGCGACGACCAGAGCGGTTGGTGCCGCCTTGGGCCCGCAACAGTAGACGGCGAACCCGTCATCGAGGACGTCGAGCAGAAGCCGTTCAATCTCCGGTGGTAGGCAGCGGGCTGCAGTGGTCTCGGTCATCCCTTCGCTTTCCAGTGCGGTGCTGACTCCGTCACCGGAAACAGTGCCTTGACCGCGGTGGACGCCAACGCGACATCTCAAGGCGGTGATCGGACGTTGCCCGGACGTCCGCGCTGTCCCACCGTCCCTCCGTTAAGCGGGCTTCATACTGCTGTGCTAGGCGGACGGGGAGGGGATGCGGATGGCCGGCTCGGGACTGCTTCCACGGACGAGGCTGGAGCAGCTGGTGCACCAGTTACGGCGGACCAGAGCCGAGTTCCAGAAGGAGTTCACCAGCATCTCGGACCAGCTGGGAGAACGGCTCCCCGTGTCAACGCGGCAGGTGGGACGCTGGATGGCGGGTGACCTCGACGGGCTTCCGCATCCGGCCGCCTGCCGGGTGCTGGAACAGATGCTCGGCGAGAGCGCGGAACGGCTGTTCGGACCGCCCGCATCGGCGACCCGGGCCGAGATCGTGAGAGCCGAGCCGGTGTCCGTCGACAGCGAAGTGGCGGAGGATGTGGTACGGAAGAGGGAGGTGATGATGGCCGCCGCCGAGTCGGCCCGCTTCGGGCAGTTCGCTGAGCAGTCCAACGTCGGTCCACACACGCTGGAACAGTTCCGCGCGGATCTCGTGCGGATCGCGACGACCTATCCGAATCGCCCCGTCTACCCGCTTTTCGTCGAGTTGCGAGCATTACGGAACCGGGCATTCGAGCTGTTGGAAGGCCGTCAATATCCTGCGCAGAGTCGGGAGTTGTACCTCATGGCCGGTGCGTTGTGTGGGGTGCTCGCCAACGCTTCGTTCGACCTCGGTTGGCTGGCCGCGGCCGAGACGCAGGCCCGTACCGCGTTTCTGTGTGCCGAACTCGCCGGAAGTAATGGATTGTGCGCCTGGGTGCGGGGCACGCAGAGTTTGGTGGCTTACTGGGACGAGCGACCCCGCGCAGCAGTCGAGCTTGCTGCGGACGGCTGGCGCTATGTACCGGAGACTGGAACAGCCAGGGTGCGGCTGGCCTCGATCGAGGCGCGGGCGCATGCGCGGCTGCGTGACCAGCGCGCCACCGAGAATGTGCTCGCCCGCGCCCAGCAGGCCCGCGACGAGGTTCGAGCGCCTGATGATCCCGGTGGGGTGTTCGCTTTCCCCCTGGCTAAGCAGAGCTACTGCGCTGCGACCGCGCGGTTGTGGCTGGGCGGGCAGGGCAGTTACGCCGACGCCGAGCGGGACGCCGCTCATGCCATCGAACTCTACGAAGCCGACCCGCCAGAGCAGCGCCGCCTCGGTGAGATCTGCCTAGCGCGGCTGGATCTCGCGGCGGCCCGTCTCGGCCGGGACGATCTCGACGGCGCCGGTGAGCAACTTCAAGACGTGTTGGCCATCGCAGCGCAGCGTCGAATCGAAAGTGTGGCGCGCCGGCTGAATCAGGTGGGCCGCGCGCTGCAGAGGCCGAGGTATCAGACTTCCGCGCTAGCCGTGGATCTGTACGACCAGATCCGCGACTTTAGTCGTGCTTCGGTACCGCCCTCACTGACTGGAGCCAATGGGTGAGCGCCCCGGTCACGGTCGGGCTGCTGCATCCGGGACAGATGGGTGCCGCCATCGCAGCGCAGATCCTGACCAATGGACATACTGTCCTGTGGTGCCCCGACGGGCGGAGCCCGGCCACCGCGCAGCGCGCCGAGGAGGCCGGGCTGCATCCGGCTCCACTCGGTGAACTGCTCGAGAACAGCCAGATCGTCCTGTCCATCTGCCCGCCTGCGGTGGCCGAAGAGATCGCCATCGAGGTCGCCGGGTTCGGATACCACGGTCTCTACGTTGACGTGAACGCGATCAGCCCCGCGCGGATGCATCGAATCACCATCCGATTCACCGCAGCAGGTACCGCCGTCCTCGACGGATGCATCTTCGGGTCGCCTCCCGGCGGCCAACCCCCGGCGCGTCTCTACCTCGCCGGAGCACCGACCGCAAGCCGGCAGGTTGCGGACCTGTTCACCGGCTCGTTGGTGGAACCGGTCATTCTCGGGCAACACCCGGGCCAGGCCAGTGCGCTGAAGATGACTTTCGCCTCCTTCCAGCGGACCAGCCGCACCGCTGCCGCCTTGGCGCACGCTTTAGCTGACGATCACGGCATCACTCAGGCCCTGCTGTCTGAGGCAGAGCGGATGCCCCGCGACATCCTCGCCAACCGGGACTTCATGCTCAGCGTTGCTGCCCGGGCATGGCGCTGGGCACCGGAGCTGATCGAGGTCGCCGACACTCTGGAAGCCCAGCACCTACCGCCCGACCTTGCGCTGGCCACTGCATCCGTCCTCAAGCGGTGGGCCGGGTGCGCCGATCAGCCGGCTGACGTGAACAGCGTCTTGCAGCAGCTGCACACGCCCCCTCAGTGACGCGCCCATCGCGCTGGCTGGGCTTGAGATGGCGGGTGTGTCACCCGGTGGGGTGGATACCGGCGATTTAAGGGATGCCGCGGGCAGTCCGGCAGCATTGCGGGCCGATTTCGCCTTGCGCAATCACTCCGTTATGGCGGCCGGCTACCCGCTTTCGCGGATTAATTAGAGGCGAAAAAACGCACTTGCGGATACTTTGATGATTCCTACAAAGCGTTCTGACCAGCGGTTTCAATATGAGACTCGCGTTGCGAGAGGGTCAGATCAGCGGTGGGATAGACGGTGGCCGCCACAAAGTCGTGACGGTTCCCTCGGTGATCCCTGGTCGTCGAGAGTCACCCACCACATGCGGTCGGCAGCTGCTGCACCAGCCGGCCGGGACGAGGAGTAGAGCCCGTGACGCGCATTTCTGTCATGGTCGACGGCGTCTCCTACGTCGACGATGTCGAACCCCGAACCCTGCTGGTGCACTACCTGCGCGAGCGGTTGGGCAAGACCGGCACTGTCGTCGGCTGCGACACCAGCAACTGCGGTGCATGCACTGTGCATCTGGATGGCCGCAGCGTGAAGTCCTGCTCGGTTTTCGCCGTCCAGGTCGACGGTAGCGAGATCACGACGATCGAAGGTCTGGCCCGCGACGGCCAGCTGCATCCGATGCAGCAGGCCTTCCACGACAACCACGCCCTGCAGTGCGGTTACTGCACCCCCGGGATGATCATGCAAGCGATCGACCTGCTGGGTGACGACCCCGAGCCCGATGAGCACACCGTGCGCGAGGGTCTCGAAGGCAATCTGTGCCGCTGCACCGGCTACCAGAACATCGTCCGGGCCGTGCTGGATGCCGCGGAGAAGATGAAGCCGCCGGTGCGTGCCACGCAGCAACCGAGCACCGTCGCCGGAGGAGGGGCCTGATGACCGCCACCACGCAGCCCACCGGCGAACTCGGTCGGGCCCGCCGGCGCAAGGAGGACGCCCGGCTGATCACCGGACGGACCCGCTGGACGGACAACATCACGCTACCCGGCATGCTGCACATGGCCATCGTGCGCAGCCCACTGGCCCACGCCAAGATCACCGGAGTCAACACAGGCGCGGCCAGCAAGATGCCCGGCGTCTTCGGTGTGTTCACCGCCACCGACCTCGGGGCCCAGGACATCAGCACGCCCTGTGCCTGGCAGGTCACCCCGGATATGAAGTCCCCGAAAGCCCCGCCGCTGGCCGTTGACACGGTGCACTTCGCCGGTGAAGGCGTGGTGGTGGTGGTGGCGCGCGATCCGGCATCGGCCGAGGACGCCGCCGGCGCCGTCGAGGTCGACTACGACGAGCTGCCACCGGTGCTGGACATGGAAGCCGCCCTCGCCGACGGCGCCACCCTGGTACACCCCGAGCTGGGCACCAACCGCAATGCATTGTGGGTCTTCGATTCTGCGGAGGCGGGCACCGGCGGTGACGTCGAGCAGGCCATCCGCGACGCCGAGGTGGTGGTCAAGCGACGGTTCCACCAGCAGCGGCTGATGCCCTCCTTCATGGAGCCGCGCTCGATCGTGGTCGACCCGACCGGCGAGCAGCTGACCATGTGGTCGTCCACCCAGGTACCGCACATCGTCAAGACGATGACCGCGCTCACGCTTGGCCTGCCCGAGCACAAGGTCCGGGTGATCGCACCGGACGTCGGCGGCGGGTTCGGCGGCAAGCTCCAGGTGATCCCCGAGGAGTTCCTCACCGTGCTGATCGCCCGGCGGCTGGGCAAGCCGGTCAAGTGGACCGAGACCCGCTCCGAATCCATGGTGGCCACGCATCACGGCCGGGCGCAGATCCAGGATCTGACGCTGGCTGCCCGCAGGGACGGCACGGTCACCGGGCTGAAGGTCGAGCTGATCGCCGATATGGGCGCCTATCTGCGCATCATCACGCCGGGGACGCCGCTGCTCGGCGCGTTCATGTTCAACGGGATCTACAAGTTCCCGGCCTACCGTTTCACCTGCACCAATGTGTTCACCACCAAGACACCCACCGACGCCTACCGCGGTGCCGGCCGCCCGGAGGCCACCTTCGCCATTGAGCGAATCATGGACGAGCTGGCCGCCGAGCTGGGGATGGAACCGCTGGAGCTGCGGGAACGCAACTGGATCAAGCATGAGGAGTTCCCGTTCACCACGGTCGCCGGGCTGAACTACGACTCCGGCAACTACGAAGCCGCCACTGCCAAGGCCAAGGAGCTGTTCCACTACGACGGGCTGCGCGCCGAGCAGCGCCGGCGTCGGGAGGCGAACGACCCGGTGCAGCTGGGCATCGGTATCTCCACGTTCACCGAGATGTGCGGACTGGCTCCGTCCCGGATCCTGGGTGCGCTGTCCTACGCCGCGGGCGGTTGGGAACACGCCAGCATCCGCATGCTGGCCACCGGCAAGGTCGAGGTGGTCACCGGGGTGTCCCCGCACGGCCAGGGGCATGAGACGGCGTGGAGTCAGATCGTGGCCGACCGGCTGGGCGTGCCGTTCGAGGACATCGAGGTGCTGCACGGCGACACCCAGCTGGCGCCCAAGGGCATGGACACCTACGGTTCCCGATCGCTGGCCGTTGGCGGTATCGCGGCGGTCAAGGCCGCCGACAAGGTGATCGAGAAGGCCCGCAAGATCGCCGCGCACATGCTGGAGTGTTCCGAGGCCGATCTCGAGTTCGCCCAGGGAAAGTTCACCATCAAGGGCACTGACCGCGCCAAGACGATCCAGGAGGTGGCGTTCACCACCTTCGCCGCGCATAACCTCCCGGAGGGCATGGAGCCGTCGCTGGACTCCGACGCCACCTTCGACCCGGAGAACTTCTCGTTCCCGCACGGCACCCACCTGTGCGCGACCGAGGTGGACACCGAGACCGGCCGGGTGACCATCCGCAGCTACGCCTGCGTCGACGATGTGGGCACGGTGGTCAATCCGCTGATCGTGGAGGGCCAGGTGCACGGCGGCCTGGCCCAGGGCATCGCGCAGGCGCTGTTCGAGGAGGCGGTGTACGACGAGGGCGGCACACTGATCAGTGGCACGCTGGCTGACTACCTCGTACCCAGCGCGGCGGACCTGCCCAGCTTCACCACCGACCGCACCGAAACCCCCGCTACATCCAACCCGCTGGGCGTCAAGGGCGTGGGGGAGGCAGGCACGATCGCATCCACCCCCGCGGTGGTCAACGCGGTGCTCGATGCGGTGCGCCATCTCGGGGTCACCGATATCGACATGCCGTGTTCACCACAGCGGGTCTGGCGGGCGGTGCAGTCGGCTCGGGGAGCCGCCAAGTCCACGTCCGAGCACACCACCGAGGCCGCTGCCGGTGGCGGCCTGGGCTCCATCGACGCGCAGGGAGGTGCCCAGTGATCCCGTCACCATTCGACTACGTCGCCGCCACCACGGTTGAAGAGGCGCTGGCAGCGTTGTCTCAGGCCGGGGACGATGGCAAGGTCCTGGCCGGCGGGCAAAGCCTGGTGCCGGTGCTCCGGTTGCGGCTAGCCACTCCGACGACGGTGGTGGACCTGAACAAGATCAGCGAGCTGCGTGGCGTGCGTGATGACGGCGACGCGATCGTCGTCGGGGCGATGACCACGCACCACGACGTGCTCCACGATCCGCTGGTTCGGGAGCATGCGGCGTTGCTGGCGCTGGCTACCCAGACGGTGGGCGATCCGCAGATCCGTCACCGGGGCACCCTCGGGGGTGCGCTGGTGCACGCCGACCCGGCCGGGGATCTGCTGGCCCCGGCGGTGGCGCTGGATGCCGAGATGGTGATCGTCGGGCCGGGCGGCCGGCGCACCGTGGCGGCCGCGGAGTTCTTCGTCGATCTGTTCACCACGGCGGTGGCGCCCGACGAACTGCTCGTCGAGGTGCGGATCCCCAAGAAAACCGGCTGGGGCGCACACTACGAGAAGTTCCAGCGGGTCGCCCAGGCCTGGTCGATCGTCGCGGTCGCCGCGGCCGTGCGCACCGAGGGCGGATCGATCGCCGAGGCCCGGGTGGCGCTGACCAACATGGCGGTCACCCCGGTCCGCGCGACCGGCGTGGAGCAGGCGCTGGTCGGCCAGCCGGCCACCGCCGAGACGATCCGCGCGGCCGCCGAGCATGCCGCGGAGGGCACCAGCCCGATGTCGGACGGCAACGCCGACGCCGACTACCGCGAGCACCTGGCCCGCGTACTCACCGGCCGGGCGCTCGCCACAGCCGCTGGCCTAGGAGCCTGACCGCCGCATCGCTACCGAACCCGACATGGAGACATATCGGGGATTTCCGGCCCGGAAAACCCCGGTATGTCTCCATGTCGGGTGGGAGTTGCGGTCGGGGTGAGCTGTCAGCGCGGCCGCGGGAGTGGAAAGGTGATCGGCATGAAGTTGGAGCACGAGTTCACTGTCCCGGCGCCCATCGACATCGTCTGGCAGGCCCTGCTGGACCCCGAGCGGGTGGCTCCGTGCTTCCCGGGAGCCACGATCACCTCGGCCAGCGGCGACGAGTTCGCCGGGATCGTGAAGGTCCGGCTGGGCCCGATCTCCTTGCAATACCGCGGAAAGGGCCGCTTCACCGACACCGACGAGGCCGCGCACCGCACCGTGATAGAGGCATCGGGCACGGCAGCCGGGGGCCAGGGCACCGCGGCGGCCAAGGTGCACGCCAGCCTTGCCGGGAATGGCGGGGATACCACGGTCAGTGTCGTGACCGACTTGACGGTCACGGGCAAGCCGGCTCAGTTCGGCCGAGGCCTGATCGAGGATGTCGGTAAGAAGATCATCGGCCAGTTCGCGGACTGCCTGAGCAAGAGCCTGGCACCGGCGGAGGAGCCGGTGCCTGCCGTCGCGCCGCCGCCACCCACCCCGGCCGCACCGACCCCCGCATCCTCGACGCCGCCGGCATCGACAGACCCAGCGTCGACACAGCCGGCTCCGCCGCGGCTGGCGCCACCGCCGGTGACCGACGAGATCGACCTGCTCGACGCCGCCGGCGGAGCGGTCGCCAAGCGGGCCATCCCAGCAGTTGCCGTGCTGTTCGTGCTCACCCTGGTCCTGCGCTGGCTGCGGCGTCGCCGCAGAGCGCGACGAGACGCCCGCGCGGCGCGCACTGTGGTAAGTGCGCTGAGTTCGACACCAGTGCTGCCCACCTTGCTCCCCGAGCCGACTGAACAGCCTTGATGTCGCAGGTCAGTGCAGGTCAGTGCAGGTCAGTGCAGGTCAGCGCAGGTCAGCGCAGGTCAGCGCAGGTCTTCGGAGTCGATGATCTGGTACGCGTAGCCCTGTTCGGCCAGGAAGCGCTGGCGGTGGGCTGCATAGTCGGTATCGAGGGTGTCCCGCGAGACCACCGAGTAGAAATGCGCCTGGCGCCCGTTGCCCTTCGGTCGCAGCAACCGGCCCAGGCGCTGGGCCTCCTCCTGCCGGGAACCGAACGTGCCCGAGACCTGCACGGCCAGTGAGGCCTCCGGCAGGTCGATCGAGAAATTGGCCACTTTGGACACCACCAGCCGGCGCACCTCGCCGCGGCGGAAGGCGTCGTAGAGCTGCTCCCGCTGCTTGTTGCTCGTCGTGCCCTGCACCACCGGCGCGTCCAGGGCGTCGCCGAGCTCCTCCAGCTGGTCCAGGTACGCGCCGATCACCAGGGTCGGCTCGTCGGGGTGCCGATCCAGGATGGCGGCCACGACAGACAGCTTGCTGCGCGCGGTGGAACACACCCGGTAGCGCTCGTCAGCCTCCGCGGTGGCGTAGCGCAGCCGCTCGGACTCGGTGAGGGTGACGCGGACCTCGACGCAGTCCGCGGGCGCAATCCAGCCCTGCGCCTGGATGTCGCGCCACGGTGCGTCGTAACGCTTGGGCCCGATCAGGGAGAACACGTCGCTTTCCCGGCCATCCTCACGCACCAGCGTCGCGGTCAGCCCCAGCCGGCGGCGGGACTGCAGATCCGCGGTCATCCGGAACACCGGCGCGGGCAGCAGGTGCACCTCGTCGTAAATGATCAATCCCCAGTCCCGGGTATCGAACAGATCCAGGTGCCGGTATTCGCCTTTCGATTTGCGGGTCATGACCTGGTAGGTCGCGATCGTCACCGGGCGGATCTCCTTGCGCTCCCCGGAGTACTCGCCGACCTCATCGTCGGACAGCGACGTGCGCGCGGTCAGCTCCCGTTTCCACTGCCGGCCGGCGACGGTGTTGGTGACCAGGATCAGGGTAGTGGCCTGGGCGTGGGCCATGGCGGCGATCCCGACCAGGGTCTTGCCCGCCCCGCAGGGCAGCACCACGACCCCGGACCCGCCGGCCCAGAAGCCGGTGACGGCGTCGCGCTGGTAGTCGCGCAGCGACCAGCCGTCCTCGACCAGCTCGATGGGGTGTGCCTCACCGTCGACGTAACCCGCCAGGTCCTCAGCCGGCCAGCCGACCTTCAGCAGGGCCTGCTTGAGCCTGCCGCGTTCCGAGGGGTGCACCAGCACGGTGTCGGAGTCCACCCGCGCGCCGAGCATCGGGGCGATCTTGCGATTGCGGAGTACTTCTTCCAGCACGGCACGATCCAGCGACACCAGTGCCAGCCCGTGCGTGGGGTGGTGGACCAGCTGCAGGCGGCCGTAGCGGCTCATGGTGTCCACCACGTCGACCAGTAGCGGCTGTGGCACCGCGTACCGGGAGAAGCGCACCAGCGCGTCGACGACCTGCTCGGCGTCGTGCCCTGCGGCCCGCGCGTTCCACAACGCCAGCGGCGTGACCCGGTAGGTGTGTACGTGTTCGGGTGCGCGCTCCAGCTCGGCGAAGGGGGCGATGGCGGCGCGGGCTGCGCCGGCCGACGGATGGTCGATCTCCAGTAGCAGCGTCTTGTCGGACTGGACGATGAGCGGTCCGGCCTCAGGCGTCGAGCTCAACAGTCGTTCCTCCGCACTCAGCGAGCACTGGGTCGGTCAATCGGGCGGTGAATGGGCCCGGTGCAAGCTCCAGTGTTCCAGGTGGTGCCGCGCTGGCTTACGGGTGCGCCCCACTCGGTACGGCGCAGGGGCCGAACCAGTCCACCATCACGCTGACGGGAAGGCATCAATTTTTCGGGGCACTGCATGCCCTACTTTCGGGTGGAAATGAATTACTTCATGTAGTGCTTCGACCTCCATGAGGGTAATGCGGCCTGCGCCGGGCGGGTGCTGTCGCGTCTGGACACTGGCGCCGACGGCGGCGAGATAGCACGGTAACGAGACCCGCGGGACGGCCCGGTCCAGCCCGTCGTATCGTCCGTGCCCTACATCGGGCGCATCCGGCCCGGCGCCAGAGGTCTTCGTCCGTGCGGTGCGGATCGCCCACGACCGCGGTGACTTGTGGTGAGTCGGATGTCCGACCATCGTCGACCACTGGGGAGGGACCCCAACGTGCCAGCGCGTAGTTCGCGACTCCCGGCCGCTGGGCTGGTCATGACCACGGTGGCCATGACTTCCATGGCCTCGAGCGCTACGGAGACAGCGCGGTGACCGCCGTATTGAGTCCTTCCCATCAGGGCCCACCGGGTGAGGTCGGCACTGCCAGCGTCGCGATGGATATCCGGTCGCGGTGGGACTGGCGCAACTGGCCAGTGGTGATCAAGTTGGCTGCGGTCCTGCTCGTCCCGACCATCGTGGCGCTGGTGGCCGGCATCTTGCGGATCGTCGACCAAGCCGGTGCGGCGCCCGGGTACGCGCGCATCTCTCAGATCGTGCATTTGCAGCAGCAGCTGTCCGACGTGATCGGTTCCCTGGCGCGGGAACGCGACCTGGCCACGGCATTCGTGGCCATCGGCCGGGTAGGTGATCACCGGAATCTGGACGCCCAGTTCCGCACCGTCGACAGCGGTCTGCGCGTGATCGAGAACACCGCAGGCCAGGTGGAAGGGCTGGACTTCGCCCGCTCACCGCTTTCCGGGCTCGGCGCGTTGGCACCGCTGCGGGCGAGCGTCACCACCGGTTTCGGCCCGGTCGAGGTCGTGGTCACCGAGTACAGCGATGCGATCGATCCGCTGATCGAGCTGGACGCCGCGTTGACCCGCCAGCTCGACGACGTCGCGGTCACCAACGACGCCGCTGCTGTGCACGATCTGCTGTCCGGACGCGAGCAGGTGGCCCGCCAGCACGCGATCGTCTCGGCGGCGCTGTACACCCACCGGCTCGGTCCCGGTCAGATCGAAGACCTGCGGACCGCGGCGGTCCGGTTCACCACCGACCAGGACGCGGTCCGGGCGACCTTGGGGCCTGCGGAGCGCGCCAACGCCGTCGCGGGAATCGGCCCGGATGCCGAACTGTCCCGGCAGCGACTGTTGCAGCTGGTGATCAACCGTGGTGTTGCCGGCCAGCCGCTGGACGCCCCACCGGAGGAATGGGATCGGCGCAGCGCAGTGGTGGTGGACAACATCGCGGCCGTCGAGAAGGGACTGCGGCAGCGGATCGACCAGACCGCCCAGCGCCTGCTCGACCGGGTGCGCAGCGCGGCCGGTCTGAACTCGGTGATCCTGTTCTTCGCCTTGGGGTTGGGTGTGCTCGTCGGCATCTTGGTGACCCGGGCCTTGCTGCGGCCGCTGAGTGTGCTCAAGCGCACCGCCTTGGACGTCGCCGATCGCCGGCTGCCCGAGGCCATGGCCCGGATCCGCGACGGTGAGGCGCCGGAGGCGGTGATCGAGCCGGTGCCGGTGGGCACCCACGAGGAGATCGGTCAGGTCGCCAGGGCGTTCGACGAGGTGCACAGCCAGGCAGTCCGGCTGGCCAGCGAGCAGGCCGAGCTGCGGGCCAACGTCAACGACATCTTCGTCAACCTCTCGCGCCGTACCCAGGGCCTGGTCGAACGCCAGCTCAAGCTCATCGACCGGCTGGAAAGCAGTGAGCAGGATCCCCAACAGCTGAACAACCTGTTCCAGCTTGATCACCTTGCCACCCGAATGCGGCGCAACAGTGAGAACCTGCTCGTCCTCGCGGGCAACGACCCCACCAACCGGTCCGGCCGCCCGGTCCGGCTGATCGACGTGCTGCGTGCCGCGGTGTCCGAGGTGGAGCAGTACCAGCGGCTCGTGCTGCAGCAGCCGCCCGCGGTCCTGGTGCTCGGTCGTGCTGCCAACGACCTGGTCCACCTGCTGGCCGAGTTGCTGGACAACGCGACCCAGTTCTCGCCCCCGGAAAGTCACGTGATGGTCTCCAGCGACGTCACCGCCGACGGTGCGGTGACGATCGAGGTCGCCGATCGCGGTGTCGGGATGACCGACGAAGAGCTCAGCGAGGCCAACCAGCGACTGGCCAGCCACGTGGTGGTGGACGCCTCGGTGTCGCGCCGGATGGGTCTGTTCGTCGTCGGCAGGCTGGCCGGTCGCCATGGCATCGAGGTGGAGCTGCGCCGCGGCGACGCCGGTGTGGGTATCTGGGCGATCGTGGTGATGCCCGTCCGGCTGGTTCGGATGGCCGTGGCACCGGTCGAATCCCCGGCGGCGGTGGGTCCGGAGATGGCCGCGATCAATGGGTCTGCCCAGGAGGCTGCGCAAAGCGCTGCTGCCGCGGCGCTGGAGGGCGGTCCGCACGGCGTGCCGGCTCCCCGGCCGCACGCCGATCCGGACACCGACGCTGCCGATGGTCAGGAATCCGACGACGAGGCTGACGCCAATGGTCAGCAGGCCGGCAGTGACCAAGCTGCGGTTGAGCAGGCCGAAGGCGACCGGGCCGGCGGCGACCAGGTGGTCGTCGAGCAGGCCACCGTTGAGAAGGAAACCGGCGAGCAGGGCACTGACGAGCAGGGCACTGACGAGCAAACCGACGACGACGAGCGCCCGGCAGGCCAGCCGACCGCGACCGACCAATCGGGGCTACCGCAGCGCGGCGGTAACCGGGCGACTCCGATGGCGCCGCCACCTGCTCCGCCCGGACCGCCCGCCAATCCCCCGGTAAACGGCTCGACGCAGATCCCCGGCGGCGGAGGATCGGGCGCTGATCTGTTCCGCCCGACCCGGGTCGGCGCAGCGGGACCGGCGGGGCCAGGGCCTCGAGTGACCCTGCAGCACTCAACGCCGATCTTCGACGACGTGGCCACTGCATGGTTCAAGGAGCACGAGGCCGTCCCGGTGCGGTGGACCGCACCGTCGCCGGACGCGCCACTGCCTGATGCCCCACTCGCGGACGTCGCCCCGGCGGATACCGTGCCGGCGCCGGTGGACACCGCGCCGGTGCCGGTGGACACCGCGCCGGCGCCGGTGGCGGCGCGGGCCCCGGCCGCATCGCCACCGTTGGTGCGTCGGCAGCCGGGCAAGACGCTGGCCGCAACCGAGTCCGGCAGTGCCGGCAAGCCCGGACCTTCCGGGCAGCCGGTGGCGGAGTCGGCGCCTGCACGTCCAGCCGGCGTGCCGGCGTCCGCCTCCGGCTGGGGCGCTGGGGATGACGGCTGGCGCGCTGCGCAGGCACTGGCGACACCGGTGACTGCGGAGATGACCGCTATGGGCCTGCCTCGCCGGCAGCCTCGGGCCCTGCTGGTGCCCGGCGCTGCGGGCGCTGGCCAGTCCGCGGCCGTGCCGGCCCGCAGCGCGGAGTCGATTCGCGGTCGGCTCGCCAGCTATCAGCAGGGCATCCGCCAGGGCCGCCAGGCTCGCGCGGGCGGTGACCAGGCGGCCGGCGACTCGTCGCAGGAGCCGCAGGATGAGGAGAACACCACGTGATCACCGAGCAGGCGCAACCGGGACGGTTCGGATGGCTGGTCGACGACTTCGTCAACCGGGTCGCCGGGGTCGCGCACGCGTTGGTCGTCTCGGCAGAGGGCATGCCACTGACCGCGTCGGCCCACCTGCCCAGGGACCGGGCCGATCAGCTGGCCGCGGTGGCGTCCGGACTGGTGAGTCTGGCCCAGGGAGCGGCTCGCTGTTTCGACGCCGGCCAGGTCGTGCAGACAGTGGTGGAGCTGGAACGCGGGATCATGCTGTTGATGTCGATCAGCGATGGTGCCAGCCTTGCTGTGCTGGCGGCGCCGACCTGTGACATCGGGCTGGTGGGGTATGAGATGACGTTGCTGGTCGATCGGGTGGGCCAGCAACTGACCCCGCAAACGCGTGCCGGGTTGTTCGGCGCGCTGGGTCGTTGAGGTCGCGGTGAACGGCTCCAGCGGCTCCAGCCGTTATGACGGCGGCGAACAGTCGTTTGCTGAGGTGGTCAACAACCTCAGCGGCGGCCCCCGGCGCGCACGCCGCCACCGGCGGCAAGCGCCGCCACCGGCGGCTGCCGGGCCTGCACCCGCAACGCCTGCCGGGGCGCCCGAGCGGGCGTCCCGAGAACGTGACGAGTGGAGTGAGCCGGCGTCTGGCGCGTCGGTAGCGCGGCCTTACGCCTGGACGCGGGGTCGTACCTCACCGGTGTTCGATCTCGGGGTGGAGACGCTGGTATCCACCGCCGAGCACGGCTACGACATGGCCGTGCTCGCCTGTCCCGAACACTGGGCGGTGGCCGAGCTGTGCGGTGACCCCCGATCGGTGGCGGAAGTGGCCGCTCTACTATCCCTGCCGCTAGGAGTGGCCCGAGTTCTGCTGGCGGACATGGCGGGCATCGGCTTGGTTGTGGTGCATCGCAACCCGCCAGGCGAGGAAGGCAGCTACGCCGGCAGGCCGGACATGGTTTTGATGGAAAGGGTGTTGAGTGGACTTCGTCGACTCTGACCGGGCACGATCCCGCGGGGGGACATCGGCGGCAGCGGTGCGGCCAGATCCCGTTCGGTCCGGGCCGCCAGCGCGAGCCGGCGGCCCGCCCAGCGCGATATCCGCGAAGATCGTGGTCGGTGGTGGTTTCGGAGCCGGCAAGACGACTTTCGTCGGCTCGGTGTCCGAGATCGCACCGCTGACTACGGAGGCCGTTCTCACCGACGCGAGTACCTCGGTCGACGACCTTGCGGCCACTCCGGACAAGTCGACCACCACGGTGGCGATGGACTTCGGCCGGCTCTCGCTGGATGCGGAGTTGATTCTCTACCTGTTCGGGACCCCGGGGCAGCACCGCTTCTGGTTCATGTGGGACGACCTCGTGCGCGGCGCGATCGGCGCGGTGGTGCTGGTCGATACCCGCCGGCTGGCCGACTGCTTTGCCGCGGTGGATTTCTTCGAGGACCGCGGCCTGCCCTACGTCGTCGGGGTGAACTGCTTCGACGGCGTGCTCAGCCACAGTGTGGATGATGTACGGGAAGCGCTGGCCATCAATCCGGCGGTACCCGTCATGCCTTGTGATGCGCGAGACCGGGAATCGACCAAGAGAACTCTCATCACGTTGGTCGAGCACGCCATGCGGAGGTCGGCGGCGGATCGCGGGTGACTGGAGTCAAGTCAATCTGAATCAGATCAATCTGGGAATTGGGGAAGGTGCGCAACGTGGCGGGGCCCAAGGTGAGGGCGCGACCGCTCTCCGGGAGTCCAGGCGACTCCCGCCGGGAGACGTTGCGGGCCGGCCTGACCGCGCTGCGCAGCGGCACCATGCCGGCTGCCATGTTCGGGTCGGCTGCCGGCGCCTTGCCGCGCCGCGGCGGCCGGTGGCGGCTGCGGGATTGGCGGCTGCGTACCAAACTCACCGCGGTGCTGTTGGTTCCCCTGCTGCTGGCCGGCGTGCTCGGTGCGCTTCGAGTCACCGATCTGCTGCGCAAGGCCGACGAATCCGCGGCACTGGCCCGCCAGGTGGGGTTCGCCCAGCAACTGGGCATCGTGGTGCATGGTCTACAAGGGGAGCGGTACCGGGTGGCCGCGATGCAAGCCAGCGGCCGGCTGGCAGACCGCGCCGAGCTGCAGACGCAGCTTCAGCGGGTCGACTCCGCCGTCACCGCGCTGCGGATGGCTGACGTGCATGCCGAGACGGTGCCGGCCGCCACGGGGGTGCGGTGGGCGCCGGTCCATCGGGCCGCGATGAGCAGGCTGTCCGGACTTGCTGCCTTGCGCCGTGCCGTCCTGCCGCCCGATGCCGTTCCAGGGGCGGCCAGCGCGCGCACCGCTATCAGCGCGTACTCCAGTCTGATCGGGATGCTGCTCGACCTGCAACGCCAAGCGGTGGGCGGCGCACCCGATGAGTTGGCCCACCGCGCCGACGCCGTCAAGGCGCTGGCGGTCGCCGAGGAACAGGCTTCCCGCGAGCAGGCGGTCTTACAGACGGGGATTTTCACCAACGACCTGGCACCGGACCAGCAGGCGATCCTGCGCGCCGCAGAGGCCCGGCTCGATGCTGCCGCCGATGACTTCGGTCAGGTGACCTCCCCGGCGCAACGGCAGCTCTACTTCGGTGCCAGGGCGGTGCTCGACCGCAAGCGGCTACTGGACGCCGCGCTGGATCGGGCGGTGCGGGCAGCGCCGCTGGAGACGGTGCCCGGTGACTGGAACTCCGCGGCCGCGGGCACGGTGGAGACGATCTGGCAGGGGCAGACCGCGCTACTGGGCGAGCTGCGCACCGGCACTGGCGAGCGCGGCGACCGCGCCTTGCGCGAGGCGTACTGGTGCACGGCCGTGGTGGTGGTGCTGCTGCTGCTCGCTGTCGGGCTGCTCATCGTCGTGGTTCGGTCGCTGCTGCAACCGCTACGCGCCCTCCGGACCGCCGCCTTCGAGGTCGCTGACCGGCGGTTGCCCGAGGCCATCGAGCAGTTGCGGACTGCTGACGGTCCGCCCGGCCAGACGACCGTCGACCCGGTGCCGGTGCACTCCAGGGAAGAGGTCGGCCAGGTCGCCCGGGCGTTCGACACCGTGCACGTCCAGGCGGTGCGGCTGGCGGCCGAGCAGGCCCAGCTGCGCAGCAGCCTCAACGACGTCTTCGTCAGCCTGTCCCGTCGCCATCAGGACCTGCTGGCACGTCAGCGGCAGCTGATCGATGAGGCGTGTCGGCTTCCCGCAGACGCTGAGCTGGTCAGCCGCTTGCGCCAGCTTGATCGGCTGACCACGCGGATGCGCCGGCACAGCGATAACCTGCTGGCGGTCGCCGGTGCAGGCGAAACGCAACGCCGCGGTATTGACGGGCAGCGGGCCCCGGCGATGGTGCTCGACGTGTTCAGTGCCGCGGTCGCCGAAATCGAGGACGAGGACCGGGTGACCGTGGGCCCGCCGCCGGCGGCCACGATCGTCGGCTCAGTGGGGTCCGACCTGGTGCACCTGATCGCGGAACTGCTGGACAACGCTGTTAACGCGACCCCGCGCGATGCGAGCGTGACCCTGGGTGGCGCTGTCACCGAGGACAAGGGCCTGCTGCTGGAGATCACTGACTCCGGTCCCGGGCTGTCCCGTGATCTATTGCAGACCATCAACGCCCGGCTGGCGTCGGCACCGGCGGTCGATCCGCTGGTCGCCGGCCAGACGGGCCTGTTCGTTGTCCGCGAGCTGGCGGCGCAGCACGGCATCACGGTGCGGCTGCGCCAGCGTCTGGGGAGCAGTGGGATCACCGCGACCGTGCTGTTGCCCCCCTCGCTGGTGATGGTTGACCTTCGGGTCTCCGCGCCTCCTGCGCAGTGCGGGTCCGTTGACGGCGCAGCACAGGCTCCGGTCACCGCCGAGGGTGACGGCCCGCAAAAGTATCCGCCGCTGCAGGTGTCGGTGCTCGATGAGACGACCCCGGAAGACCTGTTCAGCCCGGCATCGATCAGTCCCGCCGCACGGGCCGCCGTGACGTCGCCGAGCCGTCCCCGTACGGCCCAAGAGGAGTGGTTCGAGCTCTTCGGCTCGCCCGACTCGCCACCTGGACCGCTCTCTGATTCAGCGGCCCCAGCAGCACTCGACGCGATCCCGACCGCCGCAGCGGCCCCAGAGGTGCGCGAAGAGATCTTCGAGATGGTCTCGGCCTGGTTCCGCGAGCGACAGGTGACGGGTGCAGACAGCGTGCCCACCATGGCGCCCGACTGGCAGTCCCCGTTCGACGAGGGTTGGCAGGCCGCGCAAGCTCTGCGCAGCCCGGCCGATCACGAGTTGACCGTAGCCGGACTACCCAGGCGCCAGCCCCGCGCCCACCTGGTATCCGGCGCGGATGACCAGCTCGCGCCGCCACCTCAATTCGCTGCGCCGGTGCGCACCCCGGAAGATGTGCGCGGCCGGCTGAGCAGGTATCAACGCGGACTGCGCGTTGGGCGCCACGCTCGCAATGATCCCACCGAACTGCTCTCCGGCACCGACACCCTGCCGCGGCCGCTCGCTTTCGAGTACGGAATCTTCGAGGAGTAACAGCAGTGACAACAGCAGCACGCCAGCACCCGGCTCAGCCCAGCCAGTTCGGCTGGCTGGTGGACAGTTTCGTACAGCAGGTGCCCGGAGTGGCGCATGCTGTGGTGGTCTCCGCCGACGGGTTGCTGCTGGTCGCATCGTCCGGACTGCCCCGGGACCGGGCTGATCAACTTGCCGCGGTCACCTCGGGACTGGTGAGCCTGACCCAGGGCGCCGCCCGGTGCTTCGAGGCGGGCGGGGTGGTGCAGACCGTCGTGGAGATGGAACGCGGCATCGTGCTGACCATGGCGATCAGTGACGGATCCAGCCTCGCCGTGCTGGCCTCGCCGAGCTGCGACATCGGCTTGATCGGCTATGAGATGACGTTGCTCGTCGACCGTGCCGGCAAGTTGCTGACCCCCGAGCTGCGCGCCCAACTCCAGAGCGCGTCTCGCTGGTAGGTCCTCCCGAACAGTCGAAAACCCCGATATGTCTCCATGTCGGAGTTGGTTGGCCGGTCAGTCGGCGATGAGCTCCGCGCTGGTGATCCGGTGCAGCGGGAAACGGCGTAGCTCATCGGCGCACCGGTCGATGCCTTCCAGCATGCCGCCGCCGACGTTCACCGGGCGCACGATCCGCCGGTTGGCCACCCCGTGCGAGTCCACGTAACCGATCCGGACGCTGCTACCGGCGTGCGCGGCACCCTGTAGCAGCTGCAGCGTGGCAGCGGTGGACACCGCGCCGGTGCGTGTCCCCGGTCCGGGTGCGGGGATGGCAGCGGCATCACCGGCTCGTACCGTCGCCACCAATGCCGCGAGCTGCTCCGGTGACGGCGTGGGTGGCGCGGTGGCACGGCGAGTCGGCTGGACCCGGATCTTGGCCCGGCGGGCGCCGGCTCGCAGGTCGACCACCTCGCCGTCGGCTCCCTCGGCGACCGGCAGGAACCCGGCACCGCGAACCTCGTCGAGGAGCCCCACCAGCGACAACGGGCTGACCAGAACAGTCGGCGCGAGACGCCGCAAGGCGCAGCGGGCCGCGACCGGATGCGCCAGCAGCTCGGTGAGCAGCGCCGGGTCGTCGCACCGCAGGAACGCGGCGGCGGTACCAACGCGCAACCGCCCGTGCCGCCGCGCCACATCGTCGATCAGGTAGCTCAGCGATTGCGGAACCGGGGTCACCGACCGGGTCCGGAACAGCTCGTGCAGGTCGGCGGCACTGCGGCCGGCGTCCAGCGCCCGGCGCACAGTGTGCTCGTTGACCCGGTAGACGGTCGCGGCACCGGCTGACTCCACATCGGCCACCAGCCCGATCTCCCGGGCCAGCTCGGGTTCCAGCGGTCCCGGTGCCACGACCGTGCGGTCCGCCTGCACCACCACCTGGCTCACCGGCTCGGGCAGCGCGGTGACGAGCATGGTGGCCGCGGCGATCACCCCGCCGCTCAGTAGTACCCGGCCGGCCGACGACAGCGCTCCCAACGCGAGCACGCCCAGCGTGGTGGCCTCCTGGATCGTCCAGCTGATCATCTCGTCCCGCCGCCGGCCGTCTTGGCGCGGAGCGCGCCAGGCGAGCACCGCGACGAGGTCCTCGGGTCGCTGGACAGCGCGGCCGGCGGGCAGCTCGGCGATCAACTGGAGGATCCGGCGCCGTCCCGCAGCCGCCCGCGGCTGGCGCAGGTCGTCGGACAACGCCGCCAGTGGCCGGTCCTTGTCGTCGCGGGCCGCGGCCAGGCCGGGTAGCCGGGGCAGCTCGAGCCACGCCTGAGCCAACATGGCCCACCGACGCTGCGGTGGCGCCGCGAGCCACGAATCGGCGGCGACGGTGGGCAACCACAGCGGTGCGCCCGGATTCTCGTCGGTAGAGACGACCAACCCGGCGGCGACGGCGACCTCAGCGAGCAGGGTGACGGCGGCCTCGTCGATGCCCAGCGCGCGCGCCGTACGCCGCGCGTCCCGGATGCCCAGGCCACCGGACCGCAGCACCGGGGGAGGGTCGGTCGACCATTCGGCGAGCAGTTTCTCGGTGTGGCGCAGCAGGTCGAGCACCGCGCCCGCAGCCGTGGAGTCCACCACCGACGGATCGCACTGCACCGTGCGCAGTGCTGGTTCGTCGAGCTCGATCGACTCGAGTGGTTGGTCTTTGCGCAGTGCCAAACCCACTTGCGCGGGCAACTCGACGGTGCCGGCGTCGATCCGTCGCAGCAGCCGGCGGGCCAGCAATCGTTGTACCGGCGTCCGGGCCCGGGCCAGCGGTACCGCCTCGGCGGCGTCGCGGCTGGTACCCACCGGCGGCCCGGCGGCCAGCGCCTGCAACACCCGCAGCTCATCGGCCGCCAACTCGGCGAGAACGGCATCCAGGTCGACGCCGACCAGATCGTCGGCCGGGCGGCCCAACCCCCCCGGGTAGGGGCCGATGACCTGGCGCGTCGACGGTGCCACCGCGAGCGCCTCATCATCACCCCACACCAGTGCGCGGGCACGCAAGGTGTCCAAGGCCCGTTGGAGTCGCCGGGCCCCCACGTCGCGACCGAGCAGCTGCGTCACCTCGCCGCGGCTTACTGCCGCGACGTCCGCACCGGCTATCACCAGCGCGGACAGCACCGCCAAGGTGAATTTGTCGAGATCGTCACAGGCCCGGGCGACCGACGCCGCGATCACGGCTCGAGTGGCCAGCACCGTCGAATCGGCCGGAACGGGTACGGCGAGATCCGGCCGGGCACGCAGTAACGCGATCAGCGTGTCGTCGTCCTGGGAAATCAGCCAGTCAGCAAGTGTGGTGCTGGGCATCTGCTCCAGGGTAGCGACCGCCGTGCGGCCCTCGCGCGACACACCGGAGACAGCACTGTCACGTTGTGATGAGTCACACCCCCGAGTCGTCCCGCCGCATCCGGCACAATAGGCGGTGTTCATGACCGTTCACCGAGCGAGGAGCAGCTGTGGCTAGGCGCACCGACCGCATCGACCCCACTTGGCCGAGCTGGTCGGAGGAGGATCACCCGGTCAGCGAGCTGGCCTCGCCGCTGCAGGGTGCGTTGTCCCCCTTCGGTGAGCTGGCGCTGCCGCTGCCGGCCGACGAGCTTCCCTACGAACACCCGCATACTGAGATCAACCGCGGCGACACCTAACCGCGGGGTCGGCGCGAGCCGGCGTTTGGGGTCCGTTAGGGTGCCGTCACCGCGCGGGCCCCAGCGAACGTGACAGGGTCGTTGGGCCGAGCGGGATCGCCCTATCGGGGAGGGCGAGCCAACTAATTCTGCTCGTCCGACACCACAAGAGGCCATGGCTCAACGTCCTCCTGGATCGTTCCGCCTGCGCGATCGTCCTTACCTGATCGCATGCGCCATCGGCGGCGTCCTTCTGGTAGTGCTGGCAATCGTCGTCGCGTCTTTCGTTGGTTTTTCCCCCACCACCGAAACTCGCAAGGCCGCGCCGGTGGCGGTGCGCCCCGCCGTCCCGGTCCCGAAGATCCCGCCGGCGGTGCTCCCGGCGAATCCAGCAGCGTTGCCGCAGAGCACCACCTACACCGTGGTCGACGGTGCACCCCTGGACCTCGGTCCGCTGGAGGCCACCGACGGCACCGTGGTACACCCGCAGCGCGAGATCGTGGTCTACGAATCCCCCGGCGGCGCCGCGATCGCCAGGTTGGGCCCCCAGCAGATCGGTGAGACCTGGCTGCCGGTCATCGCGTCGCAGCCCGGCTGGATCGAGGTGCTGCTACCCTCCCGGCCCAACAGTTCGGCAGGCTGGATCACCGATATTGCACTCGATCGGGCGGTTACCCCGTATCTCATCCGGGTCCACCTTCGTTCCCTCAACATGGAGCTGTTCAAGGGGGGCCAGCGCCTAGGTGGCTGGACGGTGGGCATCGGGAAGCAGTCTGCGCCCACCCCGGCGGGACGCACGTTCCTGCTCGGTTCGTTCAGCGACACCGCGCAGCGATACTCGCCGGTGATCTTGCCTTTGGGCACCCACAGTCCCACGCTCGACAGCTTCGGTGGCGGCCCGGGAACCGTCGCAATTCACACCTGGCCGACCGCCAACGTTTTCGGTACTCGCTCCAGCGATGGCTGCATCCGGGTGCCGAGTGACGCGCTCCACCAGTTGACGCAAGTTCCCCTGGGGACGCTCGTGCTCATCGACGAGAACTGAACACAATGAAAGGACAGCATGTGAACAGTAGGAAGCTCGCCGGCGCCAGTGCTGCCAGCGTCGGTGCGGCCACCGCCGTCGCGGCCCTGCTGCTGGGGACCCTGTCCGGCTCCGCTGGCGAAGAGCCCACCGCCTCGGCATTCGGGATCGCGGCGGACGGATTACTGCCGATCGCGCCGACTCCGAAGGTGGAGGCCCCACCCGACGAGCGCAAGGCGCTCCTGGAAGTACCAGGACCGGATTCACGCGGCATCTACGTGGCATTGCTCAAGGTGGAAGCGGAGAAGTTCCATTCCAGGGCGACCGCCGTCAAGGTGGACATCCTCGGGATCAAGCTCAAGGTCCTCGAGGCGACCTGCGAGAACGGCCACGGTGACTCCTCGATCATCAAGACCGATGACGGTGGCAAGTCGTCGTCGCCCATCGGGCAGGAGCTCAACCTTTCGCCGATCCTGAAGATTGAGTTCAACCGGCAGCACCGCGACCACGATGAGCTCACTGTCGATGCTGCGGTGATCTCCCTGCTGCCCTCCGACAAGCGTAATGCGGTCCTGTCGGCCAAGGACCTCAACCTGTTCCAGACCGTCGCGGGCAACAAGTACAAGGTTCCCACCATGGCTCAGGTTCAGGACGCGCACACCAAGTCCGGTGCGCCTGCAGGATCTGCTGCGACCATCACCGACCTGGTGAGTTCGCTCAAGATCCTCAACCCGAGCCTGGTGACCCCCACGGGCGGTCATGGCGCACTGGAAGAGATCGTGATCTCGTCGGCGAGTTGCCGCGAGCAGCACGAGAACCGGCCACCGAAGGAAGAAGCGCCACCGCCGAAGCCGGTCGAGGCGCACCTGCCGGTCACGCACTGATCTGACTGGCACATTCCGAGGGGCTGGCACGCATCCCGTGCCAGCCCCTCCGGCCGTTGGTCGCCTTCAAGTACCGCCAACCCACCTCTGAGCGGCTGTCAACAGCTGCCAACCTGTTGATCTGTCCGGCGTGGCACAAGCACCGTCAGCGGCGGCCGTTGCGCCGTAGGATCAGGCTGATGAGCACCGAGACACGACTGACCCACGTGGACGAACACGGCGCGGCGCGAATGGTCGACGTCTCCGACAAGCAGATCTCCGCACGGGAAGCGGTGGCCTCGGGCGTCTTCCGCACGACCGAAGAGGTCGTCCGGTTGCTGCGCGCCGAGCAGCTACCTAAAGGCGATGCGCTGGCCACCGCCCGCATCGCCGGTGTCATGGCGGCCAAACGAACACCCGACCTGATTCCGCTGTGCCATCCCCTCTCGTTGACCGGGGTCAAGGTGGATCTGCACACCACGGGCTGCGAGGTTCACATCACCGCCACCGTCCGGACCACTGACCGCACCGGAGTGGAGATGGAAGCCCTCACAGCGGTCGCGGTCGCTGGCCTGACCCTGCACGACATGGTCAAGGCGGTCGATCCAGCCGCGGTACTCGACGCGGTGCAGGTGGAACGCAAAACGGGCGGGAAGACCGGAACCTGGAGCCGCCCGCCCGCCGATCCCGCCCCCTGAGCGTGCCCGACGACTGCCGGCCGGCCCGTCCGTCGGGAACTCGCCACAACAATAGGGCTGGGCACAAAATTCAACAGATCAGGACCGGCTCTAGTCCAGGAGGACCGATGACAACATCGACCCGTCGTGCCGTGGTCGTGGTGGCGTCCAACCGGGCGGCGGCCGGCGTCTACGCAGACCGCACCGGACCAGTGATCGTCAACTGGTTGTGCGAACGTGGCTATCAGACCCCCGACCCCGTCGTGGTACCCGACGGCTCGCCAGTGCGCGACGCGGTAGCGGAAGCGGTCGCCGACGCCGTCGACGTCGTACTGACCACTGGCGGGACCGGGATCAGCCCCACCGACCGCACCCCGGAGGCGACCGAGCCGCTGCTCGACCGGCGGCTGCCCGGACTGGCGAACGCGATCCGCTCGGCCGGACTGCCGAAGGTACCCACCGCGGTTCTGTCCCGCGGGCTGGCCGGGGTGGCCGGCCACACGCTGGTGGTCAACTTGCCGGGCTCCACTGGCGGAGTCCGGGACGGCCTGGCGGTTCTCGACCAGGTACTCGACCATGCCGTCGAGCAGTTGCACGGCGCAGACCACGCCGGCAGCGGCACCGGCCAGCCGGCTGTAGCCGACCGCCCGCACACCCACAAGCACACTCATACGCGCGCCCCCGCACCCTCGCCAACCCCCGACCCCGCAGACGTGATACTTCGCGCGGTCGTCACCGAGGATCCGCTCGACGTCGAGGAGCACTCCCGCCTGGTGACTCGATCGTCCGCTGGTGCGGTCGTGAGTTTCTCGGGAGTCGTCCGCGACCATGACGGCGGTCGCGGGGTGCAGGCATTGGAGTACTCCAGCCATCCCAGCGCCGGGAACGTGATCACTCGAGTCGCGCAGCAGATCGCCACCGGGCACCCGGACGTGCTGGCGCTGGCTGTCAGCCACCGGATCGGATCGTTGATGATCGGAGACTCCGCGCTGGCTTGCGCGGTGGCCGCAGCCCATCGGGCAGCGGCCTTCGCAGCGTGCGCGGCGCTCGTCGATGAGGTGAAACTCCAGCTACCGATCTGGAAGCGCCAAGAGTTCACCGACGGCACCGAGCAATGGGTCAACTCGCCTTGAGCAGGTGGCGGCGCGAGTGCATCGCGGCGGCTCGAGATGCCTGCGTCACGCCTTGAGTACGCGTTCAGCCGCCCGCGAACGGCGGCAGTACATCCAGTTCCGCGGCGGGCGGTAACGGCGTAGCGCGGTCGCGCACCGCGACGGAATCGAGCAGGAAGCTACAGCCGGCGAGTACCTTGCCCAAACCTTCGCCGTGCCGGGCAGCGAGCGCATCCAGCGCATCGCCGACCGTCGCACCATCGGCGATGTCGACGATTTCGCTGGGCAGACCTGCAGCAGCGCGTGCTGCTGCGAAGTACCGCACGGTCACCACGGTAAGGCCTCCGATCGCACTCCTCGGGCAGGGTCAGCTAGACGAAGTCTGGATCATCGCTCCCGACCCCCTCGCGTTGGGTCGGCGGTTGCGGAACCATCCGCGCAACCACCTACTGCCACATGTCAACGCATTCATCGCAACCATTGATTCCACTACTACGATCGCGCGCCAGCATTAGTGGCAGTAAATCCGGTCGTAGGCGTTTTCGCCGGTCAGTGCCCGCAGATTCGGCATAACTGGGGCCATAAGCTCCGCATACGCCGCCGTGGCGGTGATTCTGATAACGCCCTACTCCGGTTGGCGGCTGTTTGAGACGGCGCAACCGGGGGTTGGCCGGTCTTGAAGAGCCACCAACGGGGTTGTCTTGCTCAGATGCGGAGGTATTGTTAGCGACGTGCCGCACTATCGGATGTCTGAGGTTGCTGAGCTGTTCGGCGTAAGCGATGACACCGTTCGGCGCTGGGCGGATTCCGGGCAGTTGACGGCGATCCGCGACGCCGGTGGTCGTAAGGCTGTGGACGGGGTGGAGCTGGCGGCATTCGCCAAGTCGCAGGCGCACGCCGCTCCCGACCCGTCCCTGGTGGACCGCTCCGCCCGCAACCGCTTCGTCGGGCTGGTCACCGAGGTGATCACCGATCAGGTGATGGCACAGGTGGAGATCCAATGCGGACCACACCGGGTGGTCTCGCTGATGAGCAGCGAAGCGGTAAGGGAACTGGGGCTCGTGCCGGGGGTACTTGCGGTGGCTGTCGTGAAGTCGACCCAGGTCATGGTCGAGACCCCAGGAGGACGTGCATGAAGCGAGTCATGACGGTTGTGCTGGTCGCCGGGCTGGCGCTCGTAGGCTGCGGTGGTGGCCAGCAGACCGGCCAGCAGCGGGTCCCGGTCACGGTGCTCGCGGCGGCCTCTCTCACCGAGGTGTTCACCAAGTTGAAACCGCAGTTCGAGGCCGCCCATCCTGATGCGAACCTGCGGTTCAACTTCGGCGGCTCATCAGATCTCGCCCAGCAGATCGTCAACGGCGCGCCCGCGGACGTGTTCGCCTCGGCCAATGAGGCGCAGATGAAGGTCGTCCAGGAGAAGGGGAAAGTCGCCGGCACGCCGAAGCCGTTCGTGACCAACGTGCTCACCATCGTGGTGCCGCCGGGCAATCCGAAGAACATCCACTCCTTCGCTGATCTGGCCAAGCCGGGTGTCACCGAGGTGGTGTGCGCCCCGCAGGTGCCCTGTGGGGCGGCCACCGTAAAGATCGAGAAAGCCACCAACGTCAAACTCAGCCCGGCCAGCGAGGAACAGGACGTGCTGTCGGTGCTGTCCAAGGTCGAGGCCAAAGTGGCCGACGCCGGGCTGGTCTATGTCACCGACGCCCGCACCGCCGGCGGGAAGGTGCAGGAGATCAACTTCCCGGAGGCGAGCAAGGCCGTCAACACCTACCCGATCGCCGCGATCAACAATGCCCCGCACCCGCAGCTCGCGCAGGCGTTCGTGACCTTCATCCATAGCCCCGCGGCGCAGCAGCAATTCGCCACCGCCGGCTTCGGCGCTGCTTGACCTGCGCCAGCCCGCCCGCGACTCGGCGTGACTCAGACCAGGGATCCGCACACCGTGCACACCGGATTGCCCGGTGTGCTGTGGCTACCCGCAGCGGCGGCTCTCGCACTGATCGTGCTGCCGGTGATCGGACTGGTCGTGCGGGCGCCGTGGACCCGGTTCGGCGCGCTGATCACCAGCCAATCCGCGCTCGCCGCGCTGGAGCTCTCGCTGCGTACCGCGGCGGTGTCCACCCTGCTGTGCATCGTGCTCGGCGGCCCACTGGCCGTGGTGCTGGCGCGGGGAACGGTCCCGGGACTACGACTGCTGCGCTCGGTGGTGCTGCTTCCCCTCGTGCTGCCCCCGGTGGTCGGTGGCCTGGCGTTGCTGTACCTGCTGGGTGTCAGCGGATTCGCCGGCTACGCGCTGGACGTGGCGTTCGGGGTGCGTGTCCCCTTCACCACCACAGCGGTGGTCCTGGCGCAGACCTTTGTCGCGATGCCGTTTCTTGTGGTGAGTCTGGAAGGCGCGCTGCGCACCGGGGGAGACCGCTACGAGTCGATCGCGGCAACCCTCGGCGCGCCACCCTGGACGGTGTTCCGGCGGATCACCGTCCCGCTGGTGCTACCCGGACTCGGGTCCGGCACCGTGCTCAGCTTCGCTCGTTGCCTGGGAGAGTTCGGGGCCACCATCGCGTTTGCCGGCAGCTTGCAAGGTGTCACCAGGACACTGCCGCTGGAGGTCTACCTGCAGCGCGAAGTGGACGCCGATGGGGCGATCGCGCTGTCGCTGCTGCTCGTTGTGGTGGCCGTCGTGGTGATCGTGGTGGGGCGGCCGCGCTCGGTGGAAGGGTTGCGGTGAGCTGCCGTGCTGCACGCCGAGGTGGTAGTTCGACGTGGCGAGTTCACCCTGGACGTGGCGGTGCACGTGGCACCCGGCGAGGTGGTCGCGGTGCTCGGACGCAACGGGTCGGGCAAATCCACCCTGCTGTCCGCCGTCGCCGGGCTGCTGCGTCCGGACCGCGGATGCGTCGTGCTCGGTGATCGGGTCCTCACCAACACCGCAGCCGGGGTGGTACTGCCGCCGCATCAGCGGCGTATCGGGCTGCTGGCGCAGCAGCCGCTGCTGTTCCCCCATCTGTCGGTGCTGGACAACGTCGCATTCGGCCCGCTGGCTACCGGGGCCGCCCGGCGCGACGCCCGGCAGGCGGCACTGCGGCACCTCACCGAGGTCGACGCGGCCCAGTTCGCCGACCGGCGCCCCGGGCGGCTGTCGGGCGGGCAGGCCCAGCGCGTCGCATTGGCCCGCGCCCTGGCCTCGCAACCTGAGCTGCTGCTGCTGGATGAACCACTGTCCGCGGTGGACGTGGAATTCGCTCCCGCGCTGCGATCGCTGCTGCAAACAGTGCTGGCCGACCGGGTGGCCCTCATCGTGACCCATCAGGTGATCGACGCGTTGATGCTGGCTGACCGGGTGGTGGTGCTCGACGGTGGCCGCGTGGTGGAGCAGGGCCCGACCCGGGAAGTGCTCACCCGGCCGCGCAGCGGCTTCGCTGCGCGGCTGGCCGGGCTGAACCTGGTCACCGGTACCGCCACCGCGTCCGGGTTGCTGGCCGACGACGGTACCGAGCTATCCGGCCTGAACGAGTTTCCCGTCGTCGGTACCCCGGCCGTTGCGGTGTTCACGCCCGGCGCGGTGGCGATCTACGTCGATCCGCCGAAAGGCAGCCCCCGCAACGTGATCCACGACCGAGTCGAAGTCGTCGAGCCCAACGGCACCCTGGTGCGGGTTCGCGGCAATGGCGGCCTAGCAGCGGACATCACCCCCGCCGCGGCCGTCGAGCTTGGGCTGCGGACCGGCGCCGGAGTCTGGTTCGTCGTCAAAGCCGCCGAGATCGCCATCTACCCGCGACACGCCTGACTCCCTTTCCACGCGCTTTCGCTTCCTCGCGCGGGTACGTGCCAGCAACCACGCCTTTGACGCATGAACTGCACGGCGGGTGGCATGGCGCGCCGTTACAGGGGGGATCCGACCGGGAGCGGCTCAGCCTGCACAGTCCGCGCCGCACTCCAGGGCCGCCCTGCCGCATGATGAGCAGGGCCGCGTGACGCGGTAGGAAGGTGCTTAAAGCATCCATGAGACCGTGCACAGGCGGGCAGAAAGGTGCACAAGCATCCATGAGACCGCGGGCGTCGTATGTGTCGGGAGTGTCGAGCGTCGGGTTGCTTGGCGACACGATCGGGGACAACTTCGATCGTGCAGCCACGCGCTGGCCCAATCGGGATGCGCTGATCGACTGCGCGAGCCAGCGCCGATGGACATATGCGCAGCTGCAAGCGGAAATCGACGCGCTGGCGCACGGGCTGCTGGGCGCCGGGATCGGCAAGGGAGACCGGGTCGGTATCTGGGCGCCGAACTGCGCGGAGTGGCTGTTCACCCAGTACGCCACCGCGAAGATCGGCGCGATCCTGGTCACCATCAACCCGGCCTACCGCACCAGTGAACTGGAGTACGTGCTCAACCGGGCCGGGATCCGGCTGTTGATCGCGGCGACGTCGTTCAAGACCGCCGACTACGCTGCGATGATCGAGCAGGTGCGGCCCGGCTGCCCCGCGCTGCAACGGGTGGTGCTGATCGGTTCCCCCGAGTGGGATGCCCTCCCGGTGCACGGCGCTGACCCTGCAGCACTGAGGGCAGCGTTAGCAGTGCTATCTCCGGACGACCCGATCAACATCCAGTACACCTCGGGCACTACCGGGTTTCCCAAGGGCGCCACGCTGTCGCACCACAACATCCTCAACAACGGCTACTTCGTCGGTGAACTGTGCGGCTACACCGAGGCGGACCGGATCTGCGTGCCGGTGCCGCTGTACCACTGCTTCGGCATGGTGATGGGCAACCTGGCCGCCACCTCACACGGCGCGGCGCTGGTGTATCCGGCCCCGTCGTTCGAGCCGGCGGCGACCCTGTCCGCCGTCGCTCAGCAGCGGTGCACCTCGCTGTACGGGGTGCCCACCATGTTCATTGCCATGCTCGCCGCCGCCGACTTCGAGTCCTACGACCTGTCGTCGCTGCGGACCGGGATCATGGCGGGCTCGCCCTGCCCGGTGGAAGTGATGAAGCAGGTCGTCGACCGGATGGGCATGACGGAGGTGACTATCTGCTACGGCATGACCGAAACCTCGCCGGTATCCACCCAGACCCGGGCCGACGACACGCTGGAGCGGCGGGTGTCCACGGTCGGCCGGGTGCACCCGCACCTCGAAGTGAAGATCATCGATCCGGACACCGGGCTGACGGTGCCGCGCGGCGCTCCTGGCGAGCTGTGCACTCGCGGGTACTCGGTCATGCTCGGCTACTGGGAACAGCCGGAGCAGACCGCCGAGGTGATCGACCAGGCCCGCTGGATGCACACCGGCGACATCGCGGTGATGGACGCCGAGGGCTACCTCAACATCACCGGGCGGATCAAGGACCTGGTCATCCGCGGCGGTGAGAACATCTACCCGCGGGAGATCGAGGAATTTCTCTACACCCACCCGGATATCCTGGATGCGCAGGTGATCGGGGTGCCCGACGCGCGCTACGGCGAGGAGCTCTGCGCCTGGGTGCGGCTGCGGCCGGGCTCGCCCGAACTCACCGCCGAGGCACTGCGCGACTACGCCGCGGGCAGGCTCGCGCACTACAAGATCCCCCGGTACGTGCACCTGGTGGAGGAGTTCCCGATGACCGTCACCGGCAAGGTTCGGAAGGTGGAGATGCGGGAACGCTCCGTGCAGCTACTCGGGCTGGCCCACCTCGCCGCTCGTAAGTACGCCTAAGGCGGATCTATGTGGCCGGGACAGCCCCAAAAGCGGTGGGAAGTCGTAAGCTGGGAGCCACGCGTCCCGGGTGCGTTCGGGGCGCGTTCGTCTTGCTGGTCGTACACCTCCGGCAGGCGGTACTCCACGAGGGAACGGTGAGGTCAGTGCCGACCGGCAAGGTCAAGTGGTACGACGCGGGCAAGGGCTTCGGATTCGTCACCCAGGATGGAGGTGCCGACGTCTACGTGCGGTCCACCGCGCTTCCGTCCGGAGTGACTGATCTGAAGTCCGGTCAGCGGGTCGAGTTCGGTGTGGCCGACGGGCGGCGCGGCCCGCAGGCGTTGTCGGTGCGGTTGCTGGAGTCGCCGCCGTCGGTGGCCGAAGCGCGGCGCCGGCCTGCCGAGGAGCTGCACGGCATGATCGACGACATGATCAGGTTGCTGGAGTCGCGGGTCCAACCCGATCTGCGCCGTGGCCGCTATCCCGACCGCCGCACCACCAAACGCATCGGTGAAGTCGTCCGGGCGGTAGCTCACGAGCTCGATCCCTGACGGGCATGTTGGTAGCTCTTCAAGTACCGCCAACCCCGGCCCGAAGGGTCTCAAACGACGGCCAACTCCGCTAGCGCCGAGGCCTCATGTCAACTGGCGGACTACGTGGCCGGGCTCATCAAGCCAGATCCACTGGCGCCCGTGGTGGCTGGACAAGCCGAACCGATCGAGTCCTGGCTCACCCTGTTCGTACCACCAGTCGTAGGCGGTCTCGGCCTCATCCCAGAGTTTGCGGGACCCGAGTTGCCGCACGGTGAACGAGGTTGGGTCGTTCAGGTTGGCGTCCAGCTGCGCCCATGATCGGGTTGTTCCGTCGTCCAAGTCCAGCGTGTGGTGCCGCTCGCCGCGGGAGTTCCACTGCACTATCAGGCAGCACGACGCCAGCCGCGCGCCGATGCCGAAGAGGCCCTTGTTCGGGTTGAGCATCCGATCCAGATCACTACCGCGGCAGTCCGTGGTGGTGATCCGGGCCTGCGCGATGTCGCTGGGCGTGGGCGACCAGCCATAGAGTGAGCGGCGCTGGCTGCGAATCCGCATGAAAGCCAGGTCGCCGGAGAACCTGCCGCGGGCGATGCCGTCGTAACCCAGGTCGAGGCTGAGCATGACCCCGTTGGACCAGTCCGTTCCCCACGGGGTCACCACGCGGCCGCCCAGCCGGAGCTGGTCGAGCCAGGCGGGGGACACGACCTCGCGCACCGCCGCGGTGGAGATCACCCGGTCATAGGGTGCGCCCGGCGGGTACCCGTCCAGGCCATCTCCGGTGATCACGAGCGGGTGGAATCCGGCAGTGGTGAGCGCCAGCCGGGCGGCCCGCGCCAGGTCCGGGTCCACCTCGATCGTGACCACCCGGCCGTGCTCGCCGACCAGGCGCGACAGCAGTGCGGCGTTCCAGCCGGTGCCGGTGCCGATCTCCAGCACGGATTGCTGCTGGTGCACGTCGAGGGTGGCCAGCATGTCGGCGACGATGCTGGGCTGGCTGCCCGAGCTGGAGGGCACGCTGCCGATCCCGCCGCAGCGCTGCTCACCGAAGTCGACCTGGGTGATGACGGGTGCGTCCGCAGCCACCGCGGCGTGCCACGCGTCCGGGTCGGTGTGCTTGGACAACGCCACGAGAGCGTTACCGGAATCGTCGTCCACCCAGATGATGTCCGGAATGAACGCTGTACGCGGTATCTCGCCGAATAGGACGCCCCAAAAAGACGATGAGTCAACGTCTATCACTTGCCGCCCTTGTCCTCCTCGTCGTGCCTACCGCCACCGGATTCGCTCACATCTTTGGTAGTCGAGTGGTCGTAGTCATCCTTGTGCCCGTCACGGTCGATCTTGTTATCGTGCTGACTATCAGTCATAACAGGTCCTCGCTACTGTCCCGTGGCGTCGTAGGCCGCTGCGACCACACCGGTCCAGATCACGGAATTCGCTGGTGACCGGCTGGCCGCCGGGAGCCGGGCATCGGGGGCTGCCGCTCCACCGGCGGCCAGCCGGTGTCTTCGGTGGGACACACGGACCTTTGGGCGACAGTCATGGCCGGCGTTTCCCACGTCAATACCTCGTTGAGCACGTCGAGAACACTGCCCTCGATCTGCCGTTGCACCAGGGCGTTTCGCGACACGATCAGCGGAGATACCCGCTTGCGCCAGGCGAAGCAGTCACGGCTGAAGCCCTCGATATGGATCAAGTCGACGCAGTCGTCACTGACTCGGTATCCCACCAGAGGACCATCCTCGCCAAACGCCGCGCGCTGGAACGTGAAGCCGCCCTGCTTGGCGTAATCAAGGAGCCGCTTCGCGATCGCCAGATCCGCACCATCGGTTTCCTGCACCGGCCGTCACCTCACCCGGCTCGGTGACGGATCGCGCAACCCATGCAGGTACACCCAGATTCCTGTTGGTGCGAGTACCGGACGCTGATACCGGCACGATTGCCCCTCTCGTCGTCGCAGTGACTGGCACGAGACTCGTTCGCCTAAGCCCCTCGTGACAGCCCGGCCTACTATGCAACGGATCACATAATATTACAAGGCCCATTGACTAGCGGGTCGTTGCCGGGGACACTTCACCCGAGCGTCCACCAATGGAGAGGGGAACCCATGGCACTCACGGTCACGACCCTGTGGAGAGCGGAGTGCGGAGACGACGAGGCATGCGCCGGTGAGTACCAGATCAAGGAACGACCTGGCATCCGGTACCTGGTCGCCACGCGCACCACCGACCCGGACGTCCTGGCGGTGATCCCCAATGTGGGGCCGGGAGAGCTCGTCGTCGAAGTTCCGGAGGTGTGATCCCGATGCTGGGCGTCGCGGAGCTGCGGCCCTACCTGGAAACCCACTTCACGAAGACACTGTTCCGGCTGGAGACACTGGCCGCCTACGACGTCGCCTCGGAGAGTTCGGACCTGGCCCGCTACCTCGCTGGGGAACCAGACCCGACCCCGGAACGACGGCAGCCCTGGCTGGACCGGCTCAGTGCCGAGGTATCCCGGGGACAGCAGCGGCGCCGGGTCCACACCGTGACCCTGCCGCTGTCGGACTACCTGCGGTTCGAGTGCGAGTGGGCCTATGCGCTCAACCCGTACGAGGACATCCGTATCCTGGAACTCACCGAGCAGCGAACCGATCTGCAAGCCTTGGTCGACGCCGCGGGCGGGGACTTCTATCTCGCTGACGAGGAGCACGTGATCCGCTTGCATTACACCGCCGAGAACCAGCCGCTAGGCATCGTGGCGGACAGCTCGCCCCCCGTCGTCGCGGAATACCGGCATATCGCGGAGACACTGTGGTCCGAGGCTGAGCCGTTCAAGTCGTGGTGGGCAGCGCATCCGCAATTCCACCGGGACCGCTGAGGGGCCCTGGCGGTGAGCACGGCTCCCGGTAGAGGCGGTCGAGACGAACTGTCCCGGTCGCTCAGAGAATTACGGGAGGCCGCCGGCCTGACGCAGGTGCCCGCCGCAGCCGCCGCGGGCATCAGCCAAGCAGGGCTGTCCCGGATAGAACGCGGCGGGTTGCTGCCCGCACCGGAGACCGTGGAAGCACTCGCGCGGGTCTACGGCGCCGACCCGGACACCACCACCCGGCTGGTGGAGCTGGCCACCGCGATCCGCCCCGAGTACCTGGACTCCCGGATCATCATGCAGCGCGGCATCAACCACTTCCAGCAACGCCTAGGGAAGGTCGAGCAATCATCGGCCCTCGTCCGCGCCTACCAGCCGAACATCATCCTCGGGATGCTGCAGACCGCCGCGTACGCAGAGGTCGTCTTCACCTCCCGGGGCCGTACCGCGCCCCAGACGGCGGACGGCGTGGCCAGCCGGCTCGCCAGGCAAGCAGCCCTGACGGAACCCGGCCGGGACTGGGTGCTGATCCAGACCGAGGGCGCGCTGGACTGGTGCGTCCGCGATGCCACGCTGATGGCCGAGCAGATTGACCACATCATCGAGGTAACCCGGCTACCGAACGTCCGGTTCGGGCTGATCATCCGCCGCACCCCGACGACAATCCTGGCGCCGCACGGCTTCCACATCTTCGATGCCCGCGCGGTGCAGGTCGGCATCAAGACCGCGGTCGCGCTGATCGACAACGCCGAGGACATCGCCACCTACGAAACACTATTCAGTGAGCTTGAACGGATGGCGGTGTTTGGGGACGATGCCCGCGCCGAGCTGAGTCGTATAGCCGATGAGTACCGGCGCGCACCCGATTTCCCAGTAAATGAGGAAATCAGGCCTCAGCGAAGGTTCGAGCCCGTCCAGGGCCATCACAATCCCAGAACGTGAGGATGAGTACCGCAGAGCGCCATCTCACATGCTGTACCTCTGAGCGATCGTTCTAGCGTGCCCGGATTACAGCGGCGTCGGCCACCGGTAGTGGGAGCCCGGGTGGGCGAACCACACATGAGAGCGTGGACCGTTCCGGTCGCCGACAGGCCGACGGCGTCTACCGCCCTGGTTGAGGGATGGCGAAGCCGGGAATCAGGGAGGAGCCGCGGCGGGTCAGGAAGCCTTGTGCCAGCCCCAGCGCGAGCAGCACGGAGACCGATGCGAAGCCGATCCAGTAGGTCGGCGGCAACAGCACGCCCAGCGCGCCGCCCAGCACCCAGGCTGTCTGCAGCACGGTCTCGGACCGGCCGAACGCCGAGGCCCGCGACTCCTCCGGGACGGCGCGCTGGATCACCGCGTCCAGGCAGACCTTGGCCACCGCGCTGCCCGTCGCCGCGACCAGCGCGGTGACCGCAGCGACCGCGATGCCGCCCACCAGCGCGGCGAGTACCGCCATGGTCAAACCGGCGGCCACGCATCCGAGGATGGCCTGATCGGGCCTTCCGAAATGGATGCGCGCACCGACCGCATTGCCCAGGAAGCTGCCGGCGCCGGCCGCCGCGCCGACGATGCCGAGCAGCACCACCTGCCGCCCTGGCGATCCTTCGGTCTGGGCTTTCACCACGAACGCCACGAACAGGGTGAGAAACCCGGTCAGGACCCGGGCGGTCCCGTTGCCCCACAGCGCGACCACCACCTGGCGACCCATCGGCTGGCGCCGCCGCGCCGCGCCGCGGGTGTCGATGGTCTCGGTCCGCAGCGAGGCCGGCACCTCACCCTCGGTGACCTCCACCCACGACGGAATCCGCAAGCACAGTGCCACCCCCGCCAGGCAGATCGCCGCGGTGAACAGCAATGCACCGGGCGATCCGGTCAGCGCGGCGACCCCGGCCGCCACCGCACCCGACACTGCCCCGGCGCCCAGCCCGAACGCGGTGAGCCGCGAGTTGGTCTTGACCAGCGTGATCTCCGCAGGGAGCACCCGTGGGATCACCGCCGCCTGCAGCACGCCGTAGGACTTGGCCAGCACCATGAAACCCAGTGCCGCCGGATACAGCAGCCAGTCGTGCACGTGCGCTGCCATCACGATCAGCAGGAACGCGCGCCCGGCGAACGACAGCGCCATCGCTATTCGCCGACCGTGCTGCAGCCGGTCCAGCAGCGGGCCGATCACCGGAGCGACCACCGCGAACGGGGCCACCGTGATGAGCAGGTACAGCGCCACATTGGCCCGGCTCTGCGCGGTGGCCGCGGCGAAGAACAGCGTGTTGGCCAAGGCGACGGCGATGGCGGCATTGGCCGCGTAGTCCATCATCGCCGCGTAGGTCAACGAGGACAGCCCGGAGCGTCCCGCGCCATCGGCCGTGGCGGCTTGCCGAAACCGCCGTACACCGCCACCGACCAGCTGCCTGCTCCGCCAGGCCGCCACCCGCGTGACGGTGATCTTGCGGGGGGGTGGTGGACCGCCCGATGAGGGCGGCGGGCTGCCGGGCACCGTCGGGGGATCATCCCTGGGTGGCGGATCGGACCGGTAATCGTTGGGTTCCTGGCTGCCCCACGGATGGCCGCTGTTGGGCTCATGACGAGGAGGCGGCGGCGGATCGGTGTGCGGCCAGTTGGTGCGGCCGTCCTCCGGTACCCAACGCCGGCGGCGGCCCGCGCGCCGGCGCGCCCCGGAGCCGGGGTGCTCAGCGCCGAAGGGGGACGCGGGCCGCTTCACGCCGTCCATCCTCCCACCGCCAGTCGTCTCCCGGGGCCGCATCCAAGCTACTGGCGCGAAATGACGAAATGCACCCGGAACAGTGACGGCCAGTGCTTACCGGTGATCAGGAACTGGTCGGTGCCCGGGATCGCGGCGATGCCGTTGAGCACGTCCCCCTGGTCTTGCGGGCTGAACAGGCCCGACGCGTCGACCACTCCCGTCACCGTGCCGGTACTGGGATTGATGCGCATGATGCGGTCGGTCTGGTAGACGTTGGCCCAGATGACGCCACCGGTGCACTCCAGTTCGTTGAGCGACCGCACCGGCTCGCCGTCCAGGCGGACCTGCACCTGGCCCAATGCCGCGAACGTCACTGGATCCCGGAAGGTCAGCCGGTCCGAGCCATCGCTCATCACCAGCCGGTGCTCGTCGTAGCACAAGCCCCATCCCTGACCCCGGTAGGTCACCACCCGGCGCTGCGCCAATGTGGCCGGGTCGCGCTCGATGGCCACGCCGTTGGTCCAGGTCAGCTGCCATAACCCAGCGCCGGTGACGGCAAGGCCCTCGCCGAACAGCGGGGCGGGCAGGGTGGCTTCCCGCAGCAGCTTGGTGCTGGACAGCGCGCTGGCCCGGACCCGGGATTGCCCGACCAGCCCGCTGCCCTCATACAGCACGCCGTCGTGAATCTCCAGCCCCTCGGTGTACATCGTCGGGTCGTGCCGCAGCGTGTCCAGGACCTGCACCCGCAGCTGCTGTGCAGTGGACTGCCGGGTGGCGCAGCCGGCCACCAGGGCAGCCGCGATGATCAGCACAGCGACCAGCACCGGCCGGATTGTCGAGCGAGAACGGTCGTGCGGCACAATAGGAGTCGTGATTGCCGACCCTACCGCGCCACCCGCCGACCTCGCTGAGGCCGTCGAGCTGGCCCGGGAGGCGGCGCAGGCCGAGGCCGGTGACAGTCCAGTAGGCGAGCACGTGGGTGCGCAGGCCGAAGACGGCGCGGTCACCCACATGTTCGAGGCGGGACTGCCCGGCTACCGCGGGTGGCGCTGGGCGGTCACGGTGGCCTCTGCGGGTCCGGGAACCCCGGTCACGGTCAGCGAGGTGGTGCTGTTGCCCGGGCCGGACGCGCTGGTCGCCCCGCCCTGGCTGCCGTGGACTGAGCGGCTACGCGCGGGTGACTTGGGCGTCGGGGACCTGCTCCCGGCTGACCCGGACGATCCGCGCCTGGTGCCCGGTTACCTCAGCGACGATGACCCGGCGCTGGCGGCGCTCAGCCCGGAGGTCGGGTTGGGCAGGCCGCGGGTGCTCAGCCGGGAGGCCCGGCTGGCGCTGCTACAACGCTGGCGCGACGGTGACCACGGGCCCGACTCGGAGATGGCCCGCAGCGCTCCTGACCAGTGTGTGCACTGCGGTTTTTATCTGCCGCTCGGTGGCCTGCTGGCCGCAGGACTGGGGGTCTGCGGTAACGACCTGGCTCCCGCTGACGGGCATGTGGTGCACGCCGAGTTCGGCTGCGGCGCGCATTCCGAGGTCCGGGTTGACACCAGCCCCAACGTGCCGGTGGCCGAGCTGGTCTACGACGACGCCGAGCTGGAGCTGCTGCCCTGGCCACCGGGGGACTAGCGGGTCCCTTCGGCGCCGATCCGTTCGACACCGGGATGTTGCGCGAGGGGGTCCTGGCCGCCTGGCGCGGTTCCCCGACGCGGTTCCGGGAGGACGCCAACGCCGAGGCCGAGCTGGCCCTGCTCGGTTACGCCGACCGGTTGCTCGTCGAGCTGGCGCAGAACGCCGCGGATGCCGCCCAGCGCGCGGGCGTGCCGGGCTACCTGCGGGTCAGCGTCAAGGACGGCGAACTGCGGGCCGCGAACACCGGCGCGCCGCTGGATGCCGCCGGGGTCGCCGCGCTGGCCGCGTTACGCGCCTCGGCCAAGCGGTCCGGGGACAGCGTCGGCCGGTTCGGGGTCGGCTTCGCGGCGGTACTCGCCGTCACCGACGCGCCGCGGGTGATCTCGCGCTCCGGTGGGGTGCAGTTCTGCGCCGAACACACCGCCGCGGTGGTCGCGGGCGACCCGGCGCTGGGCGCCGAGCTGGCCCGCCGCGGCGGGCGGCCCCCGGTGCTGCGGCTGGTCTGGCCGGCCGGCGGCGAGCCGCCGGCCGGGTTCGACACCGAGGTCCAGTTACCGCTACGGGCCGGCATCGACCCCGAGGCGTTGCTGGCTACCTGGGCCGGCGAGGCGACCGACCTGCTGCTGGCGTTGCCGTGGCTGCACCGGATCGACATCGGTGATCGGCTGCTGCGGCGCGAAGGCCGCGACGACGATGACCTGGTGCACGTTTACGACGGCTCGCAGCTGCACCGCTGGCGGGTGGTGCGCCGGTCCGGGGCGCTGCCGGCCGAAGCGCTGGCCGGGCTCGGGCCCGAGGCGCGGACGCAGTGGAGCCTGTGCTGGGCGCTGCCCGTCGACGCCGGCGGCGCGCCGCTGCCGCTGACCGGGGAAGTGCTGCACGCCCCCACCCCCACCGCGGAGCGGCTCACCCTGCCGGCGAGGCTGATCGGCACGGTGCCCGTCGACTCGTCCCGGCGCCACATCCATCCCGGACCGGCCGCCGACCTGCTGCTGGATACCGCCGCGCGGGCCTACCCGCAGCTCGCCGCCGCGCTGGCACCGGATCGGCGCACCGCGCTAGTGCCCGCGCCCGGGTTCCCGGCCAGCGAGGTCGACGCGGCCCTGCGCGACGGGATCATCGGGGCGCTGCGCCACGCCCGGTGGCTGCCCCTCGCCGGCGGCGGCGAGGTCGCGCCGGCCGACGCCGTGGTGCTCGACGTGCCGCTACCAGATCTGGCTGACCTGCTCGCTGAGGTCACCGCCGGCCTGCTCGTCGCCGAGTTGGCCGCACCCGCACATGCCACCGCGCTGACCGCGCTCGGGGTCAGCCGGCTGCGCCCGGCAGCCATCGCCGAGCTGCTGGCTGGGCTGGACCGGCCACCATCGTGGTGGCGGCGCTGTTATGCGGCGCTGACCCCGCTGCTCGAGGCCGACCCGGCGGCCCGCGAGGAACTCGGCGCGCTGCCGGTCCCGCTGGCCGACGGGCGTACCGTCACCGGCCCGCGCGGTGTGTTGCTGGGCGACGCGGAGGGTGTCGCCGCCGGCGACCTCAGGGGGGAGCTGCGGTTGGCGCACCCCGACGCCGTGCACCCGCTGCTGGAGCGGCTGGGGGCCCGCCGGGTGGGTCCCGCGGAGCTGCTCGATGCGCTGCGCCCCGCCATCGAGCGCAGCGTCGATGACGCCGAGGACGGCCTGGACGTCACCGGCCTCACGCAGGCCGTGCTGTCGCTGGCAGGCCGGGTGACTGCGCCGGAAGCAAACCCGACCGCCGCCCGGCCCTGGCTGGGCGCGCTGGCGCTGCCGGCCGACGACGGGACGCCGCGGCGCGCCGACGAGCTGGTCCTGCCCGGCGGCGCGCTGCGGGCGCTGCTCGCTGCCGGCGGGCCGCTGGGCGTGCTGGATGGCGCCGTCGCTGCTGAACACGACACCTCGGCGCTGCGGGCGGTGGGTGTGCTGGACTCGTTCGCGGTTCTCGACGATCCGGACCCGGCCGGCCCGGATCACGAGCTGGATGCCGAGGAGCAGTGGTGGGACTGGGTGCTCGACACCAAAGGTGACCCGCCGGCGCGGCTGCTCGCGGTGCGAGACCTGGACCTGGTGGACGAGGCGCGATGGCCGGCGGCGCTGCGGCGGATCGCCGCCGACTACGCCGGCCTGGCCGCGCTGCGGATGCCGGGCGGCTACACCGGCTGGTGGCTGGCCCGGTACGCCCGGTTCGGCGGCCACCCACCAGCGCACTGGCGGCTGCCCGAGGCTGCCGAGCTGGAGGGTCTCTACGACGTGGTTCCGGTGACCGACACCGACCACGCGTTGCTGGCCGCCGCCGGGGTGCGTACCGGATTGCGTGTTGCCGGCCCCGACGACGCAGCCGACCTGCTGGTCCGGCTGGCTGACCCGACCCGGGCGGTGGTCCCCGGGGTGGTGCACGCCGCGCACGCCGCGCTGGCCGGCGCCGACATCGATCCGGCTGATGTGGAGCCACCGGCTCGGGTGCGGGTGGTGACCGGCGAGGTGGTCGACGCCGACCGCGCGGTGGTGCTCGATGCGCCGTGGCTGGCCGCAGTGCTACCGGCCGGTCGACTGGTGTCCGGCGGCGACCCGGCCACGCTGGCCGAGCTGCTGGACCTGCCGCTGGCCTCCGAGCAGGTGGCACCCGAGCTGCTCGACACCGGCGCCGGGCGCACCATGCGATGGGTCGAGCTGGTGGAGGTGGTCGCGGTATGCGCCGCCGCCGGGCTCGCCGTCCCGGAAGGCACGCTGCAGCTGCACGAACAGCTGCGGGTCCGGCACAACGGTGCTGACTACCCGGTGCCGTTCTGGGTCACCCCGGACGGCACCGTGCACGCCGCCGATGCAGTCCGCGCTGCGCTGCAGGCCAGGTCGGCCGGCTCAGCCTGATCGAGCTCGGTCACAGTAGATCTCGCGCCGCGCCGCGGGCACCCCGTTGGGCTGCGCGGCGCTGCCAGTGGATCATCCCGAAACCGATGAAACCGAGTAATCCACCGGTTAGGCACGCCCAGATCCATGCTGCCGACCCACCGGTAACGAGCAATACCAGGGCGGCGGTGAACCAGGCGATGGTGCCGACACCTACCGCCGGCCGCGGATCGGCGAGGCCACGGGGGAGCACCCAGGCACGTTACCGCGTGCGCATGCCGTCGCGCCCGCCGTCGTAACACTGCGTGCCACTCACGAGCCGTATCGCGAGCTAGGCTCACGGTATGGAAGCGCTGGCCAGCCGGTTGCGGCTCGCCGTGGTTCGGCTCAACCGGCGGCTACGGGCCCAACGCGACGTCGAGGCGGTGGTCACCCTCACCCAGCTGTCCGCGATGGCTTCGCTGCATCGGCACGGTCCGCTGACCCCGGGCGAACTGGCTGCCTGCGAGCGCGTGCAACCGCCGTCGATGACCAGGGTCATCGCCGCCCTGGCAGAGCACGGCTTCGTCGATCGCAGCCCGCATCCCACCGATGGGCGGCAAACCGTGGTGGCGCTGACCGACGCCGGCCGCGACTACGTGGATGCCGAAGTCAGCGCGAGGGAGCGCTGGCTCGACGCCCAGCTGGCCCAACTCACCCCCGACGAGCGCGCCCTGCTGCACCGCGCGGTCGACATCATCGACCGCATAGCGGGGCATTGAGCCCGCTGAATGCGGTCAGCGGTGCGGGAACTAGGTCAGCTTGACGTATAATTGAGGGTAGGCTAACTTAAGTGAGCCGGCTTCGTGGTGGGAGTCCTGGCACAGATGGAACGCAGATGGAACGCGTCGGGCTCGACTCCGGGCTCTCGGTCGGGCCCGACGCCGCCCCTTTAGTCCGGCCCCTTCACAGCGTGGGCCAGGCATGCACCGGCAGGTTGGAGTGCATGTGCTCGACGTAATCACGCAGCATGCCGGCCAATGCGGCGGGCCGGTCTGCACCTCGGTCGGCCAGTGCCTGCACGGTGGCGCGCTGCCAGCTCGCCCCGGTACGCCGTGCCATGCAGCGCTGCTCGATCACCGCCAGGTAGCGTTCCCGCGCAGCGTCGGACATCCCGCAACTGCGCAGCCCGTCGTGGGCCAGCGGCAGCAGCTTGCGCAACACCAGTTCATCAGGCCGGACCCACCCGAGGCCAGGCCAGTAAAGCTGCGCGTCCATACCCAGCCGCGCCCCCGCGTACAGGTTGTCCTGGGCAGCCTGGAAGGACATCTCGCCCCACACCGGTGGCTGCGCCTCGACCAGTCCCCGCATGGCACCGAAGAAGAACGCCGCGTTGGCCAAGACGTCGATGACGGTCGGACCCGCGGGTAGTACCCGATTCTCGATGCGCAGGTGCGGCACCCCGTTCGCCACGTCATAGACCGGCCGATTCCAGCGCCAGACCGTGCTGTTGTGCAGCCGTAGTTCCGCCAGCGACGGAGCGGCGCCCGCCGCGAGCACCGCCAGCGGGTCCTCATCCTGGATCTCCGGGAGTAGCGGCGCGAAATAGCGCACGTTCTCCTCGTACAGGTCGAGTATCGAGGTGATCCACCGCTCACCGAACCACACTCTCGGGCGCACTCCCTGGTTGCGCAGCTCGGGCGAGCGGGTGTCGGTGGCTTGCTCGAACAACGGGATGCGGGTCTCGTGCCACAGGGCGTGACCGAGCAGGAATGGTGAATTGGCAGCCACCGCCACCTGCACCCCGGCCAGCGCTTGCGCGGCGTTCCAATGCGCGGCGAACTGGTCCGCACCGACCTGCAGATGCAGCTGCGCCGAGGTGCACCCGGATTCCGGCAGGATCGACTCGACGGCGCACAGCAAGCGTTCCGGCTTGCCTCCGGCCAGTGGCACGCCCTCCATGTCGAGCTCCAGGTCCTCCGACCGGGTGGCCAGGATCTGCCGGTTGAGGATTGCGTACCGGGACTTGGGGGACATCCACCGCTGATCGAAGTGGTCCGGCCGCAACGTCGGCAGGATGCCGATCATCACCAAGCCCACCCCGGCGGCGCGGGCCGCGTCGTTGGCGGTGTTCAGGCCGGCCCGCAACTCGCGCTCGAGCCCCAGCGCCTCGTCGTCGGCCAACGGCCGGGGCGCGACGTTGATCTCGATGTTGTGCTGGCCGAGCTCGGTCTGGAAAGCCGGATCGTCGATGTGTTCGAGTACCCTCTCGTTGGCCATCGCCGGGTCGACGTTGTCGTCGACGAGATTGAGCTCGAGCTCCAGGCCCATGCACGGGGGACCAGCTGCGAAGCTGTCCCCGGCGAGCATTCGCGCCAGCGCGTCCAGGCAACGCTGGGTCTTGTCCCGGTAGCGCTTCAGGTCCCGCCTGGTGTAGAGCGGATCGATCGCGTCGGCCGCGTCCTTGCCCATCCGACCTCCGCTTCCCCCGGCGCGCGCTCACCGTGACACAGCGCCGCAGGCTGTGACCAGCCGCCGAACTGGTGGGCCTGCCTGGCGCGTTTGCCTACTTTGCAAAACTGACAGTGTGGGCGAGATCGTCGAAGTGCGCGACGTGGACGACCCCCGGCTGGCCGATTTCCGTGATCTCACGCTCGCCGACCGCCGCCCGGATCGTCCCGGCGGGCGGGGCCTGGTGATCGCCGAAGGCGTCACGGTGGTGCGCCGGCTGCTGGCATCGCCGTACCCGCCACGGGCCGTGTTCGGCGTGCCGGCGAAGATGTCCCAACTCGCCGGTGACATCGCCGCGGTCGCCGCGCCCTGCTACGCCGGGTCGGCCGAACTGATGGCGCAGGTCGTCGGCTTCCATCTCAACCGGGGCGTGCTTGCGACCGCGGACCGCGCGCCGGTGCCGTCGGCGCCGCAGCTGATCGCCCGGTCACAACATCTCGCGGTGCTCGAGGGCATCAACGACCACGAGAACCTGGGCGCGCTGTTCCGCAACGCGGCCGCCCTCGCGGTGGACGCGGTACTGCTCGGCCCGGGCTGCGCCGACCCGCTGTACCGGCGCAGCGTGCGGGTGTCCATGGGCCACGTGCTTCGGGTGCCGTTCGCTGCGTTGCGCCGCTGGCCCGAGGACCTCCAGGTACTGCGGGCGGCCGGATTCCGGATCGTGGCGCTGACTCCCGCGGTGGGTGCAGTGCCGCTGGACCAGGCGGGCGTGGCCACCGGCCGGGTGGCTTGGCTGCTGGGTGCTGAGGGCCCGGGACTGTCCGACGCCGCGTTGGGTACGGCGGACCTGGTCGTGCGTATCCCGATGGCACCCGGAGTAGATTCGTTCAATGTCGCCACCGCCGCTGCGATCGCCTTCGCCGGCGCGGGCCGCGTCCAGCATTGCCCCTGAGGTCCCCGGTGAGCCGACGCCGTGGTCCACCGGCCTGACCGTCAGTGGCGCGGTAGCGGTGATTGTGGGGCTCGCGCTGCTGCGCTTGTCCCAGGGCCTGGCGCCCAACGGCCGAGGAGTCGTCGCCCTGGCGAACCTCGTGGTGGCCGCTGGCCTTACCCCCTCGATCTGGCTAACCCGCGCCACCCCCGTATGGCGCTGGATCGCCTACGGCGCCGCCGTCGGCATCGTGCTCACCTGGTTCGCTCTCCTCCTGTCCCTCCTCGCCCGCTAACCAATCCGCAGTCTGGATGCAGACTGCTGTTTTCAGGGCTCCAAAACAGCAGTCTGCATCCAGACTGCGGGCCGGGTCGGGGGCTGTGGATAAGTTGTGGATGGGGGATTTGGCAGATTTGGGCTAACCGGGCAGTCTCGGCGGGCGTGGGGAGACATCTTCGTCTGACCGATCTGGGCGGGCCGTTTCTGGGATCGGAGGCAGTGGGAGTCGGTGTGCTGACGGCAGCGCAGCTGCGTGGGCCAGGGGTCCGGCGCCTGCTCCAGGACATCTACGTGCCGGCCGGAATTCCGGACACCCACGAGCTGCGCTGCGAGGCGGCCGCGCTGGCGGTACACCCCAAGGCGGTGATCACTGGCCGATCCGCTGCGACCCTGCGTGGGGTCCGTCTCGCGCGCGCCAAGGACCCCGTCGAGTTGGTGGTTCCCGAGGCTGTCCGCGTGTTCCGGCGAGCCGGGCTCGACATCCGCCGCACCGAACTGCGCGCCGACGAGTCGCAGCCGTGGGGCCGGATCGGGCTTGCGACACCGTTGCGGATGGGCCTGGATCTGCTGCTGGATCGAACCCTTCCCGACGCCGTGGGAGATCTCGACGCGGTGTTGCGCGCCGGTCTGGTGGACCGGGCACAGTTGCGGCAGATGCTGGCGGCGCGCCACGGGCGGGGCATCGTCGGGGCCCGTCGAGCCGAGGAGCTCGCCGACCCGCGAGCCGAGTCGCCGCCGGAGTCCCGGATGCGGGTGTGGCTGGTGCTCGACGGCCTGCACCCGGTACCGCAGTACTGGATCGAGGACTCCCGCGGCCGGTTGGCGCGCGCTGATCTCGCGTTCCCCGAGCAGCAGGTGGCCGTGGAGTACGACGGATCGTGGCGTGAGGGCGAGCTGTGGGCGCTCAACCGGGATCGTGACCGGCTCAACCGCGTTCAAGCCGCCGGCTGGGAGGTCGTCTTCGTGACGGCCCCTGTCCTAGCCGACCCCCCACGCATGGTCGCACTCGTCCGCGCCGCCCTAGCCCGTCACTGACCCTGCCCCGTCACCCGCAGTCTGGATGCAGACTGCTGTTTTCAGGACCTCCAAACAGCAGTCTGCATCCAGACTGCGGAAATGGCCGGTTTTGATTACGGTGCCGTTGGCGAGGATCAGGACGCGGTCGGCGATCAGGACGGTGGACAGCCGGTGCGCGATGATCAGTGCGGTGCGGCCGGCCAGCACGGTGGCCAGCGCGGCCTGTACGGCCTGCTCGGCCGGGATGTCCAGCGATGAGGTGGCCTCGTCCAGAATGAGTACCGCGGGGTCGGCGAGCAGCGCTCGGGCGAACGACACCAGTTGCCGCTGCCCCGCGGACAGCCGGGCACCGCGCTTGCGCACATCGGTGTCGTAGCCATCGGGCAGTGCGGTGATGAACTCGTCGGCCCCCACCGCCCGGGCGGCCGCGATGACGTCGGACCGGGACGCCGTAGCTGACCCCAGCGCGATGTTGTCGGCCACGGAGCCGGAGAACAGGAACGACTCCTGGGTCACCATCACCACGGACCGGCGCAGGTCGGCGTCGGCCACCGAGCGCAAATCCACGCCATCGAGCCGGACCGCGCCTGCTACCGGGTCGTAGAACCGGGCCAGCAGCTTGGCCACCGTCGACTTACCCGCCCCGGTCGCGCCGACGAGAGCGACGGTCTGACCGGCGGGGATCACCAGATCCAGCGGCGGAAGCACCTCGCGGCCGTCGCCGTAGGAGAAGCGCACCTGATCGAAGACCACTTCGCCGGGTACCGGAACCGGCAGAGGTACCGGCACAGCGGGATCGCTGACGGCGGGGCGTTCGTCGAGCAGCCCGGAGATCTTCTCCAGTGCCGCGGCCGCTGAGGCGTAGGAGTTGGCGAACATGGCCAGCTCGTCGAGCGGGTCGTAGAACCGGCGCAAGTAGAGCACGAACGCCGTGAGCACACCCAGGGTGAGGGTGCCTTCAAGTACCCGCAACCCGCCGAGCAGCAACGTCACCGCGATCGACACCGAAGCAACCATTCGCACGCTTGAGGTGAACCGGGCGATGAGCCAGTTGGCTTCAGTCTCCGCGTCGGCGAAGGAACCATTGAGCCGCGCCATGATCGAGACGTTGCGCGGCTCCCGGCGAAAGGCCTGCACAGCGCGGATCCCGTTCATGGTCTCGACGAACTGCACGATGACCTGGGCGATCCAGCGGCGGGTGCGGCGGTAGGTGTGCTGTGAACGCCGCCGGTACCAGCAAGTCAGCGCCCCGAGCGGGATGAAGGCGGCCAGCGCCACCAGTCCCAGCGGGATGTCCAGCACCAGGAGCATCGCCCCGATGCCGGCGATCGACAGCACCGAGAACAACCCGTCCAGGCCCTCGTCGAGCAGTTCCTGCAGCGAGTCCAGGTCGCTGGTCAGCCGGGAGATCACCCGGCCCGATGTATAACGCTCGTGGAATGCCAAGGGCAGCCGTTGGATATGCGCGAACACCCGCTCGCGAAGATCGATGATCACGTCGGCCCCCATGCGGCCGGACAACCGCAGGAAGGTGTGGACGATCAGGGCATCGGCCGCGCCGGCGACCGCATAGCCGGCGATGCACCAGGCCAACGTGCCGGGCCCACCGGCCAGCGCGCCAGGAATGCCGCGGTCGATCGCGACCGCGATCAGCAGCGGGCCGGCCAGCACGGCGAGCTGGTCGGCGATGAGCAGCACCATGGCAACGCACACGCCGGGCAGCTGTGGGCGCAGCAGCGAACCGAGTAACCGGCGCGACCGCGCGGCCAGCCGCAGCCCGGTGGCGGTGTCGATCGTGTCGAGATCCTCGGTGGCTACGCCCCGCCAATCCTCGGTCATCGAGTCACCGCCACATCATCTGCAGCGGACAGCAGCCGCCGGTACTCAGGCACCTCGGCGAGCAGCTCGGAATGCGTGCCGACTGCCGCGATCCGGCCGCCGGACAGCAACGCGACCCGGTCGGCGAGCTGCACAGTGGACGGCCGGTGTGCCACCACCAGAGCGGTCACGCCACGCAGCACCGTGCGCAACGCCGCCTCGACCTCGGCCTCGGTGTGCACGTCCAGCGCCGAGAGCGGGTCGTCGAGCACCAGCACGGGCGGACGGCCCAGCACCGCGCGGGCCAGGGCGAGCCGCTGCCGCTGCCCGCCCGACAGCGACAGGCCCTGCTCGCCGATCCGCGTGGAGAGCCCCCACGGCAGCGCCGCGACGAACCCGTCGGCGCTCGCCACCCGCAGCGCCGCCCACACCTGGTCGTCGGGTGCATCGGGCTGCCCGAGCGCGACGTTCTCCCGCACGGCGGCGGAGATCAGCACCGGGTCCTC